>CAJTZX010000022.1 GCA_910584345.1 uncultured Eubacterium sp. | reverse complement strand
TCTGCACACAATCCAAGCGGTTACAGCAGCTTTTGAAAGACCGCAGCAAGGAGCTTGAAAAACTTACCTGCGTTACAGATAACCTTTATATGGACTGGAAATGCGGGGACATAACTCGTGCTGAATATGTGAGAATGAAAGCCAAGTTTGAACAGCAGGCAGAGCAGGTAAAGGGCATAATCGCCAACCTGCAAACAGAAATTCAGCTATCAGAAAAGGGCGTGGGAAGCGACAACCCTTATCTGACAACATTCTTGAAACATGAGAATGTAAAAAGCCTTGACCGTGGGCTTTTGGTAGAATTGATTGATACCATATACGTCCACGAAAACAACGAGATTACAATTCAATTTAACTTTGCCGACCAACACAAGCGTATTGTTGAGTTTATCGAAAACAATCAACATAACCTTGAACTGATAAAGTCCAACAACGCCGTGTAATGATTAGCGGCGTGTTGGTATCAAATCTTTAGGCAAAGTTGTCTATAAATCTATGCCCCGTTCGGCCCCAAATATCCAACAATTTCCCCTGCCTCTACCGAAAATGAAATATGATCAACTGCTCGTTTTAACTCATACTCTGGAAACAACAACTGACGTACTCTGGATTGCTCAGAATTTCTCTTTTTTATTTTATAGTCTTTTACAACTTCTTCTACTTCTATATAAGACATTATCTTCTCTCTCCAGCTGAGATTGTTTACATTTGAAGGATACTCATATCCGTTGTTTCTTCCGGGTCTTCTGTTTCTGAAAACGCCACACCAATTAGTACAGGAACCGTACCTTCTATGAGTGTTTCAAACACAAAAATATTATAAGGAAGCAGCTGATCTACTTGTTAAACAATGCAGCGTCTATAATTTTCAAAATAAGTTTTGCTGTTTCAGTAATTTTATTATTTTTGTTCTGCATATTCTGTAGTCCTTTCCTGTTTTTCTGATTCTAACAAACCTCAATTAATTTAACAATGAACTATAGTTCTATTTTTTCATTGTTTAAAAAGATGAGGTTGTATAATAATCAAGTTACAAATAGGCGTTTATAAAATTCAAATAATAATTATACGAAAGAAGCAGGAAAAATAATAACTGAAGATGATAATCATTTATAATAAACTTAACTTTTCCAGTCAATATTTCCAAAATAAAGCCTGAATATTTCCTATAAAGCAAACAAAGACTTCCGTACACATTAATGTGCCGGAAGTCTCATCATTTCACTTATTTTTTCAATATTTTATTCATCCTCTGTCCTGGTATAACCCGCTCTAACAAACATACTTTTGACTGGCCTAAATTACCAGATCTGCACCCGATCTTCAGGCGCCACATACATAGCATCATTTTTCGTAATGCCATACACCTCGTAGAACTCATCAAACAATGGCAGCACCGCATTCACACGCACCTTATTCAAAGAATGCACATCTGCCATCAGAAGATAGTCACGGTACTGGTCACTCTGATTGGCTGCCCAAATCTTTGCATTGCTTTCAAATGCTTTGCGCTGCGCTTCTTTATCATCCCCAAGAATTTCCAGCACACATGCCATACCGCCCATATCTGCGATATTTTCTGTAACCGTCTGGTCTCCATTCTGGAACAGGCCGTTTGTAATTTCTATGCCGTTATAGTACTCTTTTACTTTCTGCGCTCTTGCCGTAAACTGCTCGAGATCTTCTTGCGTCCACCAATTTCTGTAATTGCCGTTTTCGTCATATCCTGCGCCGTTTGTGTCAAAAGCGTGCGTAATCTCATGTCCGATAACAGTACCGATCCCGCCTAAATTCTCAGCGGCATCTGCATTTTTATCATAAAACGGAGCCTGCAAAATGGCTGCCGGAAACGTAATATCATTTGCCTGTGGATTATAAAATGCATTGACCGTCTGCGGCGTCGTAATCCACTCTTCTTTCTTCACGCCGCTATCCAGCTGAGCCTGTGCCATTGCATTTAATGCTTCATTGGCGTTCATAATATTCTCAACGATGCTTTTAGACGCATCAATAGACAGATCGTCGAAATAAGAAGGCCACTGATCCGGATATCCAATCTTGACTTTTATCGCATCCAGCTTTTTGACGGCTTCCTGTTTTGTCGCTTCGGACAGCCAATCGATTTTCTGGATTCTGCCGCGGAATGTCTGAATCAGCTGCTTCGTTATTTCTTCTACTTCATGTTTGCTTTCTTCTGAAAAATACTGATCTGTATATAATTTGCCAAACTCCCAGACAAACATGGACTGTGTGAGTTCCTTAGCGATCGTATCTGCACTCTTTTCCTCAGTTGCGCCTACTACTAACGAATTAAAATCACGCATTGCCTTCGCATGTGCGCTTGTCAGCCAGCCGGAGCTTCCAAAATAAAGCATACATTTTGTATAGTTTTTCAAAAGTTCCAGATTTTCCTGTTTCAGATAGTCGTTCGCCTTCTTTGCATTCTCTACTTCCTGCACGATACACCTGTCAAAACGGGTAACGCCGACTTTTTCTAAAAATCCGATAATATCGCAATTGCTGTAAAGACTGGCCAGCTCTTCTTTGGAATAAGGATTGTAGTATTTTTCCACATTATAAATATCTTCCATGCCCGCTCCCGAAAGCGAAAAATCCTGCTGCATCTTGAATACCTGCTCTGCAATTTTGGAAGCCTCTTCCTCACTTTCTCCTGAAAGAACAAACATTTGCTTAATCAGATTTAAAAATGCATCTCGAATTGGCTGATTTGCTTCCCCTTCGATATAATCTTTCTGAATGGCATAGGCCGGACCCTGATGAATCAGCACATATTTGCTGGAATCCAGCGTATCCTGTCCTACGCCAAACTTTAATACACTTACCATACCGGCTTTCGCCAGCTCCGCAAGCACATCTACATATTCATCTATCGTCTTTGCGTTGTCAATCTTGTCCAAATACGGTCTTAATGGCTCAATGCCGGCCTGGTCTCTGGTCTGCATATCACGGGCAAGCATATAAAAATCAATAATTTTCTGTTCAATGCTTCCCTGCTCATACTTGTCTTTTTCAGCGACAAGCTGATCGATCAGCCCGCTTAGATTATTTGTAACAGCATTTTGCAGCTCAAAAAAGCCGCTCCACTGATTCTGATTTTCCTTAAGCGCATGTTCGCTTAACAAAGAAGCATTTACTGCCTGATAAAAATCATCCTGCAGCCGAATCGCACTGTCCGCTGCATGTACTGTTACGATGACAGTTTCTTTCTTTTTCGAACCATCTGCCGCTTTTACTGTGATTTTCGTTCTGCCAGCTTTTTTTGCTTTCACAACGCCCTTTTGGGATACGGATGCAATTTTAGAATCCGCGGACTGATAAACCATTGCCGGATTGGAAGCATCTGCCGGAGTAACGTTCGGTTTAATCGTAGATTTTGCACCAACCGGAAGAGCGATCGCAGGCTTAATTACATTCACACCTGCCACCTTTGTACCTACTGTAACTTCTATCGATGCTTTTGTATTGCCTGCTGTAACAGTAACTTTCGCAGTTCCTTTTTTCAGAGCCTTCAGCTTTCCGGTTTTGCTTACAGTAACCGTTTTCGGATTGCTGCTTTTCCATTTTACATCGGTACGGTTTGTTTTTAGCTGAAAGGTCTCACCTTTTTCTAACGTCAGCGTCCCGGTCGCTACATTTGTGATTTCTGCTTTCTTAGCAGCCGCTTCTACAGCTATCGCGGCTGTGCCTTCTGCCGGTATGGCAGTTAACGGAGCTGCTGGAAATGCAAGCAGCGCTGCCAGCAGAAGCGATAGCATTCTGTTTCGTTTTTTCATTGTTTTTGTCCTTTCTTTTTTATTATAAAGCACCTGCATGTAAACAGGCGCTTTATGGCTTATTCTTCAACCGTCCCATGCAGTTTTTGCAAAGACCGTACCTCACTGCTGCCATGCTTTTTCAATGAAAGAATGCCACTGACAGTCGCTTTTGCAGCTGCCATAGTCGTCATATATGGCACTTTCTTTTTAATGGCCGCTTTTCGCAGGTAGCTGTCATCGGCATGGCGTTCCTGCCCTACCGGTGTATTAATAATTAAATCAATCTTTCCATTTGTAATCAAATCTCGCATATCCGGCCTTCCCTCGTGCAATTTATATACCATCTCTGCCTCAATGCCGGATTCTCGTATCAGTTTGCACGTATTTTTAGATGCTATAATATGAAATCCTGCTTTTGCAAACTCTCTGGCCACTTCTGCGACTTCCGGCTTATCCCTGTCACTGACAGAAATTAATACCGTTCCTTGCAATGGCAGCTTTAGCTGCGCTGCTTCCTGTGCTTTATAAAAAGCTTCCCCATAAGACGCCGAAAGTCCAAGCACTTCACCGGTAGACCGCATTTCCGGTCCTAACACAGGATCTACTTCCTGGAACATATTAAACGGGAAGACCGCTTCTTTTACACCATAATATGGAATATGATGTTCTTTGAGCTGCGGAACCGGCGATGGTCTTCCTGTAAGTTCAGCTGTCACTATCTCAATGGCTAACGGCACCATACGAATATTGCATACTTTTGATACGAGCGGTACCGTACGGGACGCACGCGGATTCGCTTCCAGTACAAATACTTTTCCTTTTTCAATCGCATACTGCATATTCATCAATCCCTGCACATGCATTTCCTCTGCAATCTTTCTCGTATATTCTTTAATCGTATTTACATTTTCCTCTGAAATATGCTTCGACGGAATAATACATGCAGAATCTCCAGAATGCACTCCCGCCAGCTCTATATGCTCCATGACTGCCGGAACAAACGCATGGGTACCGTCGCTGATAGCGTCTGCCTCACACTCTGTCGCATGACCGAGGAAACGATCAATCAGAATCGGCCGGTCAGGTGTCACACCAACTGCCGCATTCATATATCCAGCCATACTCTGCGCATCATAAACGATCTCCATACCTCTGCCGCCCAATACATAAGAAGGCCGCACCATAACCGGATAACCGATTTCCTCAGCGATTTTCAATGCTTCTTCTACATTGACCGCCATACCGGACTCCGGCATCGGAATCTCCAGTTTTTCCATCATTGCGCGGAACTGATCTCGATCTTCTGCCAAATCTATTACAGATGGTGAAGTGCCTAAGATCTTTACTCCGTTCTTTTCCAGATCCGCAGCCAAATTTAACGGGGTCTGCCCGCCAAACTGCGCAATAACTCCAACAGGCTGTTCCTTTTTATATATGCTTAACACATCTTCTAGAGTCAGCGGTTCAAAATACAGTTTATCTGAAGTGTCATAATCCGTAGAAACTGTTTCCGGATTGCAGTTGACAATAATCGTTTCAAATCCCAGCTTTTTCAGCGCCAGCGATGCATGGACGCAGCAATAGTCAAACTCTATCCCCTGCCCAATACGGTTTGGCCCTCCGCCAAGTATCATAATCTTTGGTTTTCCCTGCGTAACCGGATTTTTATCTTCTGCATTATAAGTAGAATAATAATATGCGCTGTTTTCTGTTCCGCTGACATGGACGCCTTCCCACGCTTCTTCCACACCTAACGCTATCCGACGGTTTCTTATCTGTTCTTCTGTAACATCTAAAATCCGGCTTAAATATTTATCCGAAAATCCATGTTTTTTTGCTGTAATCAGCGCCTGATCCTGAGGCAGCTGCCCTTTGCACGATGCCAGCTTCTCCTCTTCCTCTGCCAATTCCTTCATCTGCTCCAGAAAATAATGCTTTACTTTTGTAATTTCATGAATTTCTTCTATCGACGCCCCTTTACGCAACGCTTCGTAAATAATAAAATAGCGCTCGCTGGAAGGCGTGATTAACTGTTTTAACAATTCTTCTTTTGATTTCTCATCAAAATCTTTTGCGTGTCCGAGTCCATAACGGCCGGTTTCTAAACTGCGTATTGCTTTTTGAAACGCTTCTTTAAACGTCTTGCCAATACTCATAACCTCGCCTACCGCACGCATCTGCGTACCTAGCTTATCTTCCACACCTTTAAATTTTTCAAATGCCCAACGGGCAAATTTAATCACAACATAATCGCCATCCGGCACATATCGATCCAGCGTGCCGTATTTGCCGCATGGAATTTCCGAAAGAGTCAGACCTGTTGCTAGCATCGCCGATACAAGGGCAATCGGAAATCCGGTTGCTTTGGATGCCAATGCAGAAGAACGGGATGTTCTAGGATTGATTTCAATGACAATATCGCGGTCTGTCTTCGGATCATGCGCCCACTGCACATTTGTGCCGCCAATTACCTGAATCGATTCCACGATCTTATACGATTTTTCCTGCAGACGTTTCTGCACTTGTTCAGATATGGTCAGCATTGGAGCTGAACAAAACGAATCTCCGGTGTGTACACCAAGAGGATCAATATTTTCGATAAAGCAGACGGTAATCATATTGTTATCCGCATCACGGACTACTTCCAGCTCCAGCTCTTCCCAGCCAAGAATCGACTCTTCCACAAGCACCTGCCCTACAATACTTGCCTGCAGACCTCTTGCGCATACCGTCTTTAATTCTTCCACGTTATAAACAAGGCCGCCGCCTGCACCGCCCATCGTATATGCCGGACGCAGCACAACCGGATAACCAAGCTTATCTGCAATCTCCATAGCTTCTTCTACCGAATAGGCGACCTCACTTCTTGCCATCTCAATACCTAAGCTGTCCATCGTTTTCTTAAATGCAATGCGGTCTTCTCCTCGCTCAATCGCGTCGACCTGCACCCCAATGACCTGCACATGATATTTTTCCAGCACTCCGTTCTTTGCCAGCTCTGCACAAAGATTCAGCCCGGACTGTCCGCCCAGATTCGGCAGCAGCGCATCTGGTCTTTCTTTCGCAATAATCTGCTCCATACGTTCTACATTTAATGGTTCAATATAAGTAACGTCCGCGGTTTCCGGATCTGTCATAATCGTAGCCGGATTGGAATTCACCAATACAATTTCATAACCAAGGCTCCGCAACGCTTTACAAGCCTGTGTGCCAGAATAATCAAACTCACATGCCTGCCCGATCACGATTGGACCGGAGCCGATAATCAGTACTTTATGGATATCTTTTCTTTGAGACATTTTGATCCCTCCTGTTGGTATCATTTAAATAAAATAAATTCTCTGTACTGATAACTTATTTTACTGGAAAATTGTTCTGTTGGCAATATAAATATAAAAACTTACCAAATCTTATATCAATCACCCGTCTTCCCAAAACAGTTCATCTAATGTCTTCATATTCTATCCTCTGATCCGTATATTTCCTTTCCATATCATGTCTGATCTTCCTGTCCGCTTTCGTATCAAAGACAATGGAAAAATCGTAATCTTGCGGATACATCTCAGCTGCTTTTACATGCAGTTTTACCCGCTTATGGTTCACCCATATTTTTTTATTCTGCATCTGGACTCGAAGCTCTCCTTTTTCATTTACCGGCTGGCATACAATCCCAATTTTTTTATCTGGATATATCATTACACTGTCTCCAATCTGAAATTTTTGGGAAAGTTCGGTCCTAACTGCTGTTTTTTTAGCCTTTTTTATCTTTTTTAAGCTGGAAGTGTCCTTTTTACACTTTTCCCGCTGAACTTCACAAACATAATTATCCGGCCCATATGCTGCCCGTTTGGCTGTTTCTAACATCCGTTGCGGCATTCCCAGTTTTTTAGCAATGTGAAACGCGCAGCTTTCTCCTGCTTCACCAATTACCATTTTATATAACGGCTGTAATGTTTGTTTGTCAAATTCCATCCTGGCATTTTGAATTCCGGTAGTATGCTCTGCATATTCTTTCACTTCCGGATAGTGTGTTGTAACAAGAAACAAACATCCGCTGTTACGCAGCTCTTCTAATATAGCAATCGCAATTCCCATGCCTTCTGTCGGATCTGTTCCAGAACCAAGCTCATCCATAACGACCAGACTGTCCGAACTGACATGATCTACAATTTCCAACACATTTTTAATATGCGCAGAAAACGTAGATAGATTCTCGGTGAGATTTTGGCCATCCCCAATATCGCACAAAAATGAACTGTTCATGCAAATATCTGCTTCTTCACACGTTACATGAAGTCCGCATTGTGCCAAATAACAATTTAATGCTACCGTTTTAATCGCAACTGTCTTGCCCCCTGTATTCGGCCCTGTAATTACAATTCCGTTGGCATTCTCTCCAAGTTCAAACTGCAGCGGTACACACTGCTCCTTTTCCATTAACGGATGCCTTGCATTTTTTAATCGTATTCTTTTGTCCAAATTGATATTTGGTGCAGCTGCATTCATTTCCATGCTCAGTTTCCCTTTGGAAAACATAAAGTCCAGCTTTTCTATCATCCGTATATTTTCTTCCATAACAGGTGCCTGATCCGCGGCCATCGCTGACAATGTATACAAAATACGTGATACCTCATACTCTTCCTGTATCTCTAATAACTGAAGCGTTTCCTGCATTTTAGAGACTGCAGCCGGTTCTATAAAAAGCGTATTTCCACTGGATGATTGGTCTATGACACTGCCTTGTATTTTATGCTTATACTCCTTTTTTACCGGAACACAAATAGATCCGTTTCGAACTGTACAAAACTGGTCTGCCATATAAGATTTCTGCGTACGCAACGTCTGCTCCGCTTTCAATTTCATTTTGTCCTTTGTCCGGGCAATCTCATTTCGAACCTGCTGCAGCTGCTTTGATGCATAATCATCCACTTTTCCTCCTCTGATTTTAGATGAGATTTCCTCCCGCAGTTCTTCTAACGCATCCAAATTCTGTTCATACCATGCCAATGGATTTCCATACGCAATGCCTCGATTTAGATAATCTTTCAATCTGCGTACTGCCGTCAGCAATTTCTCAATTTTCTCCAACTGCTCTGGCAGCAGGCATCCATCTTTTACTGCACGCATGATACTTTCTTTTGCTTCTTGTACGGACGTCAATGGTGGCATTCCACAAATCTCTATCAAATTTCTTGCATCCGTTGTATCCTGCAAATTTTTTCTAAGCTCACTCTCACTTAAGTAATACGTAATCCTGTCTATTTTATCCAACGCTGACTCTGTGACTGCAAATTCTTTCCATTGATTCCTAATCTGATCAAATTCTAATAATTTTATAATATCCATATCAAATTCCTTCCTTCATGTTTCAAGCTGTTTCCCTCCAATGTAATCAGCGGGATTTGCCGCTGCAAAAGTTTATTAGCATCGCTTCCTGCGATAGATTTCGCCTATAACGCAAAAAAACCATAGCTGCCCAAAAAGCATACACTATGGTTCTCCTAAATACTGCAGACATGCAGAAACATATCATAATATTCGTTATAACAAATAAAAGGCACCCCTTATGGATATGCCTCTTTAAACGTGCGAAGAAAGATCTGAACTCTTAACAAATAGCTCTAAAACGATCTCATTACATCGTCTGAAATATAACGATTGTGCGGAACTATACCACAATAAAGCAAATGTAAGGCGAAAATATCAGCAGCTTTAATATTTCCTGCTAATAAAGGACAGACACGCAAAGACATATGCTCATACACGCATACGCCACCATCATACCAGTTGCATTCAAATCAGACTGATACTCACAGCATCCTCTGTCCTGCAATATTCAGTTTGCCATTTTCTCCATTACATTCACAATTAACATACAAATACTCCTTACTTTATTATTTTCCCTATCATAAAACAATTTTCTTTTTACGTCAAGCCCCTTTTTATGTAAAGAGCTATTTAAAATTCAAAAGTATTTTGTAACAGTTCAGATAACCCATGGAACGGTTACAGTAATTTTCCTATCCGACTTGCTACAAAGGTATTTCGTGTACAAAACGATATTATTTATGAAAGCAATTTAAGACACTATATTAATTTACCATATTTTCTGCGCAGAATCCACCTTATCAAAAAAATGATCGCTGCAACTACAAGGAAACAAACTGCGTTGACCTGTATTCCCAAATACCATGGCGCTGACTGTGTTTCATACCACTCCATATGCGTTTTATAATGATAATATCTATAAATACTCTGTGCGATCAATGCACCGGCAAAGCTCCAAACAATAACATTTAAAGTATGATATAATTTCTTTATCATTTCTGTCTCCTTATCGCGATATTTTTTCATGGTAAAATTATATATCCGAGATTGTGTAAAGTCAATGAAAAACAAAAAGTCTCTTGAACGTTGCTCCATTTTTCGCTATACTAAGCTTAACAATACACGCAAACTATTAACCGACGAATTTGCTGCTATTAGAAATCGTCTGGAAAAGCTTACCATTCTTATAGTGACCACCACTCCAATATTTTGATGGTTTCTGATAATAAGAATTTTTATACTATATAATAAAGAAAGGATTTAATATTATGATTCGAATTGGTATCTTAGGCTATGGAAATCTTGGCCGAGGCGTAGAATGCGCCGTAAATCAAAATGAAGATATGGAATTATGCGGAGTATTTACACGCAGAAATCCAGATCATGTGCACATTTTAACAAAAAACATTCCTGTGCGCCCTGTTTCAGAGCTGCCAAATTGCCAAAATGAGATGGATGTACTAATTATTTGCGGCGGAAGCGCTACAGATCTGCCAGTACAGACCCCGGAATATGTAAAATATTTTAATGTGGTCGATAGTTTTGACACCCATGCAAAAATCCCGGAACATTTTGCTCATGTGGACCAGGCAGCAAAAGAATCCGGAAAGATCGGTATGATCTCTGTCGGATGGGATCCTGGTATGTTTTCTTTAAACCGTGTCTACGCAAATGCTATCTTACCTGCAGGAAAAGACTATACTTTTTGGGGCAAAGGCGTGAGTCAGGGCCATTCTGACGCTATCCGCAGAATCGATGGCGTTGCCGATGCCAAACAATACACCATTCCTGTACCGTCTTCCCTGGAAGCCGTACGAAATGGAGATACGCCAGAATTAACTACACGGCAAAAACATACCAGAGAATGCTTTGTTGTCGCCGAAGAAGGCGCAGATTTAGACCGAATTGAAAAAACGATTAAAGAAATGCCAAACTATTTTGCTGATTATGATACCACCGTTCATTTTATTTCTCAGGAAGAACTGGACAAAAATCACAGCGGCATCCCACACGGCGGCTTTGTCATCCGAAGCGGAAAATCCGGCTGGGATGGCGAGCACCGTCATATTATTGAATACAGTCTAAAGCTGGATTCTAATCCTGAATTTACCGCAAGCGTACTTGCCGCCTATGCGAGAGCCGCTTACCGTATGAATCAGGAAGGCATGAGCGGATGCAAAACTGTCTTTGATGTAGCGCCTGCCTATTTGTGCTCCCAAAGCAATGAACAATTGCGCAAACACATGTTATAAATCGTACAGGTCTTTGCAGTACATGCAAAGACCTGAGACGTTATACTATAGATACTGCTCCAATTCGTGTGACACATCCAATACCTGATGCAGCATTTCTTTTGTTGTTTCTGCGTTCCGCAAGTTCTGCACACTCAGCTCAGATGCCTGCATAGAAGAAGACATTACCTCTTCTGACGTTTCTGATAACTGCGTAATATTATCAACAATTCGGTTATTGGAGTCAGACAGCTGATTGAGCATTCCGTCAATATCTCCTATACTTGATAACAGCTGCCTGGAATTCGTATTCATCTGGTCAAAGCTTTGGGATACCTGCTCTATCATTCCATCCTGTGCGTCAGCCGCTTCGATCGATTTATGAACTGCTACCGCCGCACTTTCTGCATGATCTGACAATTCATTTAAAATGCCTGCAATGTTTTCTGTTTCCTTTCTTGTCTTCGCCGCCAGCTGCCGTATCTCATCTGCAACGACTGCAAAGCCCCGTCCTGCTTCCCCTGCTCTCGCACTCTCGATCGAAGCATTTAATGCAAGCAGATTCGTCTGATTTGAAATATCAAAAATTGTGTCTGCAATTGTTTTGACTGCTTCTGCCCGTTCCTGCAGTTCTTTCATAGAAGCTGCTACACCTGCATTCGTCTCATTGATTACGACAGACTGCCTTTTCAGGTTATTCATCATTTGCAAACTGTTGTTATTTAATTTCTCCGAATCCCTAGCTACCTGAACCATATTTTCTGAATATTCTAATGTCTGGTTAATGGAATCCTGTATATTCTGTGTCATGGTGGTCTGCGTCTGTATACTTTCCGCTGTGCTCTGCGTGCTTTCAGAAATATCACAAACCGAGTGGTTCACAATACCTGCAGTAGCATTCAGCTCGCTCACCATCTTCATGGCGCCTTCAGTTCCCTTTCGTACCTGTTCTGCTACTGTTAATACATGTTCCATAACCATTCTTTGTTTCTCCTGTTCGCGCATTAAACTATGACGGGTATCATGATTATATAACCGCGCAACACTGGTTGCAAGAGAAACAATAATCATTAAAAACGCAACAGCAAGAGAAGCACAGATCTGATCCCGAATTTCTTCTTTCGGATACATATTCTGCACATAAATATTGACATAGTTGACAGCAAAATTCACAACTGTCATTGCGCACCCGGCAATGATTGAAAACTTAACATCAAAAAATAATACACAGGCAACAAGCGGTACACATGCCATAAATCTTATATAATAATTATCAAAAGCCGCTCCGGTAACAAAAGCTACAATCAAAAGGCCAATAAGCGCCGTATATCTCGTTATGGTACTTTTACTATTTCGCAAATATGCAGCAAATGTTATGAAACTGCTTATGATAATAACCGCTGTAATAACCAAGCTAAGCTGCAGCGTGCGGATTCCCATTGCACAGGCAATCCATTGTGTCGCTAACGCAATCACATAATACACGGCATACCCTATCTGCGCAAAACAATTCGCGTGTCTAAGCTGGTCCTCCTTACTTGCATAGACATATTTTTTTTCATTCGGTTCCATTGTTCATCCTCTCCTTTGTATTTCTTGTTTCTTATTCCAAATTCACTAGAGCGTGTTTGAAACTACCAGAATTATACCATGCATATGATATACGAAGCAAGTGCAATTGTAACCTGTTATCCGACAACTTTTTTTCGCATTTTAAGCAGTATTTTCTTTTCTAAACGGCTTACCTGCACCTGACTCATTTGTAATTCCTGCGCTGTCTGCACCTGTGTCTTATCTTGAAAATAACGCATCTCAATCAATCTACGCTCTCGATCCTCCAGCTCATCAAGCAGCTGCCGAATCAACATATCATCTAAAATCTTCTCCTTCTCTGGATCGCCCATGCTGCCTGACACCATGCTGCCCTGCATCGTACCTGTACCATATCTTTGGCCAATGCCTTTTCCTTCCGCAATCTGATCTACCAGATATAGTTCACTTCCATCGGATTGATAAACACTACGGTAAATAGACTCCACTTCCATATTGGCTTCTACCGCCATTACAATATCTTCCCGACTAAGTCCGGTTTCTTCAGACAACTCCTGCATGGATGCTTCTCTGCCTTTTTCCTGGCTGATTTTTTCTGCCGCTTTGCGGATACGCCAACCGTTTTCTTTCAGGCTCCTGCTGATGCGCACCAGTCCGTCATCTCTTAAAAACCTGCGGATTTCTCCGCTAATAAGCGGTACTGCATAAGTAGAAAACGCTACTCCATATGTAAGATCAAATTTATCAATCGCTTTCATCAGACCAATGCTTCCGATCTGAAACAATTCCTCTCTGTCATGTCCACGGTGTTCAAATCTTTTGACAATGCTTCCTACCAGTCCAAGATTCTGTTTCACCAGCTCTTCTTTTGCACCCGGATCTCCCTGCTGCGCCTGCAGGATCAAAGCCATTGTCTCCTCCATAAGCTGCTAAGCCCCTGTCCCAAACTGCTTCATCATGCGCACAGTCGTCCCTTGTCCCGGCGCTGACGCCACTTCCACATCATCCATAAATGCTTCCATAAATGCAAAGCCCATACCGGAACGTTCCAGTTCCGGTCTGGTCGTATAAAATGGCTCTTTCGCCTTTAGTACATCTTCGATCCCTTTTCCGTAATCAACCACTTCGATTTGAATCTGCTTTTTTTCTTTTGCACAGGTCAAATATATCTTGCCGATACGATTTTCATAACCGTGAATAATTGAATTAGTCACAGCCTCCGACACAGCTGTTTTTACATCTGCCAGCTCGTCCAACGTCGGGTCCATATCTGCCAAAAAAGCCGCAACTGCCACTCTTGCAAATCCTTCATTTGCCGAATAGGAATCAAACCGGATACTCATTTCATTCCGCTCATTCATACTTTACTGCCTCCGTTTCCATTAGTTTGTGCAAGCCGGATATTCTAAAAATTTTTTGAATCCGGTCATTCATATGCTGTGCTTTTACACTGCCCCCGCAATAACTCATATTACGGCATCTTCCGATCAATACTCCGATTCCGGAGCTGTCCATAAACTCCGTTCCAGAAAAATCAAACACCAGATTTCGCACCCGGTAAGAATCAATCAAAAGATCCGCCTCCATACGCAGCTGCTCCGCACTGTGATGATCCAATTCTTTCGGCATGGATATCGTAAGGCATCCTTCTTTTAGTTCATAGTGACATTCCATAGTAACATCCTCCTGTTTTTTAGTATTAAAAAAGATGCTGATCGCCTAACTATCAACATCTTCTGTAAAATCCATATGCAAAAATATAAGTTTCCTCTTATTGAATTTCCTTTTATTGAGCTTCCAGCTTCTGCTGCACTTCCGGCAAATATTTATACCTCGCATTATTTGCCTTATATGATGTAGGATATTCATCAATTACTTTCTGATACAGATCCGCAGCCTTTTGATACTCTTCGATACAGCGGTAAGACTGCGCCAAATAATAAATAGCGTCTCCACTGTGATACGTATCGTCCACATCTACAACCTTTTGCAACAAGTCTGCCGACTGCTGATAATTCCTTGCCATATAAGCAGCATATCCGTCGTTATAAGCAGTCTCTAAATATTGGGAATCTATCTCTGTCTGAATAGATTCATACACCTGCTTTGCTCCTGTATCCAACAGTTTTTGATCTACCTGCGCCAGAGCCGTTTTTGCTTCTTCCAATCCTCCCTGCTGATAGGACTGATAAGCTGACAACAGCTTTTGGTAGCTGATAATTTGTGAAGCAGATGCGTCCTTTTCTTCTTCGGCATTTTCTACATTTTTCATCAGCTTTGTCACCTGCGCTTCTAATTCCTGAATGGCCTGATTTTTAGCCGCTATCGTATCGTTTGCATCTGAAACAGCAGTATTGGCATCTTTTTGCAGCGTTTGGCGTATACTAGGTACGATTAGAAAATAAGTAGCTGTTACACCGATTACAAGGCCGACCAAAATATTTAAAATCATCATCCAGCCGGAATTATCCCGCAGATTTGTAGGTTGAATAATCGTATCGTTGCCGGTATTATATTCCACTCTGCTTTCCTTTTTCTTCGGTTTTTTGCTCTTTTCCGCACCGTTTCCCGTATGTCCGTCGATTTCCGCCAAATATCCCATGGTCGTCGTATTGCCGCGGTCAATCTTCTCTGCTGCCCGCAGAGATTTTCTGGCAAGGTCATACTTCCTGTCCTGGATATATAAAAGCGCAAGCAGCTGATGTGCTTTGACTAGCTTTGGATTAATTGACAATATTTTCTTTAGTTGAATCACTGCCAAATCTTCACTTCCCTGCTGGCAGTAAATAAGCGCCTGATTGTATTTTTTGATTGTCTGATTCACCGTATTCAGCAAAGCGGTATTGCTCTGTACCTCATGCAGATAAGTATCTGCGATATTATCCTTGCTGACCTGATTTTTACTTATCACCCACTCGCTAAGTGCAGATACGGTCTCTCCCGTCTCATAATAAATAAGCCCCAGCAAATTTCTAGCCTGAATATTTCCTTTATAATACTGCAAACTTGCCTTTAACGAATCGACTGCACCTGATAAATCTCGTACCTTTGCCCGCTCTAATCCGACATTGTATAAATAATTAGAAATTGCTATCAGCTTCTTATACATTTTTACATTCATCCCACAGTTTGGACAGGTCTGCTCTGCCCCCAGCTGTGCTCCACATTTAAAACACTGCATCTTGGCTCCTTCCTGGATTATCGGTTGCGTCTTGCTTCTTTAATCATCTCCTGCAAAATGTCGGTCATATCCGTCAGGTTGTGGCTGTATATGGCTTCCTCCGCCTCTTCTACTTCAAGACTTGGTTGAAATTTCTTTAATTCCTCTTCAAAATCTATCATCTGTAATCCCTCCGTCTATTATTCTTAAACGAATTCATTATAGCACATCTTTCCACTTTGTAAAGAAACGGTTGTCTTGTTTTTTCTTCCTTTTTCGAAAATTTTTATAAACAAAAAAGAATCAGCCCCTTACTTTGTTTATCCTATAAGTAAAAGCACTGATTCTGTTATGTTAAGCCATCGTTTTTACGCATCTCCCCAATCCGAAAGCCTGCGCATGATTACTTTTTCCTGCTGTTTAATAAATATAATGTCGTCAAACGTATCCTTACAAGAAGTATCACAGCTGTCAATCGATACAAATACGCCCGGAAATACCCTTTTGCGTACTTTAATATTCGCACCCTTTGCACTCTCTACCATCAGCTGCAGTTTCTTTAAATCTTCCTCATCCGCTGCCTTGCGTGCCAAATCGCGCACACGGATTCGAACCAACTGCACACGTCTTGGATCATCTTTGCACGACTGTCCTGTTTTTTCTTCATATTCTTGAAATTTGTGCAGAATCATCTCTGCCTTGTTAATGTTCGCCTCTGCTGCTTTAATACTGTTTCTTAGCTCCTCCATCTTCATACGGACTTCACCACCGTTGCCGACTAAAACATGCGTCCGTATTTCAGCATTGTTGCCGATGCTATTCGCCTCAATTCCGCTGACTGCGTGAACACTGCCGCCTACAATACATCCCTTTTTACTCATTACAAACGCACTGCCCTCACAATAGACATTGCTGTTGAGCAAAATGTCTGCCGTAATATCCCCTTTGCTGCGGACTGTGGCAAACTCAAAAAACTTTGCTGAGACTTTTCCCTTTGCATCAACGACACTCTTTCCATTCCCAAGCACACCACCGGCTACAACAATGTCTTTATTAGCAAAAATACTAGCTCCCTGAACGACACCATCTACTGTCACCGTTCCTGTGGCCCGTATTTCTATATCATCGACACTGCCGTGAATAATGACGTCTCCACGAAATTCAATATTGCCTGTATTGGAATCCACATCACCGGATACTTCAAAAACCGGCAAAATATTGATCTTATCATTGATCTTATCTATCTTACCTGTGATAGAAGCTATATAAGTGACCCCGTCATCTTTGCACGCAAATCCTCTCCCGCGCAGCGGAGGAAGCTCCCTGCCGGGTTTTGCACGGATTGGTGCATCTTTTACCGTATATCCATCGACTCCTTGAACAGCCGGATGATATTTTGCGATCACCTGTCCTTCTGTCACCATTTCAAATAGCTTGATCGCATAGCTGACCGTACCGTCCTCATTAATCTTTGGCTTTCCGTCCAGCTGGCTTTGAAACATATATTCAAAATACCCGTCTTTTCCATCCTGTGGAGCCTTACCCGTCGCTACTGCAACAGATCGGTCATAAATTCTGCTTCGGATCATATTGAGAATTGCCTTCTGGTCTATCCCTTGTTTGACTCCTCCGGCTAACAACGCTGACTCAACATCCTCCAAACTATACTTGACCCCAGCCGCTGGTTCCGGCAGACGCAAATACGCCGTCATACCATCCGGACTATAACTGATTGCTGTTCTATCAAGCTGTAGTGTCTGCATGACCTTACCACCCTTCACTCTTAATTCATCAACCATATGCTATACATGGTATATTTCTATTAATTTTACCATTAATTGAGACAAACTTCAACAAATATTCTGCGAAAATAAAGAATGAATTGCATTTTTTATTATTTATTTTGGTCATTTACTGCATCTGAGCCAAACGTTTTTCCACTTCAGCCATCATTTTTTCATATTCCGCCAGCTTTTTCTTCTCCTCGTCGATTTTTGCCTGCGGCGCTTTGCTTAAAAATTTCTCATTATTTAACATGCCATGTGAGCGAGCCAATTCTTTTTCCAGCTTTGCCTTATCTTTTTTCAGACGTTCCAGCTCTTTTGCTTTATCCACCAGCTCTTCTAATGGAAGATAAACCGCTGCTCCCGGTATCACTGCTGAGACAGCGTCCTCTCCAATGCCCGTTCTGTCTTCCTGTATGCAGATTTCATTTGCATACGTAAGACTCTGGTACGCTTCTTTTGCCTGTTCAAATATTTCTCGTATTCCGGCATCTTCGGATACAATATACAGCTTGGATTTTCTGCTGTTTGGCACATCCATATCTTTGCGTATCGTACGAACTGCCCTTACAATATCTTTCACATGTGCTAACTGAATCTCTTCTGCCTCAAAATGATGTTCCTTATTATATTTCGGCCATTCTGCCAGCATAATAGATTCTTCCTGCGGATGCAGAGTGCAAAAAATCTCTTCCGTAATAAACGGCATAAACGGATGCAGCAGTTTCAACGCTTCTGTCAATACCATACGCAGTGTCCATAACGCGGCATTTGCAGACTGCGGCATTTCATCATAACGGTAAGTACGCAGCTTTGCAATTTCAATATACCAGTCGCAAAATTCATCCCAAATAAAATCATACACTTTCGAGACAGCGATACCCAGTTCGAACTTATCCATATTTTCCGTCATATCTTTTGCCAGTGTATTTAATTTAGAAATGATCCATTTATCTGCAGGCTCAAAGTCGTCTTTTGACGGCTCCGTAATTTCCCGTCCTTCCAAATTCATCATAATAAAGCGTGACGCGTTCCATACTTTATTTGCAAAGTTTCTGGAAGCTTCCACACGTTCCCAGTAAAAACGCATATCATTTCCAGGTGCATTTCCGGTGATAAGCGTCAACCGCAGCGCATCCGCGCCATATTTATCAATGACCTCCAAAGGATCAATCCCGTTTCCTAACGACTTGCTCATCTTGCGCCCCTTAGAATCCCGTATCAGACCATGAATCAATACGGTGTGGAACGGAGATTTTCCAGTCTGTTCATAGCCAGAAAATACCATACGGATGACCCAGAAGAAAATAATATCATAGCCTGTTACAAGTACATCCGTAGGATAAAAATAATCCATCTCTTCGGTCTGATCTGGCCAGCCCAGCGTCGAAAACGGCCATAATGCAGATGAAAACCACGTATCCAGCGTATCCGGATCCTGTTCCATCCCTTTGTGTCCGCATTTTGGACAGATATGAGGCGCATCCTGCGTCTTTGCGACTACCATTTCGTTGCACTGCGGACAATAATATGCCGGAATCCGGTGTCCCCACCATAACTGTCTGGAAATGCACCAATCACGAATGCCTTCCAGCCAATGCATATAAATTTTATCAAAACGTTCCGGCACGAACTTTAAATCACCGTTACGGACAGCTTCCATTGCAGGCTTTGCCATCTCTTCCATCGCCACAAACCACTGCTGCTTTGCCATAGGCTCTACCGTCGTCTTACAGCGGTCATGTGTTCCTACCGCATGTTCGTGATCTTTCACACCTGCCAGCAAGCCGGCATCATCCAGATCTTTTACGAGCGCTTCCCTGCACGCATAACGATCCATGCCTGCATATTTGCCTGCATTTTCATTCATCGTCGCATCGTCATTCATGACATTGACAAGCTCTAACTGATGACGTCTGCCTACTTCAAAGTCATTCGGATCATGCGCAGGAGTAATCTTCACACATCCGGTTCCAAATTCCATATCTACGTATTCATCTGCAATCACAGGAATTTCTCTGTTCACAACCGGAAGAATGAGCGTCTTGCCAATGATATCCTGATACCGCTCATCGTTTGGATTGACTGCTACCGCTGTATCACCAAACATAGTTTCCGGACGTGTCGTTGCAATCTCAACAAATCTGCCTTCTTCTCCTGCTACCGGATATTTGATATGCCAAAAATGGCCTTTTTGATCTACATGTTCCACTTCCGCATCCGAAATAGATGTCTTACATACCGGACACCAGTTAATAATACGGTTTCCTTTGTAAATATAGCCCTTTTTATATAATCGTACAAATACTTCTTCCACTGCTTTCGAACAGCCTTCATCCATTGTAAACCGTTCTCTGTCCCAGTCAGCGGCAGAACCGATCTTTTTTAACTGCTTAATAATACGTCCGCCGTATTCTTCCTTCCATTCCCATGCTTTTTCTAAAAATCCCTCTCTGCCAAGATCATTTTTATCAATCCCCTGTTCTTTTAAGGACTGAATCACGCGGACTTCGGTAGCGATCGCTGCATGGTCTGTTCCGGGCTGCCAAAGTGTATGATAGCCTTGCATCTTTTTATAACGGATCAGAATATCCTGCATCGTATTATCGAGCGCATGGCCCATATGCAGCTGCCCGGTAACGTTTGGCGGGGGCATCACGATAGTAAACGGTTTTTTACTGCGGTCAACTTCTGCGTGAAAATAGCCCCTCTCTTCCCATTTTTTGTAAAGACGCTCTTCCAATCCGGCCGGATTGTATGTTTTTGCCAATTCTTTCGCCATAAACAAACTTCCTTTCTGTCTGTGATCTCCAAATTACAGTTTCCTGTGTGCTTTCCTATCTAAACAAGCTGCTCCTTCGATTTCATCAAAAAAGCCCTTTATAGCTTACACTATAAAGGGCGAATGAGCGCGGTACCACCTTTTCTTCAACAAGCCTGAGCCTGTTCTCTTGCATCCGATAACGTGGATGGGACGGGACGGCTTACTTATTACGATTCTTTGTTGCGTAGATATTCAGCCATCCGGTTCAAAAGCTACCTTCCACCATGCGTATTCAAAGCTGCTTTTCAGCCAACGGGCAGCCCTCTCTGCTGAGCGTCATGATGTACTCCTCTTTCTCATCACCTGTCTCTGTATAAAAATAACACTTCAGACAAACTGATCTGTTACGTATGAAATCTTTTATTATCATATATAGCTTTTTAAAAATTGTCAAGATTTAAATACTCTTTTTTATATCTTTTCCAGCTTTCATAGACTTGTGCATCTGTCTGGCACTGATACTTTTGCCTGATATCTTCCATCAGCTGATACAACGGCTGCTGCTGTCTGAACGCATAAGCAAGCAAATCATCCGGTATCTGTACATCTTCAAAGTCTTCTTCAGGTATCAGCTCTTTTAAACGTACCATTAACCGGTTAATTTCAGGCAAATAAACAGAAACAATCTTGCTGATATAAATGACTGCATCCGCTTTACGGTAAATATGCGAATCATCATTTCTGTCTTTTAACATTTGAAACCATAGAAAATCATCCGTCAACAATTCCTGTGCTGCAGCCAGCTTTAGTATTTCTCTGGGAGACCCTGTTTTTGCTTCATAAATCGCGAGATTTTCATACAGATAAGCCTTTAACGTCTTCCAGGAAAGCTCAAACAGCCTGTCAAAATCCGCTGTTGTAGCAGATATGTTTTTATCTGACAAATCTGTTTCATCCAAATATCCCATCAGTGATGCATACTGCCGCTTCATCTGTTCAAATTTTTTCATAAATCATCACACCGTCCTTATTGATCTCTTCTCTCAAAGCATCCGATACGCTGAATCCATCCATATCTACAAGATCAAATCGAAGCAGCGTCGGTATTTGCTCTTCCACAGCTTCCTGAAAGTCCAGATAGCTTACGGCGTCATGAATCCCCCAGACTGCAAGATCAATATCGCTGCGGTTGTGGTTGTCACCTCTGGCTCGTGAACCAAACAAAATCATTTTTTCTATGTTATGCTGTTTTGCCAGTATACGCAATTTATGTACGATCAATGGTTCAAGATTCATAGCCGTTCAGTCCCATCTGCAACAGCTGAGCCATCTGTTCGTGATATTCTTCCAATACCTTATACTCTTTTAACAATTTCACCAGATATGCCTCCTGCTTATTTTTTGTCTCATAAGTATCAAGCAGCGGCTGCAGCAAAGCATACAGCTCTTTTGGCTGCAATGATAATTCCGGGTTTTGGCCTGTCAGAGCGCAAAACCTACCTGCTGCGTAATAAAATTCATAATTTCCCATCATAATAGAAGCCTGGATTTTACATTTGATATCCACACTCTGCTTTGCCAATATCGGCTCCATATACGCTCCTCCATACATGCACAAAAAGCGTAACATGTCAAACATCCTTTGTTTGACATGCACTCTCGAACTGTGAAGTTGTGTTTGCAGCAGCAAGTCAATGACTGCTCAAGCTGTAGCATCATACCCTTGAAAAAAGTAAAACAGGCATCCACACATTTTCCCGATTGCAATTGTAGCAACCATCCATTCCAGACCGATTTTCAGCTTCATTCTTCGGTACACAATCGGATAAGCATTAATAATTTCCGCTAATGCGACTGCCATACAGCCTACAAAGATACCCGCGCTCAAACCAAATAACGCTAAAAAAATATGCCCTGCCGGAAACCGGATTTGTGAAAATACAGATAAGATATTTCCTGCGATTCCACCCAGTATCGTAGCATTTTCATAAGTCATAATACGTTTTGCTGTCCCTGATTTGCTTGCCATTTCCGGGATAATCCCCAATTTTACAGCAATCGCAAAACTTCCGGAGGCTACCGACAGACCAAAAGCAAGTCCCAAAAATCCCAAAAATACATGATTAATCCACATCGATACTCTTCCCTTCTCTGCTGGCATTTTCAATGAATGTAGTATCTACATCCTGTTCGTATTTACGCATCTCAACCTGAATCGGCGTCGGATCGTGTGTTACTTTTTTCTTGCCAATATGGTTATAGAAAACAGTTATTCCGATTGGCATTCCTATTGCATAAAAGATCTCGATTTCTGTTACGCCGTTGGATTCTTTACCGATTACCTGCTGATACAGCTGCGTAAACACTTCTGCAACGCCTACGTCATTGTTAAACGTCATAATGGTAAATGCGGCGCCAAAAAAGATCACAATACAAAGCACCACCGCCTTTACAATTTCCAGCGCTTTATTTTCTACAATTCCAGCCTTGCATTCCAATATGAAGTCGGATTCTCCAACATTTTGCACTTCCAGATCCGGATAGTCCTCATGTATCTGCTTTATAATATTTAATACCGAAAATACTTGAATACGTGTTTTTTTCTGCTTCGCCGTATCTTTTTCCTGAAAGGTATAGATTTTCTTTTGCTTGAGCTGACGCAGAACCGCTTCATTTGTACATTCCATCGATGCGATATCCTGCAAATGCACCTGATAAGCGTTCACGACCACATTTTGATCTATTTTTAAATAAAGCGTATCCGTTGCCGCCATATCCGTTAACTCCTTCCAAACACCTGATCTGCTAGTTGACCTGCCTGTGCGGATACTTCTTTTACCGCTTTCTGCGCCTGCACAGAAGCTTCTTTTACTGCTTGTCCGGCTTGTAAGGAAATTTCTCTCGCTGTATTTTTTGCACTTTCGTCTGTGTATACAAATGTACCTTTGTGCGGTCCGTCTTCCTTTTGATAAAACGTCGTATAATAATATACGCCGCCTGCAACTGCAATGGCTACAACAATCACGAGACACATTCTGTAAATAAATCTGCCCATATCAACCCTCTCTTTCCAATAAAAATATAAAACTATTGCTATGGCTTTTATTTACAGATAGTATGTCCCTATTTTTGTGTATTATTCGATTTATGCAAAGAAGTTAAAATTTGGTTAAATACCGCATGTGCTGCTTCATCTTTGCTCATTTTAGGAAGTTCCTGTACGTAATTCTTTTTTATGATTGTAATAATATTTGTGTCTGTGCCAAAGCCCGCGCCTTCCATCCGCAGGCTGTTTGCTACGATCATGTCCAGATTTTTTTTCTCCAGCTTTATTTTGGAATTTTCCAGCATATGCTCTGTTTCCATAGAAAAGCCACATAAAAACTGTCCGTTTTTACGTTTTGACATACTTCCTAAAATATCCTTTGTCCGCTCTAACTCTAATACACATGCTTCCTCTTTTTTCTTCATTTTTTCCGCAGCTGTATGCAATGGACGGTAATCCGCCACTGCAGCAGACATTACTACGATATCCTGTCCATCAAAATGCGCATCCACAGCGTCATACATTTCCTGCGCCGTCGTTACTCGTATGACCTGAACAAACAAAGGCGGCGGCAGATGCACCTGCCCTGTCACAAGCACTACCTGCGCTCCCCTGCGAACTGCATTTTTAGCAAGCGCATAGCCCATCTTTCCGGTAGAATGGTTTGTAAGAAACCGAACCGGATCAACTGCTTCTCTTGTCGGCCCTGCCGTAATCAGCACTTTTTTTCCTGCCAGATCCTTTTCATACGCCGCTTCATATAAGATATATTCCAGCAGCACATCCGCCTCCGGCATTTTTCCTTTGCCTGTATCTCCGCAGGCAAGAAATCCGCTGGCAGGTTCTACGATATGATAACCATAAGATTTTATTTTTTTAAGATTTGCCTGTGTTGCCGCATGTTCCAGCATATGCGTATTCATTGCCGGCACCACATAGACCGGAGCCGTAACTGCAAGCATCGTTGTAGAAAGCATATCATCTGCAATCCCATTTGCCAGTTTTGCGATGATATTTGCAGAGGCAGGTGCAATCATCACGACATCCGCTTCCTGCGCCATCGCAATATGCGCTACCTGATAACCGCTGTCCCGGTCAAACACATCATCAATGACTTTATTCCCTGTCAATGCTTCAAAGACAACCGGAGAAATTATTTTTTGCGCATTTTTTGTCATAATAACATGTACATCTGCGTGTAACTTTACGAGCATACTTGCCAGATTTGCCGTCTTATAGGCAGCAATCCCTCCTGTAATGCCAAGTAAGATATGTTTTCCCGTAAGCATCCGTATGCCTCCTGTTATTCTAACGGAATCTTTTTATCCGTATATAGTATATGATTAATCAGCCAGCCTAATAAAAATTCAATCAAACTTTCCAAATATACTTTTGGATCTCCATCTACCTCATCCATGTCTATATTTTCCAGCCGATCAATAAACGATTCATGCGCTCTTCTCTGTGCAGGCAAACCATCATAGTGAATGCGCTCCATATAATCTTCTTCGTCTTTGAAATGACGTTGTGTATATTCTTTTAACTCCTGCAAAATACCCATAATTTCATCATAGCCATTTCCATAGGCAAAATCATGATGCAGATATTTATTCGCCCGATCCGTAATACGGAACAGTTCCTGATGTTCTTCATCCACAAATGTTATTCCTGTACGGTACTCATCTAAAAATTCACACGGGTTTTCTTTCACCATCCACTCTTCCAGCTTCGGAAGTTTACCGATCAGCGCATCACTGGAAATAATATGATGATACAGCCAGCGCGCAAGATACTCCATCAACTCTTTGAGCAGCTGCTTCTGCTGCTTTGGATCATCGATATCTGTAAAGCTCCACTCACGAATCTTATCTCTGAAAATCATATGCTGGTTTCGCTGCAGAATCAGCTCCGGATCCCGAATCTGCTCCATATAATTTTCTTCATGAGAAAAATGCTGCTCTGCATAGTCATCCAGCTCATTCAGCAAATCTTTAATAGATGTGTAGCGATCCCCCGTATAGCTGCTTGCAGCCAGCTGTATCCCTTCATTCATGATATCAAACAAATGTCTGTGCTGATCGTCAATCTCAGGCACTCCTACCATGCAATCCTCTGTAAACTGAAACATTATCTTTCTCCTCCCTGTATTTCTTTCTTTTTCGTAACCTGCTGTTACTTCTTTTGCGCTATTATAGCACAGACGCTTCACTGTCTGCAAATCATTTTGCAAAATTATGTCTAACTGAGCATTCCTCCAGCCATACCCGATAGAATACACAATACAGCTGTTGTAAGCATATGTACCAGCTGCCCATCCAGCCCACGGTTCACTGCCAGATTCCCCAATAGCAGCACGATAAAATAAAACGTCCCCACACACAGCCCCCAAAGATATTTTTTCTTTTTCTTTTTTTTGCCGATCAAAAATCCTCCTGCAAAGCAGGACACAATATACGTCGCAATAATACCGATGCTGACAGCTGCATCCGACAATTCCAGCTTTCCTAAAAGCGCTGCTAAAAGAACAAGAAGTAGTCCCGTAATGACATACATGGCTACTAAGTCTACTAAAATTGGCATCGCGCTGTTTTTTGGATGTTCCATCTGATCCATAATGATCCTCCTCCATATTCAAAAGTATAATTATGCTTTGTCCTGTTTTATCATATGAACGACCACCATAAAATATGAATTCTTTTTTCCTTATCTCAAATTCATCCTTAGATGCATAAACTCTTCCTTTTCTGAATCAAAAGTTTCTGCCATTTGGAATCCAAGCTTTTTAGCCAAATGAAGTGACGCATGATTATCTGGATGGATAAAACAATGCAGCTCATTGATACCAATCTCTTCTTTTGCATATGCAAGAATCGCTTCACACACTTCTGTAGCATAACCTTTCTTCTGATATTGTTTTCCAATCAAATAACCAAGTTCCATCAGTACTTCATTACCTATATCCCGATGTTCAATTCCCGCCCGTCCCACTAACGCTCCTGTCTTTCTATCCCGTACAATCCACATGCCATATCCATAATAATAATACATATACGCAATATAACTGCTCGTATAAGCTTCCTCTTTCTGCCGTTCGTATAGCGGCTCCGTGTAATCGGTAATCCCTTCTCCATCGTATAGCGCATACAATTCATCCAGGTCATCCAAGGTAATCTCCCGCACCATGGTACGCTCTGTATACAAAATATTCCATGGTACACCATTTCTGCGCTTTAAAACGCGATCCAAAAACTGTATTCCTATTTCTTCGAACCCAAGTACAATCATATCCGCCGAAACATCTTTCCTGTTTGTTTCCGTTTCATAGCAGACGACTCCCATTCCAGAATAACCGTCTGTATCCCTCTGCCTGTAAGCATACTCTGCCATGTCATCATCTTCGGTAATAAGCAGTGCCTCTTTTTCTAAAATTCCTAGTTTCGACAAACACGCAGCTGCCTGCTTATATTTTTCTCTGCTGCGATTCGTCTCTGCCTGCTCTCGTATTTGAATGACAGGTAGGCCAAAGCTTTTCAGTTCGCTCTTTAATCTGTACTCATCCGCTTCTTCTATTTGAAAAATATCCCAGACAACTGCACGTAACAACAGCTGTGACTGTATCACTTCTTGTTTTTTTGTCAGTTTTTTATCCATATGATAAAACCTCTCTTTTCCTATCTGCACATACTATATCATATATGACCCAATATCTTCAAAAAAATATTCATTTCCTCTTTACGATTCCTTTACAATCCATTAAAATAGAAGTAGAATAGAATTCATAATAGTAGAACGATTCACAGAAGGAGAACA
The DNA here is from genome assembly GCA_910584345.1 of uncultured Eubacterium sp. Classification (GTDB taxonomy): domain Bacteria; phylum Bacillota; class Clostridia; order Lachnospirales; family Lachnospiraceae; genus Eubacterium_J. The sequence continues at coordinate 30,996 of CAJTZX010000022.1, read as the reverse complement.
AACATGGCACAAAACCCGATAATAACGATTGAAATGGAAAACGGAGACATTCTAAAAGGAGAATTATACCCTGATATCGCCCCAAATACAGTGAATAATTTTATTAGTTTGATTCAAAAAGGATTTTATGACGGCGTGATTTTTCACCGTGTCATTGAAGGTTTCATGCTTCAAGGCGGAGATCCGCAAGGCACTGGCATGGGTGGGCCGGATTATTCTATTAAAGGTGAATTTACACAAAACGGATTTGAAAACAATCTCGCACATGATCCGGGAGTCCTTTCTATGGCCCGCACAATGGCGCCTGATTCTGCAGGTTCCCAATTTTTTATTATGCATAAAAAATCTCCGCATTTAGACGGGCTTTATGCAGCGTTTGGTAAGATTACAGAAGGCATGGACATCGTTGACAAAATCGCCTCTGTCCCTACAGATTCGAATGACCGGCCAATGGAAACACAGCGAATGAAAAAAGTAACGGTTGATACTTTTGGCGTTGATTATCCGGCTCCGGAAACTTGCTGACAAAATAAATAAAAGGAGGAAAAAATGGCTTATACGAAAATCGATGAGTTCAGTTCTATGCATCTGGATGTACTAAGAGAAATAGGAAATATTGGTTCTGGCAATGCAGCTACTGCATTGGCATCCCTGCTGAATACGGTTGTTGATATCGAAGTTCCGGTTATCAGCCTGATTAGCTATGCGAAAGTAGCAGATTACTTAGGCGGAAAAGACACCAAAGCGCTTGGCATGACTGTCGCACTGGAAGGTGATATTCGCGGCTGTATGCTGGAAGTTGTGCATCTGGATTTTGCAAAAAAACTAATCAACACATTCTATCCAAAAGATATTGCAGACTTGACAAAAATCGACGATATGGATATCTCTGTTGTCCGTGAAATGAGTAATATTACAACTGCAGCATACGTAAATTCTATCGCCGCTATGACACAGCTGTATATCAATATTCAACCACCAGACAGTTATTGTGATAATGTCTCTGCTCTTGTGTCTATTCCGGCTGAGAAATTATCCCGCAGCTATGATGAACCTGTTTTGTATATTGACGAAAAGCTCCATATCGGAGATACTGAAATGAACAGCGGTTTAATTCTGGTATTAGATTCCAGATCCATTCAAATTCTTTTCCAAAAGCTTGGAATGCCTTATTTATAATATGCTCTTTTAGAAAAAGTGCATCAAAAGATATTCTTTTGACGCACTTTTTATTTCTCCTTATTCTCTTACCCGAAACATACTAATCAGTCTTTTTAGCAGTTTAGCCTGAGAACTAAGCTGTTCGCTTGTTGCCGCGCTCTCCTGCGCAGTCGCAGAATTTGTCTGCACAACATGTGAAATCTGACTGATGCGTTCCTGTACCTGTGCGATATGATCTGCCTGCATACGGGATGCGTCTGCAATAATATTTGTTGATTCTACAATCTCACCGACACCTGAAACCGCTGTTTCCAGCCTGCTTGCTGTTTCGCTTACAATTTTGGAGCCATGTCCGACTGCAGAGATGGACCGTTCAATTAACTCTGATGTCGTTTTTGATGCCTCAGCGCTTTGTCCCGCCAGTTCACGGACTTCTTCCGCAACTACTGCAAACCCTTTGCCAGATTCTCCGGCTCTGGAAGCTTCCACAGCGGCATTAAGCGCAAGTATATTTGTCTGTGATGCAATCGTTTCTATTGTCTTTATAATCTTACTGATCTCATTCGAACTATCCTTAATTTCCTGCATCGCCTGTATCATTTCCTGCATTTTTTGATTGCTTTCATACAACTGCCCGCCGACATGATCTACTCTTTGTCTTGCTTGCTGCGCGTTGGCTGCAGTCTCCTCTACCTGTTTCGAAATGTTGCGTACAGATTCTTCTAATTCCTCTACCGCTCCCGCCTGCTCTACCGCTCCCTGGCTCAATGCCTGCGAACCAGCCGCCATCTGTCTGGAACCACTGGAAACGTGTTCCGAACTTTCTACAATCTGAGACATTGTACTATTTAATCTGTTTAAAATATCATCTAAAGAATTTTTTATAGAAGTAAAATCACCTACATAACTTTGTGTCGTATTTGTTGAAAGATCTCCTTTTGAAATCGATTCCAGCACAGTAGAAATTTCACCTATGTAACTTTTTAACCGACGTATTGTATTTTCAAATATTTCCGCTAATATTCCTATCTCATCATTCGACCTGATATCTGCTTTTAATTCCTGGCCGCTGCCTAATCCAAGACTGCCCTGCTCCATGGTCTGTGCCAGCTGCGTCAGCCTGGACAACGGACGTGTCACCACCCGATGGATAAATATAGACATAAAAATAATACTTACAATGAGCATACATATCTCACCTATAATAGAAACTATCACCGTACGATTCAGCTGTGCATATGCATCATGCATCGAAATACCTGCAAATATCAAACCATCAATCTTACCGCTTTCATCCTTTGTCGGTACATAAGAACATACATGCTCTACGCCTAAAATCGAAGCATTGCCCACATAAGACTGCCCCTGTTCCAATACAATTTCAGAAAGTTCCTCAGACAGCTTTGTGCCTACTGCACGTTTACCATCCTGCTGAATCGTCGTATATACACGCTCGTCTCCATGAAAAATTGTAAATTCACAGCCCAGCAGTTCTTTTAATTCATCCAATACAATCGTTCGGTCTTCAGGCCCTACATAACCATCCAATTCGTATGCAAGCATATTAGTACCGCTCACGCATCGATCACGCAACATATCAATTGTCAGTTTATAAAACATAAAGATACATATACTAACTACAACCGAAACGCTAAGTATCAGCAAACACCCTACAACCAAATTAACTTTATTCCCAAGATGCCTTATTCTTTTTTTGTTTTTCATTTCCCTCGCCTCAGTATTTGTTTTTTGTTCTTATTCACGATATATCATACACAAAAGGACAGATAAGCTATTTCTTTATCTGCCCTCCCATATTTTATTCAATACATAACCATTTCCGGCACGGTTCTGTTACTACCATTCATCTGTAGATTCATCATCAACAACTGCTGCCACTGTACCAGCTACTGAAGCTGACACTGTAACCACTACAGTTATAATGACGAGCAGCAAGATCAATGCCAAAAACACAATAATTCCCATGTTCTCATCCTCCAATGCTTTTTCATTTCCAATTATGGTTTTTTTACTACCTTTGCTTTTCTGCTCATTCCACCATCCAAAAGTAACGAACGATAAGAAGCGATGAGTCCCCTTGTTGGCACATATACTTTTAACGATGTCTTTAACTTTTTCAATGCATAGTTGCTGACATTTACAAGACTCTTGGAATTAATGACTATTTTTTCAAGTTTCGGACAATTATAAAAAGCATAATGCTCAATCGAACGCAGTTTTGTGCCAAGCGTAATTTTTTTCAAAAACTGGTTACCGCGAAATGCATTCGCATTAATACATGTAACCGAATACGTACGACCGCCATATGAAATAGTATTTGGAATGGTAACATTTGTTACGGATTCATCTACAAGACTCATAACACGCACTCGCTTATCTGTGATGCTTGAGATCTTATATACAATATTGCCAACCGTAATCTGATCTCCCTTTTTCTGTCCGGACTGTTCCGGCTGGTCTGTTTCATCTGTCAAAGAAACAAGCCATACTGCATCAACGGTCAAATCCGAATTTACTCTTTTATAATTTTCCGTCGACCAGGTCAGTCTGTAGCCTTTTTTTCTCCAATTTGGCGTAGAAGCTTCTGTACCTTCTTCTACACCGGTAACTACCGATTCTTTATTATCCGACGGATCGCGGAACGTTACCGTATACAATTTTTTCCATACGGTATTAATAGTTCTGTTAGAAGTAATGACCGTACCGGAGTTAAAATCATCTGTCCAACGCAGTACATATCCAGCGCGTTCCCAGCCTACCGGCGGATCTACCGTTTCGCCGCTCATAACTTTTTTCTCAATCGTCTGCCTTGTTTCCGTATTATAAAACTTTACTGTACATTCCACACTACGTGTAATATTGTTTGTAATCGCATACCGCTCAGCTGTACTTCCTCCTGAACAGATAATGCACAATCCGCTGCTGCAGTTGCGAAATACCTCTGCTCCGATACTGGTAACAGAATTTGGAATCGTTACATTACCAAGTCCGCTGCAGTCATAAAACGCTTTATCCCCGATCGAACGCACCGTACCGGGAATCGTAATAGAAGAAAGTCCCCGGCATCCATAAAAAGCTTCATTACGAATCTGTGTCACATTTTCTGCAAATTCTGTCAAAATACCGACCTGCGTACCGGACGGACAAAGCAGCAATACGTTACTGTTATTACTTTCTCTATAATATAATATCCCGTTTTGTACAAAATATAACGGATTATCCGTAACCTTTACTCCACCGGTCAATCCATCCAAAGATTCACAGTTGGCAAATGCGCCGCCTTCTATCCATGTAACGGTTGGACCAATTTCCACACTGTTTAAACTACTGCAGTTCATAAACGCTTCATTCTGAACCGTCTGCACACCGCCGCTTCCCTGTCTTTTATCGCCAAGTCTGATTCCTGTTAATGAACTGCACCCATAAAACGCACGGTACTCAATCTCTTCCGCGGCCACATATCCGGTAGCCGGATCACTTCCGTCATCTGCCGTAGTCTGTATAGACGCCAGACCGGTACAGTTGGCAAATGCTTCCTGTCCGATGTAAGTAATGGAATCCGGCAGTATCAATGTCTGCAAAGAAGTACATCCTTGAAATGCCCTGCGCAGGATACCTTTTACTCTGACCTGTTCAATCGGAGAATCTTGATCTTTTTGATAATTAATCGTAGCAGGTATATCTAATGTACCATTCTCTATCGCTCGCGGATTATAGCTCTCTACATTTGCATAATATCCATCGTTATCACCGGTAAACGTATACGTAAGGAAACTGTCCTCTGGTGTATAACGTCCCTGTGGAACATCTACCGCAAACGTTTTCCCTGTCTGCAGCAGCAGACAGATCATAAACGTCATAACAAATAAAATTCCGGCCTGGCAGAATTTCATATTTTTTTTATTTAACATCTTACTATCCTCCAATCTCTACAGACGCTTCATTGACGGCTTTTTTACACCGGAACTTTTCAGCAGCGCCCTGTACCTGTCCAATTGTGAATTGTAAGTGTAAAATTTTGCATTTGCATGGATCTTGCTGAACGCCTTGTTATTAATCTTTGTAATCGTTTTGCTCTTTAGCTTAATCTTTTTTAATTTTTTACAGTCATAAAAAGCTTTTGCGCTGATGCTCTTCATATTTTTATTAATAACTACGCTGGTGATACTTTTATTTCCTTTGAGCGCGTTATTTGTAATTAATGTCACACGATAACGAACTCCGCCGGCTGATACCGTTTCCGGTATATTCACACTGCTGACATTCGCATTGACAAGGCCGACAAATTTTACTGTCGGATTCCCCGGATTGGAAGAGCTAACTTTATAAAGATTATTGCCCTTTGTTATATCCGCACCTTTTTCTGCCGGCCTAGCCGCATCCGCATTGATCGTAGCGCCCGATGCATTATTGCGCCAGACAGCATGAACCGTAAAATCCTCTGTTACAATATCCGTCAGATCTTTATCCCATGAAAGTGTATAGCCAGGCATGGTCCATGCAGGTGGTGTCACATACTTTCCTTCATCTACCTGCATCACTTCAGAACGGTTATTGAAATTATCCAAAAAAGTGACATTAAACAATTTGTCCCATACTTGATGGACTCTTGTATCCTGTTTAATCGCTGTATAACTTCCGCTCCAGCTCATTCGGTATCCCGGACGGCCCTCTACATTCGGCGGCACTGCATCCTTGCCTTCCACAACTTCCTGCGTGGAAATCAGATTCGTATACGTAGAGTTTGTATAAAAGCTTACCGTATACGTACGTTCCGCTGTAAGCCCATTTGCTGACGCATACGTAGCCGCCTGCGAACCATTATGACATAATACCGTCACCTTTGTCCCGGTAAATACACCGCTGCCAATAGATGTCGTCCGCATTGGGATCGTAATCTGATGCAGCGCCTCACAATTTGCAAATGCCTGATCTCCGATTGTCGTAACATTCCCCGGCACAACAAAGTCAACTAAAGACTTGCAGCCCTGGAAAGCGCGATTCCCAATGATTTTCATATCATTCGTCATATCGACTTTTCTTAATTTTTCACACCCTTGAAAGGTACCTGGGTTAATGGTTGTCACACCTGCAGGAAGCGCAATCTCTTCCAGTGCACTGTCACCACGAAACGCTTCGGTGCCAAGCTCTGTCAATCCTACCGGCAACAGGATATTTTTGAGCTTTTTACTTTCTGCAAACGCATGATCTCCGATTTTCTTTACTGTCTCAGGAATCGTAATTGTCTCAAGCGTCGGAGACCCCCAAAAAGCCCCTTCTGCAATTTCTGTCAGTGTAAAAGATACCGCATCCGGCACTTTATATTCTGCGGCCGTATTCGCGAGCGGATACTGTACCAATGTATACAGTCCGGTTCCTGCTCCTGCCGTATAATAATACAATGCATTGTCAATGATCTTATATCTTTGATTACCGTCGCCGACTTTCATGCTGTTTAGCGCCACACAATCTGCAAATACATATTTGCCTATCGAATTAGTTGTAGACGCAATCTCCACTGTCGTCAGATCATGGCAAGCGAAAAACGCACGATCTCCAATTGTACGTATACCAAATACTTTTCCGTCTTTATTCGTACCGCCTGACATCGTTACTTTTTGAATCCCAAGATTGCCACTGAACGCATTTTCTGCAATTGCAGTAACATCGTAATCTGTCGTTGTTGTATCGGGCTGCTGTGCCCCGCCGGTATTTCCTCCGGATGAAGTCGAACGTGTTACCGAAATTTTAGTTGGAATTGCTAACTCTTTCATTCCTCCGTTGTATCCGGTAATCGTAGCTTCCTTGCCTGTGATACGAAACGTAAAACCGCCCGCCGTCGTCCTGCCGTCTGTAGAAGTATCTGATACCTCAGTAGCCGTACTCTGCGGGGCAGCCATAACAAACCGTGCTTGTTCATATGGTATTGTAACAGCTGATGTAAGCGTTACTGCTGCTGCAAGCGCTGCTGCCCATACTCTTCGTCTCATTTGAATCCCCCTGTGCTCTGCTGTTTTCATTTTGATTTCCATATCAATTGTTATTCCGATATATACTAGCTATAGGAAATTATATACTATCTGGCCATAATCTTCAATAAAAAATCAATGGAAATTTATGGCATTGCTTAAAGCATATAATCAATATTGTTTCCTACAAAACTGTTAACCGACTGCTGTAAAGACTGTTGCTTCATACTATCTGCCAAAAGTCCCTCTGCAGTTGTCTGCGTATTGTTATTTGTACCACTTTTTTTCGTCTGTACACTCTGCTTTGGTATGTTCAGGTTGTTTCTAAGAAACATCCGCTGCGTGAGCTTCATCTGCTTTTCTGTCATTTTTGCATACTCTGCATCTTCGGAAAATAACAGGCCCACATCATATCTGCTTGTATCCTGCAGCTCTTTTTTCTTAAGCTTTAATTTGCCGCTGCTTTGAATCGTAACGCCAATGTCTTCCAGCTCATCCGCATGTTCCTTTGTCAACTTTTTCATTTTAGACATATAGCGATTGACATCATCGTTGTTCATCCCTTTTGCCGAATCGATATAATTGTTATACGTATCCACAAACGCCTGCACCTTATTCATCAGCTCAGTGCCTTCGCCTTCGTCATAGTCATAGTCGTTCAATTCTTTCACAGCCCGCCGTACAGCTTTCATATCTGCCGAAAAAAGGCTGTGCGCAGGCTGCCCGCTACGCCCGTTTACAGTTGCTCCATAAGAATTTCCCTTGTATAACTGTCTCATATAACCAGAAACTGTCAGACTCATATGCATTTCCTCCTCATTTCATTTCTATTAGGATCATTCCCCTTATTTGTTTTCATTGTATAACAGCTCAGAACATAACTAAAACTGTTACTTGATTTCCTGCATTTTTATACATACTTTCCTGATTAGTATATATTTCGTCCATTTCTTATATTTTCATAAGAGTATTGTGACATTTTAACATTAGAATCACATGAAAATGCAATGTTTGCGGTGCCTTTTTTATCAACCTTTTTATACGCTCTAAAGTACTTTGGATAAAAATTCCTGTGTCCTCGCATGTTTTGGATGGTCAAACACCTGTTCGGGCGTTCCCTGTTCCAAAATATGTCCTTCGTCTACGAAAAAAATCCTTGTAGCGACTTCTCTGGCAAAACCCATTTCATGCGTCACAACAGCCATCGTCATCCCTTCATCTGCCAATCCCTTCATAACTTCCAGCACTTCTCCGACCATTTCCGGGTCCAAAGCAGAAGTAGGCTCATCAAACAACATCATTTTCGGTTTTAATGCCAGGGAGCGTACAATCGCAATCCTCTGCTTTTGTCCACCGGACAACTGCCCTGGATATGCATCCGCTTTTTCCTGCAAATTGACAACTTTAAGCAAACGAAGCGCTTCCTCCTTTGCCTCTTCTTTGCTCATAAGCTTTAACTGAACCGGCGCCAGCGTAATATTGTCCATAATCGACAGATGCGGAAACAGATTAAAATGCTGAAAAACCATCCCCATCTGTTGGCGTATTTTATTAATATCCACACCTTTCCCCATAATATCAGTCCCGTCAAAGATAATCTGTCCGCTCGTAGGCTGCTCCAGCAGATTCAGACAGCGCAGGAATGTTGATTTGCCGGAACCGGATGGCCCGATAATAGCAATCTTTTCCCCTGCATTGATATTTTCTGTAATATCATCCAGTACAAGATGACCTCCAAATTTTTTCGTAAGATTTTTAACGGCGATCACTTTCCCGAAGTCTCCTTTCTACAATTCCCATAATCCATGTAAAGAACATTACGACTGCAAGATAAACAACAGCGGCTGCAAGCAATGGAATCAGCTGCTCATAAGTCGCACCACCGACAATTTCTGCTCCTCTGGTCAGATCATTCAAGCCGATGTATCCACTGATAGACGTTTCTTTTAAAAGTGTAATGATCTCATTGATTAATGCAGGCAGTGCATTTTTAAATGCCTGTGGCAAAATAATCTTGCGCATCGTCACCGTATAGCTAAGTCCCAACGAACGTCCGGCTTCCATCTGCCCCTGATCGATCGACATAATTCCTGAACGGAAAATCTCCGCCAAATATGCTCCTGAATTAATACCAAACGCAATCGTTGCCGCCATAACCTTACTTTCCAGATTTTGTAAAAAGAAAAAATAAAACAATAACAGCTGTACAAGCGTAGGTGTTCCACGAATCACAGTCAAATACAACCTGGCAGCCGTATTCAGCAGCCAGAATACAGTTCTGGCCGGCAGACTTAACTCCTCCTGCTTGATCTGGTCGTGAGACGAACGGATAATCGAGACAACAATACCGATTACAAGTCCTAGCAAAAGCGCTCCTGCTGTTACCTGCAGCGTAATAAGCAGACCATCGGTAAAGTAACGCCAGCGGTCATCCGTAATAAAAAATTTATCTATGATTTCCTTCAAATATTCCATCCGGCTCTTTACTCCTTCTTCCTAATTTGTAAAAGTATCGTAATCGCTCCATTTACAAAAACCAGAAAAAGAGGGCGGTAAAAATGCCCTCTGTTTCAATCGTTTTATTCTGATACAATATACTTGTCAATAATGGACTGAATCGTTCCGTCCTCTTTCAGCTCAGCTAATGCGCCATTCACAGCCTGTACCAATGCATCATTTCCTTTTGCGATCGCTGCAGCATAATCCTCCACTGCATACTCGGTCTCCAAAATTTTAAGTCCATCCGTACTCTTTACAAATGAAATCGCAGGCTGGTTATCAATAATGACTGCATCTACTTTTCCCTGCTTCAAAGCCATAACTGCATCTGCGCCTTTGTTATATGCTTCTACATTTTCTTCGCCAAAATCATCTTTTGCATAAATATCACCAGTTGTTGCAAGCTGCACACCAATCTTTTTTCCAGTCAGATCAGCAATGCCTTGAATGGAAGAATCCTCTGGAACTATGACAGCCTGAATGCCTGTTGCATAGGAATCTGAAAAATCAACCGCTTCCTTACGTTCATCTGTAACTGTCATGCCTGCCAAACCAATATCTGCTTTTCCCTGTGTCACTGCAATAATAATAGAATTAAATTCCATATCTTCAATCTTTAACTCCAGACCGAGCTTATTTGCAACTGCTTTTGCAATCTCTGCATCAATGCCAATAATTTCATTGCCCTCATAGTACTCATACGGTGGAAATGTAGCGTTGGTAGCCATCGTCAGTACCCCTTCTTTTACGGTCTTAATCTCTGATGCAGAACGATCCGCGTCACCATCTGTCTTTGTGTCTGCTGCCGCATCATCTTCTGTCTTTGTGTCTGCTGCCGCACTATCATCTGTCTTTGTGTCTGCTGTTGCATCATCTGCCTGTGTAATCTGTGCATTTACATCCGTATTTGACGACGCATTGCTGTCATCGGCAGCACTGCCGCATCCAATCAGCATTGCTGCCGTTAACGTACATGTTACTAATGCTGCTATTAATTTTTTCATTTTATCCTCCTTTTGCGGTCTGTCCGCACCAATATCTTTGCCATTATACCTAAAAACCGAAAAAAATGCAATCATAAATCTGCAAAACGAATGACTTTGTCATCGAAATATGTTAAAATAAAGAAAAACAGAGCCAAATAATTACAGGAGGAATAAGAAACATGGGGGCAATATATTTAGACGTAGACAAATGTGTCGGCTGCAACGCTTGTGTTAGAGCCTGCCCCGTAGCCGATGCAAATGTCGCCAAAACAGATGAGCAAGGCCGGCTGACCATCCGGATTGATGAAAGCAAATGCATTAAATGCGGCGCCTGCATTCATGCATGTTCTCATCACGCCCGGACTTATGGTGACGATATTGACGAATTTCTAAAAGACCTCAAATCCGGCAAAGAATTAGTACTGATCGCTGCACCGTCAATAAAAATCGGTTTTGACGGAAACTGGCGTCATGCACTCCAATGGTTCCGAAACCAGGGCGTCAAAAAAATATACGACGTATCTTTCGGCGCAGATATCTGTACGTGGGCACATATCCGCTACTTAGAACAAAACCCACAGGCAAAAGTAATATCCCAACCCTGTCCGGCTGTTGTAAATTATATACTAAAGCACACGCCGGAACTGATTCCAAGCTTATCCCCAATCCACAGCCCAATGCTTTGTCTGGGCATTTATCTTCGAAATGTCATTGGTTACCGCGGCAAAATCGCAGCGATCTCCCCATGCATCGCAAAGGCAGATGAATTTCGTGAGACAAAAATCATTGACTACAATGTAACGATGGAACATCTGCGGGATTATTTCAAAGAAAACAATGTAGATCTGCCAAAAGTAAAGGTGTACAGTGAATTTGAATTTGATGGAACGGTTGGTCTGGAAGGCGCAATTTATCCAAGACCCGGCGGACTTATGAAAAACCTGCTGCTGCATCAGCCTGACCTGCAGGTCATTACATCCGAAGGAACGGAACGGCTGTACGAGGACTTAGAGCTCTATCAAAAGCAGAAAAGAAGCGACCTGCCAACCGTCTTTGACGTATTAAACTGTAAAGATGGCTGTAACGGCGGTCCTGCCACCGGTGTCGATTATCATTGTTTTGCTATGAACAACATCATGTATGATGTTGAACAATATGCAAAAAATGTAAGACGCAAAGCAAAAACAAAAAAAGGGCATGACCTTCAGTTCGAAGAGTTTGACAAAACACTTCATTTAAACGACTACATACGCACTTACCATTCGCAAAGCAGTAAAAACATACAAGTTACCGAAGCAGATATTGAACGAATATTTAAATCTCTTGGAAAAGAAACGGAAGCGCAAAAACATTTTGACTGTCATGCATGTGGATTCCCTACCTGCAGGGATATGGCCATCGCTCTGGCAAAAGGCATCAATGAAAAAGAAAATTGCCACCAGTACATGCTGCACTCCATGAAAGAGGAACGCCTAAAGGTAGAAAACGTCAATCGCAAAGTCTATGAAATGAACGAAGAGCTCATGCAGATCTTCCAGCAGTTAAGCGACCGTATTCAAAGCGTAAAAGACGAAGCATACGCCATCCGCGACTGCGGCCTGCATACGACAGACAAGATGAATATACTTACCGACCAGATGAACCGTCTGGCCAACTTAAACGAAGGGATTAAAGATTCTGCCGAACATATTAACAACAGTATCGAAAGCTACAACATTATGACAAGAGACGTTGAAAAGATTGCCGGACAGATTAACCTGCTTTCCTTAAATGCTGCGATCGAAGCTGCCAGAGCCGGAGAAGCCGGACGCGGATTTGCAGTCGTTGCCACAAATATCCGTCAGCTATCCGAAAGCTCCAAGCTGTCGGTTGCATCCGCAAAAACTAACGATGAATCCATTAAGATTTCTATCGGTGAAATCGGCAATGTGCTGGACAAGTTCAATGATACTATTACAGAACTGCTTGCTTCTGTTCAAAACGCAATTGCAGATGTGAACCAGACTTCCGAAAACGGACGTCTGATTCAGGAATCGATGGATGCGGTTACAAAAATGGCTGAAAATGTCAGAAATGTTATTCAGGAAACAAATGCTATTCTGAATTAATACAAGCTGCAAAGTGTTTCGCAGATACTTTTTTAAACAAGAGCTTTCTTTACATGAAAAACATGTTATATCACATACAAAATCCCCTGGCAATCTCTGGCCAGGGGATTTTCTTAGTATTTAGATATTCAGATGGCATATTCCAAATAAAAAAGTTTCATCAACTTATTTTAAATATTTCTGGAACGTCCGCATACACTCCCGAATGTCCAGCGGTTTCGTCAGATGGTCATTCATCCCGCTCTCAAAGCAGCGCTGTGCATCGTCCGCAAAAGCGTCTGCCGTCATCGCTATAATTGGAAGATCTTTGTCTGGACGATCAAGCGTCCGAATCGCCCTTGTTGCATCATAGCCGTTCATAACAGGCATTCGCACATCCATCAGTACTGCATCGTAAAATCCAATTTCTGATTTTACAAATTTATCTACGCAGTCCTGTCCATTAACTGCCCATTCCAGCTGCAGTCCAACCGATGAAAAAATTTCATTAGCAATTTCCCAGTTAATATCAATATCTTCGGCAAGAAGAATGTGTTTCCCGGTAAAATCAATGTCTTCCTCATTGTCAGTCGTTCCGACCTTTTCGCCATCTTCATACTGTTTCAGACGGGTGAACAACGTAGATTTAAATAACGGCTTGGAAATAAATCCTTCTATGTCAGCATCTAATGCCTGATCTTCCAGTTCACTCCAATCGTAAGCTGAAATTAAAAAGATTGGCACATTCCTCCCGACTCTGTTATGAATTTCCCGAATCGTTTCTATACCGTCCATATTCGGCATCTTCCAGTCTACCAGCACAAAATGATAGTCTTCCTGTTTCTTATGGCGTTCTTCAATCATATGCACTGCCTGCATCCCATCCTGTGTCCAATCCGCGTGTACGCCAAGCGCTTCCAGGTTTGCAACCGCACTCATACAAAGCATTTCATTATCATCTACCACCAGCACATTCCACGACGGTAAAATCATCTCCTCTTCGGTATGATCTGCTCGCTTAAAATCTACGATGACATGAAAACAGCTTCCCTCTCCTTGCTTACTGCGCACTTCAATTCTACCGCCCATCAGCGTTACGATACTTTTTGTAATTGACGTGCCCAAGCCTGTTCCGACAATTTTTTGTACTTTTTCGTTTTCTTCTTCTCTCGCAAAAGTATCAAAAATCTTCTTCTGAAACTCTTCTGACATGCCGATGCCTGTATCTTCCACCATAAAATGGGTACATACATAATCTTCCCCTTTTTCAGACGATTCCTGCCACAAATGCACATCAATCCTTCCCTCTTCCGGGGTAAACTTCACTGCGTTGGACAAAAGATTCAAAAGCACCTGATTTAGCCGCACAGCATCACAACATACATTTTCCGAACAAATATCCCGAATAAAAATATCAAAAAACTGATTGTGCTCTTTTACCTGCGGCTGCATAATATTAACAATATCATCCATGGCCTCTCGCAGCGACATCTGGCTGATATTCAATGTCATCTTTCCGCTTTCGATCTTAGACATATCCAAGACATCATTAATCAGCCCAAGCAAATGTTTGCTGGATAAACGCACTTTTTTCAGACAGTCTTCCACACGCATCGCATCCTGCACATTGCGGAGCGCTATTTCCGTCATACCGATAATCGCATTCATAGGAGTTCGGATATCATGACTCATACTGGATAGAAATTCACTTTTAGCCATATTGGCCCGTACTGCAGATCTTTCCTTTTTATCAAGCTCCTTCATCTGCTGCATGGACAGCTTGTAATACATAATAAAAATAACTAGCATCGTTAACAGTATCATCATTGCGGAACTTATCATAATCAAAATCCGAATCGAATCCAGATTACTTAATCTGTCATTTAGCACTCCGCTTGGCATCACAGCGACAAGATACCAATCCACATTTTCTGAAATCGGTGTACAACATAAAAACCGATGCTCGCTTTCTACCGAAATAACTGCCGAATACCGTGCGTCACGATTTAAAGCGTCTTGCATCTCCTCTACAAAATCTTCTGCCGTCTTATGGTTGATCTCCTCAAACAGCGCCCGCATCCGATTGAAATAGTTGTCCCGATATGCATCGTTGCTTCGAATTACAAACGAACCATCTTTCGCAATGACATGAGAATATACTCTTGCATCTTTTTCATCCAAAAAAAGCGCTTCTTTCAGATAATCCATTGGTACGCCGCCAATCAAAGCCGTACTGACACTGCCGTCTTCCAGCAGATAATGCACTTGCTTTGCCAGCATCAAATATTTATTTTTATCTCGGTCTTCTGCAACTGCAATCGCGCTGCCATTTTCTTCTACACTTTTCAGTAAACTATCATAGTCCGATATCTGCAGAGCATCTCCAACAATGCGTTCCTTTTCTCCATCCTCAGAATACAACCCCATATAAGTAAAATCACGTACTTGCGTACTGAATTTTATTTCTTCAATCAACTCCTCATAAGTAATATGACCGGGATTTGTCCGTTTAATAATCCCATTTACCTGTTCCAGCCTCAAATCTGTAATAGACGAAAACTTTTGCTGTATTTGAAAACTGACTTCTTCCATATAGATACCACTAATATCTTCGATCGAATTTTCAGTCTGCTTTTGCATAAACAAAATTGCCCAGGTAAACACTACAAGACAAACAATCAATACACTAACGATACTAACCGCAAAAAATCTTTTTATCTTTTTATCTAACATTGCACCCATATTTTTATTTTCCTGCCCTTTTGCTGCTTACTAACTAACTTCTATACAATCACGCGATTTCTCCCCCGCTGTTTACCAAGATACAGCTTTTCATCCGCACTGCGAATCACTTTTTCATAATTACTGTCCGAAAGGCCAGCTGCAATGCCGGACGTAATTGTAATCCGTATATGACATCCTGCCGCCTGAATCACTAACGATTCTACTTCCTGACGTAGCTGCTCCATTTTTGTATAAACTGTTTCCTGTGTATTATCCGGAAAATATAAAATAAACTCCTCCCCGCCCCAGCGTACAGCCAGATTTTTAGAGCCTGCCGTATCTTGCAGACATGAAGCCACTTTCATTAATACTTTATCCCCAGCTTCATGTCCGTAAGTATCATTTACTTTTTTAAAAAAATCTATATCTACCATTGCAATCACATAATCAGTACGCTTTCCATATGGGATCTCTTCAATATAACGCTCTAAAAACCGACGGTTATAAAGGCTTGTCAGCGCATCATGGTTGTTGCTATATTCCAATGACTTCCATACCTTTTCGGTTTCCCTTGAATAGATAAATGTAGCCGCAAGTACAATCGTTGCTGTAATTCCAATATTAATCAAATAAAACGGTGTACGAAACGGTGCCGCAGCTTTTTGAATTGCCGGAAAGCTAATGTGAAAAATCAAAATGCTGCCTTCCAAAAGTACCGCTGTTACAATGCCAATAATCTGATAAAGAAATCGCTTGTTGCCATAAGACGGAACCAAATAAAACACAGCAGCAGCCATTCCTACAATATATAGAAAAAAACCATAATCCGGCCCCAATGCAAGTTCACTCAATACGGAAAAAAGCAAAATTTCAAAATAAGTATAAACCATACTTCGCTCAGACGTATCTTTTTTAAGAAATAACAGATCAAAATAAAATGCGCTGCTGAACATATTCAGTGTTGACAGCTGCCAGATATCTAATATATGGAACGTAATCATATAAAGTCCATGAATAACAAGACAGACTGCCAGAAAGACTACATTGCTGTTTTTGGTAAACCAGTCGATAATTTTCTGTAATTTTTTGTTTTTTTTCATGTTTAATTCGTTCATTTGTTCTTCCAATCTATGTATGAATGCACCAAAACATTTTTTTATTTTGTAGTTTAATTTGTCACTTTTGATAGAAAATACAAATTTCTTGCTCCTGTTCGTATTATAATCTATTTTTTGTTGAGATGCAATATTGTATTGTGTTTTCGGAAGAACAGTTTCATCTAATCGTTACTGTGAGCGTTATAAGTACAACAACAACTAATAAACCGCATGACAGAAATAAATTCTATTTCCATCATGCGGCCCGCCTTTTTTTACATCGTGTTTATTTTTTCATGATAAACGAACATGTTTTTGATCGGTTTATATTTTTTGCTAGAAATAAACAGTTTATGTTTTCTATTATTATTCAAAGCCGCTTGTTACGACTCAATGGGACTTCAGTATCAAATCGCATCTTATTTGATACTGATTCATTCAAAAAAGTTACAGATTAAAACTGTCCACTGCTATACAGTGGTACATCATTAATTAGTTACAAATTACCTTTGTCCACTACCATATAGTGGTACATAAAAAATTGGTATCTTACGCTTGCCAATCTTAAAAATGACAATTTTATAATCATCTAATTCATAATATGGCTTGCATTTCTGCTGCATAAGATTTCGGTACTTCTTATTTATTGTCATATACGAAGTACCCTGTTGCATGAAGCACTGTGCCATCACTGTAATCGTTTTGAACAAATACACGATAGCTAGTTGACCGAGGAATATTAAAAACGTGTGATGCAGCACCTCTGCTTTTCACATAGTATGCATTACCTTCGTGATCCATAATACCTAAATAAAAATCTTTATTAACAGGTGTTACACTAACAGAAGCCGCCAACTTCTGATTAGAATTCATAGAAAACGGACCACTTACATACCTTGTATTTGATTCTACCTGCCAGTCAAAACTATAATGTACTCCTGCAGCCATAGCAACGATGTCTTGATCGGGAGTAGAAACAACCTGCAGCCCTTCTCGATCCAAGTCATCAATTTTGCAGTGATATTCTACCATGCCGTCCTCTGCTACAACCGCTCTTCCAACTGCCGTTTCATCTACCGCATTTGTAAAATTCTCTGTCTTTTGATACACAACATTATGTAAATCAGCTACGGTCATTCCTGACGCATATGCTGTAGTTGCTGACGCGAATACAAATACTGCTGCCAAAGCTGCTGTTACAATTTTACTTGCTGATTTCATTTTCTGATACTTTTTCATGAAATCTACTCTCCTATCAATCATTTTTTTACTTTTGCTTAAAGTCGAGACAAAAATGTTATCGACTTGTTTTTTTCTGCCATCGGGAATCAAATAAACAATATGCATAAAATATGACTTTGCATGATGAATACTATCAGATGCTTCCAATGCTGAAACATCAGCCATATATTCGCTCCAAAGATTGATCTCCCGAAACAAATAATAAACAGCCGGATTAAAGCAATGTATGATAACTACTAAAGTAATTAATGCTTTGTATCTCAGATCATTGTGCTTAAAATGTGATAACTCATGAAAAAAGATTACTTCCAACTCTTCTTCGGTGTAATCACGTTCCGGCAAAATCACCTGCGGATGTATCCAGCCTAAAATACATGGCGTGTCTATTACCACATTCCTGTTCAATTGAATGGAATCCGGTTGTATGTTCAGTTTTTTACAAACTTTCTCGTATATTCGGACGATAACTTCATCTTCTTCCGGAATATTATCCGCTAATTTTCTATTCCAATACAGGCGACTTATCACAAAATAGAAGCCAAGAGCTACAGCTGTTACGAACCAGATTACTGAAAAGACACTTAAAAATACTGTCCATTCATTGGTACGTAAAAACAAAAGTTTCCATATTTGTGACTGCCCTCGAAGCCACCCGCGATATCGAATCATTACCGCTAAATACCCGATCGGCAACAAAAACATAATACTGATCCAATGTAGTGTAAAATAGATCAGTTTTGCATTTATTAACATGAAAAAGCTCCGCAACAGCCACCAAGCCAGAATCAACAAGGTGCTTGTTACGGAGCTTATGAGTACTGCAAAAAACAGCTGATTAATCAAGTTCATTGATTTTCTTCTTTAGTTCTTCACACTCAAGTTCACTCAGCAGATCTTTTTTCTCAAATAATCCGCATACAAATGCACACATGTTGCCATCGTTCCAAAACTGAACATAATCTAATAATACATCGTCTTTGTATTCTTCCTTATCAACTAATGGCTGATAATAGAAGCATCTTCCTTTCCGATACATTTTCAGATAATCTTTTTTAACAAGTCTTGCAAGGAATGTAGAAACTGTTTGTGTCTTCCAGTTCTTTCCATGCTGTGTATTTACCATTTCTGTAATTTCCTGCATGGACAACTCATGTGGACTATCCCACACACATTTCATTACAACTTTTTCACATTCCGTGATTTCCTTTGCTCTCATCTTCCATCCTTTCTCAACTTACAGCATTGTGTAGTATACTACACATACTCGTTGCTTTCAATAATTATTCATGGTTTTATTGTTGGGTCGCATATGCGCAATAAACAAAGTTAAAAATATATAATCGATTACATGTCTCTAAGTATAGCGGAAAAAGTAACAGAAAACAAGATGTTTTTTCTTTTTAATTTCTTTCAGTTTTTCCATTCGACCCGTTCCGTTTCAATAAACTACATCTGTTTCAACTTCTTTTGTATCTCAAAAAATACAATTTGAATCCGCTAATTTCTAGTTAAATCAACTGTTCGCGGTAGTTTGGATTTTTTTCCAGTGTCATTTTTTCAAAAAAACAAGCATTTTTCATGCGGCAAATCATTTGCATTTTTTTATGCAGCTTGCACAAAAATCGTCCGTTTGCGGCGCAAAATTTCTACTTGTCTCATCCTTGCAGCAAGCGTTCATTCGCCTGATATTCATGTATTGTTCCGTCCATTTACAGACCGGTCTGATTGTCTCTATTCCACTATGATAGAGCATCCGTCAAAAATTCCAACCGGTATGTCGCTGCCAAAATTGTACTGCCTGACACTATCTGCTTCAAATCCATAAACCATGACCTTTTTGTCCTCCGGATCTACAATCCAATATTCTCTCACGTTGGCCGTACTGTATTTTATCATTTTTTTAATATAGTCTCTTGGTCTGCTGCTTGGCGACACAATTTCTATCACCCAATCGGGCGCACCATGACAGCCTTTTTCATCAAGTTTGGAACTATCACAAATGACAGAAATATCCGGCTCTAAATAATTTGTATCATCGTCATCGTTTAAAAATACGGCAAAAGGAGCAGACAATACCTGACAGTTTCCATTCTTCCTTTTGATATAAGACTTAATATTATAATATAACTCCCCACTGATTCTTTGATGTGTAAAGCCAGGCGGAGCTATATCATAAATCTGTCCGTCTATCAGCTCTGCCCGCTTTCCATCTGGCAATACATAGATATCTTTTATTGTATAAATTTTTTCCTCCTGCAGCGCATTTTCGATACGATCACCTTCTTTCTAAATAAAACGACTCAATATCGTATTATTTTCGGATAAAAAAAGTTTCCGCTTCCTTTGAATCATCTCACCGATTTTTTCCATATAGAGCGCTACATCCTTCACATTTTCACATCGCTCTATCTGCCCGTCAGAATGTACCCTTTTCGTAATTGCTCCTGCCCCAAGCGCTATGATAGACTGTATCTCCTCCATAATCAAAACATTATAAATACCAGCTTTTCCATCTTTTGCATATCCTACATTTTCAAAATTGCCAGCCATATTTTTTTGCCTGTACAAATAATATGGCTCCATTCCCATATTTGCGCACACCTCCGCTGCGGCGTCCAAATGCTGCTGTGTATTGACCATTTTAAGCCCCGCATAATCCTCCTTGAACATCTGCAATCTCGCAGCACGTTTTAAAGCAAGTGAATGCACCGTGACACTATCTGGATCCAGCTCTTTGACCATAGCAAGTGTATGTCTTACATCATCGAACGTTTCTTCCGGCAGCCCCATAATCAAATCCATATTAATATTATCAAATCCCATATTCCTTGCAAGATGAAAGCTATCTGTCGTCTGCTCCACTGTGTGCTGCCTTCCGATCAGGTTCAAAGTCTCCTGTTTCATTGTCTGCGGATTAATGGAAATTCTTGAAATTCCATGTTTGCGCAGCACTTCCAGCTTTTCTCTGTCAATACTGTCCGGCCTTCCCGCTTCTACCGTAAATTCCAGCAGACGAGACAGGTCAAACTTATGCTCAAGCGCGGACAGAAGCCGTTCCATCTGTATCGGTTCTAACGTTGTCGGCGTCCCGCCGCCTATGTATATCGTGTTTACATACTTATCTGCAAACAGCTGCGCCATCTCGTCCATTTCTTTTTCAAGTGCATCCAGGTATCGATCTACCCGTTTTTTCCATTTGGATATCGGAAAAGACGTAAAGGAACAATACAGACATGTACTTGGACAAAACGGAATACCAATATAAAGGCTATATCCGTTTTTCACATCTAGCTTGTGAAGCAGCTGTGCCTCACGTTGCGCAATCTCGATACTTAATGAAATTTTTTCTCTGGATGCAGAATAGGTCTGTTCCATATGATCTGCTATCTCCAGAGAATCTTTGCCTTCTTCAAGCATTGCCATTGGTATTTTCGTCGGGCGGATACCTGTCAGAGTTCCCCATGGAAGGCTCCTGCCTGTATAAACGGAAAGCATCTGATATAGATTCTGCTTCAACAAGTTTTTCTTCTCTTTTCGATTCTTATCATCTACCACAAACTCTTTTTGGGCAAATCCCGACTGCATTTCATATGTTGTATGTTCTCTCTTCTGCTGACTGTCTTCCCACTTTCTAAGCTCTATGCGAATGCTGTTCGGTTCGTACATCACTTTGATATGCAAAAGCACTGGCTCTAAGACCTCTCTAAAAGCCGTACATACAGAAACATTCTCTGATGGGTAAAATGCCTTCACCAGAGAATGGATGTCGTATTCAAAATCTTCTTTATTCAGCTGTACCAATACCATGTTAACTTTTACCCTTTCAGACTTTTCTCCTGAACAAACACCGATCGGAACAGTTCATGCAATCTGACCGGTTCCTAATATCTTATCCATCTTCTGTTATTCCTACAAAAACGGATTATACTGTTTTTCTTTCCCTATGGTTGTCCATTCCCCATGTCCTGGCATTACTTTCGTATCGTTTGGCAGAGGAAGCAGCTTTTCATGAATGCTGCGTACGAGCTGTGACATACTTCCCTTCGGGAAATCTGTCCTTCCTACAGACTCGCAAAACAATGTGTCTCCACTAAATAAGATCCCCTCACTCTTAACATAAAAACAGACTCCTCCTGGCGTATGTCCCGGCGTATGCAATACTTCCATGTCAAATCCTGCCATCGATATAAGGTCTGTCTCTCCATGAAAATACTGATCTGCATGAAAAACAAGATTTTTACCAATCATACCGCAGCAGTTATACGCCGGATTTTCCATCGTCTGTTTGTCATCCTCATGCACGTAAATAGAAATCCCATACTGCTTTGCCAACTGCTCTGCTGCCATACAATGGTCAAAATGACCGTGTGTCAGCAGTACAGCTACCGGATGAAGAGCGTTTTTCTCTATATCATCTGCAAGAGCCGCTGCATAATCACCCGGGTCAATGATTAATGTTTCCTTTGTTTCACTGTTTACCGCTAAAAAACAATTTGTGCCGACGACGCCGACCTGAAATTCCTTTACTGTCATCATTGATCGATCCCTGCCTTATTTTCTAATCTATTTGTGTTCTTTTTTCAATCAGCCTGAAGTACGTTCAATATCAATCACACTTTCCACCTGACGGATTTTCGTAATAATATGGTTCATCTCGTCTTTGCCTTTTGTTCCAAAGGAAATGGAAATGGTTGCAATTCCCTGCTTGCTCGTTTTCGAATGAATCGAATTGATATCAATCTCCCGTTCTGTAAATATTTTCGTGATATCTACAAGCAGACCTGTCCGGTTATTTCCATAGATCTTAAGCTCGCCCAGATACAATCCATGTTCTCCGCTGCCGCACCCTTCCTGCCATTCTGCTTCGATCAGCCGCGTTTTTTCCAGATCAGACAAATTCATCATATTAATACAGTCTGTCCGATGAATCGTAACGCCACGCCCTCTTGTAATATAACCGCAAATCTCGTCCCCTGGCACCGGCCCGCAGCATTTTGCAAAGTGTGCTGCAATATCGCACAATCCATTTACGATAATTCCGCTCTTAGAATTCGACCTAAGATTTTTAGAACCGCCTTCTTCATTTTCTGCAGCTATTTGCTCGTCGGAAATCTCAATCGGATGATCCTTTCGGTATTCATCAAACATCTTATTTACAATGCTTGCTTCTTTAACTCCGCCGTGACCGACAGTAGCCAGACAGGAATTCCAGTCGTGGAACCCATATTTTCGCATCACTTTTGTCTGATAGACCGATTTATTAATCACCGAAAAGTCAATTCCTTTAACCTTGCAGTATGCGCTAATCAATTCTTTTCCATGCTGAATATTTTCTTCTTTGAGCTGGCTGCGGAACCACTGGTTAATTTTTGTCTTTGCCTGCGTACTCTTTACGATATTCAGCCAGTCATGGCTTGGACCTCTGGAATTTTGCGAAGTAATAATTTCGATCCGGTCGCCGTTTTGAATGACATAATCAATCGGTACAAGCTTTCCATTCACTTTTGCACCGATCATTTTATTGCCGACTGCGGAATGAATACTATATGCAAAATCTACAGGGGTAGAACCATTTGGCAGATTTTTGACATCGCCGTTTGGCGTAAAACAGAATACCATATCTGAAAACAAATCCAGATCACTTTTTAAAAGACTCATAAATTCTTTATTGTCAGACATATCCTGCTGCCATTCTAATATCTGACGCAGCCAGCTTAATTTCTCTTCTTCCTGACTGCCTGTTGATTTTACTCCGTTAGCAGCTTCTTTATATTTCCAATGCGCAGCAATCCCATACTCTGCTACCCGGTGCATTTCCACCGTTCGAATCTGAATCTCAAACGGCTGGCCGTCCGAACCCATCAGCGTCGTATGCAATGACTGGTAACGGTTCGGTTTCGGCATCGCAATATAATCTTTAAAACGCCCCGGCACCGGCACATAATTTTCATGAATCACACCAAGCGCCGCATAACAGTCCATAACATTTCTGACAATAATACGAATTGCGAACAGATCATAAATCTGGTCCAGCGTCTTATTCTGATTGACCATTTTTTTATAGATACTGAAAAAATGCTTTGCTCTGCCGCCAATCTCCGCCTGAATGCCGGCCCTTTCAATATGTCCGCGCACTTCATCTGTCAGATTGCGGATATAATCATCCTGAGCAGTTTTACGCTGCGCCACCTGCTTAATCAGATCATAATAGGCAGAAGCCTCCAGATATTTTAAACACAGGTCGTCCAGCTCTATCTTTATTTTGGATATGCCAAGCCGCTGGGCAATTGGAGAATAAATATCCATGGTCTCTCTTGCAATCTCTTTTTGCTTTTCCGGCCGCATATACTGGAGTGTGCGCATATTATGCAGACGGTCAGCCAGTTTAATCAATATGACCCGGATATCCTTTGCCATCGCAAGAAACATTTTTCTGAAATTTTCCGCCTGTACTTCTACTTTATCTGCATCATAAGACAACTGCTCTAACTTTGTAACACCATCTACAAGCAGCGCAACTTCCGAACCGAACTCTTGCGCAATCTCCTCATCCGTCATAACTGTATCTTCCACAATATCATGCAAAAGACCTGCTACGATCGTTTCTTTATCCAATTCCAGCTCTGCCAAGATCATAGATACACAAAGCGGATGGATAATATATGCTTCTCCAGATTTTCTTTTCTGGTCCTTATGCGCCGCCGCCGCAATCCGATACGCCTTTTCCACCTGTGTAATATCTGTGGATGGATGGTATTTTTTAATGCTGTTTATAAGCTCCTTATACAACTCTTGCGGCTCTATAAAATCAGGCATTTTGCGGATTCCGTTCCTCTTTGCTCCTATTTTGGCTTCTAATTCTTCTACTGTTTCCTGTGGTTCATTCATTGCAATCGAAAGATCTGCCATACCTATCACCTGCTTCCTGGCTTCTTTTCACCTAATCACACTTTAATAATAAAGCATTATACTCAATTTCTTACAAAATTGCAATGATTGTGTTAAATTTCTGTGTAATCTTTGCGATGTTGGTCATTTTACATTGGGAAACTTGTAAACTATGACAAAATTACTTCATTATTTATTAAATTGTAGAAAATTTGCCTGTCGGCAAATCATTCCCAAATCTGATCATCCTCCTCTATTACAAGGCTGATCTCATCATTCTTCTTATACCAATAAGAAATGTCTTTTATCGTGCCAAGACTTACGTAATGCCCGTTTAAAATAATTCTCCGGTCCGCACCAAAACTATTTCTTTCAAAAGTCTGGCGAAACAAAAGAATTGCTTGTATGACCGTAGATTTTGAATATCTTCATTTGACAATTTTTTCACTATATAACACCAGGACTCAAAGATCACCTTATTTACCGGACGCCTACGATCATCAAAACAGATTTTTCTAAATGCATGCTTTCCCATTAATTGATGCATATGAACCATTACATTCTCAAATTCCATTTTTATGATGTCTTCTTCCTTTGATATTTTATTTAGGTATTTCATACCAAGATTTAAAAATTCATCAATATTTCCGATATATTTGTCTAAATCCAAATAGCAAAATGAAACAAATCTCAATACAAATTCCCTGTCCAGCATCCTTTCACTCTTGACACTTCCTCCTGTAGCAGTCACAAAACAAGGCATTTCAGCACAAACCTTTAAAAACTTTGTTGCATTCCCCTGATATAAGGCATTTCGGATCTCTTGAGGTTCTAATGCAAGACCGCCTGTATTAATTCTTTTAAAAATATTATATTTAACATTATCCGGAGTAGATGGATTTACAAGATACACATTGATCACCGTCTCATCGATACGACGTTGAAACGCTCTTGGAAGTTGTTTATAATCAGACCCGTTTAGTTCTGGAAAAAACTCCAAATCCTGTAAAGTCAGACTTTCTTCAACTATAAATTGTCTTAAAGCTGTGACGCGCTGCAGTCCATCAATCACCATCCATTTATCTTCATCAGAAGCATCAAAATAGAATGTCCCATATTATCTTACTCC
Source organism: uncultured Eubacterium sp. (assembly GCA_910584345.1). Taxonomy (GTDB): domain Bacteria; phylum Bacillota; class Clostridia; order Lachnospirales; family Lachnospiraceae; genus Eubacterium_J. The sequence goes on along the minus strand of CAJTZX010000022.1, from coordinate 5,193 downwards.
CATATTATTCCCATTCCATATGCCGTATACATATTATCTGAATATAACTAAATCAACTTTTTCTCACTTTATCCAATACCGTAAGTGGGAATCAGAAACATTCTGATTCCCACTTCTAAAACTCGTTCAGCATCTGCCTTTTATTTTTTTATCAAAAGAGATTCCCCTGTCATCTCTGCCGGCTTCTCCATGCCCATCATTTCGATTAAAGTCGGTACAATATCCGCAAGCCGTCCGCCTTCCTTTAACGTATATGCAGGATCATAATTAATCAAAATAAACGGAACTGGATTCGTCGTATGCGCCGTAAACGGTACCCCTGTTTCATAGTCAACAAGCTGCTCTGCATTTCCGTGATCTGCACATAAGAACATCTGGCCATCTACTTCCAACAGCGCTTCCAGCGCTCTGCCAACACAGGCGTCTACTGCTTCCACCGCTTTTACAGCTGCTTCCATTACACCGGTATGTCCAACCATATCTGGATTTGCAAAGTTAATAATAATCACATCATATTTTCCAGAACGAATTGCTTCACACAGCTTATCACATACGGTTGGAGCGCTCATCTCCGGCTGCAGGTCATAAGTGGCAACCTTCGGAGATTTTACAAGAATACGCTCTTCCCCTTTATTTGGCTCTTCCACTCCACCGTTAAAGAAAAACGTAACATGCGCATATTTTTCGGTCTCTGCAATTCTGGCTTGTGTTTTGCCGTTTGCAGCAAGAAACTGTCCGAACGTATTATCCAGCTCTACTTTCTTAAATGCGATTTCTTTGTTTGGAATCGTTACATCATATTCTGTAAAGCAGATGTAAGTAACCTGCTTTCTAGGCCCGCGGTCAAATCCGTTAAAATCATCACAGCAGAATACCCGCGTCATTTCTCTTGCGCGGTCTGGACGGAAATTAAAGAAAATAACGGAATCGTTATCTTTTACTGTTGCAACCGGTTTTCCATCCTTTACAATCACAGTCGGCAGCACAAATTCATCGGTCTTTTCATCATCATAAGATGCCTGCATTGCAGCTACCGGATCTGAAGCTTTCACACCTTCGCCCTTTGTCAGAGCTGTGTAAGCCTTTTCCACACGATCCCAGCGATTGTCACGGTCCATTGCATAGTAACGTCCGCTAATCGTAGCAATCTCGCCAACTCCTATTTCCTGCATCTTATCCACTAATTCCTGAATAAAGCCTTTGCCTGAAGACGGCGCCGTATCACGCCCATCCATAAAGCAATGAACATAAACATTGGAAAGCCCTTCCCTTTTTGCCAGCTCCAAAAGCCCATAAATATGTGTATTATGGCTATGCACGCCGCCATCGGATACAAGCCCAAACAAATGCAGGTCAGACCCGTTCTTTTTACAGTTTTCTACCGCAGATAACAGCGCTTCATTCTGAAAGAAATCTCCGTCTTCGATTTCTTTTGAAATACGTGTCAATTCCTGATATACGATACGCCCTGCGCCCATATTCAGATGTCCGACTTCGGAATTTCCCATCTGCCCGTCCGGCAGGCCTACCGCCAGGCCGCTGGCATATCCTTTGACAAACGGATACTCTTTCATCATCTTGTCCAGCACCGGCGTATTTGCCTGTGCTATAGCATTGCCGTTACTTGTCTCATTTAACCCAAAGCCATCTAAGATCATTAATACCGTAGGTTTTTTACTCATATTGTTTTCCTCTTTCCTCCTAAATATTTTTCTTACTATAAAATATCACTTATCCGCAAATTTCTCAACTCTAAATCTTAATTTTTGCAAGAAATCGTTACTATTCACGGCCTGGAGCCCGCTCATAGTAACGATTCGGGGCGATATTGAGAGTTTGCTGATTAGAAATCGCTTCGCGTGGACTTTCTTTGACAAAAAATAACAGTCCGGACAAGCTGAACTGTTATTTTTTAGAACCTCTGTTTTTCTAATTTTTTTATAGATTTGAAACTCTTATCCTATTTATTTTATAACCGTTCCGATAAGCCATGGAACTTGTTATTTTATTTCAACATATCCTGTTTTAAAGCTTCCAGCTTCATAGCCGCATCTTCCAAAGAATCACCTTTGACACCAAAATAATATTTGATCTTAGGCTCAGTACCAGACGGACGAACACAACACCATGCATTGTTCTCCAATTCATAATATAATACGTTAGATTCCGGCAATCCAGTAGGTGTTTTCTCACCAGAAATCAAATCTGTTCTGCTATCTTGCTTATAATCACGAACTGCAAGTACTTTCAGACCGCCAAGCATTTTCGGCGGATTGCTCCTTGCCTCGCTCATTTTCTCCTGAATCTGTTTTGCACCATCGATGCCTTTTAATGTCAGCGTTGCAAGTCCTTCTTTATAATAACCATAGGTTTCATACATCGTAAGCATTGCATCCCAAAGCGTCTTGCCTTGCAGCTTATAGTATGCAGCTACCTCGCACAGCATCATCACCGCCACACATGCATCCTTATCTCTTGCATATGTACCTGCCAGACAGCCATAGCTTTCTTCCAGCCCAAATACATAATGATAAGAATGATTTTCTTCAAACAGACGGATCTGCTCCCCAATATATTTAAAACCAGTCAGAACTTCGATCAGCGCCGTATGATAATCTGCCGCTATTGCTTTTGCCATATCCGTCGTTACAATCGTTTCTACAAGCGCTGGATGTTCCGGCATTGTACCTGTCTTCGTACGCTCTCTTAAAATGTATTCTGCGATCAACATACCGGACATATTACCTGTAAAGCTTACATATTCTCCGGTCTTTGTATCTTTTGCGTATACCCCAAGGCGGTCTGCATCCGGATCTGTGGCAAGTACAATGTCCGCATCTACTTCTTTTGCAAGCTTTAACGCCAATGTCCATGCCTTTTCATCCTCAGGATTCGGATATGCAACCGTCGGAAATGCACCGTCCGGTAATTCCTGTTCCTTTACGACATACACATGTTCAAAACCAAGCTCTTTTAATACCCTTCGAACCGGAAGATTTCCTGTACCGTGCAGCGGCGTATAAACAATCCGAATATCACCTGCCGCTTTACGAATCAGCTCTGGATGGATACTCTGTTTTTTTAGCTGTTCCATATACAAATCGTCGATGTTACTGCCAATCGTCTCATACAGCCCTTGCGCCTGTGCCGACTCTTTGTCCATCGTTTTTACTTGCGAAAACTCTGTCACTTTGGCTACTTGTGCCAATATATTTTTATCATGCGGCGGTGTAATCTGTGCACCGTCTTCCCAATATACTTTATAACCGTTATATTCCCTTGGATTGTGGCTTGCTGTAATGACGATACCGGCAATACAGCCAAGCTCCCGTACTGCAAATGACAATTCCGGTGTCGGACGCAGACTTTCAAAACGATAGGTCTTAATCCCATTGGCATTTAAGCACAATGCCGCCTCATCTGCAAATTCTGGAGACATGCGTCTGGAATCATATGCAATTGCGACTCCTTTGCCCTGTCCGTTCTGCGAAATAATATAATTTGCCAATCCTTGTGTGGCCTGCCGCACCGTATAAATATTCATCCGGTTTGTCCCTGCGCCGATGACCCCGCGAAGTCCTCCGGTTCCGAACTCCAGCCGACGATAAAAACGATCTTCCACCTCCGCTTCATCTGCTGCAATCGCTTTTAATTCTTCTTTTGTCTGATCGTCAAAATATGGATCAGAGAGCCACTGATGATAGATTTTTTTGTAATCCATTTGCTGATACCTGCTGCCTGATATTATTGCTTGTTATCTGTATACCGGCAGCTTTTCCTTTCTTTTCATTTTGAAGTATTTGATTCATAAAATGATGTATATCATATGTCTTGTTTCTTTAACATGATTGGTTCTCAACTTTATATAAGTATATGTTTTAACTAATAATCAGTCAATATTTAATTGCTTCTATTGCCTTTTCCTTCTTAATTTTTCCTTATCTTTTTTGTCTGCATGCTATGATTACAATTGAAAAAAATTCAAATCCAAATCCAACTGCTGCGCCATCTCTTTTAGTTTTCCTGAAGAAACTGATAACTGTTCCATCGTCGCGTGCAGCTGCGTCATAGACGCCGTCGTCTCCTCGGTAGATGCAGCATTTTCCTCTGAAATAGCCGAAAGGTTCATAATTACGTCCTCTACCGTACTCCTTGCTGTATCACAAATCTTAGTCTGCTCCCGGATCAGCTTTGTCTCATCACCAGACTGGCGGATACCCTGTTCCAATTTTACAAACCGATCTTGCGTCAGCTGCAGTTTTGCCTGCTGCGTTTCCATTACCTGTGAAACGTCGTCCACAATCCGTACCGTTAAATCAGCCTGCTCAGACAGATCCCCGATAATTTTACTGATAATTTCTGCCGAACTGCCTGACTGGTCTGCCAGCTTTTGGATTTCCGATGCAACGACCGCAAATCCTCTGCCTGCCTCACCTGCCCTTGCTGCCTCGATACTGGCATTTAAAGAAAGCAAATTTGTCTGGCTTGCAATGGAAGTAATCAGCTCCGTAGCTTCTCTGATTTTTTGAACAGATGCATTCGTCGTATGCGTCTGCCTGGACACCTGTGAAAAAGCGTATACCGTTTTTTCATTTGCTTCATGCAGATCACTCATAAATTGTACGGATTCCTCACTGACCTGATGCATATCCTCAGCCATACTACCCAAATGATGCACATAATCTACGATTGTTCCAAAAGAATGTCCCATTGCTTCGATTTTAGCGGCAGCTGATTCGGATTCTCCGGCTTGTGTCACCGCGCCTGATGCAATCTCATTGACCGCACTACTGATATCTGATGCGGTAACACCGCTGATCGAAGCCATTTCATCCAATTCCTCGCCAGACATCCTAACTTCTTTAGAAATAAATTGCACTTCTTTTAAAACCTCTGTCAGCTTGTCCAAAAAATCATTTACATATTTCCCGAATATGGCGAATTCATCTTTTCCTTTTGTCTTAGCACGAACCGTAAGATCTCCCTGTGTCATACAAGAAAGTGTTTTTTTGAATATTCGGATGCTGCCTTGCATGCTTTTGCTGATTAAAAATGTCAGAAATACTAACAACAGCGTGCTTCCTGTGAGTACAATTGTAATAATCAAAATCATATTTTGCTTAGACGCAGCTGTTGCATCTTCCACGCTCTGGCGTACTTCTGTAGTCAGCTGCGTCAGTTGTGCGGACAACT
>CAJTZX010000021.1 GCA_910584345.1 uncultured Eubacterium sp. | reverse complement strand
GAGTTCTTTGGAACACCAGTATTTTCAAGGGCTGTGAATTTCCGAGAGTACTCATGGCAAAAACCGGAGGTGCAACGTTCCCGTTCATAAGAAACCATCTCACGAATGTCTGCATACTCCTCACGGTACAAACAGGAATCCAGCGTTTCTTCTAAGATATCCAGACAGTTTAAAGCATCCTCATATCTTTCCAGACAGTAATAATAGTGTTCCAACGATAAATACACTGCCATTTTCAGCTCGTCATCTTTGCGATACCATTCTTGTTTGTGCTCCAGCAATTCTAAGGCCTTTAACAGACTCTTTTCAGAATTTTCGTTCTTTTCCCAGTCTTTCGCAAATGTCGCCAATATCAGATGAATTTCCACCGTTTCAGAAACAATCTCTTTTTTTCTTCTTAGCAAATAAGATACCTGTTTATAATATGTCAACGCAAAATTTCTTAAATGCATCCGTTCTAGCAAATCTCCCATACACAAATATACAGGATAATCATCTGCACGAACTTCCTGCTTTTTCAGTCCCCAAACCGCCATTCGCTCCACAAAAAGCGCAGGCAGCCATTTTCCCGCCAGATTCCAGGTATTTGCCAGATTATGAAGAGAGGTAACCGTAGAAGGTGTATACAAGCCGCCGCTTTTTAAGCGATACCATAATCCCTTACTATGAAAATAAGCCGCTTTTTCATATTCCTCTCTCAAATCAAAAACACTGCCCGTATTCCTGCCTCTTTTTCTTTATAAACATCTTTCACATAATATCTCGTTTTTCTAATCGCATACGCGGTAAGCCCACAGGGATTTTGTCCTTTGCAAACAACATGCGCCATATTTAAAACCCAAGCCGTCACTTTATCTTTAATATCCTTATCATCCTCTGCTTCCACGCACTTTTGCCCGGACTGACGTATTTTAGATATGAGCCTTTTTACTTTGTTGCTCGGATCTTCAATTGAATTTGAATTTAATAAAACAGCAAAAGTAATAGTTAAAATGTTTTAATGAATCCTCAATAATTTTTGTTATAACTTTTAATATTCTGTCTCCATGATCTTTTCCATACTTTTCATTAATTTGGTTCATTTTATCTACATCTATAAATATTCCAGTATGATATACGCCACGTTCTACATTCAACTTTATTTCTGAAACTTTCTTATTTATTTGTTTCATTTTCGCATCATTTTTTTGCTTCTCCATGTGCATTTTTTTTATATGCTTATGATAAGCTACCTTTAATTCATGATCTTGTGACTCAAATTTGTTTGATAAATAAGTATTTACTTTTTCAACAAAAATATCTTTCGCCTTTTTTGTAATAGCATTTAAAATATGATCCATTTTTGTAATATCATTATAAGTTAAATAATTCACTCCGTATAAGTCAAATGGTAATTTAATATTATTGTTTTTTTCCATTAATATATATACATTCTTTATCCCTACCGTTCCCATAAAAAGTCCATATTCGAAAAGCAGGTTATCTCTAATTGTTCTTCAAATTTAGGATCCATATATGGCAAACATTTCGCAAAATATTTAACTTTATTTAACGATCCTCTTGTTGAACCAATAAAAATTTTGATATCTTGAATTTTGTCTATGATTTGTCTTGTTATTTCATACTCAATTAAACATTTTGAAAAATCTTCGTCATTTTTATTAATTTCTAATTTAGTTATAAAACCAGAACCAAAACCCTCGTCATTGACATCATGTACAGCCACTTCCTGTTCGCTGACCTCCAAACCGTCAAAATCCAAATGAAATTTTCAAGGCCCTTTATAAGGTACACTGTCAGGTATCATCTGGGAAACTTTCCCATAATCCGGCACAATAATAGTCTCTGTCTCGCCGGTCTTCAATTGCTGCTCAAATTCCCAAAAAGTCAGTTCACAGGCAGTATACTCTGACAGGTCAAAGCCGGACTCACAAAACTGAAAAATTCCTTTAAACGTATGTGCATCCACAAATTCCCCTTCTATCGTACGTACAAACCTGCCTTCACTTTCATAATGAAACTCTTCCGTACTCCCATCTGCACGATACAGCTTCACTTGCGCGTCATAACATAATCCATCTGGAATCAGCGTATCCTTCACAAAACCTTTCTCATTCTGCACCAATATAGCAACATAAATTGCATGATAGTCATAAGCCACTTCTGATAGTGTAACTGTAACACCGTCCATTGTTTCCTGATAGTGTTTCGCATCTCGCTCCTGCTCCTCAGCCTGGTCTGCCTTTATGTTACTAACTTTATCCTTAACCGGATCTGTCTGTACATTACCAACTTTATCCTCAGCCGGATCTGTCTGTACGCCACCATCCAGATTCTCACCCTGATCTGCCTGTGTGCTGCTGATCTTATCATTTTCCTGATCTGTCTGCATGTTACCGCCTGGCTGTTCTTGTTTTGACGTGTTATCTTGAAGACCTGCTACCGTATTCAGCTTGATTTTGTTGCATCATCTTAAAAAAATATAAGTGTTTAAATGCATATAAAGCGATAAACAAAATAATAATAAATTCGAAACAGACAAAGCCGGAAGAACCATCGAACGATCCTTCCGGCTTTATCTGCTATATTCGTTTTTAAAAGTATATAAAAATTAAAATAATGAATTACGATAATTCATCAATATTTTTTGATTTTATAAAGCGTTCTAACCAATCACTATATTTCATAATTAAGTTATATGAGCCATAACGATGAAGTATTTCCGATAATTGTTCAACCGGCCCATTTTGCAAGAGCATAATTACTTCTTCCATCAACAATATTTCCTGTATTTCATGCTGCGTTATATTTGAATGATTGATAATATAATATATGATCTCACTGCTCCATAAAATATTTTTGATCTGAGTGCCGTTTAATAAGTGAGAAAACCCACTTTTCACTAAACAAACATATTCTTTGCTCATATCAATATCTTCAACATTAACAGAGGATGGGCCTTCTTCGTTTATCATTTGTGCAAAACCAAAGATACAATCTAATATCTCATCATAATTATCCATAACTTCTATCTTTCTCCTTAAACTTTTTATACCATAAAGATTATAATTTTGCATCTGTAATTATGTATTTATAGGGTAGACAACTTTAATTTCTATAGACACAAAAAAGTTCATAAAGATACTTAAATTTTTACATAATAATCATATATCACCAAAATACGTTTTGCATCTTCTATCACCGCATCTCTAACAGCTATCATAAAAACCTCCTACACTGTTTCATAATGGCATCAAAAGCTTTTTCAGAATAAAATAAAACATATTTTAGTAAAATGTAAGCCAAATCCTATCCCATTTAAGGCTCTGCCGGAAAAATATCAGCGGAGCTTGTACACACGAAATCCACTGTCAAATACTGCTTTTGAGTATTCTTTCCTTATCTTTTCCGCAGCGCGCCTAATCCGCTCTTTTCCTATTTCACAAATAGTACGGTAACCTGCTTTGTAAGCTTCACTCTCTTCGTCGGTCTGTTCGGGCCTTTGTACCATCATAAACTTTCTGTTGCCCCCGTCCTGTGCATTTAACAGCATCACCGCATGCGCAGTCGTCGCCGAACCTGAAAAGAAGTCCAAAATAATATCCTGCCCGTTCGTGCCTGCCCTGCAAAAATCTAAAAGCAGTGATAATGGTTTTGGAAAGGAAAATATTTTTGCTCCAAACAACTCCTCCGCTTCAGCTGTTCCTCTCCTGCTTGCATATTTTTTGTCCGTTAAAAGACTGCGGATGATTTTTTTGTTGCAACGCATTTTTTGTATAATACGATACTCCCCTTCCCGAAGCTTATAACCGGCAATTTCTTTATTTAAATGCTGTCTTGCCTTATCTTTTCCCCATCGCCAAACAAACTGCACGCCGTTTTTTTGCGATTTCGGAGGATATAGTTCTATGCTGTTATCCTTTTTTTCCAGTCCGATTTTATAAAAACCATCTGTACGAACCGGTTCATCCGGATACAGATAAAATGGATAGTACAAATTCGGGCGGTTGTTTTTATGAAATGCCTCGTTACTATTATACAGCGGATGAATATTAAAACCGCCTTTTTCATCTGCAAACCTGAACTTTTTCTCCGTGTCTGTGAGCGGATAGGTCTTTGTCTTAGAACTGTTTTTTGCATAAAACAGGCAGTACTCATGCATTTTTCCAATATGTCCATAATCACGGGCATTTGGTGCAGAATTGACAATAAAAGTTCCACAGTAATTACTTTCACCGAATATTTCATCACAAATTTTTTTTAGATTTGCATATTCGTGATCGTCGATCGATAAAAAGATCATGCCGTCTTCAGTTAAAAGATTTCTTGCCAGTAAAAGCCTTGGATACATCATGGAACACCAGCCGGCATGTGAAAAATCATCCGTATAAACAAAGGAATCTGACCCTGTATTATATGGCGGATCGATATAAATCATTTTTATTTTATTCTTGTAACTTCTCTGCAGCAATTTTAAAACAGGCAGATTATCACCTTCAATATATACATTGTCTGTGTCATCCCAATAAACGCTTTCTTGTTTACAAGGGAATAGTCTTAAGTCCGTCCGGCTGGCTGCCTGCGCGGCTGCCTCTTTCCTGCCTGTCCAGGTAAACTCACACCTCTGTGTTTGCGGTAGTGCAGGTTCTTCAAGCATCTGGTGCAAAAGTTCAAAATTCACTTGTTTGCAAGGTTTGCCATCTGTATCCTTAATTGTTATCACACAGTCTGGAAATGCTTTTTCTAGTTTGTCTATATTTTGTTTCACATTACTTTTAATATTTTGCATCGTTTCCTTCATCTTTATAGCTTCAAATACTCATTGCCTTTCATCCATCTTTCTAAATAATCTTCCTGCTTTCGTCAAAATGCACGCGGCATAAATAATACACATAGCCTGTCAAATCTGCCAATATCCATCCAATTGGGATAGACCACCAGATTCCGGCAGCGCCAAAAGTTTTTACTGCTGAAAGCATATATGCTAACAAGACACGAGTTCCCAGCGAAATCACAGTCAGTACAACAGACATAGCAGGCTTTCCAATGGCCCGATACAATCCATAAAATAAAAATAAACATCCAATGCCAAAGTAAAAAGGGCCGACAATGCGCAAATACCGGATGCCCTCTGCAAGTATTGCTTTTTGCGAAGATTTTATAAAAATAAGCAAGAAAAGTTTGGCCAATATCCAGATCAGCAAAGATGCCAGCAAACAATAAATAACAATCGTTGCCACCGCATATCGCACACCTTTCACAACTCTGCGCTTCTGTCCCGCACCCATATTTTGAGCAATAAAAGTAGAAAAAGCATTTGCGTATTCCTGCGCCGGCATGTAAGTAAATGCTTCTATTTTAACTGCCGCTGCAAATGCTGCCATAACGGCTGTTCCAAAACTGTTGACAAGTCCTTGCACCATTAAAATGCCAAGATTCATCACTGACTGCTGCACACAAGTCAGTACTGAATAATTTGCAATCTCTTTAAAATCGGACGTTTTCACATGAACATGTAACAAAGCGCTTCTTACTTCACCTTCTTTTACCAATACATAGATACCTATCCCAATCCCTGACAAATATTGCGAAATAATTGTCGCTGAAGCTGCGCCGAGCGTCCCCCATTGAAACACTGCTACAAACAACACATCCAACAAAATATTAAATACCGTAGAAATGCCAAGAAAAACCAGCGGCACTACAGAATTGCCAATTGCTTTTAAATACGCTCCGAAAAAATTGTAAGCTGCAATCGCAGGAATTCCCCAAAATACGACAATCAAATATCCTCTTGTCATTGCCGCAATCTCTTTTGGAATATTCATCCAGACAATCATTGCATCCACGCACAAAACAGACACAGCTGTAAGAAGCGCCGCAATTGCCGCCAATAGGAAAAAAGATGCACAAATACTGCTCTTTAGCTGCTGCCTGTCCTGTCTGCCAAAGCAAAGTGAAAAAACCGTTCCGCTTCCCATACACAACCCAATCAGTACGGATGTAAGAAACGTCATAAGTGCAAATGCAGAACCAACAGCTGCGAGTGCATCCGGGCCAATCATATGTCCGACTACCCAGGTATCTGCAATATTGTATCCCTGCTGCAAAATATTGCCTAGTATCATTGGCAGTGCAAACAATGACATAGTAGAAAATACCGGGCCTGTCGTTAAATCCTGCCGGTTCATAACCTATTTAATCCTCCTGCCGTCCATCTTTTTCATTCTCCTTGGCACTGACTTTGGAATGAAATTTAAACTTCCGCATCTCCTGCTCCATTAAATCAGATACCATTGTAAGACTCTCCACACCAATCTGAATATCCATCAGCTCTTTTTCAACAGAAACCGCGGCTTCTGCAGATAATGTTTCTGCCTGCTTTGAAATATCATGGATCCGCTGTGCAGCTGCGCCAATCTGCCGGTCAATCTCATACATTTCCTGAATAAAGCCGTTCATATCGCTGACAGAGCTTCCGGTCTGTTCTGTAACTTTTTTAAAGTCCGCAATAATCTCTCCGGTCTGTTGCATAGAAGATACCTGAGCCGCAACCATCGTCTTCATCTTTTCAAATTGTGCTAAAATATCATCAATATCACCGCAAAATGCTCCGATCATTGTATCAATATCTGCCGTTGCTTTCGAAGAATCCGCAGCCAGCTTACCAACGGACTCTGCTACAACAGCAAACCCTTTCCCATGTTCTCCTGCTCTTGCAGCTTCAATGCTTGCATTCAGCGCCAACAGCTCTGTCTCCGAAGCAATATTTCGAATCGTCTGTACAATTTCAGCTATTTTTTTGGAATGCATTTCAAGCAGTTTTACTTTTTCATAAGAACATGCCATATGCTCTTCTACGCTGCGGTTTTGTTCTTCTAATTTTTGAATGCTTCGGATTCCCTCCGAACCGGATGTTACCGTATGCTCAGCCTCGTACAGCAAATCCGCGCTTTTTGCCTTAAGCTGATCAAACCGCTTTTCCATTTGCGCGATATGCTCTGTAACCTGGCTAACCTCAGATGTTTGTGCTGCTGTACCATCTGTAATTTCCTGCATAGCCTGGCTAATCACATCTATGTCTGACTCCATAGCCTGAAGTCGGTTTGAACATTGCATCAGGTCTTTCGTATAATCAGTCATATGATGCAGCGCGCTGGAGATCCGGCCGGCCATTACATTATAACTTGCTGCCAGCTGCCCGACTTCATTTTGGCTGCTCTCATCAGCAGAAGCAGAAAAATCCCCTTCTGCAGCATCCTTCATAAGTCCTGAGATCGCAACGACCGGAGTTGTCAGTTTGCGGGCAAGATGCAGCACAAAAAACACAACGGCTGCAACTGCTATGATAGTAACTGCTGCAGCTGCAAGAAGCATGCGCACAGCCATTGCCATTGCAGCGCTTTTCTTCTGTAAAGTAATCAATGACCAGGAATCCGAGTTCCCCTGCAGCGGAATCGCTGCATAACCGGCATAATACGTTTGCTTATCATAAGATATTTTCGTACTGCCACTGTCTCCTGCCATCACATGCGCAATGACTTGTTTTAAGTCATCAGATATTTCAAAAGTATGCTGCTCCGTCTTAATGTTCCCTTCTTCGTCAACGGCAGGATTTCCAGAAGCATCTTTGACTGCCACAGTAGAAGTCAGCTCTTTATAATTATACTGCTCTTCTAGCTGTGTAAGATCTGGATGTGCTACTACGACCCCTTCTCCGTCAATCACAAAAGAAATCCTGCCATCCGCTTCATTCGAATGTTCTCCGATTAACTCCTGTAAAAAATCCAGTTTCAAATCTGCCGCATAAACACCCTGCAGCTCATTGTCCTGATACATTGGGAAAAATACAGATGCACAGGGCATTCCTGTTGCAACAGAATAATAAGATTTGGATACAAATGCCTGCGGTTCTTCCATCATCTGCATAAACCACCACCTGGCAGAACGGTCTGCCAGCTCTCCAGAAGAACGGCCGGTCTGCATGCCATCTGTACCTTGTATATATATTTGATCTAAATAAGAATTGCGTTCTACACATCGCTTTAAAATCGGTGTCTGCACATCTGTATCCATCGTCAATATGCTTGGATTATCTGCCAGTTCTTCATTGACATGATACGCCTCATCCATAAAAATCGAGATTTCACCTGCCATCAGGCTGGAAAGCTGCTCGTTTTTTTTATAGATTTCCTGTTCATAAGATGTCGTAAATATAACAAGTACCACGGCAGGCAAAGCTACCGCAAGCGTCAGCATTGGAATAAGCAGCTGTTTTAAAATACTTTTTTTCCTCATTTAAAAAATCTCCCTTATCTGAAAAGTTATCCTTTTCCTACCGAAACAAGACAATCGCTGTCTCACAGACAAAAACAACCCCACAGCACAATACGGCAATTCCTACCATGTTTAACCCTTTCCATGCAGCAACGATTCCAACAACCAACGCCAAAATTCCAGCGACAGGATACTGCGGCGCAGCTAACATTGCCGGAAATGTCATGACTGCAAGTGTTACATAAGGTACATAGTAAAGAAACGATTGCAAAAACGGATTTTTAATCTTTTTGCGTATCAAAGTCAACGGCAGCACACGGATTATACAGGAAACTACGGCTGCTACAAGTATATACAAATAAATATTATGTTCCATATTGCGAAATTCCCTTCTGTTCGTCCTCTTGCGATTCATCTTCTGGCTTTACTGGAAACAAAACAGCTGCGGCTGCCGCGATTATCACTGTCAGCAGACTGATCTTCATACTGTCAGACATATTTTCAAACAAAGATACTTTAGATACTGCAAAACTTACCGCAAAGCTAACTGCAACGACTCCTCCCACGACCTTATTCTGTTTGGATGCAGGTATCATAATGGCGACAAACATACCGTACAATGCCACACTTAGCGCACTGACAACGGATACCGGCAAAATATTGCCTGCTACAATCCCAAGAGCTGTCCCCATCGACCAGCCCGGCAGAGCAATAAACATTGCGCCGTAATTATAATACGGATTTAATATTCCAGGTCTGCCGATGCTGATTCCAAAAATTTCATCTGTGATTCCAAAACCGACGAAAAACCGATGCATGAAAGAAGTATCCGGCTGAAACTTCTGGCTAAGCGCACAGCTCATTAATAAATATCTCATATTGGTAATTAATATGACAAATACCATCTCCACATAAGGCGCGTTTGCCATAATTACCGTAAATTCAGCATATTCCCCTGCCGAAGCGTGATTAAGCAAACTGGATATAAATCCCTGGATCGGATTTAAACCTGCTTTTTTTGCTACGATCCCTAAGGAAAATGCTACCGCAAAATAACCCATAGCGATCGGTATACCATCCCGCAATCCATTGATAAAAGCATTTTTATTCTGATTCTTCATCCTTAACGTTCTCCTTGCTTCCGGTTTTTTGCTTGTTAAGCTCCGACATCATACTGCCTAACAATTCCCATGCAGCGTCGCGTTCCCTCTTTTGCTCTGGTGTCAGCTCCGCATATGGACAAAGCATCGGATGCTGTCTTGCACCATCATCCCGTACAGCCCCATAACTCCAATTATAAAATGTATAAAATCGAAGCCAGCGCATGTGGTCCAGCCTGCGGTATCTGTCTTTTGCAGCTTCAGATTTTGACGTTTTACAATATTCCTGATAGGCTCTTTCCACAGTTTTAGCAGTATATTCAGTAATCGTTTCATCCTGTAAAAGAATTCTTATTTTCGTTAACAAATGATCTGCCGCCGATATTTTGGATTCCCGATGAAAATCATCCAGCCGCTCCCAGCTAAGTGTCGGATAATCCACGGACTTTCGAAAAATATCATTTATCATAATCGCAGCCTGATTCAAAGCCGTACGCATAATCTGATTTGGCGTATAAATTTCTTCATTTGTACCAAAATACGATACGCCGGGAGCTTTGCGGTTACTGTGCAGATGAATCTGTCCATGCAGCTTATAATATCGGTTCAGCTGCCAGAAAATGCTCCAGCCTTGTGGCTCGTCGTCCGTACAGATAATGATACGGTCTGCCTGTTCAAGTATCTCATGCCGGCTTTCCCACAGTTCATCATGAAAGATCAAAGAATCAGAATCTTTCGATACTTCATCCAGCGAAAACACTTTATGTAAATGCCTATGCATCAAAAGAAAATCTTTTGCATCTCCAAAAATATGGTACGCTACATGCTGATTCACAGAAATCACATTCGTTAATATCGCTCGTTCCAATATACATCGCCCATAATTTCCAAATCCGATGATTATAATCGTATTTTCATAGCTGCATAACGGTTTGGAACGCCAGTATTGTCTGGCACAGCAATCATAGCTATGAAAAAATCGGATGTTTCCCGAAAGATGATCCTGCCCGTTCGTCGTCCTTGCATATACTTCTACTGGCAGCAAATGCAGATCAACGGCGCGGCTGTTCACACCGATGTCATTTTCCTTCATCAGAAAAATTTTACACTTTGTGCCAATATTTTTCTTGCGTGATACAATCCTGGCCGGCGATACGTTGATAAACAGGCACGGATAGTCTGGAAATTCCATCTGGTCATCTTTTTTCTCACCAAAGATAATCAGCGTATCCGGGTCTTCTTTATAAATATTCGCAGCTAAAATATTTGCTTCCGCTCCATAATCTGCAAAATAATACCAATTTTTCTTCCGCTGAAATCCAAGCAGAAACAGCGGAAATCCTTCACTCGTAACAAACGAAATCACAGCGCCGAACAATGTCATCATAATACCTGCAGACATGAAAAGAAACACAACGCCTACCGCATGTCCCAAAGGAGTGACTGGTATAAGATCCCCGTAGCCGACCGTCGTAAATGTAACCAGAGAGTACCAAAACGCATCACCAAATGAGCGTATGGTAGCGCTGCTGTCCGTATATTCAGATAAACACAAAACCGTCAGCAGTCCAACATAAACCAGAATAAAAAACACTGTCATATACAGATAGATTTTATTTCTTCTCTTCATAAAACTCTGCCCTTTTTGATTCCCGGATACTTATAACATATCGTCCATTCCGTCAAACATTTCTATTAACTATTACTATTCCCTTTTATTATATTCCTTCTTTGCCCGGTTTTGCAAGCACATAATCCGGTGCAAACTGTTCCATCGTGCTGCACACGGTAATACAACATGGAGGATAACGATATTCTTTGAAATACATTTTCCGGTAGAGCAAAGTTTCTACCGCCTGTGTAAATCCTTCCTTTTTTTGTCCTTTTTTTAATTCTTTTTCATACCATGTATAGGTTTTTTCAAAATCCACAACCGGCTGGCTTCCCCGCACATCATACAAATCCATCGGTAAAGAAAGTCCAAGCCCGGTCAATTTCATAACACTTTCTTTTTTCGTCCAGTAGCGGTAGAACAATTCTGCTTGTTCCTGAGGGTTTTGAACTGCTTGCAGACTGTGGTATTCTGCCCGTGTAAAAAACCTCCCGGCAATCTCTGCCTGATATGGCTGGATCTGCTCGATATCACAGCCAATCATTACCTCTTCCCGATTTATGCCTTCCCAAACACTTAAGATCACAACATCCTTTGTATGAGACAAATTAAATGGAAGATCCGCGCAGGCAGGCTTTCCATACGCTGCATACGTAATCTCCTCCCCGGGAGCTAACCGTTTGCATACGTCATGCAGCAGCAGGCCCGCGCCAAAGCTCTGCTTTTTCGTTTCTTCATGACGGATCCGTCTGATTTTTTCCACCCGTTCCGGCGGCATTTTCTGCATATAAGCTTCCCATTGCACCGGATAGTCCAACCGGTCAGGCAATTCGCCTGTGTTTAGTACATATGTCTGTATCATAAATAAATTTCCTGTTCTTTTTCTGTCAGATCTGCCTGCGCCAGCAAATCTGGACGTCTGTCTGCCGTACGGCGGATGGACTGTTCTCTGCGCCATGCATCCACATTTGCATGATTGCCGGACAGCAACACAGACGGTACTTTTTTCCCATTCCACTCTTCTGGACGGCTGTACTGCGGATATTCCAAAAGATTTCCTTCCAAAGATTCCGTACTGCCGGAGAGCTCATTCGTCAGCACTCCCGGAACCATCCTCGCTACTGCATCTGCAAACACCATTGCTGGCAGCTCTCCACCTGTTAAGACATAATCACCGATGGAAACGTAATCTGTCACGATTTCTTCCAGTACCCGCTCATCAATCCCTTCATAATGTCCGCACAGCAAGATCAGATTTTGTTCTTTTGCAAACTCTTTTGCCATCTTCTGTCCGAAAACCGGAGCCTGCGGCGTCAGATAAATCGTACGGACTCCTCCTTCCTGCCCGATCTGTTCCATGACCGCCTTCCATGCATCATAAACCGGCTGTGCCTGCATCACCATACCTGCACCGCCTCCGTAAGGATAGTCATCTACTTTTTTATGTTTATCCGCTGTATAATCCCGGATATTCACCGCTTCAAAAGTCAGAATCCCATGACTTACCGCCCTCCCGATAATGCTTGTATGCATAATCTGTCGAATCATATCCGGAAACAGCGTCAATATATAAAAATGCATCTACTTTACACCGCCTTCGCTTGCTTCCAAAAGTCCCGGCAGCAAATGAATGACCATCCTGCCGTTTTCCAGATCTATCTGTTTTACACAATCTTTAATTGCAGGAATTAAAAGATCCTTCTGCCTCTCGCGGCCGATCACATATACATCATTTGCGCCTGTCTGCAGGATATCTGTCACTTTTCCTAACAGCTGACCTTCTTCCGTCTCCACACGCAAGCCTGCCAGATCTGCAAAATAGTATTCATCTTCCCCTAATTCCAAAGCGTTTTCTCTCGTAACATACAACTTTGCGCCTTTGAATTTTTCCACTTCATTGATATGATCGAAGCCTTCAAACTTGATGATTACCATCTGCTTAAATAATCTGGCATGTTCTATCTTTAAGCTTAGCTGCTCTTTTCCTGTATCCAAAATTACTTCTTTTAATTTGTGATAACGCGCCGGTTCATCCGTCGTCGGATATACTTTCAGCTCACCGCGCAATCCATGTGTGCTTGTTACCGCACCTATTTGAAACAAATCTTCCATGCACGAACCCTTCCTTTATTTCATACACTGGTTTTGAAAAAAGCATTGTAAAACTACTTACTGTCTTACAATGCTTTCTTATTTTCTTATATGCACCGGATACGATCTCAAAGACTGTATAGCCAAGTGCAGCGGTATTTTCACAGACTATAAAAAATTATTGCATAATCTCAACAATAACCTTTTTATCTGCTCTGGAAGCCGCCGCCTTCACAACAGAACGAATTGCCTTTGCAATACGGCCCTGTTTGCCGATGACTTTTCCCATATCCTCTTGAGCTACCCGCAGCTCGATTACGATGGATTTATCATCCTCTGTTTCTGTTACAGTTACAGTTACTTCTTCAGGATGATCGACCAGTGATTTTGCAATCACTTCTACTAATTCTTTCATATATCCACCTCACTACCTGCAGTTCAGGCAAAACAAGCCTGCTGCCACTACTTTTCGATTCCTGCCAGCTTTAAAATTTTAGCTACAGTCTCTGTAGGCTGCGCACCGTTTGCCAGCCATTTCTTAGCTGCCTCTTCGTCTACGTGGAATTCACTTGGATTTTTCATCGGATCATATGTTCCGATTTCATCAATACTCTTGCCGTTTCTGGATGTTCTGGCATCTGCAACAACAATTCTATAGAAAGGATTTTTTTTCTTTCCAAGTCTTTTTAATCTGATCTTAACTGCCACTTCTTTCACCTCCTTGACAATAAACAGTACTTACTGCTGTCATTCCTTATCATCTATGCTAAAACGGAAGTTTAAATCTTCCCATTTTGCCACGTTTTCCTTTTCCGCCCATCATACCGGTCATCTGCTTCATCATCTTTCGCGTCTGCTCAAACTGTTTCACGAGACGGTTGACTTCTGCAATATCAACACCTGCGCCATCAGCAACCCTGCGTTTCCTGCTTGGATTTAAAATCCCGGGATCACTGCGTTCCTGCGGTGTCATAGAATAAATAATTGCTTCAATACGGGCCATCTTTTTTTCATCCATCGCGTTTTCCAGCTCTTCCATCTGCGCACCGCCAATTCCGGGCATCATCGAAAGCACACTGGACAAGCCGCCCATTTTTTTCATCTGATTCATGGATTCCAGATAGTCGTCAAAGCCAAACTCAGCCTTTTTAAACTTCTGCTCCATTTCTTTTGCTTTTTCATGGTCAATCTCAGCTTCCGCCTTTTCGATCAGCGTTAAAATGTCGCCCATGCCAAGTATTCTAGAAACCATCCGATCCGGATAAAACTGCTCCAAATCCGATAATTTTTCACCCATTCCAACATATAAAATAGGCTTTCCCGTCACAGCCCGAATGGATAACGCTGCGCCGCCTCTCGTATCGCCGTCCAGCTTTGTAAGTATTACGCCATCAATACCGATTTTTTCTTCAAAATTGCTGGCCACGTTTACCGCGTCCTGACCAGTCATTGCATCCACAACGAGAATCGTCTGTGTCACAGCAATCTCACGCTTGATCTGCGCCAGCTCTTCCATCATCGCCTCATCGACATGCAAACGTCCGGCCGTATCCAGAATCAGCACATTATAACCATGTCTGGAAGCATGTTCTGCCGCGGCTTTCGCGATATTCACAGGACTGTTTTTGTCTCCCATGGAAAACACCTCGACGCCCTGCTTCTCGCCGTTAATTTGGAGCTGCTCAATCGCTGCCGGACGATATACGTCACAGGCTGCCAAAAGCGGTTTTTTTCCCTTCTGCTTTAGCTTTCCCGCAATTTTAGCCGTCGTCGTCGTCTTACCAGCGCCTTGAAGACCTGCCATCATAATGACTGTCAATTCAGAACCCGGCTTTAATACAAGCTCCGTCGTCTCAGAACCCATCATTTTGACCATCTCATCATGAACGATTTTAATGACCATCTGCCCCGGATTCAATCCATTCATAACATCAGAACCAATTGCCTGTGCCTGAACTTCTTTTGTAAAATTTTTCACTACTTTAAAATTCACATCCGCTTCCAAAAGCGCGAGCTTAACTTCCTTTAACGCTGTCTTTACATCGTCCTCGGTCAGACGGCCTTTGCTGCGCAGATTGCGGAATACATTTTGAAGTTTTTCTGATAAGCTGTCAAATGCCATGTTTCTGACTCCTTTAATTAACGGCCGGATGCCTTCGTAATCTTAAGAACTGTTCCTTATAATTCCTCTAAAATCGCATTGGATATCTGTTCCATCTGATCTAAGACTGCCATATCCTGATTTGTACGAAATTCACTGGCCAGTGCATGAATCTGTTCCACACGTTCCTTTGTTCTAAGAAACTTCTGTACCAGATGCAGCCGCTTTTCATAGCTTTCCAGCGCTTTTGTACAACGCTTGACCGTATCATGCACACCCTGCCTGCTGATGCCCTCTTCCTGTGCGATCTCCCCTAAAGACAGATCGTTGAAAACAAAATCTTCATAAATTCTGCGCTGGCGTTCTTTCAGCAGTTCGCCGTAAAAATCATATAAATATGCCTGTTCTAATTTCTGATCCATGAAATCCACCCCGTTTTTGTCTGGCAGCAGAAGCTTGCTGCTTTGTGATATTAGAATGAATTTTCAAAATTGTTGAAACCTTGAGTATCGTAACATAAGATGTATGAGGTGTCAAGCTTTTTTATTAACAGAACAAATGTTTTATTGAATTTTTTGCGAAATAAGATATGCTGAAAAACAGATGATTGCATGATAATAAAAATAATCATTAAAAAGTATCTCTCTTAAAAAACGAGAACAGCCAGAGTCTTACAATGACTCTGACTGTTCTCATTTCGTTATGTACATCCGTTACGCCATTTAAGATTCCTGATATTTCGCATCTTCTTCCAAAAATGCAATCAGCTTTTGCGCATCCTGGTCGTTTTTCGCAACCAGCTCCATCTGCGGCACATCTCCATTGGCAAACATGCGTGTCATTGACAAATACTGGCTTAACTTGGATTTCATGTTCAAGCAGTCACCTTCTCCGGTAACAAGCTCCACATTCATCGTACAGCTGTCAATCACTTCAAATAACTTGTTTACCTGATTTACTCTTTCTACTTTAATATTCATTTCCAAGTTTCCTTTCTCTGCAAAATTTACAAATTTGTACGTACCAGCTTCGGCTGATATCCCTGTAATTCCAGTGCATCCATAATCTGTTTTTTATGCTCTGTACCAAAACTTTCCATCGTAATCCGAAGCTCTACGGCCGCGTTGCGGTTCGTCGACACAAACTGGTTATGCTCCAGCTTAATGACATTGCCCTGTTCCTTTGCAATCGTATCCGCCACTTTGCATAACTCGCCCGGTTTATCCGGCAGCAATACGGACACGGTAAAAATACGGTCGCGAAAAATCAATCCCTGCTGAACTACAGAACTCATCGTAATGACATCCATATTTCCGCCGCTTAATATTGAAACAACCCTCTTGCCTTTCACATCCAGATGCTTTAACGCCGCAACGGTCAAAAGTCCTGAATTTTCTACTATAATCTTATGATTTTCTACCATATCCAAAAAAGCAACGACAAGCTCATCATCCGAAACTGTAAGTATCCCGTCCAGATTTTTTTGGATGTATGGGAAAATATTTTTTCCCGGCGTCTTTACTGCCGTACCATCCGCAATTGTATTCACCGCCGGCATCGTAACTACTTTTCCTGCTTCAAACGAAGCCTGCATACAATTTGCTCCCGCAGGTTCCACGCCAATCACTTTTATTTTCGGATTTAAAAGCTTTGCAAGCGCCGATACGCCTGTCGCAAGCCCGCCGCCGCCGATCGGCACAAGAATATATTCCACAAGGGGCAGTTCTTTAAAAATTTCCATCGCAATCGTACCCTGCCCGGTTGCAACTGCAAGATCATCAAACGGATGCACAAAAGTATATCCATGCTCCTGCGCCAGCTGATAAGCATGTTCGCAGGCTTCATCATAGACATCCCCATAAAGTACGACTTTTGCGCCATAATTTTTCGTCCGGTTTACTTTAATTAACGGTGTTGTTGTTGGCATCACAATCGTAGCTTTGACTCCATAACATTTGGCAGCATAAGCGACTCCCTGAGCATGGTTGCCCGCAGATGCGGTAATTAATCCTTTTTCACGCTCTTCTTCCGACAAAGTGCTGATTTTATAATATGCCCCACGCAGCTTATAAGCGCCTGTATACTGCATATTTTCCGGTTTCAGCCAGACTTTGTTTCCAGTCTGGGCGCTTAAATAATCACTATAAATGAGTTTGGTTTCCTGGATGACCTCTTTTACTTTTTCACTTGCTTCCTCAAATTTATCTAATGTCAGCATTGGATCGAATCTCCTTTTCAAGTTCGTATATATCAGACTTATTTTCGCACTTTCCGAACAAATAGTCAATTGTTTTAAATCATCTAAATTCAGTTTTCCTGTTACATCATGAAATTATCCGATCAAACACTGTTTTCCTTCAAATGCAAAGCCGTATTTTCGAATATTTTCCGGTGGGATTCCATCAGAAATAAGCTCTGCTTCATAATTCTTTTCATTGATTTGAGCAAGCGCATTTGCAACAGTATCTTCCAGACATGCTTCCTCATCCGGTTCCCTTACTTTAAATTCAAAAATAAATGCTTTTCCATTTTTGGTATCAAACGGCTCAATGAGTACATCATATCTACCATATCCACTCTCACGGTTTGACTTTACTTTGTATCGGTCTGACAGATCAACTACCATTCCCAGCACAAATCCATGATAGAACCGCTCCGGCTGCGCAGACTGCGACGGCTTTTTTCCGCTGTCAAAAACGCTGAATGTCTGCAAGGCTACTTTATTCATAAAGGTATTCATCTTTTTTACATTATCACTTAACAGCGCTTTGATAAATTCATTGTATACTTCCGCGGAATTGCGAAACCAGCCGCGTACCATTTTTGCAAACATCCTGCGTACTTCAAAATTTGTCAGTGCCAGTTCGTAATAATCTTCTCCCAGACCATCTTTTCTGCAGCTGTCGTCAATCGAGACTGCTTTCAGATATCCGGCAGAAAGAAGCAGGCTCCATACTGCATTTTCATCTTCTTCCAGCTGGTCATACACGATCTGTTCCTCAATCGCAACTTTGATATGCTGTCCATCAAGCAGCATCTCAAATCTGCGCTTTAACTGTGCGCTTCCCTCACGTATCAGCCTGTTGACCAGCCCATTTGAACTTGTGTCCGCCCAATAGGTTCTGTATTTTGCATCGTTGGACAAAAAAGAAGCAATCGACCACGGATTATAAATATCTGTCCTGCTGCCAAAGATAAAACCGTCATACCAGTTTTTAACATCCTGCTTTTGTGCACCATATCCAAGACGATCCAATGCCTGAAAGACTTCCTGTTCTGTAAATCCAAAAAAATCTGCATACTTTCCGCAGGTAACGGTTACTACTTCCAGATTATTCAGATCCGAAAACACAGATTCTTTGGATATTCTTGTAATACCTGTAACCAACCCTCTATATAAATGTCTGTTTGTTTTTAAAGCGGCATTTAAAAAACTTCTGAAAAAACCAACTGCCTTACTCCAATAACCGGACAGCCACGCTTCCTGCATCGGCGTATCATACTCATCCAGCAAAATAATAACATCTTTTTGATAATAGCGGCTTAAAAAACCGGTCAGCGTATTCAAAGCATCCAGCGCAGTAGAATCATCCATCCCTGGTTTGACACTGCAAAAGTATGCTTTCTCATTCTCACTGAACTTGTCACTGCAAAGTAAGTACCTGTGCTGTTCGAACAGGTCATAAATAATTTTTTTCACACAGTCTTTCATTTCTTCATAGTTCACCGCTTTTACTTTGGCAAAGCTGAAAAAAAGAACCGGATAGCTGCCCTGATACTGCCGAAAGCTCTCTTCTTTCCATATGGAAAGCCCTTCAAACAAATCGCTCCTGCCAGCGTATTGATTAGAAAAAAAACATTCTGTCATACTTAGATTCAATGTTTTTCCAAACCTGCGCGGACGTGTAATTAGTGTAACATCTGCACCTTTTTCCCACCATTCTTTCAAAAATTCCGTCTTATCTATATAAAAAGAATTTCGTTTACGTATTTTTTCAAAGCTTTGTACGCCAAGATCTATAAGGACTCCATCCTTCATATGCAACCTCCGCTGCTACAGCAAATTTTGCTCCTCAGATTCATCCGGCTTATGGAACAATGCGTTTACAAACTGCTCTGAATCAAACTTCTGCAGATCTTCGATGGACTCTCCGACTCCGATATATTTTACCGGAATCCCAAGCTCAGACTGAATTGCAACAGCAATCCCGCCTTTCGCCGTACCGTCCATTTTTGTCAGTACAATTCCTGTAATATCCGCAACTTCCGAAAATTGTTTTGCCTGATTGAGCGCATTTTGCCCAGTCGTCGCATCGAGTACGACAAGCGTCTCCCGGTACGCCTGGTCAAATTCCCGTTCCAGAATCCGATTGATCTTTTTTAACTCTTCCATCAGATTCTTTTTATTGTGTAGTCTTCCTGCCGTATCGCATAATAAAATGTCTGCATTTCTCGCTTTTGCCGCCGCTACGGCATCGTATACGACAGAAGCCGGATCTGCACCTTCCTGTCCGCCGATCATCTCAACGCCTGCGCGGTTTGCCCACTCTGCCAGCTGTCCGCCTGCTGCTGCACGGAACGTATCTGCAGCGCCAATCACAACCTTTTTCCCCTGAGCTTTAAACTTTCCTGCGAGTTTGCCGACTGTCGTAGTCTTTCCAACGCCGTTGACGCCAATTACAAGAACTACAGCACGTTCCTCTTCAAACCGGTAAGCCGTCTCCCCTACTTCCATCTGTTCTTTAATACTGCTGATTAAAAGTTCCTTGCATGCTGCAGGGTCTTTGATATGCTGCTCTTTTACTTTTTGCCTGAGATTTTCAATAATTGCTTCGGTTGCTTTCACACCAAGATCTCCCATGACAAGAATTTCTTCAATCTCTTCGTAAAATTCATCATCTATTTTCGAAAATCCGCTGAAAACCGCATCAATGCCTGCAGCAATATTATCTCTTGTTTTCGTCAGTCCTTCTACCAGACGTTTAAAAAAACCTTTTTTTTCTCCCATTCTATGCCTCCTTAATTCAAATCATTCTCGATCAGGCTGACAGACACCAGTGTAGATACCCCTTTTTCCTGCATCGTGATTCCGTACAATCGGTCTGCAGCTGCCATAGTCCCGCGTCTGTGTGTAATGACAATAAACTGTGTATTTTTTGTCAGTTTATGTAAATATTGGGCAAACCGGTTGACATTACTGTCGTCTAACGCCGCTTCAATCTCATCCAGCAGACAAAACGGAGAAGGCTTTAGATTCTGGATCGCAAACAGCAGCGCTATCGCTGTCAGCGCTTTTTCCCCACCGGACAGCTGCATCATATTCTGCAGCTTTTTGCCTGGCGGATGTGCAATAATACGGATGCCGCATTCTAATATTTCTTCATCTTCCATCAGCTCCAAGGTTCCTTTTCCACCGCCAAACAGTTGTTTAAATGCTTTATCAAATTCCTGCTGGATTTCAGCGAATTTTTCTGCAAACTGTTTGCGCATTCCGGTATCCAGTTCTTCAATAATGCCAAGTAACGTCTGTTCTGCCTGAATCAGATCATCGTGCTGCGTTTTTAAAAACTCATACCGCTGCGATACTTCCCGATATTCTTCGATCGCATTTACATTCACATCTCCGAGTCTGCGAATTTCGTCTTTTATCTGTTTGATCAGATTTTTTGTTTTGGAAGGATCGTCGTACTGCTCATCGCGCATCTTCATCGCCTGATGCGGCGTCAGTTCATACTCACTCCACATATAATTCGTCTGAGATTCCTTTGCTTCCTCCAGCTTTTCTTTTTGACTGTTTAAGCGAAAGATTTCTTTGTCCAGCACATTTTGGCGCTCAGATAATTCTTCCCGCTTTGCAAAAAATCCTTTTTGCTGTACAGTCATTGTTTCTTTCTGCTTTAGCTTTTCTCCCAGTTGTTGTTCAAATATGGTATGATCGGCGGCAGACTGTGCAATATCTGTCTTTAATTTTCCGATCTCCTGCTCTTTTTGCATCACATCCGCGTCTGCATGTTCTGCCCCTCTCTCTAGTTGTGACAACTCCTGTGACAGCTTTTCCAATTCTGTGTCAATACGATGGATGTTTTCATGAATAAATCCGGCCTGCTGGCTGAAATTTGCCTCTTCCATCTGAATTTCAGATAAAGTCTTCGCGCATTCCTGTTCAGACTTTGTATACTCTTCCAGCCTTTCCTGCGCTGTTTGAGTCTCCTCATTGATTTGACGCTCTTTTTCCGACAGTTCCTCCAGTTGTTTGATAACACGGCTGCGGTCTTCCTGCACCTGCTCTTTTTGCTGTTCCAGTTCTTTTGTTTCATTTAACAGAGCTGACGCTGCCTTTTCACTCTCATATTTTTGCTCTAATACGCGTTCCAAATTGATTTTTGCTGTATTTTGCTCCAAATATGCCTGCTGGCTGACCGCCTTATTATCTTCCTGCTCTTTGCGCAGCAAATCCAGTGCGGATTTCATTTCCTGCTGCTGGTCAGTCAGATGGATGCGTTTATCGGTTAACTGTTTTAATTGTGTTTCCATCTCTTCGATTTCTCTTCTGCGGCCCAGCAAGTTGCTGCTGTTGCGGAAAGCGCCGCCCGAAATCGAACCGCCCGGCATCAGATGTTCTCCTTCCAATGTCACAATATTCAGTGAATAGTGAAATTCTCTTGCGAGCTGTACCGCATGGTCAATATGGTCAACGACATAAATACGGCCAAGCAAATAGGCCATCACTCCTTCGTAAACATGCTCGGTCTTTACGAGCGTATTGGCCATACCGATCACACCATTGCCGTCTAACGCCCGTTCCTTGTGGCTGCTGTTCCTGCCGTTTACGCTCGTAAGCGGTAAAAATGTCGCCCTGCCGTACTTGTTTTCTTTTAAAAAACGTACCATTTTTTTTGCTGTTTCTTCATTGTCAGTTACGATGTTTTGAATACTGCCTCCAAGCGCTGTTTCAATGGCAGTCTCATATTTTTTTTCAACCTTAATCAAATCCGCTACAACACCATGAATGCCCGGTTCTTTTGATTTCTGTTCCATAATACGGCGAATGCTGTTGCCATAGCCGTCATAACGTTCTGAAATATTGCGCAAAGTTTCCAGCCTGGATTGCGTTTTATGATATTCTGTCGCCGTCCGCTCCAGCTGTTCGCGCACTTCCTCCATAACCTGTCTTTTTTCCCTCTGTCTATCTTCATATTGATGCTGCGCTTCTTCCAGCTGCATAATGCGGATTTCCAGTGTTTTTAATGTCTCCTCGTGTTGTGCGATGACAGCTTCCAGATTCGCTTCTTCACTCTTTCTGCGCAGCTTACGCTGATTTAACTGTGCATTGCGGATATTGACCTGTTCTAACATCATATCAAAACGTTGCTGCTGCCCTTTGACTGCTCCTTTGTGATTGAGCAGTTCAATAATTTCATTTTTCCCTTGCTCAATCGTCTCATTGCAAGATGCAATACGCGCTCTGACCTCTTCCAAACGCTGTCCAGCGCTTTTACGGCTGCTTATAATATCCGCAAGCTTCGTATCCAGGCCAGATTTTTGTTCTTCATATTCCTGCCTGCTTTTACGCCGCTCGCTGCTGTCTTTTTCAATCGCTTCTCTTCGGTTCTGATAGTGTTCTCTGGACATCTGCGCTGTATGAATCTGTTCCAGTAAAACATTTACCTCGCCCTCCAGCTTGCCTTTACGTACGGCACAATCACTGATTTTATTTCTCGTTTCTGTAATCTCCGTTTCTGTCTGTTCCAGCTGCTTTGTCAGGTTCTCATACTCTGCTCGTGTCTGCTCAAACTGTTTCTGCGTTTCTTTTAACTGCGCATCGGCAATCTGATATTTTTCCGCCGTTTCTTTGCATTGCACTTCATTGCGTTCCATATCCAGCAAAAACAGATTCACTTCAAACACTTTTAACTCATCTTTTTTCTTAATATAAATCTTTGCCTTTTCTGCCTGCTTTTCTAACGGCGTTACCTGACGCTCCAGCTCAGTCAAAATATCATGGATACGCACCATATTTTCCCGCTCATGCTCAAGTTTCTTTTGTGTATCGGCTTTTCGCCGTTTAAATTTTACAATTCCGGCCGCTTCATCAAACAGCTCCCGCCGCTCCTCCGGCTTACCGCTTAATATCCGCTCAATCTGACCTTGTCCGATAATGGAATAGCCCTCCTTCCCAATACCGGTATCATAAAACAGCTCATACACATCTTTCAGCCTGCATCCGCTCCCATTTAATAGATATTCGCTTTCACCGGAACGATAAACGCGCCTGGCTATCGTAACTTCTTCATATTCTACCGGAAGCACATGGTCTGCGTTATCCAGCGTGATTGCCACATACGCATAGCTGACCGGCCTGCGGTTCTCTGTTCCTGCAAAAATAACGTCCTGCATACTAGAACCACGCAGCTGCTTAGCGCTCTGCTCTCCTAATACCCATCTAACTGCGTCCGCCACATTACTTTTTCCACTTCCGTTTGGCCCTACAATTCCTGTTATCCCGTTATGAAAGTCAAACACGATCTTATTTGCGAAAGACTTAAAACCATGCACTTCTATGCTTTTTAAATACATTCTTTCCTCCGCTGTTATCTCATATCATTCTGTTCCTTAAGCTGCAAAAGCGCCTGATACGCCGCCTCCTGTTCAGCTGCTTTTTTCGTGTGGCCGACTCCGGTACTCGTTCTTCGATCCCCAATCCATAGCTCTACCTGAAACACTTTATCATGATCCGGCCCGCTCTCTCCAATCAGCTTATAATTCATAGCCCCCAGATTTTGTCCCTGGACAGTCTCCTGCAGGATAGTCTTGCTATCATAAAAGAGCTGCTTATGCGCAATGTCCGTCAGGATAAATTTCAGAACAAACTCTTTTGCACTAGCAAAACCACCATCCAGATAAATCGCCCCGATCACTGCTTCCAGCGCATCGGATAAAATGGAGCTGCGCTTTCTGCCACCAGTACGATCCTCTCCTCTGCCAAGCAGCAGATATTCTCCCAGATGCAATTCTTTTGTACAATATGCCAATGTTGGCTCGCAAACAAGGCTCGCCCGCATTTTGGTAAGCTCCCCTTCAGGCAGATCCGGAAAATGATGATACAAATACTCACTGGAAATAATTTCCAGAACCGCATCCCCTAAAAACTCCAGCCTCTCATTGTCCGAATGTTTTTTCATCCTCTTTTCATTCGCATAAGAGCTATGCGTCAATGCCTGCTGCAAAAGCCCGGTCTGGCGAAACTCATAACCAATCACTTTTTGAAATTCTAACTGTTTTCTCATCCATCTCTCACTTTCTGCTCTGAAAACTGCAAGGGGTGTTTTAAAACAACTGCCATCGTCTCAAAACACCCTTTTTCCATTAGTTTAATGCATTTTTAATCTGCTCTACGGCATCGCCTACAGTTGCAATCTTTTCAGCCTCTTCATTGGCGATTTCGATATCAAATTCTTCTTCAATGCCCATAATAATCTGGAACACATCCAGAGAATCCGCACCAAGATCATCCACAAAAGTAGTATCCATTGTGATTTCTTCTTCATCCACATTTAATACTTCTGCAATGATTTTTTTGATTTTCTCGAATTCCATGACCACTCTCTCCTCCTTTTATCATTTTCTCTATTTAGAATCCCGTAATTCAGACGCCTGTTCAGCCAAAAGCTGCTGGCTGATTTTTTCATTTATCTTTTGTTTTGAAAAATTCACGCACTGAATCACGGATTGTCTGACCTCAGACGCTTTTGCGCTCCCATGTGTCTTTACGACTAACCCCTTTAATCCAAGCATCGGCGCGCCGCCATACTGAGACGCATCAAAGCCTTTTAACGTTTTTTTCAATGCCGGCTTTATAAGCAATGCACCGATCTTTGTCCGCAAAGAACTCATCATCGTCCTTTTTACCTGCGACAACAGCATTGAACTCGTCCCTTCGTACAGTTTTAAAATCACATTTCCAACAAATGCTTCACATACAATTACATCTGCCGCTCCAAAAGGAATGTCCCGTGCTTCAATACTACCGATAAAATTCAGTTTCCTGCACTGTTTTAACAATGGCATCGTTTCTTTTACAAGTGCATTTCCTTTTTCTTCTTCAGCACCAATATTTACAATTGCCACACGCGGACGCTTCACACCAATGACACGTTCCATATATATGGAGCCCATTTTTGCAAACTGCACAAGCTGAGACGCTCTCGCATCTACATTTGCTCCACAGTCAATCAGCAGCGCCGCTCCTTTCGCTGTAGGAATCAACGGTGCAAGCGGCGGACGCTCTACCCCTTTTAACCTGCCGACAATCAACTGCCCGCCTGCCAGTACGGCTCCAGTGCTTCCTGCCGATACAAATGCATCCGCTTCTCCATGTTTTACCATATTTAATCCGACAACAATCGAAGAATCTTTTTTCCCTCGAATTGCCGCAACCGGAGGCTCTGCCATCTCAATCACCTCTTCGGCAAAAACTGTCTTAACACGATCTGCATCGTACGAATACTTTTTCAGCTCCGCTTCCAGCGGTTTTTGCTGCCCGGCAAAAACAAGCGTCAGGTTTTTCTGCGTATCCAACGCCTGCAGCGCTCCTTTTACAATTTCACCCGGTGCATAGTCTCCACCCATCGCATCGACGACTACACTGATATTTTTCCCCATAGAGTCCTCCTGTCTCATGCACATACGTGCCGTTTGGTTTCAAGCCGTGTATCCTTTCCATACACTGGTAATAAATCATTTCCAATATACTATATGTGATTCTATAAATCAATATAAAAATTGATTCCCTTATTTCATTCGTAACCGTTTGCTTATGTACTTTTCCATTATAGTAAATATTGTAGCGCATGACAACCAAAAAAATCCATTTGAACGATTTGCCAAGCAAAAAAGACTTTACATTACCCTCTGTAAATGTAAAGTCTTTTTCTGTTCTAAAAACATATCCATTAAAAATCATACCGATTAGAAATCATACCGATTAAAAATCATATCCATTAATCTACTGCAATGATCTCTTTTTTGTTATAAGTCCCACAGTTCTTACATACACGATGCGGTACCATAAGCTCTCCACACTTATTGCACTTTACCAATGTAGGAGCCGTCATTTTCCAGTTTGCTCTTCTTTTATCTCTTCTGCTCTTAGAAGTTTTATTTTTTGGACAAATAGACATCTGCTTACACCTCCTTAAACTTGTTAAACACATCTTGAAATGCCGCCATCCGCGGATCCGGCGCCGTTTTGTCACAGCTGCAGTTAGTTTCATTTAAATTTGCACCACATTTCGGGCAAATTCCCCTACAGTCTTCTTTGCACAGTACCTTAACCGGCCATGCGAACAGAATCTCTCCATATACAAGCCGGTCTGCGTCTAGCTGACAGCCATTCATATATTCCAGCTGTTCCAATTGGTCATCCTCATCTTCCTCAGATTCCGAAACTGGTTGTGCTTCTTTTCCATGTTCTATCGGAAGCTTTTTGTCAATGACCAGATGCAGCGTTGTCAAAACTTCAGTCAAACAACGGTCACATGGGACAGATATCGTTACATCCAACTCTCCTCGGATCAGCAGCCGCCTGTTCTCCTCGTTCGTAAGATGCAGTGTGAATGGTTCCTTTTTTAAAATAGGAAATACACCCATTTTAGATTTGACGGAATCCATATCCAGATGAACTACTTTTTCTTCTGTCGCATTCCAATTGGAATATATATCTGAAAGATCTAAAATCATGGTGCCTCCTATCTGTCTGAAAAATACCTGAACAGCCATTTGTACAGGCTTTCAAACATACACGAAAAAAGTATAACCAAATGTGATTTATTTGTCAATATCAAATACAAATTTATTTAGCGTTGATTCTCTTACCATGTAACAGTTCAGATAACCTACTGCACTGTTACTTTACCAATGCAACGGTCTCGCGTGCAATCGCAAGCTCTTCGTTTGTCGGAATAACGAGTACTTTTACTTTAGAATCCGGCGTTGAAATTACCGTCTCTTCTCCTCGTTTACTATTTGCCTCGTCATCAATCTGAATTCCTAAATATGCAAGATTCTCACAGATCTGCTTACGAAGCACCCCATTATTCTCCCCGACACCTGCAGTAAAGCAGATACAGTCTACCCCGTTCATAGCTGCCGCATAAGCGCCAATATATTTTATGACACGATAGTTAAATACCTGCTGTGCAGTCGCAGCACGTTCATTTCCTGCCTGTTCTGCAGCTTCTATATCACGGAAATCCGAAGAAACGCCGGATAACCCCATCACACCAGACTTTTTATTTAACACATTCAAAACACCAGACAGATCCAGATGTTCCTTTTTTGCAATAAATTCTACCGCAGAAGGATCAATGTCACCGGAACGGGTTCCCATTACAAGGCCCTCCAGCGGTGACAGACCCATCGAAGTATCTACAGACTGCCCGTTTTTTACTGCACAGACCGAAGCGCCATTCCCAAGATGACATACGATCGTCTTTAATGATTCATACGGCTTGTCTAAAACAGCGGCCGCACGTTTAGACACATAGCTGTGGCTGGTGCCATGGAAACCATATTTACGTACTGCATATTTTTCATAATATTCATACGGAACCCCATACAAATACGCCTCCTTTGGCATTGTCTGGTGAAAAGCGGTATCAAAAACACCAACCATTGGCGTATGCGGCATCAACTCCTGACAAGCACGCACACCGATCAAATTTGCCGGGTTATGCAGCGGCGCCAGATCCGAACATGCTTCTACTGTTTCTATCATTTCATCTGTAATAATCGCAGATGCAGCAAATTTTTCTCCGCCATGCACGATTCTGTGACCAACCGCTCCGATCTCGTCCAGACTTTTTATAATCCCAGTCTTTTCATTTGTTAACGCATCGATGACGATCTGAATTGCCTGCTTATGCGTAGGCATCGCTGCCTGTGTAATCTCTTTTTCACCTCCTGCCGGTTCATACACCAGCCTTCCGTCAATTCCAATCCGCTCACACTGTCCTTTTGCAAGTACACCTTCTGTTTCAGAATTGATTACCTGGTATTTTAACGATGAACTGCCGCAGTTAATAACTAATACATTCATTTTATTTCTCCTTTATCATACATTATTTCATGGACAATTAAAGATATTATAAACCTTATTGGATAATTATACAAGAAATGTTAAAAAATTGACAATAGATTTCCCTTCTCTTTTATGTAAGTAATTAATAGTTCTGCATAGTTAGCTGACAATAATAAAAAAGCGGCATCAGCTCTATTGCCAATGCCGCTAAACTATTTTTAAACAACCTGTCTCTTTGCTACAAAGATCGGGAAGGTATCCGTACCTTTCAACTCTTTGCCCTCAGTAACCGTTACTTTCTTATCTGTAATAATATATTCCGCATCTACGCCAGGTTCAATAACCGTATCCTGCATTAATATCGCATTGCGCACTTTTGCACCTTTACCGATCCTAACACCTCTGAATAAAATACAGTTTTCAATCTCACCTTCGATCACACAACCGTCTGCAACCATTACATTTTTCGCAGAAGCTCCATTGACATAACGCGTCGGGTTATCGTCACGAATCTTCGTATAAATAGAGTTCTTTTCAAATAATGCGGACAAATTTGTATCATCCAACAGGCGCATATTTTCATCAAAGTAACTCTTTAAGTCTGTAATTCTTGCGATATACTCCGTATATTCGTAACCCTGGATATTCAACTCGCCAAGCCTTGGAAGCAGAACATCACGCTCTAAGTACACACCGCCGCCGATAAACGCTTCATTTACCATTTTAATCAGCTGCTCACGGTCAAATACATAAATATTCATAGAGTAGTTCTGTATGCCTGTCTCCTGTGAATTAATATGAATCTTATTTACACGATTATCTGCAAAATCCAATGTATAATACATTGCTTTGCGCAAATCGTCGGACTTGCGTATGCTTGCCGGCAGTTCTTCTTTTGTATAAACTGCGGTTACATCAGCGCCGCTTTCAATATGTGCTTTCAGCAAAGCTTTAAAATCAAAATTAAAAGCAATGTTTGCATCTGACATAATGACATATTTTTCTTTCTGAGATTTTAAAAATCCAAGAACACTTGCAATCATGCCTACTTTTCCACTATAAATGCCTGTATTTTTCTGTGCAAACGGCGGAAAAATATTAAGACCGCCATTTTTCCGGCTTAAATCCCACTCACGGCCGGAGCCTAAGTGATCGAGCAGTGAAAAATAATTTTCACGTACTAATACGGTAATATTGTCGATTCCACAGTTTACCATACTGGATAATACGAAATCGATCATACGGTAACGGCTTCCAAACGGAATGGATGCCATCAAACGCTCATTGGTTAATTCAGATACCAGCTCATCATATACATTTGGGAAAATAATGCCCAGTGCGTTCGTATTGGTATTTATCATTGTTTATCACCATCCTTTACATTGTCACTGACCATAGCATTTGGTCCAATCACAGCATCATCGCCGACATAAACGCCAGAACCGACAGTTGCTACGCCTGATTCTTCCCCATCCGGCATCTGTCCAATAACTGCATTTTTTCCGATCACTACATTTTCTGCTATGATACAGTGTTTTACTTTCGCACCGGCCTTAATAAGCGTGCCACCCATAACAACTGCATCTTCTACTTCCGCACCTTCTTCAATTTTAACACCTGCAAACAAAATCGAATGCTTAACATGTCCAGATATGTTACATCCATCTGTAATCATAGAATTTTCTACAGAAGCGCCCGGATTAATCTTATGTCCAGTCATACCGCTGTTACGGCTGTAAACTTTCCATTTTTCATCAAATAGGTTAATACCGCTGTGTTCCGGATCGAGTACTTCCATATTTGCTTCCCATAATGAAGAAATCGTTCCGACGTCTTTCCAATAGCCGTCAAAATGGTAAGCATACATATTTCTTTCATCTTTTAGCAGATTTGGAATAATATTGTTTCCAAAGTCATTTTCAGAATTTGGATCTTCCTCGTCTTCAATCAGATATTTACGCAGGATATCCCAGTTGAAAATGTAAATACCCATAGACGCCAAATTAGACTTCGGCTCCTTTGGTTTTTCCTGGAATTCCGTAATCTTATCATTTTCGTCTGCAACCATAAGACCGAATCTGGAAGCTTCTTCCCATGGAACTTCCATAACGGCAACGCTGAATTCTGCTCCTTTTTCCTTATGGAAACGAAGAAAATCACTGTAATCCTGTTTGCAGATCTGGTCACCGGAAAGAATGATCACATATTTCGGATCGTAACGGTCTATAAATGAAATATTCTGATAAATCGCATTTGCAGTACCTTTATACCAGTCAGAACCGGACGCCTGCTGATATGGAGGAAGCACATGCACCCCACCGTATAAACGGTCCAAATCCCATGGCTGTCCATTTCCAATATACTCATTTAATACAAGCGGCTGATACTGCGTTAAAATACCTACCGTATCAATCCCTGAGTTAACACAGTTTGACAGCGGAAAATCAATAATACGATATTTGCCGCCAAACGGAACTGCAGGTTTTGCCAGCTTCTGGGTCAACGCATAAAGGCGGGAGCCCTGTCCACCGGCAAGAAGCATAGCAATCATTTCTTTACCCATTTTTTATCTCCTTTTCTATCCCTATTAATCTTGCGCAGTCAGCATACATCTGTATAACAAATATGTATGGCAGATGTACAAATTCTGCTGTCTTCGAAGCTGTCATTTATCGACATTTTTCTTCATACAATAAATGCCGCCGCTTCCAATTGTTATCATTGTACATGATTTTTTCCTTTTTGTAAATAAAACATTGCAATTTTACTAAAAATTTTTGTATGAATGGAATAGTTATGATAAAGGGTTGCGTTTTGTGTATTCCTTCTTTTTGAAAAGCTAATAAAATCAGTTATATATCCTAATAATATCTGATTTTTGGTTAGTGAATTCGAAAAACACAGGTAATGTATGCAAGTCTGAAAATTAACAAATTGTTTTATAACAACACCTAATGCTTCGGCTAACAAACTTGAACTATCTTGTCAAAATATTGCTAAAATAAACATCTTTGAATCAGGGAATATGGAATAATTATTGATATTTCAAATGATTATCTATGTTTTAAAAGATGTTTTCTAAAGAGTTCTCTATAGCACTAATTGAAAACAGTTCATAGAATAGTATAAAATATCAAACGTAATTCCATCTAAAATCCCCTTTCACAGCGTCCGGGAATCCACAAAACGCAACACTTTATCAAGACTATTGCATATACATCCAATTACTCCGCCCGGATATGAATGCTGACCGCATCTCCATAATACCCGGCTCCTGTGACCATTTGTACGGTTGTATCATTTAGCATACTGCGGTTGTAAAAATGTATATGCCCGGCAAATACAGCTGCTACCGCACTGTCTGATTCAAATACTGCATCCAAAAGCTTTTGCGTTATTTTATTCGGTCTGCAAGCAGTCTCTCCAAGCAATACCCTGCAACGGCCATGTTCAGAGAGTCCCCATATATCATCTGCCTGCTGTTCGAGTGCAGAGTTTTCATATTGCGGCTGCAGTGGGACATGCATGACAAGGATCACAGGCTTTGTTCCTTTTAAATATGGCAGCAGAGCCTTTACTGCTTTTTTGTCAAATTGATTGTTTTTATCATTGATTCCTGCTACAATCAAATCATCAAACTCATGAATCACATACTGCTGTGCCGTCCCCGTCAGATTTTTCAGACGCGGAAAGTATTTTTTATATGCTTTTTTAGAAAAATATTCATTGCCATATTCAAAATCATGGTTGCCTGTAATATACAAATAGGGCATATGCAGACGTTCCGTTTCTTTTTGTACAAAATCGATCGACGCATACATTGCCGAATCTGTAATATCCCCTGCAAAAATCGTAAGGTCTGCCTGACTTCGGACAGATTGCGTTATTAAGTTGTGAAAGGTACGAACCGCATTTTTTTTACTCTCACG
The DNA here is from genome assembly GCA_910584345.1 of uncultured Eubacterium sp. GTDB lineage: Bacteria > Bacillota > Clostridia > Lachnospirales > Lachnospiraceae > Eubacterium_J. The sequence goes on along the minus strand of CAJTZX010000021.1, from coordinate 27,081 downwards.
TTCAAAAGCTTCTCTGCGCATCTGCGCCTTTTCTAACAGCTTTGAGTCTCTGTCGTCACACAGGCTGATATGAGTATCCGCGATCAGCAGAAAATCATAATCGTGACGGATACCTGCAATCGTTACTTCTTCTTCCTGTATCTGTATTTTGCCTGGCTGATCTGCTTTATTTACGGCAAAAACAAGAAAGAGTACTGCACATATCAGTATCACCGCACGCAACAATCTTTTATGTTCATTCATTTTTCTATACATCATCATCTCGTTCTCCATCAAATTCACATACGATATCATCTCGTTCTCCATCAAATTCACTTTTATTACAAACAAAATCCCAAAACGCCCAAAAGGAAAAGACGGGTTCAGCGCGCTGAACATTTTGTCACTCTGCAAGTCTTAGAAAAGAACCGATGTGGGTTCGGCTCCAGATTTATTACATTATAAACGATATATAATCTAAATACTACAAGTATTTGCATGATCGGTTGAATTCTATTAATGTTCCGCGAGAATTTTGCACTTGCTGCAAAATTCTCGCTTTCATCTAACCTAATGATATGATATGATACCAAAGAAATATCATTGAACCATAACTTTTAAAGGAGCAGCCTATGCAAATAACCGGAATTATCGCTGAATACAACCCTTTTCATAACGGCCATGCCTTCCAGCTTGCACGAGCCAGAAAGGAAACAGGCGCAGATTACATCATCGTTATTATGAGTGGTAATTTTGTGCAGCGGGGAGCTCCTGCATTATTAGATAAATTTGTGCGCGCTGAAATGGCTCTTTTGGAAGGCGCAGATTTAGTCGTCGAACTGCCGCCAATATGGTCTTGCGCAAGCGCCGAATATTTTGCCGGTGCAGGCATCAGCTTGCTTTATCAGCTTGGATGCGTAAATACGCTTTGTTATGGCTGCGAGACACCTTCTTTAGACATCTATGCAAAAATATGCGCCATTTTAAACGATGAAACGCCACAGTATAAACAGCTGCTTGCCAAGAGCTTAAAATCCGGATGTGGATTCGCACGTGCCAGGGAAAACGCTTTGCTATCGTTACTTTCGGATGCGGATGCAGCTGCGGCAGCACAAATTTTAAAAAATCCGAATAACATCCTTGCACTGGAGTATATAAAAGCAATTGCGAAAGAATCTGCAGACAAAAAAATATCTCAAATGCAAGTACACCCAATCTTACGGCAGGGGCAAGGATATCATTCGGACATTTTGCATGACAGCATGGCATCTGCTTCTGCTATCCGCAGGTTTTTAGCCAATGATCCTGCAGCGGACGTACGCATCCTGCAGCAGGTTCTTCCTGCCGCTTCCTGCAGACTGCTTTTGGATTATAGGAAACGGCACCCATTTTTATATGAAAATGACTGCTCGCAAATGCTTCATTACTGTCTGTTGAAAAACGCAGCCATTGGCTTTTCCCAATATGCAGACTGCACACCACAGCTTTCCCGCCGCATTTGCCGAAATCTGAATGATTACAACGGATTTACGAACTTTTGCGCACATATAAAGTCCAAAAATATCGCTTATACAAGAATTAGCCGCGTTCTTTTGCATATTCTTCTGGATATCAGGCAAGACAGTTATACGTACTGGCAAAACCGTTCCTACGTACCATATGCAAGAATGCTTGGCTTTCGAAAAGAGTCTAAAGAACTGCTCACGCGCCTGAAAAAAACTGCTTCTATTCCTTTGCTTTCACGTGCGGCTGATGCAGAAAAAATATTGCCGGATGCGGATGCTGCTTCTTTTTTTCATCAGCATTTGTTTGCAGATGCGGTATATCGTGCACTTGCCTTAGAAAAAGGTGGGTGTCACATCAAACATGAATATGAACAGCAAGTGATGATTGTCTGACAATTACTGCTGCTGTTCCCGCCTGTGCGGCTTACAGTACTCCGTAACCTTTAATCCATCCTTTAAAAACGTCACGCGAATCTGTCCTGAGCGCATCGTATATTTTGTAAGGGCACTATGTGTTTCTATCACTGCTGCCGCTTCCTTTCCCGGATGCCCATAGTCATTATCTTCGGCACAAGATATGACCGAAACAGATGGTTTTAATATCTCTAACAACTCCTGTGCATTCGAACTGTCTGACCCATGATGAGCCGCTTTATAGAATGCCACTTTCTTTCCCTTTTGCTCCTGTATAAGCCTGCGTTCCTCTTTTTTTGAAATATCACCCGAAAAAAAGCTGCAATACCCGCTGTCTTCATACAGCAGCGTAAGGCTGTTCGCATTCCGGTCATTCGAAGCCTGCCCGGATGCAGGCGATAAACAGTAAAAACATGATTTCTGAGAACGGAACACATCGCCCTTTTCCAGATATCGAACTTTGATCTGACGTTCTGTTAACTGCTTCATCATGCTTTCATAAGCATGATCCTGCACCGTTTCGCTTGCTAAAACGACTTCTTCCACCGGATATCCGCTTTGTACGATTTCTAAAAATCCATTCGTATGATCCTGATCCAAATGTGAAAGGAACCAGCAGTCAATCTCTGCAATCCCCTGCGACTTTAAAAACGGTAAAATCCGATAAGTCCCGACCTGCTTGATATCTGTACTGCCGCCATCGATCATTACATTGCTTCCATCGCTTGTACGTATATAAATACCATCTCCTTGACCAACATCCAAAACTACTACCTCCTGCCGCATGGGCAGTGGCGCTAACAATACCGTCAAACATGCGAAATACCCGAATCTGACGATTTTTTTACAATTTTGAATCCGCTGCTTAAACTGACAGTCTCTTCGCCGCGCCATTTGCCGTATCCTTACTGCAAATATCACGCTCCCTGCCAATATTAAATAATATACTGCCATTTGCCATACTTTCGGCTGCCCAGTTACACATACTGCACCTGGAAAACATAAACACCATTCCCCTGCTTTTGAAAAATATTTCAATACAAGCGTGCATATGGACAGCATGGTTTCTGAAAGAAATCCGCCCGCTGCGTGCAGGCCAAAAACTCCTCCGAAAAGCCCCAAAATAAGTACCGTTCCCATAAACGGAATCACAAACAGATTCAACAGCAAGGCATATACCGGAATCTCAAAATAATACCACGCGGTAAGCGGAAGCGTTAGCATCTGCATCGACAGACTTATGACCATTGTCTCTGTCAGCTTATATTTTGGCATGTAAATCTGACAAATTTCTTTTCCAAGAAGCACACCTGCAACTGCCAGAAACGAAAACTGAAAACCTGCCAAAAACAACGAACAAGGATTTTGCAGCAAAATGCACGCTGCCGCCACGGCCAATCCTGTCATGCTGTCATAAGCCCTGCCACAGCACGATGCACCAAGATACATTGCAAACATCACAACTGCACGAAACGTAGACAGCCCATATCCTGTCATGATCCCGAATAACAGCAGCAATCCCATAGATACCGCCGAAGATATTATATATGAAATCTGTCTGGCGCGCAACAGCCGAAAGACTGCAGCGCCTAGAATTGATATATGAAGACCGGATATAGCTAAAATATGTGCAATTCCACTCTTTCTATACAGTTGTTTTGTCTCTGCTGACAGCAGCGATTTTTCACCTGTAAGCATCGCACACAATACACCGGCTTCCTCCGTGGGCATATGAGACTGATACACTTGAACAAGCCTTTGCTGCCATCCATACAAAATTTCCTGCAATGTATTCCTGCTGCCATCTGCAACCTGATATGAATTTTGATCTGCATAAATTTGAACTGTATATCCCTGATTTTGATAATAAGCACGTTCATCAAAATTTCCATGATTGCGTGCTTCGCGAAAGAACTTGATTTTTCCAGATATAATTATGATATTTCCGATAACCGGTTCACCCGATTTTAGATCCGTATATAGAATACTATTCCCACAGTTATAAATATCCTGTGAAGTTTTTAGATAACTGTCCGTAAGCCGGAGAGTCCATGAAATATTTCCATCTTGTGTTTGTTTTGCCTGTTTTTTTGTAATACGCCCCTGCAGAATTGCTTTTTGTCCATCTAAAATGCCTGCCGTCCGGTTTCGCATCTCTTCGGATGCCAGATGCATCCGCGCTGTTCCAGCTAAAAACGCAAGCAGTAAAATTGCCGCCTGCCGCAGCTTTTTTTTCCTAAAAGGCTCCCTATGCACACATAACTCTGCGATGACTGCCGCGGCCAAGACGAACGACACGCTTAAAAGCATTCCGCCATTTTGCATCCCCTTCGACGACAAAATTCCAAAAATGAACAAAATAACTACCTGACAGGGATATCTATTTATCACCTGTATCTTCATCCCCCTATCATTTTCACTCTTTTGCTGTATCCTTTACATCTTCAACTACAACTGCCCTGCTCCTTCCTGCACTCACATAGCTGTAATCTTTTTCATACATTTGAGACAATTCAAAATCATCCCGATATTTTCCACTCGTATCTCCATTGATCGATATCTGCACCCTGTCAATATGTTCGAGTGATGTTAATGAGTTTACAATGGAGTAAATCACAACAGATTCTAAAATTTCATAATTTTGATTTTTAAAGTTTTCATCCAAATTTACATAGCAGGAACCGTCTACAACTGCGACATTGATTAATTTGGTTTCTTTTGGGATCGTTCCTTGTGCTTCTTTACTTTTGGGACCTGAAATCAAATGCTCCATCACTAATTTTTCCATGGAAATATTGCTGTTGTAATAAACCTCCTGTGTTTCCCGGATCAGTCCGTCTCCGGCTTCATTCGCAAAGTACAGGTCAATGGTGGCATTTTGATAAGAATTAATCTGTTCGCCCGGATTTTCCACGAAAGAGTCAATGGTCATCGCACCTACATCTTCATCTCTACTGTCTTTTAAAGGTTTGCCTTTTACATAAAAACTGACGCTCTCAATTCCTTCTATCTGCGTCATCGTCTTTACAATTGCAAGCCGGCATAAAATCTCCGTGACTGGCTCCATCTTATCATAAAAACTATTAAAATTAAGATATAAACAATCCTGTTCTACTTCCCATGATTCAATACTGACACCTTCAGGAATCGCTTTGACATAATCTACCGTATCGGTATCTGTGCCAAGCCGGTCTAACAATTCCTGAATCAGTCCGTCCACTGAAGCATGTTTTGGTTCATAACCTGACTGTATGGTCTGCGTCTGTTCATTATCTACATAACTGATATAATATGGATAATTCTTTTTTTTGGATCCGCATGCAGACAAGCTTCCTGCCAGTAAACATGCCGATATACAAAACAAACCCGTAATCCTGCGAGCTGACTTTCTCATCTTATCCCCTTCCATCTTGACTATTACTGCATTTTCACGTTACTCGAAAATACAGTAACAGCTATCCGACAATATAATTAAGTGGAATACGCACATTAAAGATCGTTCCCTCTCCTTCTGTGCTAAACGCTTTAATCGCTCCGCGGTGCATAAGCACGACACTTCTTGTAATCGCGAGACCAAGACCCGTCCCGCCGATTTCTTTTGAATGTGACTTGTCTACCCGATAAAACCGTTCAAAAATACGATCTAACGATTCTTCCGGAATTCCCATTCCGTTATCTTCTACTTTAATATAAAAAAACTGATGATCTGCATTCAAAGATACATGTACCCAGCCATTTTCTGTATTATATTTTATGGCATTTTCCACAAGGTTTGAAATGGCAAGCGTCAGCTTTACCTCATCCACTTCCGCAGTCACCGGGCGAAAGCTTTCCAGCACCAATTCCACATGCTTTTGCTCAGCAATCGGCCGAAGACGCTTTAAAATAAGCTCTAACAGCTCATTGATATTAAGCGCTGCGATATTTAAACTATCCGCTGATTTATCCATTTTTACAAGCGACAGCAAATCGGTAATAATCTTATTCTCGCGGTCGATTTCATTCGTGATATCCTGCATAAATTCTTTATACAGCTCTACCGGAACGTTATCCTGGCCGTTTAACGAATCTGCCAGCACTTTCATAGATGTCAGCGGCGTTTTTAACTCATGAGAGACATTAGACACAAATTCCTGTCTGGAATCATCTAACACTTTCATACGTTCCAAAAGTTCGTTCGTCCGTTCACAGATCAGCTCTGTCTCCGAATAGGAATGAATCATCAGCTCATCTTCTCCATAACCGGCCTGAATCTCATCGATTGACTTGGACAACCGGATAAACGGCTGTGCCAGCTTGGAGGAAATAATGACTGCCAGTACGACACAAACAACCCCAGCCGTCAGCAAAACAATAAAACCTATCTGTGTCAAATACGCAATATGCGTCTGCGTCGAGTCTGTCGATACGCTGACGAGCAAAACACCGATCACTTCGTCCATAAGCGGCTGACGCACTGGTACGGCAATCTCGATAAATCCGCTTACAGCATCGTGCTTTGTTACATCCTCTCCCTGCATACATTTTACGACTGCCTCAGATATAATAATCTTGTCGCTGTCTATGTCAAACGTATCTTTTTGAATGTGAAATGCACGGTCAATAACCAATATTCTGCCATCATAAATATTGGTCAGCTGTTCAAACTCTTTGTTGATAATCTCATTCGTATGGTCTTCCAGATATCCATAAGCAGCGATCTGGTCTGCCAGTATTTTGGACTGTGATAAAATATCTACCGTACGGACATGTATGGCACGCTTTTCATAACCCCGAATTACAAAAAACTGCATAACCAGCATCGGCACAAGCCCAAAGAGCAAGAGCACGAGCAGCAGACGAAATTTCAGGCTTTTCAGATAATCACGGACTTTCTGTTTTTTATTCATCATGACTCCATTCCATAAAAGATTTTATGCTGCTGCGCACACCGTTGCATAAACAGCAGCCATTTTCTTCTTCAGCCATGGTAATAATATCCAACTCCCCATTTTGTATGCACATATTTTGGTTCACTTGGATTTTTCTCAATCTTTTCCCTCATCCGTCTGACATGTACATCCACAGTCCTGACATCGCCTGGATAATCCGCCCCCCACACAAGATTCAAAAGCTTTTCACGTCCATAAACCTTATTTGGATTGCGAACAAGCAATTCTAACAATTCAAATTCTTTACCTGTCAGATTCACTTCCCGATCCTGGATAAACAGCCTGCGGCTTTCACAATCAAGTCTTAAATCACCGTCTTCAATCGTATGCACGCGTTCTTCCACTACTTTCTTTTTGCCGGTTCTGCGCATAATCGCCTTAATTCTTGCTTTTACTTCCAAAATATTAAACGGTTTTGTAATATAATCATCCGCGCCATATTCCAGCCCCAATATTTTATCCATATCGTCGCCCTTAGCAGTCAGCATGACAATCGGAACGTCGGAAAACTCTCTGACACGCTGACAGACCTCCATGCCATCGATCTTTGGCAGCATCAAATCCAGTAAAATCATATCATATACACTGGCATTTGCTTTCTGTAATGCCTCTTCCCCATCATAGGCACAATCCACTTCCATGCCATCCTGTTCCAAACTGAACCGGATCCCTTTTACTATCAGCTTTTCATCGTCAACAACCAGAACCTTCTTTGCCATGCTAACCTCCATCGCTATTGCATCACTGTTATTTTATCTTGAATCCTTGCATACACGCCTTCGCCGATCCCGCTTACATTCATGATTTCATCCGGTGTCGAAAACCCGCCGCAGCTTTCACGATAAGCAATAATATTGGCAGCTTTTGCCTCACCAATTCCACTTAACGTCATAAGCTGCTCCTTCGTCGCAGTATTAAGGTCTATGCGGCCATCCGGCCGCTGATCCAACTTCTGATCCGGATCCATTCCCTTTTCATCCGTCCTTTTTTGTTCTTGAGACTCCATGTATTCCTTTCTCGTAAGCACCTCGATCATCTGGCCATCTTCAATCTGCTCTGCCTGATTAATATCTTTCTCATAAGCATCCTTGCGCAGACCTCCGGCACGAGCAAGCGCCTCATATACCCGGCTTCCCAAAGGCAGCTCAAACACACCTGGATGCTTGACGGCGCCGCAGACATAAACAAAGCAGGTTTTTTCTTCTTCGCTTTTTGATTCATGGGAAGAAGTATCTATTTCAGAGTCTTTCTCAAATTCGGATTGTGCTTCAGATTGCCGGACATTTTGACTGTCCTGCGTTTTCGCTTCCAAATACATCCTGGTATCGCCCGTTTCACCACATCCACATAACGTAATAACTGCCCATATAAAAAACATGTATGCTATTTTGTTTAATTTATTCATATGCATTCTCCTTTTCCTTTATCCGAAATACATATACCATATGGAAAAGAAGTTCCTCAATGCCTATCGTTATTATTTTAGCGAAATTGTGTTAGTATTTCAATAGAATTTTTAAATCTTCAGAAATAATTCAGATATCCCAAAGCGTCAACTGCTTTTCTTTCAATGATTTAACCTTTCTGACTGTGATTTTATCATTTTCTGTAACTCTTCCGCATAAAAGCGGAGAATCTGCATTATATCGTTTACAGTTTTGAAATACACTTTCCTGGCTATCGTTTGCATAACAATACTGACATCCATTTTTACATGTATTGTATGTGCCTATCTCGATACTTTCCATACAGCCACATTCTTTTCTTTGATTTTTATCTTTCTTTGCCTGAATTTTACACCCCATAATTTTCTCAATGAATTCTTTGTCAATACAGCAATTATGTTCGATTCCACAATGGGATAAATCAACTGTTTCTGCACATGTCGCAACTTTCATATTATGATTGCCCGCAATAAAAGCAATTTCCCTGCAAAACATGGTTAAATCATTTTCTGATAGAAAAAATGGATTTAAGGCTTTCATGTTTTTTCTGTTTTTCGTATATATATCTACAAAACTAATCACGCATTTCGATGTATACCCACCCAATTCTTTCGCAATTTGCTCAAACGCTTTTAAATGATATTCAGGATCATATTGATTCGTAAAAATAATTGGATCATATCTCCAGATCACCTTATCCTTACCAATTTTATGTGACAATTTTTGAAAGATCGGGATCATAACTTTCTTCTTATGCGGAACATGATATTCTATGTCTTTGCCAAAGCCGGTAAGTGTAAATTGAAAATAATATTTATAAGCGCCCAATTCGTCTAACCTTGCTAACATTGGTTCTGGATTTTTCGTCCAAAAAACAATGCAGTCCACAACTTCCGGGGATAAAATAATTTTACTGATCTGATGTGCATTTATTGGATTGCGTACATATAAATACCCTTCCTTTAGTCTGTTGAAAAACCATTCGGAATAATAATTCGGTATATCTGTTCTGCGGCTCACACTTAAAATCACGGTATCATTTCCTTTCAAACTTAGGAACTGCCGCACCACCGGACTATCGGTAAGTTGTTTCGGAACAGTTCCTTAATTATTCGGTAACAGATGTTTTATTCTGCCAATTAATGAGAACAATACGAAGAAATCGCCTGACTGACAAATGCCGCCGTACCGTCTCCGCCTGCCCTGTCAATATTTTTCTTAAAACGTTCATCACTTAGATACATGTTACCCAATCCACTAAGGATTTCATTTGTACATACATAGTAGTGATCGGTTATAAATTTTTGTAATACTGAGATTTTCTTTTGTACTTCATCGGAATCAGGCGTTAAATGTTTTAATTCTCCTAATTCTGAAAACATTGTCATCAGTTCGTTTGCAATTTTGCCATAACGATCTTCATTTCGAGCAATCTCCTTTTGTCTGTACTCTTGATACGCTTTCGTATTACCCCATTTTTCTATGACTTCCGCCTTATACTTTTCAATTTCGTTCTTGTCGAAAACATCAAATTTCATTGTTGTCACTCCTTTATTTTGAATTTCACGAGCAAAGGTAATCAGTTCCCCTATGTGCTGATATTGCAATTCTAACAACTTAATTTGCTGAGCAATTGCTTCTGATGAGTCAAAATCAGGGCTGTCAAGAATTACTTTGATTTCTTTTAAGGGGAACTGTAATTCACGAAACAATAAAATATTTTGCAAACGGCTAATCGCTGTATCGTCATACATTCGATAGCCTGCTTCGGTTACTTTCGTAGGCTTCAATAATCCGATTGCATCATAGTGATGCAGCGTGCGCACGCTGACACCTGTGATTTTGCTGACTTCTTTTACTGTTCGCATCATTTATCCCTCCCATGCAATATCATTTTAATCTATTACGTTACGTCAGAGTCAAGAGGATTTTATCATATTTTTTTGATTTTTCAAACACGCTCTAGAGCGTGTTTGAAAAATGCTTTCCGTGAGATGTGCTTCACAGTTTGTGGAGAATTTATCCCAAATTTAGGAGGCATAGCGGGCTATGTTGACTAAATTTGGGATGAATTCTCCGCAAAGTGGGGAGTACAGATCGCGGGAATGATTTTTCAAACACGCTCTAGCACCAGTCAAACAGCACACTGATAAGGAATGCAAGCAACACAAAAATAATTTACAACAAAAAAGACATCTTCCCAGATGTCTTAGGAACTGTAAATAGCTCATAAATAGCTCATCTATAGCTTAAAAATGTCTTTTTTGTTATAGATTACAAAAACTTATCAAGAACAGCTGTAAATTTTTCAGCCATTTCATCCACATCCGCTTCCGTAATCACAAGCGGCGGCAGTATCCTTATGACATCGGTTCCGGCTGTAATTACAATCAGCCCTGCTTCAAGCGCCTTTGCAGATATTTCCGCTGAACTGATATCTGTAACGATTCCCTGCATCAGTCCCATCCCACGACGCTGTTTCAAAAAGTCATAGGTTTCCACAATTTCATCCAGCTTTTTCTCAAGGTAAACAGACACTTTTCTAACATGATCCAAAAGATGCATTTGCTCAAATAAGTCAAATACTTTGCTGACTGCTGCGCCGACAAATGGATTTCCGCCGTAAGTCGTACCATGATCTCCGGGCGCTAATGATTTTTGCGCTACCCGTTCGGTCATTAAGAACGCACCGACTGGGACACCGCAGCCCAGTGCTTTGGCTGTCGTCATAATATCCGGCTTTACTCCATAATTCTGCCATGCAAACATCTGCCCGGTTCGTCCCATTCCACACTGGATTTCATCTAAAATCAATAAGATATCATGTGCGTCACAAAGAGCACGCACCTCTTCCAAAAACTCACGGCTCACCGGATGGATGCCGCTTTCCCCCTGGATGGTTTCCAAAATGACCGCACACGTCTGATCTGTGATCTGTGCCTTTACACTTTCCAGATCATTCAAACAGGCAAACTTTACACCTCCCATCAGTGGTTCAAACGGTTCCTGGTAATGCGCATTACCGGTGACAGATAAAGCGCCGATGCTTCTTCCATGAAAAGACTCGTGCATAGCAATGATTTCATGTCCCGCATGGCCATCTCTCGTATAAGCATATTTTTTAGCGGATTTTATCGCTCCTTCTATCGCTTCAGTTCCGCTGTTCGTAAAGAAAATACGATCCATTTTAGAAGCTTCCAACGCTTTTTGGGCAGCTTCAATGATCGGAACGTTATAATATAGATTAGATGTATGCATCAGTTTATCTACCTGGTTTTTCAGCGCTTCATTATATTCTTTCTTGTTATATCCAAGAGCCATAACGCCTATGCCTGATGCAAAATCCAGATATTTTTTTCCGTCCGTATCGTATAAATATATCCCATCTGCCCGTTCAAATACCACCGGGAAACGGTTATAAGTATGTAAAATCGCCTGTTCGGCTTCCTCCCTGTATTCCATATTATTCATGATAAAATTTCGTCTCCTTATCTCCTAAAATCGCAGTCCCAATTCCTCTGTTTGTAAAGATTTCCAACAGCAGGCAATGCGGAATTCTCCCGTCTAAAATATGCACTCTGGATACGCCATTGTTGATTGCATCGATACAGTTGTTCAATTTTGGAAGCATTCCTCCGCCAATAAAACCGCTTTCCATCAATTCCTTCGCTTCTGATACAGGCAGCTCCGAAATTAACGTTGCAGGATTTTTCGGATCTTTATATACCCCTTCGATATCTGTTAAAAATGCAAGCTTTTCTGCTGATACGGCTCTGGCAATCGCACATGCCGCGTCATCTGCATTGATATTGTAAGTATTATATTCATCGTCTAAGCCAATTGGCGCTACAATTGGCAGAAAATCCTTTTCCAGTAAATCAAATAAAATTTTGGGATTCACTTCTTTTACATCGCCTACAAAGCCGATATCTTCTCCGTCAGCAAATTTTTTTTCAACTTTTAACATTCCGCCGTCTTTGCCGCTGACGCCCACCGCCAGCACGCCCAGCTGTTCTACCAGCTGTACAAGAGATTTATTCACTTTATTCAGCACCATCTCCGCAATCTCCATCGTAGGCTCATCTGTCACACGCAGCCCTTTGACAAACTTCGGCTCCATCCCTGATTTTTCTACCCACCGGCTGATTTCTTTACCACCGCCATGTACAATAATCGGCTTAAAACCAACCAGCTTTAACAATGTAACATCCTCAATCACACTGCGCTTTAAATTATCATCTACCATTGCGCTGCCGCCATATTTTACGACGATTATTTTTCGGTTAAAACGCTGAATATACGGCAGCGCTTCAATAAGGACTTCCGCCTTTTTTAATACTTCATCCATAGATCTTTCCGGCATTTCTATCTCCTTCTTTCTAAAACATGTAACCGTTCAGATAACTCCTAAAACTGTTACAAAACTATCTGTCTGGTATTTTATTTATACAACTCTGGAATGGAATGTTTACTGATTGAACTGTGTAATATTGGCATCATTGAGTGTAAAATCATAATAGTTCAAATCTTCCCGAAATGTCCACCCAACACTTTTCCAAAAATGATTGCCCACTTCATTCTGTTTAAATGCAATCAGAGATACTTTATTAATCTGTTCTTTTTGCAGCTCTTTCATTGCAAACACTGCCATCGCTTTTCCAATTCCTTGTTTGCGGAATTTTTCATGCACACACACATGATAAAAACAGCCGCGCCTGCCGTCATGACCGCACAAAATCGCTCCAATCACATGTCCATCTGCTTCTGCCACTACGCTTGTGGAAGGATTACGCCTTAAAAAACGGCTGACCCCTTCGAATGAATCATCAATGGAACGGATACCAAATCCTCGGATTGTCATCCACAACGCATGTACCTGAGGATAGTCTTCGATACACATTGCTCTGATCTTTATTTCCTGCTGCATATTTTGTTGTCCGGCTGTTTTTCCTTTGTCCATGTCTACTCCCTTACGTTTTACGTTGTGTATTCGCCTTTCTTTTAAGGAAACAAAGGCACGAGCTGCAGTCCCTCGGCTTCCGGCAGCCCAAACATCAGATTCATATTTTGTACTGCCTGTCCGGCGGCTCCTTTTACAAGATTATCAAGCGCGCCAATCATAATAACACGTCCAGTACGTGTATCTATCTGAAAGTTCACATCTACATAATTGCTGCCTTCCACCCATTTTGTTTCCGGAAATACACCCGGATGCAGCACGCGCACAAATTTCTCCTGTGCAAAATATTTTTGATAAACCGAGCGGATCTCCTCTTCAGTCGGAAGGCTTCCATCCGGCTTTCTGATTAAAGACGCATATTCGGTCGCCAATATCCCTCGGTTCATCGGTACAAGATGCGGTGTAAAATTAATGGTAATCCGGCGTCCGGCCGCATAACCAAGCTGTTCTTCAATTTCCGGCGTATGCCTGTGCGTCGTAATCCCATAAGCTTTCATATTTTCATTGACTTCGCAAAAAAGATTGTTGACCTTTGCTCCTCTTCCTGCGCCGGAAGTACCGCTTTTTGCATCTACAATGAGCGTATCCGGATCTATCAGCCCTTCTTTTACAAGCGGATAAGCGGCAAGTATCGAACATGTCGTATAGCAGCCCGGATTTGCTACCAGCCTTGCCTGCTTTACTTTTTCACGATTTAACTCACAAAGTCCGTATACAGCTTCTTCCATAAACTGCGGGGACTTATGTTCGATCTGATACCAACGCTCGTAGACATTCGCATCTTTAAAACGAAAGTCCGCACTCAAGTCAATAAACTTTGCCTTTTCCAAATATTCTTCTTTCATCACAGAGGCCAGATATCCTTGCGGCGTCGCTGTAAACACAACATCAACCTTATCTACCAATTCACCGATATTATCATCCAGACAATTCCCTTCCATGAGTTCAAACATATTTTGATATACGGATGCATATTTTTTATCAATATAGCTTCTGGAACCAAGCCATTTGATTTCCACCTCTTTATGTCCGGTCAGAATTCGGACTAATTCCGCACCTGCATATCCGGTTGCACCAATAATCCCTGCTTTCACCATTTTCATCCACCTCTTCATACTCTTCATTTATCTGATTTATATGATATCATGCGATCTATGCAAATTTTCACAAAGTTCATTTCAGATAAAATTCACATAAAATCAATTTTTCAACGAAACAAAGTCTATACTAATATAAATAGGATAAAAGTACAAGCTCTTTCTACACTTTTTTCTCGTTTTGTGCATAATTATGCATAATTGTATGTATTATGCATAATTATTGTTTCATTTTATGCATAGCAGATGATTGTACTGAATATTTGCCACCTTGCAATACGCAGAAAGGAACCGATATGACTCCATCGTTGACTGGCGACAATGCGACAGCGCACATATGCTAAATTTTTTGCATATTTATTTGTTTTCATGCATAAATTATCACTTGCGTTTCCAAGCTAAGTGTTGTATATTAATAAACAGTGATAAAAAAACAATTAAACTATTTTTAGAAAGGACTTAATTACTATGAAAGAAAAAGTTGTCTTAGCCTATTCCGGCGGACTGGATACAACAGCCATTATTCCCTGGCTGAAAGAAAACTATGATTATGAAGTAATCTGCTGCTGTGTAGACTGCGGGCAGGAAAGCGAACTGGACGGTTTGGAAGAACGCGCAAAATTATCCGGTGCTGCAAAATTATACATTGAAGACATTACAGATGAATTTTGTGACGAATACATTATTCCATGTGTACAGGCTGGAGCCGTCTATGAAAACAAATATCTGCTAGGCACCTCGATGGCGCGCCCGGGCATTGCAAAAAGATTAGTAGAAATTGCAAGAAAAGAAGGCGCCAGCGCTATTTGCCACGGCGCTACCGGCAAAGGAAATGACCAGATTCGTTTTGAACTGACGATTAAGGCTCTGGCGCCTGATCTTAAAATTATCGCTGCATGGCGCGATGACAAATGGACAATGGACTCGCGTGAATCTGAGATCGAATACTGCAAGGCTCACGGCATCGACCTTCCATTCTCAGCTGACAACAGCTACAGCCGTGACCGCAATTTATGGCATATCAGCCACGAAGGGCTGGAACTGGAAGATCCAGCAAATGAACCAAATTACGATCACCTGTTAGTACTTGGCGTAACTCCGCAAAAAGCACCGGAAGAAGGCGAATACGTAACGATGACCTTTGAAGCAGGTGTTCCTACATCCGTCAACGGCAAGCAGATGAAAGTATCTGATATTATCCGTGAACTGAACCGTCTCGGCGGCAAACACGGCATCGGTATTGTAGATATCGTAGAAAACCGCGTCGTTGGCATGAAAAGCCGCGGGGTTTATGAAACTCCTGGCGGAACAATTTTAATGGAAGCACAAAAACAGCTGGAAGAGCTTGTGCTCGACCGCGCAACCATGGACGTAAAAAAAGATATGGGCAACAAAATGGCCCAGATTGTATACGAAGGAAAGTGGTTTACGCCACTGCGTGAAGCAGTACAGGCATTTGTGGAATCCACACAAAAATACGTAACCGGAGAAGTTAAATTCAAGCTTTATAAAGGAAATATTATAAAAGCTGGCACGACGTCTCCATATTCGCTCTACAGCGAATCATTGGCAAGCTTTACGACAGGCGATTTATACGATCATCATGATGCAGAAGGTTTTATTACCTTATTTGGACTGCCGTTAAAAGTACGTGCTATGAAGATGCAGGAAGCAGAAAAATAGTAATGACAAAAATATAAAATAAAATATAAAAACAGTGTGTGCACTGCCTGTCCGGCAGCGCGCACACTGTTTTTAATTCTTTACTCTAACGCCAGCTTTGCCTGCTCCACAATCTCCTGATCTGTCCGAAAAATCTGATACTCACTCATAGCCGCAATCCCCATAGGCACTCCTTCTCTGCGGTACTGCATCCCACTGTCTACCAACTTTTTGGCAGACAAATGATAAGCCTTTATATCCGTTTTCATACGAAACTTTCTGATAACCTCCGGCGTCACTCCAGCACCAGCCATAATTTGCGGCCCGCCTGTCCTTTTTTGCAGCTCACTCAGCCTTTTTAACAGCGGCAACCCCGTCAGGCAGTCTTTTTCCTGTCCGGACGTTAAGATCGTATCAATACCAAGTTCCTGCGCCTGTTCATAAGTTTGTACCGGATCTGCGCATACGTCAAACGCCCGGTGCAGTGTAATGCCTAAATCTCCTGCCGCCGATACCAGCTCCCGCATCCATTCCATATGCAGGCTGCCATCCGCTTTCAAACATCCGATCACAATACCATCCGCTCCCGCCTGTGCAAAAAGTTCTACCTCTCTTTTTATTATTTGAAATTCATGTTCCGTGTATAGAAAGTCTCCAAAACGCGGCCGAAGCAGCACACGAACCGGCAAACTGCAGTTTTCTTTGATTTGTTCAAACAAAGCGATACCTGGAGACGTTCCCCCTATCATAAGCGCCGCACACAGCTCCAGTCGGTCAGCTCCTCCCGCAGCTGCCGCCAATGCTGATTCTACGCTGTCTACACAGCATTCTAATATGCAATCTGACTTCATATATTTTTCCCTGCCTTTCTCTAAAAACGATTGCTATCTATATATCACGCATAAGTTTTTTCATAAATATCCCCACAAAATTGCGGAAATATAGGCAGCATTTATACAATACTAATACCGCTCTTGCAGCCCGTTTCCCACAAAGGTATGAATGTAATTAATTTTGCACCACCTGATAGTGACATATCTTTCTACCGGATATGTCGGCTGGTTTCCTTTCATTACATCATTTTCTGTTATGAAAATAACATAGCTGTCAGAAATATCAAGATTGTGGTACGATAATGGTTATTTGGATAATCTTAGAGTTGCCAAGTTCTTCACAAACTGAAATCGCATACCGTTTCATTCAATAATTCACATATTTTTTCAGAACACTCTTTTGGAGATAATTCAAGTGTATTCAATGTTAAATAATTCTGATAAGACATATTTTATACCACTTATTAACTGTTATATCTTATCTTCAATGCTGTATATTATACACTTCTCTAAAATTTTTACTCCTTCCCGCAAATGCTCCTGCGTAAGACTGCCAAATCCAAGCAGCAGAATCGGCCTTTCATCCGGCTTTTTGCTTCCTGCAAGATAACACTCAGACATGCCCTGCACATACAGCCCATACGAACGTGCCCGCGCAATCACCTCAGCTTCCGTATACATACAGTTCAGCTCCACCGCAAGATGCAGCCCTGCATGATCTCCATAAATACGATGCACCCATCGTTTTTCCTTAAGCAGTGACAGCAGCAGATCATGCTTTGCTTTATAAATACCACGCATTTTATTCAAATGACGCTCAAAATAGCCTTGCTCCATAAATTTGCATACCGTAATTTGCTGCAGCCTTGATACCGTCGATGCATAAAACCCACATCTTTTATCATATTCTGCCAGTAATGGCTGTGGAAGCACCATATAGCTGATACGGATAGACGGCATAATGCTGTTTGAAAACGTCCCCAGATATATGACCCTTTCTTGTGCTGCAATACCTTGCAGCGCTGGAATCGGCCTGCCTTTATAACGAAACTCACTATCATGATCGTCTTCGATAATATACCGCTGCGGGCCTGCATCTGCCCATGTCAAAAGCTGCAGCCTGCGCCGCAGAGGCATTACGGTTCCTAACGGAAACTGATGAGACGGCATTACATAAACGAGAGTCATTGCTTCGTTTGGAATTTTCTCCGTCAGCATTCCTTCCATATCCATCGGAACTGCCTTTACTTCATAGCCAATATTACAAAACGTATGATATGCCTGCAAATAAGTCGGGCTTTCCATTGCCACAGTACGCGGCCCGCCTAAAATCTGTGCAAGCATTTGCAGCAAATATTCATTTCCTGCCCCGATAATAATCTGCTGCGGTTCACAGCGTACGCCTCTGGCCTGACATAAATAGGCGGCAATCGCAGCTCGGAGCTCATACTCTCCCTGCGGATGCCCTGCCGGAAGCAGCCGATGACTTGTTTCCAGATCAAGCAGAGCTTCTTTTGCGCATTTCCGCCATGCATTATACGCAAAGCCGCTGTCATCAATCTGTCCCGGCAAAAAATTATAGGTCATATGCGGACTATGATTCTGTTTGATGCGGCTTGCGGCATTTCGCTGTTTTGGCAAATCATTGTCTCTTTTCTCACTATCGTGGCCTGCTGTAAAATGATACAACGCACCGACATCGCACACATAGTAACCGCTGCCACGCTTTGCTTTCAGATAGCCCTCACTGACAAGCTGCGCATACGCTGCATCTACCGTACTCCGGCTGACCTGCAGATGAACAGCCAGCAAACGCGCAGATGGCAACCTTTCCCCACAGGAAAGGCTGCCATCCATAATCATTCTTCTGATATATTCGTAAATCTGCTCATAAAGTGAAGTCTTTGCATGGCTATCCAGTTCAATCAGCAATTCTTTCACGCTGGCCTAAGCCTCCTCACTTGCTTTTTTTTCGGCTAGTATCTCATCTTTCAGCATTAACGCCTTGTCCTTTAGCTTTGCTGATATCCCTTTTTCCTGTACCACATTTCCGCAGTATCTTACAGCCAAATCATATTCCTTAAAATGGAAACTCATAACTGCTAAAAGATAATCAAAGGTACTCTGATCCATCCCGCAAATTGGAAAATCTTCCTGTGTAAAAGCTTTCGAAAGTGAATCATATGCCTGTCTGTAATAACGTTCCTCTTTTTCCTGAAGCTGCTTATAAAGATCTTCTTCCAAAAGTCCCGGTTCCGCATCTGCTTCTTCCAATCTTCCGCGTATCAGCCACGATAACTGTAAACACAAATGTGCCTGTTCACTTAACGGAACTTCCATAGCCATCGCACAAACCAACGCCAGCTCATACTGCCCCATAGCGGTTGCATAATCTATCGTTTCTCCGCTAAGCGGCTCCCGCTGCATAAACTGTGACGTTATTTTTTCCCGAATCCGCTTCTGCTGCAAGGAAGTCAGCCGTTCAAAGCTCTTCACTGGTGCAGCAAATCCGCAAAACGGGCATGCAGTTACCCCATACTTTAACGAATCCACAAATTGAAACCGCGGCCTTAAATCCATATCCGGTTCTTTTCTGCGCAGCTTACCGTTCAACAACCTGAGATCTTGAAACTGTGCGCCGCAGTTTGTACAATTGATCTTTTTCGCATAAGTATATTTTTTTTCTTCTTCAACATCATATAACACAGACATATTTTATCCTTTTACCTTTCTCTCTGCAAATGAACTGTTACACAATCATTAAGATTTGTCCGGCAGCTTAAATGAACTCTTCAAAGAAACAATACGGTTAAATACCAGCCGTTCCTTAGAGGAATCTTTCGCATCCACACAGAAAAAACCATTTCTGACAAACTGGAAACTGTCATATGGCTTTGCATTTGCAAGACTTTGTTCCACATAACATTTTTTCGTTACCAGTGAGTTTGGATTTAGGTTCAGACTGCCGTCTTCCTTATTATATACCCCCTTTTCCTCATCAATAAGGTTTTCAAATAACCGCACCTGCGCTTCCACTGCATGTGCCGCCTCAACCCAGTGAATGGTACCTTTTACTTTTCTTCCATCCGGACTGTTGCCGCCCTTAGACGCCGGATCATACGTACAATGAATCACAGATACTTTTCCATCGGCATCTTTTTCATAACTGGTACATTTAATAAAATAAGCCTGCATCAGCCGTACTTCGTTGCCCGGAAACAAACGGAAATATTTTTTTGGCGGCTCTTCCATAAAATCGGCGCCATCAATATAAATCTCTCTTCCAAACGGCACTTTACGCATACCAAGCTGCGGATTTTCCAGGTTATTTTCTATCTCCAAATATTCTGTCTGATCAGACGGGTAATTGTCAATCACTACTTTCACCGGATCGATCGCTGCCATTACTCTTGCCTTTTTCAGCTTTAAATCTTCACGAATACAATATTCCAGCATTGCCATATCCGCGGTGCTGTTTGCCTTGGAAATGCCGCACAGCTCAACAAACCTCTGAATTGACTCAGGCGTATACCCGCGTCTTCGAAGTCCGGAAATCGATACAAGCCGCGGATCGTCCCATCCATCTACAATTCCGTCTTCCACCAGTTTTTTAATATACCGCTTTCCGGTTACGACGTTGTTCAAATACATCTTGGCAAACTCAATCTGTCTTGGAGGATTCGGATATTCCAACGATTTTACAACCCATTCATACAATGGCCTGTGATCCTCAAACTCAATAGAACAAAGCGAATGCGTAATACCTTCGATCGCATCTTCCACGGGATGCGCAAAATCATACATCGGATAAATGCACCATGCATCCCCCGTATTATGATGCGTCATACGTGCCACACGGTAAATAACCGGATCACGCATATTGATATTGCCTGCATTCATATCTATTTTTGCACGAAGCACCTTTTCACCATCTGCAAACGTTCCATTTTTCATATCTTCAAACAGCGCCAGATTTTCTTCGATACTGCGGTTTCTGCTCGGATCTTCTTTTCCCGGCTCTGTCAGCGTACCGCGATACTCACGAAGCTGCTCCGCGCTAAGATCTGACACATAGGCAAGACCTTTTTTAATCAGTGTCACAGCCGCTTCATACATCTGGTCAAAATAATCAGAAGCAAAAAAAAGCCTGTCTTCCCAATCGGCGCCCAGCCACTTAATATCTTCTTTGATCGACTCTACAAATTCAATTCTTTCTTTTGTTGGATTTGTATCGTCAAACCGCATATTAAATTTGCCGCCATATTGTTTTGCAATGCCATAATTTAAAAGAATCGCTTTGGCATGGCCAATATGCAGATATCCGTTTGGTTCCGGCGGGAACCGTGTATGCACCGTATCGTATACGCCTTCGGCAAGATCTTTATCAATTTCTCTCTCAATAAAATTTCTGGATGTACTCTCATTTTCCATTTTCAAACTTCCTCCTGTACTTCAGCTGGCATCAAAATAAAACCAGCCGATTCAAAACCATATGCAAATAATCTGTTTCCATACAGTTCCTTGCTTTAACTAACAGAGTAACACAGCTGGTTTTTGGCGTCAACCGACTTTTTTGTAATTTGTTTTCACAATTAACAATTCCCTACAAAAACATGTTCCACATATTTCGCGGCTATATTCGCCAGCCGATAAACGGTCTGTACATCGGTGGGCGGCCGGTCAGTCATATGATAACGCGGAAAAAAACGAGTCACATGCAGCGGTATCTTTGGATCCATCCATTTTGCCTGCTCTTCCATCAGCCTAGCATTATCATTTTCGCCCGGTACAATTAATGTTGTAAGCTCTACATGACACTGTTTTTTCGCCCTTTGAATAAATGTCTTTACCGTTTCCAAATCGCCGCCAAGCCTGCGGTAATAGCCTTCTTCAAATCCTTTTAAGTCGATATTCATCGCATCGATATAGGGAAGTATTTCTTCAAGCACATCCATCGAAGCTGTTCCATTTGTAACGAGCACCGTTTTCATTCCTGCCTCTTTTACCAGTTTCGCGGTATCACGTACATATTCCCATCCGACAAGCGGCTCATTATACGTAAACGCCAGACCAATATTCCCTGCTTTTTGATATTCCTCCGCCTTTTTTGCAAGTTCTTTCGGAGAAAGAAAACTTCCCATAAAACTTCCCACATAACTTCCCATCGAAATTTCATGATTCTGGCAAAACGCACACCGCAAATTACACCCATAACTGCCCACTGACAAAATCAAACTGCCCGGGCAAAACATTTTTAGCGGCTTTTTTTCTATTGGATCCAGCGCAAGCGCAGTGATCTTGCCATAATTACTGCATATGATTCTTCCATTTTCATTCTTCCTCGCACCGCACATACCAGTCTGTCCGGTATCCAGACTACAATGATGTATACAAGTCTGACAAATTAGCTTCATAAGCATCTCCTTTGTTAAGGAACTGTAAATAAATAACTTTGCAATTTATTCACAGTCCCTAAAAATGACGGACGACCTTAAACCGCTCTAGCTGCACTTCTTCCTGCCAGCCAATACCAGCCTTTTGTTTTGCAATCATTACCTGATCTTCTACCGTATCTACCCCTTCCAAATTTGGCAGCAGCAATCCTCTCCGATATCCGTTTGTGACAACGACGCCATATCGTTTTGCATCCAGCTGTTCCATCGTATGGATCGGTTCCATGCATCCAAGTACATCCACACTGATCACCAGCTGATCTAATTCTTCCGGCGTAATCGGTGCAAATCTTGGATCTTTCACTGCTGCACTGATTGCATTGTGTATAATTTCCTCTGCAATCGAACGCTGCACTGCCTGAATCGTGCCAATGCAGCCGCGCAATCTGGTTTGCTGCCCTTCGTTTATTTTTATAGAAACAAAAACGCCTGCGCGTTGCTCACACATTTCCTGCGGCAAATCATCCGGTACCTGTATCTGTCTGCCAGTACGAACATATTCTTCTATCGTACGGCGTGCCAGCACAACATAACAATCTTCTTGTTTTTCCTGTATCATGATCTGATTTCTCTCCCTTCTTCTCACTAAGAAACTGTATGCAAATAAGAACAAATGCCGTATCCAACGCCAAACGGCCCTTCATAGGACAGCTTTTGCGCCTTCACTTCTTTTCCTTCTAACGCTCCTGCCAATATTGTAAAAGAACGATGTCCGCATTCACCGGCTTTTCCACAAAAATCATCTGAAAATTGAAGCAACTCCAAAAAAGCTGCCCTTTCCATTACATCCATAATACGTCTGTCGTATTCCGGCCCTTCTTTTTGGTACCCATATGGGCCATCTGCCCTCAGACGATGTGACAAATCTCCGCTTGCAAGGAGCACAACGTTTCTGTCCAATCTTTCTATGGCGTTTGTCAAACACCGGCCTAATTCATAATGAACGGATAACGGCAGTCCTGACAGTCCGATCCGTACAAGCCTATAGTCCTGCCAATATTGATTCATAAAATAAAGCGGCACCATTGTTCCATGATCCAGACATTTGTCGCGTTCTCCGTCTGTTCCGGCAGGCAGCTGATTCTGCTCCGCTTCCTTACAAAGCTCTTCCACAAGCTTTACATCATAAAGCTCGTGAAATCGAACCTGCCCGGCTCCAAACCTGCTAAAATCTCCTTTCGCATCCTGCCCAGGTGAAATATGGAAATAATCCGCATACATCACCTGATGTGGTGAAATTACAACAATGGTATCCGGCTGCAAAGCAGCCGTCATTTGTGCACAATGATGATATGCATCTATTGTTTTTTGTATCTTTTTTTCTTCTCCCCTGCCGATTTCTGGTACAATTAACGGCGGATGCGGAAGCATAAATGCTGCCTGAATTGCCATCTCTTAGTCCCTCCTGCTGTTTTCTACAAAACTATTACATTCTTCCTAATTTATACTCGCAATCACGAAACTTTGCCAATGATCCAGACTCACGAGCGTTTAAATATGATACATCAGTGGTAAAGTTGATCGCTCATGCGTATCTATTGAAATCTTATATTTAATATTTGATTTCTTAAAAGGCATAACAAAATTCATATGATACACTTTCATGACTGCAGCGATCATCCATCAAAGATATATTCTGACATTACATAGTTGCTGACATCTATGCCATACTCTGTCAGACAATAACCTTCTAATGTCTTTCTTATTAATTTTTCTTTTAATTGTTTATTTATAACATGTCCATACACTTCTTCTATCGGATATGAAAACTGCTTTTGAAATTTTTTTGCCGACACTCCGCACATCATACGCAGTCCTAAAAACATAAATTCTTCCATCTGTGCAGATATGCTTAACTCCTCCCGGACAGAACAAAGGCAGGATAAATCAGAAATATCCAGTTTCAGATATTCATTTAAATCTGTAATATTAGAAAACCGGATATTTTCTACACAGGAAGATGCGCCTAATCCAATCCCAATATAATTTTTCCGCAGCCAATACCCTGTATTATGGCGGCAGGCATGTCCCGGCAAAGCGTAATTCGAAATTTCATATCGCTCATAACCACTCTGTTTTAAGAGCTTTTTTGTCAATTCATACATCTGTCGCTCTTCTTCTTCTGATGGAAGTTGCGACTGTTTGTTCCCTTTTTGTCGCAATGCTTCTGCTTGTCCGTAATGTTCAAAAAATGGCGTACCTTCTTCAATCATCAGACTGTACGCAGATATATGTTCCGGTTTTAATGCAGTTACTTTTCGCAATGTCTGCTCATAAGTGTCTATTTTCTGACCTGGCAGTGAAGAAATAATATCTATATTTATATTATCAAACCCAAATTCACGTGCCAGCTCATAGTTTTGTAGAAACTGTTCAAACGTATGGATTCTTCCAAGCAGACGCAGCTCTTTCGGATCAGCCGACTGCAGTCCTATACTGAGTCGGTTGACGCCTGCTTGCTGATACACTTCCAGCTTTCTTGCATCCATCGTTCCCGGATTGCATTCGATTGTCATTTCCGCGTTTCTTCGAATATAGAAACTGTCATTCAGCTGATTCCATATACGCTGCATCTGTGCGGCCGGCAAAACAGACGGCGTACCGCCACCAATAAATACAGAGGTGACAAAATTATTTTTATATGCCAAACCAGCTGCACGAATTTCCAAAAGCAGCTGGTCTACATAAGCATTTTGAATATTTTCTGAGGCGGGAACGGATAAAAAATCGCAATAATTACATTTGCTTACGCAAAATGGAATATGGACATAAACTTCCATTTCTTTCATGTTTGCTTGTTTTCCTAATCTCTAATCTTCATCCAGTTTTAATACGCTCATAAACGCTTCCTGAGGAATCTCTACACTTCCAATCTGACGCATCCGTTTTTTTCCTTCTTTCTGCTTTTCCAACAGTTTCTTTTTACGGGTAATATCACCGCCATAACATTTTGCCAGCACGTCTTTACGCATGGCACGAACTGTTTCTCTGGCAATGACTCTGCTGCCAACTGCTGCCTGAATCGGAATCTCAAATAAATGTCTTGGAATTTCTTCTTTTAACCGTTCACACATTCTGCGTCCACGTTCGTATGCTGTCCCTGAAAATACAATGAAAGAAAGTGCATCGACTTCTTCTTTGTTGATTAAAATATCCAGTTTTACCAAATCGGATTTCTGATATCCTTTCATTTCATAGTCAAAAGAAGCATACCCTCTGGAACGCGATTTTAAAGCGTCAAAAAAATCATAAATAATTTCATTTAATGGAATCGTATATTTCAGCCGCGCCCTTGTCTCTTCCAGATATTCCATGCTGATATAAATACCGCGGCGCTGCTGGCACAGATCCATAATCGCACCGATGTACTCACTGGATACCATAATCTCTGCATCTACGACTGGCTCTTCCATATAATCAATCTCAGCCGGTTCCGGCAGATTGGAAGGGTTCGTCAGCTCTATCATCGTTCCATCTGTCTTATAAACCCTATAAACAACGCCTGGAGCAGTCGTTACCAAATCCAGATTAAATTCTCTCTCTAATCGTTCTTGAATAATCTCCAAATGCAACAGACCTAAAAAGCCGCAGCGGAATCCAAATCCAAGCGCAATCGAAGTCTCTGCCTCGAACTGAAGCGCTGCGTCATTTAACTGCAGCTTTTCCAGTGCATCTCTAAGATCTGAATATTTTGTACTATCAGCCGGATACAAACCGCAATAAACCATTGGATTCACTTTTTTATAACCCGGAAGCGGCTGCGCACACGGGCGTTCCGCTTCTGTTATCGTATCACCGACACGAGTATCTTTCACATTTTTTAAGCTTGCGGTAATATATCCAACCATCCCTGCGCTTAATTCTTCACACGGAATAAACTGCCCAGCGCCAAAATATCCGACTTCTACGACTTCTGCAGACGCGCCTGTCGCCATCATCTTAATTTTCGTCCCCTGTTTTACCGTTCCTTCTTTGATACGGCAAAAAACGATAACTCCTTTATAAGAATCATACTTGGAATCAAAAATCAACGCCTGCAGCGGTGCAGACGCATCTCCGACCGGTGCCGGTACTTTTGCTACAATTGCTTCCAATACCTGTTCGACGTTCACTCCGGTTTTGGCCGAAATTAACGGCGCATCCGAGGCATCTAGTCCGATAATATCTTCGATTTCTTCTCTCACGCGTTCCGGATCTGCACTCGGCAAATCGATTTTATTAATGACCGGAAATACTTCCAGGTCATGGTCAAGCGCCAGATACACATTTGCCAATGTCTGCGCCTCAATCCCCTGTGCCGCGTCTACGACAAGAATCGCCCCATCACATGCTGCAAGGCTTCTGGACACTTCATACGTAAAATCCACATGCCCAGGCGTATCTATTAAATTAAAAATATATTCTTCCCCATCGTTGGCTTTGTATATAATACGGACTGCCTGTGATTTGATCGTAATGCCCCGCTCACGTTCCAGATCCATATTGTCCAATACCTGCGCCTGCATCTCACGCTCTGTCAACAAACCTGTCTTTTCTATTATACGGTCTGCCAGCGTAGACTTTCCATGATCGATGTGGGCTACAATACAAAAATTCCTAATTCTGCTCTGATCCACTGCCATAATCTCCTCCATTTGTACCTTCTATCGTTACCATAGCGGCTGTTCTTTCTATTTTTGCATTGTCATCTTAACATAATTTGCCGGATGGTGCAAGGCTTGGATGGAAACTCGGTATGGGAGTGAACCAATGTCATTAACTTAAGCTTTTCATAGTCAGACTTTGCATCTGGCGGAATGGTT
>CAJTZX010000020.1 GCA_910584345.1 uncultured Eubacterium sp. | reverse complement strand
CTGAAAATCAACCTTTTCCTGCTTATTCTCTATTGAGTTTCCGAGAGTGCTCATCTGTTTCCGTATGATTCTAAAATCATGCATTTTCTTTCTGATACAAGAAAAACCTTCTCGTAACGAAAACCGATCTCATGTTATGGCATAACTTTTTCATAACAAATGTTATGTTTCAAAAATGATAGAAAACGGCGAAACCCTAGAATTTAAGCGGCTTTCAGCATTTTGTAATTAACAGGGATTATTTTGGGAAGCCTTTTTTTCAGACTGTCACAGATTTGAATATCATTTATTCTTTTCGTTTTATCGGAGAAAATTTTAGAGATTTTGCACAAAAATCAGATATAATAATCAAAAATCTATTCGAAAAACTGGAAAATTTAACAATTTTTTCTTTAGGGTTGCAAAAATAAAAAATTTGATATAGAATACTTTCAGGCAACATTTGTTATGAAAATATTATTTTATAGCATTAAAAACAAGGCTGTCGCACTAAGAAAAATACTGCAAGATATCGTTATTTGAAAGTTTATGGAAACCATATCTTGGATGTATTCTCTTGATGCGACAGCCTTATCTATAAATATTTTTATATCTTCCATACGGCTGAGCACAATTGTACGCTATCTATTGATCCATAATAATCCTAATATGCAACAAATAATCAGGCATACGAAGCCTATTATTTTCATACAAATACTTATCGTATTGTTATATAACATTGATCCTACATGAACAAGATCATTTCTGATAATGATACTGTCGCGAAATTCTTCTGCCGATTGAAACCGGTCTTTCGCATTTAATGCAAGCGCTTTCCTGATAATAAAATCAAGTCTGTCAGAAATCCGGCTGTTTATTTGCTTTGGGGAACCCATATCATCCTTATGGATTCGCTCCATTGCCCCGGTAACTTTTATCTTCGTCACAGCTTCATACATAACCGCACCCAATGCATAAAGATCTGTCCATGCACCAATAAGTCCATCCGATTGATATTGTTCTGGAGGGGCATAATGTATCTTTAGTATAATTGATTTTGATGCAAATACATGATTATCTGCTGCCTGTGCCGCTGCCGAGCCAAAATCAATCAGTTTAACCTTACCGGAAGACGTAATAAATATGTTATCATCGCTAATATCCAGATGTAAGTATCCAA
Organism: uncultured Eubacterium sp.; assembly: GCA_910584345.1. GTDB lineage: Bacteria > Bacillota > Clostridia > Lachnospirales > Lachnospiraceae > Eubacterium_J. The sequence continues at coordinate 59,019 of CAJTZX010000020.1, read as the reverse complement.
TATGATGCAAAAACGATAACGCATTCAATACTTCTAATGTCATATAGATAATTTTAGGCTCAGCTAACGGCTCTTTCTGCCTGAACAAATAGTGCTGCAAAGTAATGCCTTCCAATAACTCCGTGACTAAATAAACAGTGCTGTTTTCCTCAAACAAATCAAACGCAGATATAATATTAGGGCAGCTGCTACATTTCATTAATATTTTTGCTTCTTCGTAAAAGGACTGTTTATAATTCTGATATTGAAAAACTGCATTTTTGGAATAAGATACCACATTTTTCCTATCCTGGCTGCGTTTACAACATGCTGACGGACAGAGTTCTTTGACTGCAATATCTTTTTGATGCACTTTGTCATTTGCTCGATAAACAAATGCCATTCCTCCCATTCCGATCATTTCTTTGATTTCATATCGACCGTTCAATATTGTACCAGCCATTAATGCATCAGAGTTATAACTCATCACATACCGAATCCTTTTCTAAGATATTTGCACTGAAAATGATGTACTGCCTATTTTTACAATTCATCCATCCAAAATAGGAGACTTAGATACAACCCGTTCACCATTCAAATAGGTTCCATTGGATGAACCTAAATCTTCCATCCAAAATTGATCTTCCGCATATACGATTTCCGCATGCCGTTTAGATACTGTCCTATCAAATATTTTAATATCCACATCTTCCCCTCTACCAAGAACCGTTATTTTTTTTACAAGAAATTCCACCCCTCCCGCCGGTTTTCCATCATCACCAAGAAAAATCAGGCGGGCGGATGCACATTCACTTCCTGTATTCATCCCCAACATTACAGTACATCCATCATCATATTCACCTGTATACATGGTTTTGTAATTTGAATCTTTATCACTCATACTGTCATCCTTCATACTAGCATCCTTCATATTTGCACATACATCTAATGCAATATCGTTCCGTACATTTGGCTTTTCAGTATTGAAACGTATTTTTAACAAAAATACAATGCGAAAGACCAGATATCCAATCACAATCATTCCGATCAGAATGATTACGATCAACAATATATTTATAAGATCATTTATCGCTATATTATTCATCATATAATCCTCCTATTATTTGCAGCATAACAGCAATTGTAAAATGGATTCCGCTGATTAGTCTGACTGCCAAAAAAATATTATTTATCACTTCTGATTCCAACGTAATTTCTAATACAAAGCAAATCGATATAGCTATTGAAAAAGTGCAACTACTATTCCAGTACACCGTAAAATAAATATCTGTTCATCCTGCTTGTCTAAATCTCCATGAGCACATGGCAAAAATCCTCAATAAACAAAAAATTCAAACAAATAGTTTAAACAAAAGGCAACCAGTCAGATAACCCATAAAACTGTTTCACAAAAAGTTTTTCTATTTGGCTACCATTTACAAAATGTAAATAATGTAAAAAGGAACTAACACAAAAACGTGATAGTTCCATAAAAAATATCTTTTTTAACCCAATATCTCTTTTCCTTTATTTTATCTAAGCCAGTTCCGCTATTCGGGAAACTCCTACGTATATCTCAGATATTTTATACCATGTTCTAAAATCCACATCTCCCGTAACCGGAAGCCCGAAAATGGACTGAAACTTTTCTACCGCTTCTTGTGTTCTTGGACCATAAATACCATCTGCCGTAATTGTCGGCAATGCAGGATAAGTTCTGGCAATACGATTCAGCTGTTCCTGCATCTGGCGAACCTTGCTGCCGGAAGAACCGATGGTCAGCACAACACCTGGCCAGGAAGAAGGTACCCCGGATATTTCCTCTGCAGAGTTAATATACATATTGCTGCCATAATAATATCGAAGAATCTCTATTGCAGAATACCCCTGGTCTCCAAGATATTTGGAGCCCCACTGTGTCATCCAGTTTGGACACGTTACTCTCTGTCCGTCACAATACTGCGTTAAAATTGGCTGCCGCACATTCGGCCTGGAAAGAAAATTTTGAAACATTTCATCAACGATCAGAGAAATGTTTGAAAAAACATTCCTTCCGTAAGACCACTTCTGATCGTATGCCGTAGAAGAAGTAATCGTAAAGTTGTATCCTTTGTTCCGATACCATTCTGTATACACCCGGTTCATTGTAAAAGACATAATCGCCAGTATATTTGCTCGTATGGTGGCATCCGGCCAGGTCGCATAAATTTCACTGGAGGCTACATTTTTAATATAATCCTTGTACCGGATATAATAATCTGTTGCGGTTGTATCGGTCGGCGCTCCGTCGTGCACAACAACATACTCGGGAACTACAACCCTGCTAAGTACAATCTCACCAGTCTGCCTCACCGGCTTAATCTCAGCTTCTTCAATTTTGGGAGGAAAATTTCCAAATAATGTATTTGCAGGAATCACAATATCATCCGGCCAGGTAGCAGCCGCACCAACCGGCTGTAAACGAATATCCTGAACTGCTGTCTGGTCGGATAATACCTGAATACCGTTCACTGTTACCGGCTGATAGCCCTCTGCCGTAATCTGTATCGTATATTGGGCGTATGGCTGGGTTTCTGACGGTTCCATACTGTATTCTAACGGAGGCGCCTCCAGATCGATTTGCTCCGTCTGTCCGGACTCATTGGTACTCAGCTCTTCAAAAGTACTATCTGGTTCTCCTGTATAAGAAATGGCAATCCTGGCATCCGCAACCGGATCTCTGTTGACTCTGGATTCCACGCTCACCCGCAGCCTGCCCATATCCGGCATGTCTGCCTGCGTATGATATATACTCTTCATAAGCACACAAATATCCTTCTGTTCTTACTATCATTCTATGCAGGGTGCTTGATTTTGTTACACTATTTTTGTACCGCTTTTATTTTTCTAAGGAACTGTAAGTTTGTCCTATTATTTGCTTACAATTCCTGATATTATTCCTGTTCACGAATAATATTTTTTACTGCTTCTGCCTGATTGCGAATATGATTGCGCATCGCATCCACCACTCGTTCTTTATTTTTTTCTTTTAAAGCTTCCCATATCGTTTCATGTTCTTTAATGAGCATTGGATAATTTTCTTTTCCTTTCAAATATTCTACCCGATAGCGATAAATCTGCTCTCGTAAATTATTCAGCATTGTCACAAGCTTTGGATTGTTCGTTGATTCGTAAATAATATCATGAAACTCCACATCATAAGCAACGATTTTACTTAGATTTCCTGTCTGAATAGCCGTTTCAAAATTTTTCTTGGCATGCGTGAGATTTTTAAGCTGCTGTTCCGTCATCTTATCACAGGCTACCTGGACAGCAAGATCATCCAATGCTTCGCGGATCTGTAAGACATCTTCCATATTTTTTTCTGTCATTCTGGCCACTTCCGCACCTTTTCTTGGAATCGTAACCGCCAGTCCTTCCTGCTCAAGCATTCGAATCGCTTCACGGATCGGCGTGCGGCTGACACCTAATTTGGCGGCAAGCTGCAGTTCCATTAACCGTTCTCCCGGTCGTAACTCTCCTTTTAATATGGCCTCACGCAGTGTTTGAAATACAACATCACGCAGAGGCAAATATGCATTCATGTTTAATTTCAAATCTTCTGACATCTCTCTACCCTCTTCTTACACATTAAATATCGTTGTTACATAGATTTGTCTTGCCAAATTACTGGCACGCAATGCATCCGCTGCATCTCTGGCCGCACCGCGTTCCTCAAATAAAGCAAATACTGTAGGGCCGCTGCCACTCATCATTGCAATGATCGCTCCATGTTCCATCAAATGATCCTTAATCTGCGCAATAACCGGATATTCTTTTATGGTCACTTCTTCTAATATATTTCCCATATGCGACGCCATTGCCTTTAAATCTTGCTGCTTAATATCTATGATAAGCTGGTCAATGTCTGGATGATTTGTTTGCGCATTTAATGATAATTTGTCATAAACCCATTTCGTAGAAACACTGATCCCCGGCTTTGCAATCACTACCGGACAACGGGGAATTGCCGGAAGCCTGGTAAGTTTCTCTCCGATTCCTTCCGCCAAAGCTGTTCCTCGCATCAGACAATATGGTACATCAGCACCCAGTGTTAATGCACGCTTTGCAAGCTGCTTTTGTGAAAGTTTCAAATCATACATTTGATTCATACCATACAAAACAGCTGCCGCATCCGTACTCCCTCCAGCCATCCCTGCGGATACCGGAATGCATTTCTTAATATCTATGCGTATCCCTTGTGTAAGCTCAAATTCCTCCATCAAAAGTCTGGCTGCCTTATACGCAATATTATGCTCGTCCACAGGCAAAAATTTAATATTTGTCGTCAGCTGAATACCTGTTTCTGATGTTTTTTCCATCTGTACACTGTCAAACAAGTGAATGGTCTGCATAATCATTCGTACCAGATGATATCCATCTTCCCGACATCCGGTAACATCCAAACCAAGATTAACCTTTGCAAGTGCTTTCAGCCTGATTTCATTCATTTTTCTATCCTCCGAAATTGGTTGTTCCAAATCTTGTATATTGTATTCTGTATACAATATACAAGATTTTCTGGAAAATGTCAACCTAAATGAATGCATTTATTCCTGAAACAGCCGTGCTTTCGTTGACACTAAAAACATCTCAGACATACACTACTTTTAATTTCAATATATCATATGCATCATCCTCTTTATTAAACGATACATATCCCCAAAAAATGTTGTCTTTTGAAACCATTAAACTATTCGATCTTGTATCAGAGATTTTCAGATATTCATTTCCTACCAGGCTTACAAGCTCTTTGGATTCTGTTCCTCCAAACGGAGAACAATACCTGTCATCCATATAAACCGCTATAATCGTATGTCCTTCAAATTTTTTTAAATACGAATATTCGATATGGTTATCAGACATTCCTCTTTGTGAACTGAAAAATTCTTCTTCTTTGTCCGGGCCTTTTTTATCAATCCGTATTTCAATCGACCATACTTGCGGATCAAAGACGGACAGTCCTTTTTTATAGCTCTGCGAATCTTCGTTTACACGATTATCAGCAAATGTAACACCTTCCTTATAACCCTGGTCATAGCCTTTTTCATGTCCCTCCTTTAAGCCATCTTCCCGGCCCTTATCCTGACCATTCTGATACTGCAGCAATACCAAATCTTTGATTGCCTGATTAAACTTTACAAAAGAATCTTGCGCGCCTACTGGTACTCCTTTGTCAGTAATGGTGGCCGCTAATATAGATTTTCCATTACTGACAGATGTAAAAGACTGTGTAATCCATCCTTGCAGATTTGCTACATTTTGATCCAGCTGTTGATTCTGCTGCTGCAAAAAATTGAGTTTTGCGCTGACAGAAGCATTTTTGTACTGATTGACATCCACACTTTCATCTTTACTCCCAAGCCCAAAAAAACCTTTTAATTTATGCCATGCATTTGCCGCAAATGCCATGAAAGATTTTTCTTCAGATGGATCTTTGGAATCGTCATATACAGCCGATAAATCCTCTTTCGTACCGATCTCATGATTTTTTGTAATCTGCATAAAATTTGCCTCTGCAGCTGCCCATGTCCCCTGGACATCTTCTGTACAAATGTACATCTCACCGTCATAAATAATATAATCACCCGCGCTGTAAGCTGTATTTTCATGAAACGTAACTGCAATTTTATCGGTTGCGTTAGAAGTAATGACTGCCGCTTCACCATATATCGATGGAATACCGACAAGCATACCTGATAGAAACAGCGCGAAAAGCGTTTTCCCTGTGTTATGTCTGGTTTTCATATAAAATTCCTCCCGTTCTTATTGTTCTTATATGCTTATATTTTAACCTGTTCATTTTATCTGTTTTCTTTATAGACATGAATTGATACAATATCAATAGGACGTGTTGGCCTGTTTGCAAAAGAAAGAAGAAGTGCATTGCCGCTCGTCGATAATGCAACATCTGACGGAAGCTTTCCAGGCTTTTTAAATTCAACCACAACAGACGTGTCATGGTCTTCTAACCGTATCTGATCTTCTTCTGTTACAAGCGGTATCTGATAAACATACGCGGAGCCGCTTTCCTGATACGTATAACCGGATACTCCATCTTGCTGTGACTGTGCCAACAAGGTAATATTCGAGAGCCACTTTTCCTTTTCAAGCTCGCTTACCCGTGTTCTTGCATCTTCCAGATCCGAATGCAAATTTTCGATACCTTCCTCTACCGTTTCCGCGCCTCCAACTGCCTGCAAAGATTCAAAAAGTCCACGGATACCATCTTTGGATAAAATTTTAACGATTGCGCCAATCTTTTGAAAAATCGTATCGCCTTCAATGTTTCCTGCTTCTTTTGGATCACCTGCTAACTTATCTGCATCATCTGCCTGTTTCTGCAGCTTTTCATCCGCTTCCTGCCTTGTCTTTTCTTCTTCTTCCAGTTTCTTTGCAAAATCTAAAGATTGCTCATCCAGTTGATTTTTTAGCTCCTGATCGTTTTTTTCCAATGCAGCTTTCATATCTTCCAGTGCCTTGCCGTTATCGTCCAGGGAATGTTCCAGCTCCTTTACTGCCTTGTCAAAACTCTCATCCTGCTTCACATTCTCATCTTTGAGCTGTTTTACAATTCGGTTTAATTCCTGAATCGCCCGTGTATAAATCTGATCATTTCCTGCTAAAATATCCACAAATTGTGCAATCGTCAAATTGCCTGCTGAAACCTGTGCAGATTGTATCTCACTGCCGGAACCGGTCACTTTCTCCAAATTGCTGCCAGAAACCGTAATTGCCTCTGTTAACTGCTCCGTTACCGTTTGAATCCGTTGGATGGAATGATTAATATTCGTAATGCTATTCTGCAATTTTTTCATGTCCGCATTCTTTTGCTGATCCAACGTTTTTAATTCTTTTATCTGCTTTGTCAATGTATTGACATGAGATTGTATTTCACTGATCTGTGCTGTTAATTTTTCGATCTGCGCAAATAATTCTTTTGTTGCTGCCTTAAGTACATTTTTTTGTATCCGCTTGATATCCGCATCTGTGAAATAATCCACCCCTTTGACCGGTGTTTTTATACTTTTTTTCACACTTGAGATAATCTGTGTCTTTAACGTTTCCATTTGCTGTTTTGTGATCCTGCCTACTTCACCCTGAATCAGACTTTCTATCCGCAGCGATTGTTTTAGCTTTTCAAGCTCCTGACCACTTAGCTGATAGGAACTGCCTTGTATTTGCCGTTTCAGCGTATCGCTTAATTCCTGCCGCAGCCGTTCTTCCAGCCTTTGTCGTTCTTCTTCTGTAAGCAGTTGTGAAACACTGATTTGTGCAAGTGCATCCTGCAATGCTTTATCTACTGCAATTCTGATATACTTTTTCTGTTCTTCGGTCAGTATCCCGTCTCCTGAAATCCCAATATCTTCTAATAATACTGCAATCACATCACGAAGCTCATCATCTCCGATTGCAGTTACCGTTACATCACCGTCTGAAAGAATTTCATATATTTTTTCTCCTTTGAGTTGTTCAGAAACAGCTTTATGTATCTGATCTGTCAATACATTCCTTCGAAGAGTATCCAATACCTGTTTACTCACATCATCCGAAATCTGCTGAACACGCTCCGGTGTAATCCGTATAGCCTCTCCTTCTCCGGTCGATGCTTTTGTTCTATCTGCAAATAAGTAGATCACAAGAATGACTGCCGCCAGAATAACAGCCAGCCCTCCTATTAAAAAAAGAATAACTTTCTTGCGATCTATCTCAGCTATCTCATCATATTGATTTTCATTTTGCTCCATACATGTTTCCTTTCCTTAGCATATTTATTTTACAAATATTATGACTTTTGATAACATTTGTTTTACGTATGATCTACCACTTTCTATTGCTGTTGTTTCACTTCCAATGTGCCGGATTCCGTTACTGTGAGCGCCCCGTAACAGTTCCATGGGTTGTCTGAACTGTTACAGCGCCCCCTCATACAAATTAATTTTTTTACAGGAAATACTTTTCAACCGCTTCATTTTTTGGTATATTATACATGTAAATCCTGAGAAACAAATTATTTATCATGAATAAAGAGGTGTACGATTGAATCCAGATGATATATTCCAATTAGCCATACTAGTTATTTTATTACTGCTTTCTGCATTTTTTTCTTCTGCAGAAACTTCTTTAACTACCTTTAACCGCATCCGTATGCGAACACTTGCTGATGAAGGCAACAAACGAGCCGCACGCGCATTAAAGGTCACACAAGACTCTGGCAAAATGCTCAGTGCCATTTTAATCGGCAACAATGTTGTGAATCTTTCTGCATCCAGTATCGCAACTTCATTGGCAATCCGCTTGTTTGGCAGCGTTGGCGCAGGAATTGCAACAGGAATACTAACCATACTCATCCTGATCTTTGGTGAAATTTCTCCAAAAACACTTGCCACACTTCATGCAGAAAAGCTTGCGATTTTATATGCAGGTATTATTCAGTCATTGATGACGGTGCTAACGCCGGTAATTATCGTTATTAATAAGCTGTCTAACTTATTTCTTCGTCTACTGCGAGTAGACCCAAATAAAAATAAGGATACTCTGACTGAAGAAGAATTAAAAACAATCGTAGATGTTAGCCATGAAACCGGCATTATCGAGACTGAAGAACGCGAAATGATTCATAACGTATTCGACTTTTCAGATGCCGTGGCGAAAGAAATTATGACTCCACGGATTGATATGACATTTGTTAAGGTAGACAGTACTTACCGGGATATTCTGGAAACGTATCGTGAAAATCACTATACAAGAATTCCTGTTTATAAAGACACTACCGACAACGTAATTGGCATTTTAAACATGAAAGATTTGCTGCTTTATGAAGACGTTGAACATTTTTCAGTAGCCAACATTCTGCGTGAGCCGTTTTTTACTTATGAAAAGAAAAATACAGCAGAATTGTTTTTAGAAATGCAGACAAAATCTATTAATCTGGCCGTTGTACTGAACGAATACGGTATTACCGCCGGTATGGTCACTATGGAAGACCTCCTGGAGGAAATCGTAGGTGAAATCCATGACGAATATGACTCCAATGAATCTGATCCGCTTACGAAGATTAGTGATACCGACTTTCTTGTAGCCGGTTCCATGAATCTGGAAGATTTGTGTGATGAATTGGAAATCAGTCTGACTTCTGACGATTACGATACGATCGGCGGATATTTTATCGGTCAGTGTGACCATCTGCCCAAAGCAGGTGAACAGATTATTACCGACGACCGCATCCGCCTGACCGTAACCTCTGTTATTAAAAACCGTATTCAGCAAATTAGAATCCAGCTGCCGGAACCGGCTTCACAGCCGGAACAACATTAAGCAGTTTCATTACAACCGTTTGCAAAAGGAGGCGACCGGATATTCCGGTACATTCTTTGGATGCCGGATTTCTTATGATGCTTTCTGTTTTTTAAACTCCCGACCCTTTCAAACCTGCTTTGCACAAAGGGCCGGGCTTTCTTTTTTCTTATATTTTGATACATATATTCTCCCTGAACAATAAGATTTTTCTTATACTACCATTCCCGCTGCCTTTAAAATTAAGCATGTTGTCTTTATAAGCTCCTGCATAAAATCATTCTGACCGTCAAAATTTCTACATTGTCTATGTCTGCGAATAAATCGTTCTGTCTTTCCCTTTTCGCTGACTTGCCGAAATACAGGATTATGTGGAATGACTGCTAATTCCTCTTCATAGATTCTGTACAGCCGATGAATGTTTTTTTTGTTATATACGGATTCCTGATGATATTGGTTAATCAGATAAATGACATTTCCCTGAAAGACGTGTCTGTTTTGAAAAAAAGCATCCAGATTTTGACGCTCTTGTGAAATCATGGCCACTGTTACATCTGCCTGTGACAACAACAAATCTGATATTTCATCTTTACCGCTGCCACAGTCAATAAACGTAAGATCCGCTATCTGCCGTGTAAAATCAGCTACCCGCCGGATTCCTGTTTTGACTGCCTGCGAATATTTTTCTCTCTTTTTGTATTCTCCTTGCGGCAAATAATACATTTGTCCTCTTGCGACCGGAACCATACTCCCCAACAGCCTTTCTTTCGTCAGCATTCCGCTGACTGCCAGCTTTGTTAAAACTTCCCATGCATCCCGTCTGCCATCAGCATCTTCCCTTACCAGAGAAATATTTTTTATACCTGTTCCCAGCTTTTGATACAAATCTCCTTCCTGGTTGTTGCTCTGCATCAGAAATACCTTCATATTCCATAAATCAGCACATGCACTGGCAATCGCTGCCATGCCACTTGTCATTCCACAGCCATCTTCTTCGCTCCAAAATACAATATTCACCTTTAATCCCCCATTCCCTGCTTTTTTCAAACATACTCCTACTTTTACAAAATCAAACGTTTTCAACTCTTCACCCGTATCATTTTTCCATATTTTGCATTTCTGATCGAACGAATATGATGCATTTTGTCAGAAGACGCAATCATCCGCAACAACTGCACCAAAACATGTTCCATTCCTGCAGAAATATTTGCAAATTTATACATTGTCTCATACTGCATATGAATCCGATATGCTTCATCTGCCTCATGAAAGGGCAGCAGCAGCCATCGGTCAATCAATTCCTGATCCCATTCCAATCGCTTTTTCATCTTTTCTGCCGAACATCCCGAACACAGTCCACGCAGCAATACAACTGCAGATAAACCACCCTGCTGTATAAAACGTCTATAAAACTCCAAATTTCTTCGTTCACAATCTACAACTAATATACGTGTTCTGCACAAAGCCAGACACAACTCCTGCGGCCTGTCTCCTAACTGTACAAGCACAAACTCATAGTTTAGTTCCTGCCACTGTACGAACGGCACACGTCGCATAAAGTCTACATTGTGAAATGTAACGGCCATCATTTGACTTTTCGGAGCCGGCACACATTGAAACAAGATTCCATCCTCTGAGTGGTCAATCACGCATACCTGTTTTCCCGCATTCTGAAGCGCATAAGCAACATACATACAGATATCTGCAGGATAACTTCCAAAAAATCCTATGATTTCTGGCATATTCCCACCTGCTTTCTATTTTTATTAAATTGTCAATTATTTACCTAAAATACCTTACTGTTTCACCAAGATGTTTTCAAAAATTCACTCATAAGCCAATAAGCGTATCATCAAAAATCTAACATGCAGCAAAAATAAACAGCAAAGAACAAATAACTATTGCAACGATGTTTTTACAGGAATTGTACGAATGATTAAATAATTCGTGAATATAACATAAATATTTATCGAGCATTTTTTACTTTTAGGACTGCCCTAAGGCAATTTGATTTAGAAAAATAAGATAGTTTATATAATAACAAGTTTTCTATTATTTGTAAAGAGATTTTTTAAATTTTTTATGGATCAATAAATTTACTTCTTTATAAAGCACCCATTCTATTAAATTATATTCTTCTGAGTAATTCAGTAGTGCATCCGGTAATTTTTTATTATACAAAATAAACTGATTTTTCTCTATAGACGTTTTCAGTAAATTTAACCCTTTCAAAGAAAATGCGTAATCATGATAAAAAATCATAATTACGCATTTCCGTATGATATTGATTTTTGAAATTACAAATAGTATCCATACATTTAGACACTCTGATACAGCCTTACCTTATCTCCTATATTTCCTGATAATTCCTTCCCAAAAACTTTTTCTCTTTTGTAAAAGTAGCTACACAATGCAAATCAATGTCCATCTTAATAAATTTCCTGCGCTCTTCATTTTCAATCTTATCCCGATTCAAGGTCAGAATATATTGAAAATCCTGAAACTTTTCTTCCTGCTTATATAGATAATTCAAGCACTGTACAAGTGTATCCTGATCCACATCAAATATATTATCATGTACTAAAAACAACGGGTGCCTCTGCCTTGTATAAGTATTAAACAATAATGCCATATCATAAATAAATACCTTGGTCCTATCAACACTATGGCTTCCATCATCATAAATTCTTAGATTTAACTCTACTGGCGCTTTGCTTTTTGTATTATCAATTGTCTGAAGACTAAATGAACATTCTTTGTTTCCCATAATTGCTTCATGAATTTCTGAAATAGTATTCATGAAACTTTGAAGAATTTTACTATTTTCTTCAATTTCATTGTCAATTTTCATAACCGCCTGTGTTTTTTGAAGTTTTAATAACTTTTTCTTTTTATCATTTTGCTCATATTGCTCAAACAGAAATTTTGTATGCGCAAGGGAGTCTTTCTTTGATTCGTATATCTTTAAGCTTGTTTTAAGAGTTTTTAACACACCTTTCTTATCTATTATCTTCAACTTTTCTGAATATTCATTATCAATGATCCTGATCTGCTCTGCAATCTCTTGAAGTTGTATTTCCAGTTCCTTTGCCTTTTGATTTACAAGCATCATCTGAAATTCTTCCACCTTATTTTTAAATCCAACTACTTCATTCAGAGATTTTACTACTGCATTGCCTAAATCATTCTTAAATTGATTATATACCAACTCTATCTCACTGTCATCAATCTGTTCTGGTTTGGGCATTTTCCGTATTTTGTCATAATCATGTCGCAATGCTTTCTGCTGTTTCCGCAATTGATCCAGCAAGCTTTCCAGTTCCATGAGTTCTGCCTCCATGGAATCAAACGTTTCGTTCGTCTTAAAACTTTCAATCGCATCTTCCAACTTTTGCAACTCATCTTCCAAAGCATTCAATTCTGCCTTGACATCAGAAATTTTCTTTTTCCCTTCCTGAGTTAATTCCTTTTTATTTTTTAAAATAACTGCTGTGACATTTTCTATTTCCTTTGCCTGATTTAACGCGTTCCGATACGCTTCTAAAGAGAAATTTAATAAAAATAGATGCGCACTCAAATCATCCGGTATCCTCTTCCTCAAATCATGGCATTTTATAATATCTGTGAATTCCGAGCGTTCATCACGCATCAATATAGAAAATAGATTCCTGAAACTAGGAACCATTTTTCCATTTAACTCCAAAAAAATTATTTCTGTAAGATAGTCCCTTGCATCTTGGATTTTGTCAAAAGTTACTACTTTGCCATTTCTAATAATTACTGGCTTATCAGCCTTTTTTCTATTTCTTTTTATTGTAATGGCCTCACCACCAATCTCCAAATCAAGCATTATAGATTCTTCCGGTTCAAACACCTCTTTTGGAATTCGTGCCACCCTTGATCTGTCATAATCATTTAAAAAACAGAAATCCAAGAACTCTATACTCATAGATTTTCCCACACCATTCGTTTTTCGTCCCTTCACCAGACTATCATCGTATTTTTCGCCTAAAATGATATTTACCCCGTCATGAAATACTATATCCTCAAAGACATGATTTTCAGAATATAGACGATTGATACGGATACGATTTATTTCTTTACCCATATGTTCGCCTCCTCAAATTCCACTATATCAACAGAATATAAAAAGGAAAGTCCTAAAATCAACTGCCTGCTGCTTGAAATACCATTTTTTTTAAGAGTTTTCGATACGTCATAAATTGAAACTTTATCCTTTCCTTGCTTTTGTATCTCCTTGAGTATGAGATAACCGATATACAAGGCAGAAGATTTTAACGCGTTACTATTTGCCATCATCATACTCACTCCTTTCATTTGGGAATACTCTACACTTAATCATTTCATTAACCAAGTAAAATTTAATAGCCGCTCTATCATATTTTTTACCGTTTACACTTAATCTATCTTCAAAATATGCAACCAGCTTGTTAAGCACTACAACCGGATTGTTTCCTCTTTCGCTTTATCAAATACAAAATTTCCGTCTGTGTCAAAAGCTGTTGTATACTTTTTCTTCTGTGTTAAGATCAAAACCACCAGCCTGTCATAGTTAATATATGACTTGTTCTTATTAAATTCCTCTATTGTATGTTAATCTTTTTACTGGAACTGTCAGATGTTACCTGTATCGCAATTTTATTAACTTCATCATAAAGATCAATGGCTGGCGCATTCTTTTCCAAATAATTCGCATTCTTTAATTGATATCCATAAATAAGGTTTAACAAGCCCGGGAAAAAATCTTCCGCGACGATGTTAATATCATAAAGATTGATAGCATTCAGTATTGTTACTTCGTTACTCAATAAAGCAAGACTTTTTGCCACTTCTTTTAAATAAATCTCCTTATTTAGCATATACAATTCCTCCTGCGTGCCGTTCTCATTAATTTTACCACATATGATTCAAAATTACTAATACCTTTTTGTCTATTTATTGGTTATAATAATGTTTGACGGTGTTAACCATACACTAACTTTTTTATAACATCAACATACAGCACTCCATCATAGTTCATAGATGAAATGCTGTATTGTCAAACATCCCTGCATATACTATTAAAGTTTCACTGCAACCTCAATAAATCCTGCCGCATATGGCCCTACTGCATATGGATCCGCATAAAAACGAAGTTTTCCATTTTTCAGATAATACTTGTTGTCATTAAAATCCATTTTATTCAATGTCGTTTTCACATCATTCCTGTCCGGATAAAACATAAGATTGTCTTCTTTCTTTGCCTGATCGAATTTCTTTAAATACAGGCTGCGCACTTTTTCATTCACTTGCGGTTTACTCATACCAAGCAAGGTTGCCGCCGATACTTTTTTTCCTGTCTTTGCATCAAAAACATATGTATATCGATACGGCATACCATGTGCTCCCATCGAATAATCATAACCGCTCTGCATCACACTAATGTAATTTTCATCATGACTCGTAATTTTGCATGTTACCTCATCTGCATAATAGCTGTCAACGCTATCTGTTTGTTGTATCATTTCTTTTGCTTCATCCAAATTCTCAACAGCAGATTTCTTCCATTTTTTCAACAGCTTTTGATAGAACTGATTCAGTGTCTTCGCTGCTTTGCTGCTGCCATCAGCCACAGGATATTCAAAGGATATTTTTTTGTAAATGCGCCCTTCTTCTGTTTTATATTCCTTTTCATATGTTTTTAACGTAAAATTTAATTCTTTCGACTCCTGACTGGAATTTTGCTCTTTTCCATCCTCTGCTTCCTGATCGGAACTCGTATCAGATACTTCATCCTTAACTGCAGATACCACGACGGATTCTTTCGTATCTGCCGAACAGATTGCCGGCGTCATACAAGGAAATGCCAGCATCGATGCTAATATTGTAATACCCAGTTTTTTTGCAATTTCTTTTCTCTTCATTAATAATGACCTCCTGTTTTTCTTTTATTTTCGTATAATCATTAGACGCTGTCACCGCAAAAAAGTTTCTTTTTTTTGGAAAAAATTATGGAACGTCAGAAATAATCCTTCTGCCGTTCCATAAAATACTTAAATTTACCTGCTATTCATTTGTATCTGACAAAACAATCCCAAGCTCTTTCAGCTGTTTTGCGTCTACTGCTTCCGGCGCTTCAGACATCAGATCTGAGGCATCTTTTACCTTTGGAAATGCAATGACGTCCCGGATAGAATCTGCATGTACCATATGCATAATCATTCGGTCAAATCCATACGCCAGCCCTGCATGAGGCGGTACTCCGTACTGAAAAGCGCTCAGCAAAAATCCGAAGTTCTCCCATGCCTTTTCCTTTGTAAACCCAAGCACCTCAAACATCTTTTCCTGAATATCATTTCTATGAATACGAACGGAGCCTCCGCCAAGCTCTGTACCATTTAACACAATATCATAAGCTTTTGCCCTTACTTCACCCGGAGCTGTGTCTATCTTATCCCAATCTTCCTCCATTGGCATCGTAAACGGATGATGCATTGCCATATAACGCTGCTCCTCATCAGACCACTCTAACAGCGGAAACTCTGTTATCCAAAGAAAATCGTACTGATTTTCATCGATCAGCCCTAATTCTTTGCCCATTTCCAGCCGAAGCGCACCTAATACATTCCACACAATCTTATTTTGATCCGCTGCAAATAAAAGCAAATCACCCGGCTGTGCTTCCATTTTTTCGGCAAGCGCCGAAAGCTCTTGTTCTGACATGAATTTGGCAAACGAAGACTTATACGTACCGTCCTCATTTACACATAAATAAGCAAGTCCCTTTGCACCGCATCCTTTTGCAAATTCTACCAGTTTGTCTATCTTTTTGCGCGGCATCTTTCCCTGACCTTTCACATTAATGCCACGCACCGACCCGCCATGTTCCAATGCGCCTGTAAATACACCAAATCCACATCCTGCTACGGTCTGTGAAACATCTTTTAATTCCATTCCAAAACGAGTATCCGGCTTATCTGAGCCAAAACGATCCATAGCTTCCCTCCACGGCATTCTAGGCAAAGGAAGCTTTAAATCCACACCGACCGTTTCTTTGAACACGTATTGCAAAAGGCGTTCATTCACGTCCATCACATCTTCTGCATCAACAAAAGACAGTTCCATATCTATCTGCGTAAATTCCGGCTGACGATCTGCACGAAGATCTTCGTCACGGAAACATTTTGTAATTTGGATATAACGGTCATAACCGGAACACATCAACAGCTGTTTAAACAGCTGCGGTGACTGTGGCAATGCATAAAATTTACCCGGATGTACCCGACTCGGCACCAGATAATCTCTGGCTCCTTCTGGAGTTGATTTTTGCAGCATTGGCGTTTCAATTTCTAAAAATCCTTCTTTTTCCATAAAATTTCGGATCAAAGAAGCTGCTTTACTGCGCATCATCAGATTTTTCTGCAGATCCGGTCTGCGCAAATCCAGATAACGGTATTTTAACCGCAGTTCGTCCTTCGTCTGACTATCTGCTTCAATTGGAAACGGAGGTGTTTCTGATTCTGATAAAATCCGAAGACTTTGTGCAATCACCTCTATATCTCCGGTTTTCAAATTTTCATTGATAGCGGCGCTCCGCTTATTTACTGTCCCTGTTACCGCAACAACATATTCGCTGCGCAAAGTGCCTGCTTTTGCAAACCCTTCCGTCCCTACGCTTTCTTCATCAAAAACAATCTGAAGCAAACCGGAGCGGTCTCTAAGATCTATAAAAATCAAACTTCCCAGATTTCTTCTTTTTTGCACCCATCCCATAACGGTTACTGTCTGCCCAATGTTTTGATTAGATACTTCCGTACATCTATGAGATCTGTGCAAACCCTGCATGGATTCTCCCATCTTTGATTCCTCCTTTTTAAGTGTTCCTTTCTATTATTTATCAAAAAACTCGACAAATTCCTCATAACCTTCTTTCCTTAACTGCTCTTTTTGGAATTTTTTGTTTTTATTCATACGCACCACTAACACCTGCTGCCCCTGCTGTCTTGCAGCCTGCGCCTGTGCAATCACTTCTGCAAGCTTTTCTCCTGGATATCCCTTTTCAATTAAATACGCTAATTTCTTCGGCTGCTGTGGAATTTGAAATCCGCTCTCCATTAAAAGAAGAATAATACGCTCAAACCCTATGGAAAAACCACAAGCGGGCACATCTTTTCCGGTAAAGCTGCCGATCATTTTGTCATAACGCCCGCCTCCACCACAGCTGCCGCCAAATTCCGGCATGGCAATCTCAAAAATAGTACCTGTATAATAAGACATACCGCGCACCAGCGTCGGATCAAACACCAGCTCAAACTCTGCTGCTTTGCAGGCATTGACACTTGCAGCAATCTCTTTCATATTTTTTACGACATCTGTTTCTAAATAGTCTCCAAGTACGTCCGCCAAATACGAAATCCCATCTTCTGCTTCGCGCACTCTACGAAACAAATCCGTATATTTTTGAACCGATGCACTTTCAAATCCTTCCTGAAGCAGTTCTTTCGATACTCCTTCCATCCCGATCTTATCCATTTTGTCTAAAATAATAAAAACCGTATCATATACATCCTGTGAAAAGCCGCTGTATGCCGCCATCGCTTTTAAAATACGTCGCTCATTAATCCGTATTTCGAAATTTTTAAAACCGAGTCTTCCAAGCGTTGTCGTCGTTGCAAGTATCAGCTCGATCTCTGCCAGATTAGACGGTTCCCCCAAAATGTCAATATCGCACTGCATAAACTGGCGGTAACGCCCCCGCTGTGGCCTGTCCGCACGCCATACATTTCCCATCTGCAGCGCCTTGAACGGCGACGGAAGATCATTTGCATGATTCGCATAATATCTTGCAAGCGGCACCGTCAGGTCATACCGCATCCCATAATCTACCAAATCGCTTTCTGTTTTAGCCGTTTCCAAATTTAGCTTCTCTCCACGCTTCATAACTTTGAAAATCAGCTTTTCATTCTCACCGCCCTGCTTATTAGATAAATTCGCTATATTTTCCATACAAGGCGTTTCCATCGGTGTAAATCCATAACTGCGGTATGTGTCACGGATGACGCTCTGCACATAATCACGAATCTGCATTTCTGATGGTAAAATATCTTTCATGCCATTGACTGGCTTCTTAATTAAAGACATGATCGTTGTTCCTCCCTGAAGTTGTATCCATACTCTTTTCCTGCAAAATGCTGTATGCGGCAATTTGCAGACACATTCTAAATAACCATTATATTTTGTATGGCCAAAAAGTCAATAGCAGCTGGCAAATAAAAAAGAATTTGTATGATTAAAACGAAGATATTGTTTTTATAGGAAGAGTCTATCAGATTTTGCTTTCACTTGATTGTCTAAAATATACAAAATTACATTTTTTTAAATAAAAAAATTGCATAAGTAATTAATTCTGTGTATAATATGGTATGATATGATATATAATGATAAATTAGCAATTTTTATAGAAAGGAGACGAACAATGAATACAGCCAAAAGCTTTCAACATTTCTTAGCAGACGATCCGAGCTTGTCTGAAAAGTTTACCTATGAGGACTTTATAAACAGAAAATCCGCTGCACCAAATAATGATGATATTGACGTTCAGACAGCATACAACATTTACCGCCAAAAAATTGCGGAATCTGAAACGATACAGTGAGGTATTGTTGTGACAAAAGAATTATTCGATGAAATATTTAAAAATGAAATATACCCGTTTATAAATGAGATTAATGAAAACAACTCTCTTATAAAAACAAAAAACATTGACCAATGTATCACAGATATCTATTCCGCATATACTGCTTTTAACAAACAGTACAAAGAACATATTTTTTCATCAAAAGAGGATTGTTTACTTGACAGACACAGAGTAGCCTCTTGCATTTGCGGCGCCTTTTTAAAAACATCGATTTTTAACAAGACTGATATGATTCAATGGCTTAAGACAGAGAAACAGCCTATAGAAGCCATTTTCTATTATGTAAACGAACTCGTATCGTTATATGCCGGATGTAAATACTTATCTTTTTTTATGATGTATGACAAACGAAATGATGCGTTTACTGTACAAAGTATTCTAAATCAATTTCCTGTCACTCCGGATGTTTCCAAAGTGAAAAAAGGTTTTTGGAGCTGTGTTTTATTTAATCTGTCCCAAATCAAAGATACCAATCAAATAGGTCTGGAACACTATGATCTATATTCCTATGCTATGTTTTTCTTCCATTTGGAGAAAATCTTTTATGAGGAAAAAGTACAAAAAAACTGACTTGCAGCTGTGCATGTCACCATATTGTCCTTACTGACATGCACAGCTGAATAGGAAGCGTTTAATTGAAAATGCGGATGGCCATTTTAATTTCTCTGTAATTTAAATCAGACCTTTTTACACCATCTCTTAGATTACTGGCATGAATGACTTGTCCATTGCCGTCATAAATAGCTGCGTGATCGTCATCACCTACAACTGCACGATAGATAACAATATCTCCCGCGCACAATTCTGATAATGTTATTTGTTTTTTATCGGCCATCAGTTCATGAATATCTGCCGGAAGTTCCATACCGGCCTGTGCATAGATTGCTTTCACAAATCCCACACTGTCAACGCCATCGGCTAAATCTGTCCCGCCCCATTTGTAAGGAGCTCCCAAATATTTCTCTGCCAGTGCAACCACCTGTTCCTGCGCCGCAGATTGCTCTCCTGCATAATCGACGGGAGCTGACTGTATGCTTTCGGTCTTCTTAATTTCAGCTTTCGGTGTCTCCTGCTCTTTCCTATCTGCATCAGAAAACGTTTCCGTTTCTGCTGCTATTTCTTGTGCATCCTGTGCGCACACTGTAAATGTAAGGATTGTGCAGCAAATCATTACAACCGCCAAAACGGCCGTTTTCCATGAATATTTTTTCGTTCTCATCATCCATCGAACCCTTTCTTCCATTTCTGAATGTCTGGCGAAACAAGCGTTAACCGGCCAAATCAATGGACGGCGTCCCTCTGCCAGACGAATTAAAACGCGTGCATATGTTTTTTTGTAACCATCAGAATATTTTTTTACCACCTCCTCATCACAAGCCATCTCCATATCTCTGTTCAACAGTATGGACATGATCCACACTAACGGATGAAACCAGTAAATACAGACGGTAGCATATAGCAAATATTTCACAAGAATATCCCATCTGCAAATATGTATCCACTCATGTTCCATAATGCAAAGAAATTCTTCCTCACTTATATTCATTTCAGACGGCAGCAAAATCACGGGATGAATCATTCCATAGGTCATAGGACTTCTTACAAATTCAGATTCCCGCAAAGTGATTTTACGAAAACTACGGTGTGTCCGCAGCCATTCGGCTGCTTTTTCCTCACACACTGGCAAAGACATGCCGTACCATCTTAAGCTTTTCACATGCTTTACAATCATCCATATCGCAAGCAAAACAGCTATTGACAGCCACAAATAAAAAAGGAAATCTTTCAGCCAAATGAGGATTTCTTCAGTAAGCGCTGCTGCATAACCGATTTTGTCACCATCTAAATATGCGGAAGGTTCTACGGCAAGAAAATCGTGCGAAGAACTGACATGGAAGCTGCTGCCTGCCAAATGACTGGCGGATACTGCTCCCATATTCCAAGGACTTCCTTCAGGCCAGGATACCGGTATTGAAACCGGCAAAAGCAAACGTACAATGACACAAATCCATAAACATACTAAAAATCGTTTTGGTATCTGATGAGAAAAAAACTGCCGAAAGCATATAATTATGGCAATCAGAATAGAACCATTGACTGTCATTACTATCATTTTATCCATAGATCACCTCATTTCCAGTCTTCCACCATTTTCTTCAATCTTGCTATATCCTCTGACGTCATTTCTTGTTTTCCAAGCAAGGATGCGATTAACAGGTCTTTCGAACCCCCATACATCCTGTCAATAAATTCATCTGTCGCCGCCTTTTGTACCTCTGCTCTGCTGATTAACGGCTTGCACATAAACCCTGGGTCGATACGCAGTATCGCCTGTTTTTCCACACATTTCTTAATTACCGTATATGTCGTGGTCTTGTTCCAGTTAATTTGTTCCTTTAATCGCTGCGCAATTTCTTTTGCTGTCAGATCACCTTCTTTCCATAATAAGTCCATAACCTTTAACTCAGACTCAAACAATTTTACTGTCATACCTATTCCTCCGTTCTATTGCAATAGAATAATTATATTCTATCCCAATAGAACAATGTTGTCAAGTATCTGTTTTCTTTTTTTACCAATGAAAAAACTATCAGACCGCCCGATGACAAACCGGAACAAGTGCGCTATAATAATTGCAGTAACCGTTCAGATAACCCATGGAACGCTTACAAATTGCAGCTATTACTATCAACCTTTATAATGGGACATACTTATGAATAAAAAAAACAAACTTCTCACGATCGGGCAATTTGCAGCTATGCATGGCATCAACAAAAAAACACTTATGTGGTACGATGAAATCGGACTGTTTCCCCCTGCTGCCATTAACCCTGACAATGGCTACCGCTGTTACAATTACTACCAAAGCCCTATTTTAGAAACAATTCTTTTGCTGCGCGAGCTGGACGTTTCCATTGACGAAATACAGCATTTTATGAAAAACCGCTCTGCCGGCAGCCTGAAAGACCTTCTGGAAGAAAAAATAACAGAGCTGGATCTTAAAATCGCCCATTTACAGGCAATTCGGACGACCTTATGCACACATCGCCAAAATATGACGACACTGCTGACCATGGATTTATCTGAAATCCGTATGGTAGAACATAAGCATCGCTGTCTTGTTACTGTTGACATTGACAAAGACACTTCTTTTGAAGAGGAAGTGGAGCTGATTACTGCTGAAACAGAAAAATACCATCTCGGACGCCTGCATGATGCCTCCTACGGTTCCATGATTTCCGTGTCCAGCCTGCAAAATGGAAACTTCGATCATTATACCAAACTCTTTATCGAAATTCCTTTTCTCGAATATCAGACAGGACTGCATCTCCCGCCTGATGGAACATATCTGAGAGCTTTCCACAAAGGAGATTGGGACAAACTGCCAAAACGGTATGAAGAAATATTTTCGTATGCCAAAAAACATCATCTGACGCTTCATGAATTTTCCTATGAAACAGGCATCAACGAAAATGTTATCGACCAAATCGAAGACTATATTATTCAGATTGAAATCCCTATTCTGATGTAAGAAGCTGTCACGAATAAACGCCAAAAAGCGCCCTTCGAGATACCTGAAAGTTATCTTTAAGGACGCTTATTGCATCGTACACTTTAATTTTTTAACATTATCATTTTCCGCTCAATCTCTTATATTCTTCCAGCCTGCAGGCAGCATCCCCTTCCGCTTTCGTAAATAATGCTTCCGCATGATCCGGGAACTGTCTTGCAAGTGCAGAATAACGTACCTGCCCCAACAAATACTCACGGAAATCTCCTGTCGGATCTTTCGAGTCAAGCGTAAACGGGTTTTTGCCTTCCTTTATCAAATCCGGATGATAACGGTACAGATGCCAATATCCCGCTGCAACTGCCTGCGCCATATGATCCATACTCTTTCCCATGCCTGTCTTTAATCCATGGCTAATACACGGCGCATAAGCGATAATAATAGAAGGTCCTCGATAGCTTTCTGCTTCGCGGATTGCCTTTAATGTCTGATTCTTATCTGCACCCATTGCGACCTGCGCTACATAAATATTCCGATAAGTCATCATCATTCTGCCCAAATCTTTTTTGCCTGCTTTTTTACCGGAGGCTGCAAATTTTGCCACTGCCGCTGCCGGTGTAGACTTAGATGCCTGTCCGCCGGTATTGGAATAAATTTCCGTATCAAACACAAGCACATTTACATCTTCTCCAGAAGCCAATACCTGGTCCAGTCCGCCGTAACCGATGTCATAGGCCCAGCCGTCGCCGCCGATCATCCAGACAGAACGTTTTGTCAGATAATCACGGTTTTTTTGGATTTCCTTTAACAAATGCACGGTTTCCGGCTCTCCGCCTAACGGCGCGTCTTCCAATAATACACTCGCTAAAACTTCCTGCACTTCCTCTGAAGCCTGCACAGACGCTTCTCCTTCTTCGCGCACCTGAATCCAGTGTTTGAACGCATCATTTAACATCGGAGCTGATGATTCCAATCCTCTGTCCATCAGTGCTTTCATATTTTGTTCAATGCCGTCCCTGATTTGACGCACCCCCAGGTACATGCCATATCCATATTCTGCATTATCCTCAAACAAAGAATTAGCCCAGGACGGTCCCCGCCCATTATGATCACACGTATAAGCAGTCGTAGGCGCCGAAGCTCCCCAGATGGAAGAACATCCGGTTGCGTTCGCAATCATCATGCGGTCGCCAAACAGCTGGGTAATCAGCTTAATATAGGCAGGTTCTCCACAGCCCGCACATGCACCGGAAAACTCCATCAATGGCTGTTTAAACTGACTGTCTTTTACTGTCCTGCCCTCAAACAAATCTCCTTTATACGATACCTTACGAACCGCATAAGCCCAGTTTGGCACTTGTTCCGGCGTCTGTGTCGCCAGCTTTTTCATAACAAGCGCCTTTGGCTTTGCCGGACATACATCGGCACAATTGCCACATCCAGTACAGTCCATCGTACTGATTTGGATGCGAAACTCGTAATTTTCCAATCCCATACCTTTTGCTTTTTGCGTCTGAAATGCTTTCGGAGCAGCTGCCTTTTCTTCTTGAGTCAGCAAAAACGGACGTACACACGAATGCGGACAGATATAAGAGCATTGGTTACATTGGATACACGTTTCTACATTCCATTCCGGCACATTAACCGCAATCCCGCGTTTTTCATAGGCTGACGTACCGTTTGGAAATGTCCCGTCTTCGATCCCGGAAAATGCGCTGACCGGTAGTCTGTCTCCTTCCTGGCGGTTCATCGGACGCATGACTTGAGCGATAAATTCCGGTTCTTTGATCCCGTCTGTTTCCTGTTTCTTTTCTTCGTCTGTAAACTGCTTCCAATGCTCCGGTATTTGAATCTTTACCAGATCGGTAAACCCATGCTCTATCGCTTCATGGTTCATCTGAATGACTTTTTCGCCTTTTTTTCCATAGGCTTTTTGAACGGCCTCTTTTAAATACTTCTTCGCTTCCTCTTGCGGAAGGATATTCGCCAGTTTAAAAAAAGCGCCCTGCATAATCATATTAATCCGGTTGCCAAGCCCGATTTCCTCTGCCAGCCGAATTGCGTTAATACAGTAAAAATCAATTTCTTTTTCCGCAAGTTCACGCATCATCTTTTTCGGCAAATGCTGTTCCAGCTCGCCGCTTTCCCACAGACAGTTCAGTACAAATGTCCCGCCCTGTTTCAGTCCTTCCAGTAAATTGTAGCTATTTACAAATGATTGATTGTGACAGGCAATATAGTCAGCTTCATCTATTAAATACGAAGACTTAATCGGCTGGCTGCCAAATCGTAAGTGCGAAGTTGTAAGTCCGCCGGATTTTTTGGAATCATAGGCAAAATAAGCTTGTACATACTGCTGCGTATGTTCTCCGATAATTTTAACCGCCTGTTTATTAGCACCTACCGTTCCATCCGAACCAAGTCCCCAGAATTTGCAGCGGACGGTTCCCTCCTTCGCCGTTACAATCTTTTCGGCAGCCGGGATGGACGTGTGTGTCACGTCATCGTCAATGCCAACCGTAAATCCTGTTCTCGGAGATGGGCTTTTTAAATAATCAAACACAGATCGGATATCCGCAGGCGTCGTATCTTTGGAGCCCAGACCGAAACGTCCGCCAATGATAAGCGGCGCATGTTCTTTTCCATAAAAACAATTTCTTACATCTAAATATAGCGGCTCGCCAGGTGCACCCGGCTCTTTGGTACGATCTAACACAGCAATCCGCTTTACCGTCTCTGGTACGGCTTTCATAAAGTGATCGGCAGAAAACGGACGGAATAAATGCACTTCGATCAGTCCATACTTTTCTCCTTGTGCATTAAAATAATCTACGGTTTCTTCAATCGTTCCGCAGACCGAACCGATCGCTATGATGACATATTCCGCATCCCTTGCACCATAATAATTAAATAATCCATAATTTCTTCCAGTCAGATGATTGATCTGATCCATATAGCCTTCTACAATCGGAACGATCTTTTCATAAAATGGATTGCAAGCCTCACGTGTCTGAAAATAAATATCTGGATTTTGCGCGGTTCCTCTTGTAACCGGATGATTTGGTGACAATGCACGATCTCTGAATTGCTGCAGCGCTTTTTGGTCTACCAGATTTCCAAGATCCTCATAAGACAGCGCTTCAATCTTTTGCACTTCATGAGAAGTACGAAAACCGTCAAAGAAATGGATAAATGGAAGCCGTCCCTTAATGGCTGCCAGATGTGCAATCGGAGCCATATCTGCAACTTCCTGCACCGAACCGGATGCCAGCATGACACATCCGGTCTGTCTGGCTGCCATAACGTCCTGGTGATCTCCGAAAATATTTAGCGCCTGTGCAGCAATGGAACGCGCACTGACATGAAACACACCCGGAAGCAGCTCTCCGGCCGTTTTATACATATTTGGAATCATTAACAGTAATCCCTGAGATGCTGTAAACGTTGTCGTCAACGCACCTGCCTGCAAAGAACCATGAAATGCTCCTGCAGCGCCGGCTTCCGACTGAAGCTGGGCTACTTTTACCGTCTGCCCGAAAATATTCTTTCTTCCGTTCGCAGACCACTCATCTACGACTTCTGCCATTGTAGAAGATGGTGTAATCGGATAGATAGCAGCTACATCCGTAAACGCATATGCAATATATGCAGCAGCTGTATTGCCATCCACAGTCATTTTGATTTTTCCCATACTGCCCTCCCTACAATCTGCTGCCGTCGTCAACCCACTCTTTGGCATTTTCAACAGCGCTTGTTTTTGGAATGGACACATTGGATTTTGGAGCAAAATGGTCTGTACCTGCCCAGGCTGCCGTTGACTGGCTGTCAGACTGGGAAGTTTTGTCCAAACGTTGATTTGACACGCCTTTTAGCGGCTGGCTTTTTTTGTTGTTCATGTATAGATTCCTCCTGTTTTATAATCTGATATTACTGCATTTAGCTTATCCAAAACAGGAAGTTTTATACTTTTATAAGAACAATCTTTTTCCCTGCATTCTTGTTACATTGAAGCAGCCGCATCTAATGCCTGCGCCAAATCTGCAATCAAATCTTCTTTATCTTCCAGTCCGCACGACATACGGATCAGTCCTGCCGGTATCCCTGCCTCTTCCAGCTGCTTATCATTCATCTGACGATGCGTAGACGTAGCCGGGTTCAGGCAGCATGTTCTGGCATCTGCCACATGCGTCTCGATGGCCGCCAGTTTTAAATGCTTCATAAATGCTTCCGCCGCTGCCCTGCCGCCTTTTAGCTCAAAAGATACGACACCGCATCCACCGTTTGGCAGATACTTCTTCGCAAGCTCATAATACTTATCTCCTTTCAGACCGGAATAGTTTACGGAAACAACCTGTGGATGCTGCTGTAAAAACTCTGCTACCGCCTGTCCGTTTTCTACATGGCGCGGCATACGTACATGCAGCGACTCCAGCCCGAGATTAAGCAAAAACGCATGTTGCGGCGACTGTATACATCCCAAATCACGCATCAGCTGGGCTGTACATTTTGTAATAAATGCACCTTCTTTACCAAACTTTTCCGCGTAAGTAATCCCGTGATAAGATTCATCCGGCGTGCATAATCCCGGATATTTGTCAGCAACACGCATCCAGTCAAACTTGCCGGAATCTACTATGGCGCCGCCAACTGCCGCTCCGTGGCCGTCCATATATTTTGTTGTAGAATGCGTAACGATATCCGCACCCCATTCGATCGGCCGGCAATGAACCGGTGTTGGAAACGTATTATCTACAATCAACGGAACCCCATGTGCATGAGCTGCCTTTGCAAATTTTTCAATATCCAGGACTGTTAGCGCAGGATTAGCAATCGTCTCACCAAATACGGCTCTCGTATTTTCCCGGAAAGCTCCGTTTAACTCCTCTTCGCTGCAATCCGGTGATACAAACGTTACTTCTATGCCCATTTTTGCCATCGTAACCGAAATTAAGTTAAAGGTACCTCCATAAATTGAAGAGGAGGACACAATATGGCTGCCACTCTCACAGATATTAAACAATGCGAAAAAGTTTGCCGCCTGTCCTGAAGAGGTTAGCATTGCTGCTGTCCCGCCTTCCAAAGCTGCAATTTTTGCCGCTACATAATCATTCGTCGGGTTTTGCAAACGTGTATAAAAATAACCGGAAGCCTCCAAATCAAACAGCTTTCCCATATCCTCACTCGTATCGTATTTAAATGTCGTAGACTGAACAATCGGTATCTGGCGCGGTTCTCCATTTCCTGGTGTATAACCTGCCTGGACACATTTGGTATTCAATTTATATTCGCTCATTGCTGACTCCTTTATCTTTATTTTTATCCTTATCTTTATCTCTATCTCTATCTCTATCTTTACCCCTATCTCATGAATCCTATTGGTTTGTCCTGAATATTATTTGCTAATTTCTTTTTTCCATCACACTCATATAAGCCGGCCGAATAATCTTATCGGTACAGATCAGCTCCTCCATACGGTGTGCACTCCAGCCGACAATTCTTGCTACTGCAAACATTGCCGTATATAATTCCTGTGGAATGCCAAGCATTTCATAGACAAATCCGCTGTAAAAATCTACATTTGGACTTACTTCTTTGTTGCGGCTGCGTTTATTGCTAATTAAAACCGGTGCGATCTCCTCGATTCCCTGATACAGCAACATATCCTGCTGCCTGCCTTTTGCTTCTGCTAATTTTTGCACATAATGCTTAAATACACGCTCTCTAGGATCAGACAACGTATAAACCGCATGTCCCATTCCATAAATCAGCTTCTTTCCGTCAAATGCATCACCTTCCAAAATCTTTGACAAATAAGCGGTTAATTCTTCTTTGTCTCCATAATCTTTGACATGCGCCCGGATATCTGCCATCATTTCCATAACTTTGATATTAGCACCGCCATGTTTTGGCCCCTTTAGTGAAGACATCGCTGCCGCAATCGTAGAATATGTATCTGAACCAGAAGACGATACTACCCTCGTAGTAAATGTCGAATTATTTCCTCCTCCATGCTCCATATGCAGCAGCAGCGCCGTATCCAGCACCTTTGCTTCTACCGGCAGATATTTTCGGTCGGGTCTTAACATCATCAGAATATTTTCTGCCGTTGACAACGACGGATCTGGATTATGAATAATCATACTGGATTGATTACTATAATAATTGTATGCATTATATCCATACACTGCCAGAACCGGGAACCGGCTAATCAGCTGGATACATTGCCGCAGGCTATTCGGGATACCTGTATCCATCGCCTGGTCGTCATACGACGCCAGCATCAAAATACTTCTGGTCATCGTATTCATAATATCCGCACCAGGCTTTTTCATAATCACGTCTCTTGTAAAATTGGTCGGCAAAACACGGTATTCTCCGATGATCTGCATAAATTGTTCATATTCGCTTTCCGAAGGCATTTCCCCCATCAAAAGCAGGTAAGCAATCTTTTCAAACCCAAGCTCATTTTCATCCAGATCGCGTATAAGATCTTCTACTTGATATCCACGATACCATAATTCACCATCACATGGAATCTTCTGCCCATTTTGAACCTTTGATGACACAATCTTTGAAATTTTCGTAAGCCCGGTCAGTACGCCGTTTCCATTTTCATCACGCAGGCCGAGATTGACCCCATATTCTTCATAAAGCCTTGGCGAAATCGTATCATTTGAGCGGCAAATTGCCTCCTGTCTGTGCAAATAGTCATTCATCTGTTCCATATTCCTCAATCGCATCTGCCTCCATTTCTTCAAATTCCGTACTGATTACAGTTTCTAACTGCTTCATAAGCTGTAGCAGTTGAATGAAATTCTCCCTGCCATAGCTTGTAATCACTTTTCCATAATATTTTTTTAAAGCTGCTTCCTCTTCTTCCAACATTTTTTTGCCCGACTCTGTAATCGTAACGTAAGTGCCTTCACTTCCGTCTCCATCATGAGACCACGACACGAACCCGCGCTCCTGCAACGCTTTTACCATTTTAGACGTCTGGCGGACAGTTCTTTGCATTTTATCTGCAATATCTTTTAAATACGTTCTGCCGGCATAAATATCATCTGTCAGCTCACTTTCCTTAATAATATGCATCGCTAAATACTCAGGAATACTCAATTTTTGCAAAAAACTGCGGATTTTGTCATTGTTTAACAAATATTTATGATAGGTCAGCTCATGTGAAAGCTTGCCAATATCCGGCTGTATTATCTCAGCTTTCATTTTATTTTCTTCCTGTTCCATAGAAAACCTCCTTTTTTCATTGCTTATTACGGATATCATTCCCCATATTGTTCCTGATTTCTTTTGATGGTTGAATTTTGCTGTTTTGCAGACTCGAGCGTATTTGAAAATTTAAAATCATCTATACTTAGAAAATCGAAGAATGTTGGATTTCATCCCGGCATCTCATATTGTTAGCACTCCTTTCGCATGAGTGCTAAGCCGATGGTGAAAATAACTAAGTTTTTACTAATTATAAAGATATTTTTTGATATGTCAATAGATTTTATACTTTTTTAAGCTTCTTTACAAACAAATCCGCTTTTCTTATTGTATTCACATCCAAACAGCGTTACAATAACAGAATAGGGATAAGAACTATTGGGAGGGCTATACAAATGAAACATCCAAAAAAAGGAACCAAAGAACCGAACCTGTCAACAAAGAAAAAAATTGCAGATGAAATTTTACAGCAAGTCGGTGGAAGCGTCATTATCGTACTTTTGCTGATTGCGACAGTCGCAATCGGTATGGTAGGATGGCTGAGCATAACTTCAAAAAGAACCGAGCTGACCGAAGAATCTAACGCAGTCGCAAATCAGCTGACCGGATTTTTACAGCAATATACAAAAAACGTAGAACAGCTGGCCGTTAACCCTGAAATCCAATCTGTCATGGAACATACTGCACCAGGGGATGATATTAGTCAGACAGCAAAAATAGACACTGTTATAGACAATCTCGCAAAAATAGCTGCTACTGATTCTGAAAATGTGATGGCTGTCTGGATATCCGACTTAGATGCAAGCTCTTTCATACAATCCGATGGCCTTACGAGCGAAGAAGGCTGGGATATTACAGGCCGCGGATGGTATCGTTGTATCGAAACAAAACAGACGATCCTGACGGAGCCATATGTGGATTCTTCCACCGGAAAGCTGGTTTTAAGCGCTGCAGCTCCGGTCATTGACGAAGCTAGCGGAACAGTGCTCGGAGCCGTAGGCATGGATATTTCTTTGGATCATATGACAAAGATTATGAGTGAATATAAAATCGGCAGCAACGGATACATCCTGTTATTATCCGAAAACGGTACCTATCTTTATCACCCGCAAAATGACTTGATTCAAAAAAATATAAAAGACTCCGACATATCACAAAATGTGACAGACGCAATTGCATCCAAGCAAGATGCTTTTTTAAGATATCAAGCAGACGGTGTTGCAAAATATGGTTTCCTGCAACGTGCCGGCAATACTGGATATGTAGTGCTTAGCAGCCTGCCTTTAACGGAATATTATTCCATATTAATCGTAATGGTTCTTGCACTTATTGTGTTGTTCGCAGTTGGTATTTTTATGATTGCCATTAGAATCCGAAAAAGCGCTGCACGACTAACCAGGCCAATTCTGGAATTAAACAAAACCGCACAGCAGTTAGCCTCCGGGGATCTGGATGTTGAACTGCAGATTACAAGTGAAAATGAAATCGGAGAACTCGGCGTGTCGATTCAAAAAACAGTCAACCGTTTGAAGGAATATATTGTCTACATTGATGAGACCGCAGAGGTTTTAGCACAAATTGCTAACGGAAAGCTCAGTATCGAATTAAAAAATGATTACGCCGGTGAATTTCAGAAAATAAAACATGCCCTGTTCCATATCTCAGATTCTATGAATGAGGTAATGACAGGTATTCATGAAAGCTCCGAACGCGTATCCATTGGAGCTACAGAGCTTGCTACGGCGTCTCAGGCGCTGGCTGACGGCGCACAGGCACAGGCTTCTTCTGTAGAACAGCTGACAACAGCAACGAATGCAGTTGCAGATCAAGTAGAAACCAGCCGCACAAAAGCGGATGTTTCCGCAAAAGCAACTGCACAGGCCGCAGATATGATCGTCCAAAACCAGGAAAACATGAAGCAGATGATGATTGCCATGCATAACATCCATGAGACTTCTCAAAAAGTCGTCAGTATTATACAAACAATCGAAGAAATTGCTTCACAGACAAATTTACTGTCGTTAAATGCTTCGATCGAAGCTGCCCGCGCCGGAGATGCCGGGAAAGGATTTGCCGTTGTCGCCGATGAAATCGGTAAACTGGCATTAGAAAGCTCCAAAGCAGCAAACACGACAAAAGAACTGATTGAAATCTCAATGGAAGAGATTAATAAGGGAAATTCGATAGCCGAAGGCGCCGTAAACTCACTGAAAGAATCCGTAAGCGCTGTCGACCGCGTCAATGAAATGATTCAGGAAACTGCTGAGAATGCAGCTACGCAAGCGGAAAGCATGGAACAGCTGCGTGCAGGAATCCGGGAAATTTCGCATGGTATACAAGATAACTCTGCAGCCTCACAAGAAACATCTGCAACCTCGGAAGAACTTGCTTCGCAGGCGGAGCGATTGAACCAAATGCTACAAAGATTTGAACTGAGTAAATCATTTTAAATAGACCGTAATACCAAACGAAAAAAAACAGAGCTGTTGGAAATTTTTTGATTTCCAACAGCTCTGTTTTTTTATTTCGTTTTATTTTTTCCAAAGTCCATGTAAATTACAGTATGCGTACACTGCTTCCACTTCATCCCCATCACAAATCGCAAAGCATACCTCCGGTTTACCTCCCGGGCTCAGTGATTTGCGCTGATTGCCCTGTTTTGTCTGCAGCGATACCCACTCAATATAGTGTTCCGGCATCATCGGATGCTCCGTAGAACCAACACAAACTTTTACAAGATTGCCTTCCACCGTATAAACCGGAACGTGTTTCTCAACGGCTGCATCTGTCGTGCCTGGGACAATTTCTTTCATGGCTTCTCCACAACACATAATAGGAACCCCTGCATCTTTTACCATCGCAATGATATTGCCGCAATGCTCGCATACATAAAATTTCTGCTCCATTTTTATACCTCTCTTTCTTTTACATCATCACTAGTAATATATTCCTATTATAAGCTGGAAATCATTGCAAATCAAGTAAAACCTCACTGTTTTGCATTTTTATGAATAGTAACTAGCGTACTTTTACTGACTGATCGCATTTGGATAAATACGTGCCATTCTCGCATCATCAAAATGGGTATCCATCGCCTGCTCCCACTTTGTTTCCGCCTGTTTTCCGTCCGCGCGTGTATCATACCGCACAAGCGCCAGCACCGAAATCCAAAGATTGATCGTTAAAAACAAGACTGCCATTCCTGTAAGCACCCATCCTGTCTTTTTCAGTAATGCTTCAATAAAACGTGCCATATACGGGTACAATGTCTTAATCCATACGACTGCTGCAATCCCCCAAAAGAAGCAATACAGCAAATTAATCCTTCCGCCCAGATTAAACGGGATATCACTATAATCCCAAAAAACTTTTCCAAAACACAATTCTGTAAAAACGCTGCAAATATATTCATACGCACCGCCCAAAAACACACCCGTCCAGAAAATAGAATGATCCTGCTTATCCCGATCTTTATAAAGCAACGCCGTCGCAAGCGCAATCGCAAGTCCCCAGACTACACTAAAAGGTCCCCATACAAGACTGCTCCTGCTCATCCACACTCCTGCAGTTATCCTGCAAAAAACCGTCTCTACGAGATCTCCCAGAAAAGCGCCGATTAAAAAAAGCCAAAACAACTGTACCAAACTGCATTTTTCCTCATCTGACGCATCCTCCTTCGCTTGCAGCATCGATGGGTAAGATCTGACAAATCGTTTATCTATATTGCCGGAAAGCCTGGCTGTAAGCTCATATGTCCATTTCTGCAGTCTGCGGTTCCACCCAAACAGACGAGGCAGTTTTTCTTCCATATGATACACAGACAACACCGTTCCGGCCAAATCTATCCATCCAAGAAACAAGAGACACCATACAACCATTTTTGCAACTGTATCCGGCAAAAGCTCATATATCACAAGCACCAATCCATTTCCATACCGTACTGCAAAAAAACCAAGCAACCCCCAAAGGATAGAATACTGCAGACAAATATATCCATCAAAGTTCCACTTTTTATCGGAATAATCCCACCATTTTTTTTGCTTCATTCGTGCCAGCAGCTTTCCTCCATACCACTCTACCGCTGTTGCTATCACAGTACACCCTACAAACAGAAAAAACGTATCCGTCCTTAAATCTTGTAAAAAAACGGTCAGAAGCACTCCGGTAAACCCATAAATAAAACAAAACGGTCCCGAAACAAATCCACGGTTCTTAAAATCTTTCTCCTTAAATGTAGCTACTGCTGTTTCCGCCATCCACGCCAAAAATGAATAAACAAAAAAGATGACTGCCAGTTCATAAAATGTATCATTCATGAAATATTTTTTTCCTTTCGTTAAGACACTTGAAACCAAAAGGCTGAACAATTATCATAACTGTTCAGCCTTATCTGGCACAACTCTATGCATGAAACGGTCTTATTCAGTGGTTTGAATATTAATCAACTAAATCTAAAAGTTTTCCTGCCTCATCAGCCATATGCTCAGAAACCGCCTTGCTGTTTTGAGAAATCTGGACATTTTTCTCTACTACATTCGCAATGACATCCAATCCGTCTACCACTTGTTTCACGGTATCTACATTCTGTGTTACCATTTTTGAAATTTCTTTGACACTGCTGCTGGCTTCCTCAATTTCTGTCACAACTGCAGCAAATTCTTCTGCTGTTTTTTGTGTAATCAGCCGTCCTTCTTCCACTGCCTGAATCGAATTCGTAATCAACTCACCTGTCTGCTTTGCCGCCTGCGCGCTTCTGGCTGCAAGATCGCCAACCTGTGTCGCTACTACCGCAAATCCTTTGCCTGCTTCACCGACTCTTGCCGCCTCAATCGAAGCATTCAAAGATAGCATATTGGTCTGCTGCGCGATAGAATTAATTTCGCCGATAATTTTTTCAATTTCTGCAGACATATCACTGATCTTTTCAATTGCACCTTCCAACGTCTGCATCTGCTGCCCTGTTATCTCGATCTTTTGTGCCGCCGCTAAAGCTGCTCCTGCCGCTTTCTTGGATACATCCGCACTCTCATTCAGCTCATGCACGAGATGATCCATAACCTGTTCAAGATTTTTTACTGCCTGCTCCTGTTCACTTGTACCGCTGTGAATCGCATCTGCTGTCGATAGTGTCTCCTGTGATACGCCATCCAGATTCGAACAAACTTCCTTAATATTTTCAATCAAGCTCAAATTGTTCGCCATATCTTCTTTCTGACGGACAATCAGATCTTCGTTTTCCTTCATGTTTTGACAAATCGCTTCTACCATTTTATTGACACTGCTGCTTAACATGGAAAACTCAGGCGTACCATGCTCATTCACGACAATCTGAAAATCTCCTTCCGATATTTTCTTTACCGAAGTCGTAATGTTTTGCATCCCACTGATAATTTTTTTATCCAGCATTTTATTAATAAGAAACAGCAGTATGACAAATATAATAAAAATACTCAGCGCCATAATAATTGTCTGACTGATCTGATCGCTAAAATACTCACCATTAGGCATAAACGTGCCTATATACATCCCCTCGTACTCCTGTGAGACGTATTTCCCCTTCGTCCCGTTAAATCTGGCAGACCCTTTTCCTTCTTCCTGCGGGATTCCGGCTTCCTGCGCTGAGGTTCCAATCAGCTTTTCATCGGGATATGCCAAAATATTACCTGTAGAACCGTCTATCGCATACACAAATCCTTTATTCCCAAAATCAATCCCCGCTAACACAACATCAATCTGCGTACCATTCAGCATATTTTCTAGCACTTGCGGATGAATGCCAACCTGCACAAGTCCGGGAGCATCTTTTCTGGCTACCCCGATATACTGCATAACGATTCCTGCCGCAGCATTTACCGTCGGCTCCTGTACAATCTCTATCGACGGATCATTTGCAATCGGCATAAATGCAGCAGACTGCTCACCGCTATTCATATCAAATCCTATGTATTCCTTGATCGTACTATGTGTAATGATCCCTTTTTCATCGATCACATGCAGTTCCGTCACCATAAGCCGTTCTTTGGCTTCTTCTAACTTATCCGCACTTTCCAAAATACTGCTATCTACCGCGAGCAGATCTGCAAAAGCCCTTGATTTTGCAAGATTATTTTCGCCTAGCGACTGCTTTAACTGTGCAATATTTTCATCGTTTTTCGCCAAGGTCTCTTTTACAGCTTCTAGTCTCTCGTAGCTGCTCTGCGTATGCGTCTGTTCCATCACAACCATCTGAATCAACGCTACAACTGCAATATTGATGATAAGCGCTGCCATCATACATATACAGAGACTTCTTGTAAATATTTTTTTCATCGTACGCTTCCCTCAATTTTCTTATAATGTGTGTAATTAATTAGGTCTTACGCAATTATAACATTTCATTCTCCCAGATTCAATGATAATGTGGATAATTTATACATTTCCTTGTTTCAATTTGATATACGATATTTTTCAATCAAACAGTGATGCCTTTTGCTTTTCTTATCATAACTGATACCAACGAGCAATATGTCTCCGATATAATTTTTTAATGCATCAACATATCCCCTCTCCTTGATCTGATAGATTGTCGACTGCGCAGACTTATCCCATTTCAATTCAATAAGCAAAGCAGGTTTTTTAATAAGCAGCCAACATCTCAGCTGTCATAGATTTCCCAAATCGCCGCGGACGGCTTACACAAAGAAACCTTTTGTTTTTATTCAGCTTTTGGTTTGTAAATACGATCAATTCTGATTTATCTTTATAAATATCATCATTTACAGCAATCCGAAAAGCATCGTTTGTCGGATTCAAATAAAGGCCCATATCGTTTACCTGCATCCTTTCGTGTTGATCTGCCGATATCTCACATCTTCATCCAATTATTTTTATCTTATTGTATCAACAGCCGGGTCAGCCTACCCTTATATTTTCCAAACCGGCGGCCTACCCATGCAGAGATCACATACACCGCAAAGGCCGTACTCACAGACAGCAAAATATATTTTGGAAACAGCTGCGCATACGTATCATTCGGAAACATCCTGTTCATTCGTCCGCTCCACGCATGATGCGATAAAAACAGCGGAAAGCTGAATCTGCCCAGCCAGTATACAACCCGATTGTCATACAACGGCGCCAGTAATCCCTGATGCGAAAAGCTTATGGGAACAGCTATTGCAAACAGCAGTAAAATAATAAACTGCATTTTTGATGTAGCATGTCCATACGTCCAATACAACGCAAACAGACAACCGCCTGTTTCTGCAAAGGATAACAATGCTTTTGCCAAAAATGTAAACTGCACATCTTTGATTTTCTGACAGGCCAAAAAGCAAACGCACCCAAGGCAAAGCACACCCATAGCCCGCAGCAGCCCTTTATAGCAAACTCCCATCCAATCCGTATTTCCTCTCAATGTTTTTTCGGATGCATACAAATATCCAAGTATCCCTATTGCAAGCAACGGAGCCAGCACATGCAGAAAAAAGTCCTTATTTTTATAGAACAATGGCAGCAAAAGCAGCATTGCAAAAAGCATCGCAGAAATATACCATGTCGCTCCATTTGCATTATAATCATTAAATCCCGCCATCCTTAAAAAAAACAGCTCCCAGACGCTTAATATCCCATGCTTACATATTAAACGAAGCGGCAGCAGCCCTCCCGCCGTCTGCTTAATCAGAAAAGAAACCGCCCACGCTACATAATATGCAGGACACATACTTTTTATTTTATGAAACAAAAACTGCCAGGTACTTTTCCAAATCGGCGTGTCCGCAGACTTCGTCGTATTCTTCATAATAGATGATGCCATGAGAAAGCCCGAGACAAGGAAAAAATATTCTACCATGTTTGCTCCGTCATAAAAAATGTATTTCTCTGATCCCGCAAAATACAGCGAATGAAAACACATAATTACAACTGAAAACACAAATTTCCAAAAATCAACCGCTCCGTTTCTTTTCATTTTGCTATTACGCTCCTTTGCTTATCGTAACTTGAGCCGTTTCCGACTTTTCCAATAAATAAAAACAAAAAATCCGAACAACGTCCCGGCAATAACCCCGCAGCTGTCAATCAGCATGTCCCTGATCTCACAGCTGCGTCCCGGAACAAACATCTGATGCAATTCATCCGATACGGCATACAAAGAACCGATAGCTGCCGGCAGCAATACTATCTTTTTACGCTTTCTGCTGCCATCTGCATAACTTCCGGTCAGTAAAAATCCCAATATCGCATACTCAGTGGCATGTGCCATTTTACGGATCGGATGATCGATTTTATCTGCAAACGAAATCTGCATCTGCGCGTCCAGATCTGCAAAGCTTGGAACGATCAATCTTCCAAACAAAATTCCTATCGACATACTGTCCTTTGTAGATAACTCAGCGCTTCTGGCTGAAAAAACAAAAATAACTACCATCCAGCAAACTGCCAGAATCAGACAGATTCTTTTTCTGATCCTGACATTATCAGATTTTTTCATTGCACATACCTCTTTTCATCAGATTTAAACAGCAAGCAAATACTTGAGCTTTACAGCGAATTATAGCAGATTTTTATAGGGACTACAATATGATTTGTGGTTGCTTTGTTGGTTTTTGTGTGGGAGGGGGGCCTCTCTCCCAGCGTCCGAGAGGCCAAAATACAATACAAAATCTAAGCTCTAATCTGCTACCTTAACTGTAATGTTTCCAGCACCCGTTCATCTTCATCCGATGCAATAAAATCTACCGTCCCATCTTCACGTACTGGCCCAAATCTGCGGATCCCATGGAAATATTGGGTGTCTGTTTTTTTAGGGCTTTCGTTTGCGTATTGTTGCGAAGGCTTTATTACAAATTGTCCTTTTTTATCTATAATTCCCCACTGGCCACCCTTTCCATAGAACATCTGTACAGTGCCGGCATCTTCTGTGAACGGTTCTATTTCAGCGTTTGTCAATACGGATGCAAAGCCGTTGGAAAAATCTGTGACAAGTGCATATTCACAAGGAATGATGAGCTCACCCTGTTCATCTAAAAATCCCATCTGTCCGGTCTCCATATTTCTGACTCCCATCAGACCGTCTACATAAAAATTCCCGCTCTCTCCGGCGCGCAGCCCTGTCAGTACTTTGATCTGCTGAAAATTTTCATCATAAAAATTAATTTCATACTTATGCTGGTCTGCGATCATATATCCCATAGGTACTTTTGTAATCATTCCCCATGTACTATTGGCATCTAAGCTAAGTACAGGATGATACAAATCTGTATGCTTAGAAACGTGCACCATACGGTCATATTCAAATATCAGATAATCTCCGGCAGAATAAAGCAGATTATCCCAGCGGCGTACCGGATATGCCAAGGTATGATCCAGGCTTTCAAAATAATGTTTTTGTGTATTTGGATCTGTTTGTTTGTGTCCGTAATCGTCTTTTACCTGCCTGCCCTGCGTCAGCACATTCGCCCAGAGATATTTGCCTGTTATCAAGTCCTGTACCAGCTCGTACTGCCTGCCGTCTTTTTCATAATAAAGTTCCGGTTCTTCGTTTGTGTCCTCTATATTTTTTGTTTGCTCAAGATCGTTGATCTGTGCAGGTTTTGAAGGTATCTGATGTATATTCTCTGCTGTAAACGGATACCATACCGCATCCGTTTTTGAACGATGCTGTTCCAGACAAGCAGCAAATTCCTGTTCGGAAACCGGTTTTTGCTCTGCCTGATAAGTAACTGTTTTCATATCATCAGACGTTTCACTGCATGCAAGTATATGCATCTCGTATCCTTTTTCCCGAAAACGGATCGTTCCGATTCCTTCATCTGGTCTGGCAAGGCTGATATATACAAACGTGCCATCTGTCTTAAGCTGCGTAAACATCTTATAATTTGCAGGATAACCGTATACTTTCCCATCTTCTGACCGTAAAATCAAATAACCTCCTCCGTCTAATCCTACATCTATAATATGCAATAGCACTTCATTTTCACCGTCACTGTTCAAATCAATTACCGCAAATCTCTCAATCTGCGCATAACTGCTGCCGGGATTGAATATATCTAAAATATCAGTAAAGTTCATACGTTCTGCTGCATCTGCACCTTCTGCATAATAAAAGAACGGTTCTTTATCCGTTAAAACGTTCTTCAAATCATCAGCAACATTTTGTATGCCTGCCTGCTGATTTCCCGTCTGCTCTGCTGAATGATTTTGTGCAGGTTCGGTAACATCTTTTTGTGCTTGTTTACGCTGTGTTTGATCTATCTTTTGATTTTCTGCAATTTCTTTCGAAATATTCGTCGCCCCGCCTTCGGTTTTGTGCACTCTTGCATCAGAAATGGCTGCGCATCCGCTGACTGCCAGCACTGACAATATAGAAAAGACTGCCGCTGACACTCCTTTTTTACGATACTTTCCAATTAATTTCAATCTTTCTTTTAATTGTAGTTTTTCTTCACACAAAGCCACCGTTTCTATATTCCTGCCAGCAGAAGACGTTCCTGCTATGTCCAGCAACATCTGGCCATACCGACGCCGTTCGTCTGCGTTCATATGCGCAATCACCGCCTCATCACATGACAATTCACAACAGCGATCAATTTCCTGCCGTATCAAATACATCATTGGATGGAACCAATACAAGCTCATTACTATCCGGACAAACCATTTATAAACTAAATCATAACGCTTTGCATGTACCAATTCATGTAAAATAATATCTTTCAACATCTCTTTTTCTACGATACATTCTGGCAGGAGAATGATCGGATGGCGAATTCCAAACAGCATAGGTGTGCTTATGCCGCTGCATCGTGCCAAACCTACACGCCCCTCAGGTTCCAGCTGACGCAAAATACCTAACGCTTGCGTATCAGCCTCCTTACATAAACGACGCATCCTGCGGGAAAAACGCACACTTACCAAAATATGCCAGCATAAACATACCACTACGCCAATTCCCCATATCACAATCAGAAGCAAATACAAATTCAATACGTTTTCTGACTTTGTTTGATTCGTCGTATCTGATATACCATCCATAGCTTTTTCTTTTGATAATACAGCTGCCGTTGGTTTTTGCTCAGAATCCATAATGCTTTGCTTATCCCATACAGCATCTATATGGTAATCTCTTGTATTTTGTTTAGGAACAGCCGGT
This sequence comes from uncultured Eubacterium sp., assembly GCA_910584345.1. Taxonomy (GTDB): domain Bacteria; phylum Bacillota; class Clostridia; order Lachnospirales; family Lachnospiraceae; genus Eubacterium_J. The sequence continues at coordinate 18,144 of CAJTZX010000020.1, read as the reverse complement.
ATCGTAACCGTTACGCCAACCGGGATACATAGACGCAACAGTACCAGCAGCCACAAATAATATATTACCAGGCGGCTCACCAGCCTTTGGGAAATCTTTCGCATCAAAATCAACAGTATCGCCGGCAATGAGCCAAAAAGACTCATCTGTAAAAGCCCAAATAAAAAATCCTGCATTTACTTTTCCTCCTCCCACAAACTGGAAAACATTTCCTGCAGTTCCTCCAAATCATGCTGTTTCAGCTGTTCCGTTCGAACCAACGTTGCTGTCAAAGCCTTGGCGCTTCCGGCGTAAAGTCTGTCGATAAGTTTTTTTATACGATAGCTTCCCAGTTCTTCTTTTCCGACTAGCGGACGATAATAGTATACTTCTCGCTTTTCCTGTGCAACAGCGCCTTTCTGACACAACCGTCTTAAAAGCGTTTTTATCGTATCCCCATTACGTCCGGAAAGGGCGGCTTTGATCTGGGCCAGAGTCATTGGCGCTTCCGTTTCCCACAAGATCTGCATGACTTCTAATTCGGTATCTGTAATTTTTTCTTTCGCTTCTGACATATTTTCTCTCCTTCCTTAAAATGCAGGTTACAGTTGTACCTTATAGTATAGGATACAACTGTAACCTGCATTTGTCAACAGCCATCGACATACAAAATCATGTTTACTTTTTCGCTTTTACGGTATACGATAGCATTAGGAACGTTATGTAGAAAGAATTAGCTGCAAATGCAAGGAAATATAACATGGAAATTCTGCTTTTTATAGTCAACCAACGGTTGAATTGACAACATTCTACCGTCAGTTCCTTTTTTTACGAAATATGTCAGGTATAATATCTATAAAGGAGGCAATATGAATCAAGAAGCAATTGGAAAATTTATTGCTGCCTGCCGTAAGGAAAAAAATCTTACGCAGATGCAGCTGGCAGAAAAACTTAACATTACGAATCGGGCAGTTTCAAAATGGGAAACGGGAAAGAGTTGTCCGGATGTATCCATAATGATGAAATTATGTGATATTTTGGGAATTACCGTAAATGAACTGCTGTCAGCAGAAAGGATTTCTATGGAAAATTATCAAAAAAAAGCAGAAGAAAATCTAATGGAATTAAAACGCAAAAAAGATCAGGCTCAAAAAAGCTTATTAAGAACCGAGCTTATATGGTTGGTCATCGCATTATTGTTAAGCCCCCTTCATTTCGCTGTCAACTACTATTTTCCTGAAAACAGCGGAACCGGAGTTAGCCTGCTCATTGCTATTGCCGGTCTGATATTGTTTGTCGTTTATTTCGTAAAATATTATGAAATCAAACTCAAATAAATATCTGGCCCATAAAGCACAAAATCGTCCGGCCATACATATATGGCCGGACGATTTTGCTATCGTCTAAACAATACTTGCCAATGGTGTGGAATCCTTATTTCTCCTTTTATGATGATAGACTATCTCTGCATTTTTTCTGATTCGATTTCTTTGCCTGTTGATTTCACGGCTTTCAGCCTGCAAAAGAAATTTATAGTGTGGATCTTTTTCATCATTGATATCTAATTCAATCAATTGTTCTTTCGGAACCGGAATCATATTATTTATGTTTATAACCGCATAGTCTTTTATTTTGATAAAATCTACACTTTCTTTCATTTTCTTGTGTTTGGTCTTAAACGAAGACAATGGTGCGAAATAAGATAATCCGTTAATTTCTATAACAGTACCTATGTATTTTCGTCCGAACGATCTACCTTCGTGTAAAAATAAATGTTCCTGGTATTGGCTCAAGTATTTTATGTAGGCATCTTTCACACCATATATTTTAATATGGTTTTTCATAAAACTCCTTTGTCTGTTGACAAAAAAGGCAGAGACTTAAGTAGTCCCTGCCATCTGTTAACTCGCTCACTTAAGGGCTGTGCATCACCCACTCATAACTCGCTCATTTATAAGGCTGTGCATCACCTGCTATATATAGTATACACTATTTCTGATTAATTACAACTTATTTTTAAAATTTTGCTATTGTCTAAACGTGTGAACCCGGACAGCCATGCTTATCCTCTCCGCAAGAATATCCGCCGCAGCTTCCGCCATGCTCATGCTCATGATGGCTGCACTGTACATCCGGATTAAAATTCAGCTGGTCTTCTAAAAGCGCTTTTACTGCCTCGTCAGCGCTGCCAAATACTCCGCCATAAAGCTTAATTCCAGCATCTGCAAGAGCCATCTGCGCACCGCCGCCTATCCCGCCGCAGATCAGAGTATCTACTCCGTTCCCGGTAAGAAATCCAGCCAGAGCGCCATGTCCGCTGCCTTGCGTGTCTGCGGTCTGTTCTTTTACAATTTCTTTTCCTTCAATATCATAAAATTTAAACTGCTCTGTGTGGCCAAAATGCTGGAAAATATTTCCATTCTCATACGTAACTGCTATTCTTCTCATTCTTTACTCCTTTCTGTAACTGCAATATCATATGGCAAACATCTCACATGAATAACCATATATTAATATAAAAACATTTTACTGCGTCTGTATTCCAATATCAATCACTCTGTATGAATATTAACATCTACATTATGAAAAGTGTTACTTTTCACGGGGTGGGGCAAGTAATAAAGCAACAGTTTTGACAAAGTGTTGCTTTGTTACTTGTCCACCCTCGTGAATAGCAACTGAAATACAGCAATCGTTCTATGGATGATCTGAACGATTGCAAAATACAAGCTGCAAAATCCGCTCTGTCGCATGTCCGTCACACGCTGCCATAAATCTTTCCCGGAACTTTCTGACACATTTACGATCAAAGTTATGCTCTATATTTTGAATATAATGTATAATCTCTTCATTTGTGCGCACAACCGGCCCTGGCGCCAAATCATAATACGGATAATAAAAACCTCGCCAATCAAAATAATCTTCCAGATCATAGGCATAAAAAAGCATCGGCCGCTCAAATAAAGAATACTCAAAAATTAACGAGGAATAATCTGAAATGCATATATCACTCACGCAAAGCAATTCATCAATTGGCATCTCATTGGTCACATCTTTCGCAAAATCTGTACAATCTGCCGGGATCTTTGGAGGATGCTTCACAAACGGATGGTGCTTGAAAATCAATACATATTCGTTTCCAAACGTCTGTTTCAGCTTTAATATATCCAGACAGTCCGGCGACGATGCATCTGATGCATGTCCACGAAACGTCGGCGCGTACAAAATGACCTTTTTAGATTGTGCAAATGGCACACATTCATAAAAATGCTCTCTGGCATGTTTTAAAAACTTTGTTTGAAAAAATACATCGGTACGGCTGACCCCGGTTGCTTTCATGCATTCCTTATGATCCTGCAAAAGCATTGCTTCTTCATATGCCCATGCAATCTCAGAGCTGCTTAATGTCACGTAAGTCGTATTGCCATAATATGGATACTTCTTTAATTCCTCCGCTGTCTCGCCATATTTTAACTCCGCTGTACTGAACCCAAACTTTTTAAATGCCCCGCACGCATGCCAGGTCTGCGTCAGCACCGTTTCCTTACGCATTGGAACGCTCCCGATCACATTGCATCCTTCATTTAAAAATATATAACCCGCATTTGACATATCTTTTAACATTGCCGTACAGCGTCTTAGATATTCTATCTTGCCTGAAAAACCGCTTCGTAAATAATGGGTATGAATACAATACTTTTTCTGCTTTTTTAATTTTGCATATAATAATCGAAAGCTATCTGAAACTGCTGGTTCTCTCACTTCCACAAACAATACCTTATCTTTTTGAACCGGTCTTTTCGCATACAAACAGTAAATCCCCCGAAACCAGACACGAAATGTAATAAATTTAACAATATGTGAACTTACGGACTTTAAACATTTCAAAACACTGATTTGTTTTAATCTGCTCAAATGTTCGAAAATACTGATTTGTTTTAACATGTTTCTTTGTTTTAACTTATTTTTCTGTTTTAATTTATTCATCCCAGATCATAACCGTCTTTCCCATTAATTTATGGATATCCGCTTCAAACGCATTACGGATATCTTTAATATCTCTGACAACAAATTCTTCTCCTACAATATTTTCCAAGTAGGAAAGTATGTGCGGATGCATCTGATACAGTTCCATCAGTCCTTCAAAATCTGAGCGCCCGCTGCGGCTGCTCCCGACAATACGCAATCCCTTTTCCAAAATCATACGCGTATCTAACGGCACCGGTTCCTCGGACACTCCCAACAGTCCAATCGTGCCCTCCGGCCGAATATAATCAATCATCTGATTGATCGCATACTGCGCTGCCTGTCCGCCAACACACTCCAACGCATGGTCAAATGTGAAATCTTCTTTTAATTGTGACGTGAGCAATACCTCATCCGCAAATGTAAAGTAACTGAGCTTTTCCTCATGAACTCCCACAACGTACAATTTCGTCTGCGGGCATAAGTAATGAATCAGCAGTGCCGTAATATAACCTAGATTTCCATCTCCCCATACTGCAGTCTCATTCCTGCGCGTATGTGCTGTACGAAGCCATCGCTGCAGCGCATGGTAACTAACACTCACCAACTCCGTAAACGCCGCTACCATCGGATTCACCTGATCCGAAAGCAAAATCATCCGGTCTGCCGTAGTCTGCACATATTCCTGTAAAAATCCATCCATTCCGCTGGCACGAAACCTTGAACTGCGCAAATAATTTTCCGCAATCACTGGATCTTCTTCCAACGGCAGATTGGGAATCATAACGACCCGATCTCCAATTTGAAATTGACCGGACGGATCATAAATAACACTGCCAATTGCTTCATGAATCAACGCCATCGGCAGCTTCGCACGCAAAACCTCATCCGGCCGCGTCCCCTGATAATACCTTTGATCCGCATGACAAATTGACAAATGCGTCGGACGCACAAGTATATGGCGATCATCCAGATCCATTTCTTTAAAAACTACTTCAAACTGTCTGGGACGCTTTAATTGATAAACTGTATTTAACATAATACATCTCTCCTAGTCCAAATATTGCAGACCCATACTTTCTTTCTCAATAACTGCAACTCTTAATTCCTTACATCTTCCAGCTAAACTTGACTTTTCTCAGCAAATCAAAGATTCTGCAACCTTTAGATCATACGGATACGTAATTTTTATATTAGATACTTCGCCTTGTACCAAACGCACCTCTTCCCCTTTAATCACAAAGATCTTGCATGCGTCTGTCAATATCTCTTTTTCCTGAGCTGTCAAAGATTCATAGACCTTTTTCAGTTTCTTTGCCTTAAACGACTGCGGCGTCTGTCCTTGGTACATGATGGAACGATCTGGAATGTCTGAGATGATGTTGTGTGAGACACTTTGTACAATCGTATCGGTAGCAGGAATGACAGTATCGCAGGCGCCAAATTCCTTTGCCGCCTGAATATTTTCTTCTAAAATCCTATGTGTGACAAATGGGCGCACCGAATCGTGTGTGACAATGACCGTTTCTTCGTCTAATAATTCCTCCCGATCTAAGTAGCGGATTGCATTCATGATCGTTTCATTTCTCGTATCCCCACCTTCTAATACAATCACACGATCTTTTTGCGGAATATATTTTTGGATCAAATCCTCCGTATACCGAATCCACTGCTTGGGTGACAATACAAGCACCTGGTCAAATCCTGGATGTACTGCAAACTTTTCCAGTACAAGTACAAGAATTGGTTTCCCTGCCACTTCCATAAACTGTTTTGGTTTTTCTACATTTCCCATGCGTGCTCCAACGCCGCCGGCAAGCACTACCCCATAAACATTTTTTTTATCTTCCATTTTTTTATCTTTCATATAAAATGCTTCCTATTCTATTTGCCTGCGTTTTATTTACCTGTCTTTCTTTTGCGTCTGCCTTTTTTATGCATTGATCCGATCTGCCAGCCGTTTTGTAACTTTTCCGTCACATGCTGACATATACTTTTCATAAAACTCTTTGACCTGTGAGGTTTGTCCTTGTTGTCCTTCCAGTGCCCGTATCACTTCACCTGCCAGCTGCTCCTGCTCTGTAACGATAGTTCCCGGAAGTTTTTGATAATCCAGATAAAAACCTCGTTCTACACCATATTCTTTCATATCCGGTGCATAAAATAACATCGGCTTTTGATAAATACTATACTCAAATATGATCGAAGAATAATCTGTAATCAAAAGATCCGTCACCGGAAGCAGCTGATCGGTCGTTAAGCTGCTGTTGTCATATGGATATTTTTTTATCAGATGCGGATGAACTTTTATAATGACAAAAATGTCCTCTGGCAGCTCTTTGCACATCTGTACCACATCATCATATTGTTCCAGCTTTGGATCTGAAGGATATCCGCGGAAGGTTGGCGCCCAGAGTACAATCTTTTTCCCTCGTGCCTGTTCGTGTGTCTGTTCAAACAATTCTCTGCATGACCGGTTATAAGACTGTTTAAAATATTTATCTGTACGGCAGACGCCAAATGGCTGGAATACCTTTTTCGGCAGACGCATTGCGCTTTGAAAATGCGGGGCACATCCTGGCGCACTCACCGTTACGATATCATAATTGTGAAAAACATTCCCCTTATAAACTGCGGGGATATCCCCCTGCGTATCATACCCAAATTTTTTAAACGCTCCGCATCCGTGCCAAAGCTGAATCACTGTCGTCTCTTTTCTCTTTTTGCATGAAGCAACAGGCAGAAAATTATCACAGATTACTACATACTCTGCCCTTGCATAATATTTCATAAAATACAGCATACGCATCAGCAGCCGGTAAAATGAAATCTGCTGGTAATCGTCATAAATTTCGACTACTTTTTTATTTTTCCGACGCTTAACTTCCCTTACAAGGGGCGCCATACTAGACGGTACCTGCTCATTATGCGCATCTGCAAATATGATTAATCCTTGTTCAATCTGCTTTGGCTTTAAGAGGCAATATACGGTTGGCAGCAAAATATTTTGTACTGCCATTTTGATATATTGACGTATTACTACTTTTATATTCGAGATTTTATTATTTATATTTTCGTTATCTGATCTTTTTCGAGCTGAATTTTTTCTGCCTGCATTTACTCCATCTGACATTTTTTTACCTGAACTTTTTTTATCTGCTTTAGATTTCATACTTATTTTTCATTCATCCTATTTGTGCCATTCCGTTTTACCTAAATATTTGATTTATCTAATCACGATTGTATAACCCGATTCATACTGCTCTGCAAAATCTTTTACACTCAAATATGACGTCGCTATCCAGTCTACGCCCATCTGAATCGCAGATAAAACATCTGTGTACCGTTGATAGGAAAACAGGCACGATTTTAATTTCTGCTTATGCAAATACGTCATAACTTCCTCATCCAGCGCTTCTTTTGGCATAGATACCCACTGTATTCCCTGCTTTTTACAATACTTTCCAATGGAATCCAGTGTTATTTTTTTCTCTTCGCGTATCTGCTTTGGCGGTACATAATACATGATTTTCATTGGCAGTACTGCCTCTTGTACGGTTTCTACGTCATATTTACTTTGCAGACGAATCAGCAGATGCTCTTTCAAATCCATGCTTATCTCATAGAGCTTACATAGTTCACGCATTTGATGAATCATATTTGCCAAAACTTCTTTTTTCGGCTTGCCAATATCCAGAATCAGCTTCCAATCGCCGTCTTTTTTGCACATTCTCTGCAATAAATATTCTGCATCCATCGTCTCATAGGCGCCATACATTCTGCATTTTAAAAAAGTTGCATAATCCATACCATCTTCATACATTTTCGGCTCCACACCCAGTTTTTCATAGGTACCCTTTGACCATCCATTGACGCAGACTAATTTTGCGTCACTCGTCAGCCGAATATCTGCTTCAAAAATACGAAATCCATGTTTTTCCGATTGATCCAGCCCCATCGGTGTATTCATATTAGAATAACGCATACGGATGCCGCCTAATGCTGCCGCAACAAGCCGGTCTGCCCAATCGATCGGTTTTTTCAGATCATCCGCCCGATGGTTCTTCCAGGCAGCTTTCCCGTATCGGCGGACAAATTTTTGAAGCGGACGCTGGATGCTTTGTTTCAATTCCTTCCGGCACGATGCGACACCTGCTGACATGCTCTCAACCAGACGTTGCACAATCTGCTTTGGCTCAAATTGTTCACTTGTCAAAAAGCGTTCCGGGCAGCCAATCCGCTCTCCCCAGAACACCATCTTATCATTCCATACAAGACCGACACTCGCAATTCCAAGTGCATAGGCAATAATATTTGCATGCATCCGACAGGCAATCACTCCTGCAAACGATGCGGTCAGCTCCACCAATTCCCTGCTGTCTGTGGGCCTTGGTGCAAGCAGCCTGGTAGCTTCTGACTCCCTGCCCATATATTTTATAATCTCTTCTGCAAAATCATAATCGGAACGCAGTCCATTTACATAAAGCTGCCACTCATACCCGCGTGCTTCCAGCTCCTTTGTAATGCCCTGCCATAGATCCAATTGAAATTCCCGTGTGATCTGCGGGATTCCATAATCTTCAAAAATACGGTACCGTACGATACCCAGACCGATCCTTTTGGACTGTGTATTCTTGCTAATATCATAAACTTGTGATGTAAAAACAGCAGGATCTACCGAAGCAGCTGTAAAAATGCGATCTGTTTTCAGATAATCTCTTTGCAGCGTTTCCAAATCATCGCGGACAGTCATAGCTTTAACACAATCTGTGTTTAATGCCTTTGCAAGACGCACACAGCGTGCGTCGCTTGCATCATATCCCTCTACGCCGACACAATTAAAATAGACTGGGATCCCCTCATTGTCTGCACATTCCAAAATTGACGGAACATAGGCATGAAAATCTTCCTGCCTGTATTTAATAAGCCCTCCACCGGCAAAAACGATCAAATCCGCTGTTTTTAACAGTTCATAATCTTCACTTTGAATATCATAATCCTGCAGTACATAATGCCGCCCGGTCAGACGGGGCAAAGCCTGTCTGACCAAATATGCTGCATTATCTGCAATGACCTGATCGCCCAGATTTCGGTTTACAATCTGAATCAGCAGAATTTTCACTTTTTTCCGGTAAATAATCTTTCGATAAGGTCTTTTAAACATTTGCTGTCCTCATTACAGTAACCGATCCGCTTGATACGCCAGATGCATTGATGAAACGGATGGTAATCGTCTGTTCCGTAAATGTCTGTGGAAGCTGCAGAGAATAAATATATCCGTTATATGCCTGGTTGTATACCCCTGCTTGTGACGTATAGTCTATACCGTCAATCGTTACAACGACAGTTCCCAGTTCTTTCGCAAGAACATCCAATTGCTGCGTATATATCGTAATTTCACTCGTAAGCACTGACGGTGTCTCTGGTGTAATTACAGCCGGAACGTACTCTGTAACTGTCTGCTCTGTAACTTCTGCAATCTTTCCGCCGTATCTTGCCACCACATATACTTTTTCGCCCGCCTGCAAAGATTCTGTTACCGGACAACTGAACTGTCCTAAGCTGTCAAGTGTTACCCGCGTGCTCTTACCACGCACTACCACATAGACTTCATAATGTGGAAGCGTATCACCTTTGATCTGCGTACTATTCGTATCAGTTGTCTGAACTCTAGTATCTGCCATTGTTACATAATTTTCATATGGCTGAACAGTTGTAACTGCTGCCGCACTTGTTCTTGCTGTCCCATCTTTGATATCACTGGCCGTAACCGACACAACCTCACCGGACGTAGCACCGTTTGTCTGTACCGCAAAGGTACCACCAGGAAGAATCTCACCTGTATAAGTACGGTTTCCAACGGTCACCGCAACGCTTCCAGATTCATTGACATTTGTTACCTGTCCATACAGATAATCTTCAATATCACAACTCTCTTGGATAACCGGAACATTTGGCGCAGCATCCGCTACTTCCAAAGATATCGTTGCGCTTCGCCTTCCTGCCTTATCCAGTGTCACAAATTTCACAGATTCACCTGCATTTTGTATTGGTAATTTCATTTCAAAATTATTTCTGGACAAGGAACATTCTACCGTATTTACCATTCTTGATTTACTATATAATTCAGATTTTTCGTATAGCGCTCGATCTGCTGCGGAAAGGTATACATTGGATCCGACTATCGCAACAATTGCTGCGGATGATCCGGTAAAATACCCGTTTACTTTTTCTGAATTATTTTTCATTTCATTTACTACCGGAACATCTGGCCCGTTTTTAAACACCGTCGTAGTAACCGTCTTGCTCTGTTTCCCTGTTTCATCGGTGCAATATGCAGATACCGTACTTCCGGCCGGCACTCGTTCAATCGTACACGTATAAGTACCGTCTTCCAATGTCTGTACTTCATATGTCGCACCGTTGGCATCAATATGAACCGTTGTCCCAAATTTTGCGGTTCCAGTAATGGAAGAAACTTTATTGCTGATTTTATTCATTGTCGGGGCCTGTACCAAATTTGGATCAATATTGGATATTTGAATGTACTTCACAACCCGGTTGCCGTAGATATCCTCTGCCATAACAGAATAATCGCCATTTTTTTCTGCTACAAAACAGCCACGCGTAATATTTGCTGCTTCTGCCCATACTGCACTGTCCGCGGCTTCTTTTCCGGCTGTCCATTTCATCTGTGCAATGCCGGAACGGTCATTTGCCTGTACTTTAATTTCTATCGGCTGATCTGTGTCATCCATAAACGTAGAAGATACTACGAGCATGGGTTTTATCGTATCTGTCTGCCCCATTTCTCCAGATTCAATAAACTGTGCCAAATAATAAGCAAATGTCTCATCCGTGCTAAGTAATCCCTGGAACCACTGCTTCATTGCCGCATCTTGCTGTGATAACACACTTGAGCGCACGACATAGGCACGGTTTGTATCGAACAATACTTCCCAATTGTGATCTGTCTCAACGGAAAGATTTCCTAATTCCTGCTGCTGTTTGATATATTTTACAAGATGTACATAAGCCAAATCTGATTTTCCAAGTACTTTCTGTGACGAAATGGTACCTGTTGCATCCGTATTTCCCGGAATGGTATGGCTTACGAGGATCAATCTCTGGTCATCTGCAATTGGCTGACCATTATACGTCATATTTACGATGCGATGTGCATAAGCATCCTTTTGCTCACCGGATTTTGTATATCGTGCCGGCCTTGTAGCATCGATCGTATACTCAATGCCATCGAATACCGCAAAAGAACTCCAGTCATTCAGCCAGTCTGATGCTGCAATCGAAGAGGCTCCTCGCTCTTCCAGCAGCCGTTGCAATACCTGGTCTGAAGAAATTGTGCCATTTGAAGTAGAATAAACACTTGCAGACCACTCCAACAGTTCCCTAAGCTGTCCGCCCGTCACCCAGTACAAAATATTATTATTATGATTATCCTGCTGCATATTCAGAATATCTTTCATCGTAATCATGCCGTTTAAGCTGATGTTATCATCTGCAGACTGACTTCCGCTTAATGTATACTTTGTTGTTGCAACAACCGGACAATCTGCATACTCATTCTTTCCTGCACCTCCGGTATAAGATAATCCATACTGTATTTTAGCTTCATTTGCCAGCTGAATCGCATAGTTGTCTTCCAACAGCGCAAAATAACTGTTAATCTGCTCATTATTTCCAAATGTTGCAATAACTTCTTCCAATGACTGATTGACGACGTCAATTTCCGGAGCCTGTGATTCTACGATCACCGCACTCGATGGCGTATCCTTTGTTACCATACGAAGCTCTGCGGCGGAATCTGTCACTTTAATTTGTCCATCGTCACTAATTTCTAGATTCAAATCAATGACACCGATACCCGCTCCATGATCTTTTATCATCGTAACGGCCTTGCCGTTCATCAGCCCGGTCTCCCTGTCTACATTCGGCAGCCGGTAATACGGCGCGGAAGCGCTGTCGGAAGACGGATAGTTTTTATGTCCATGTCCGGCTGCAATCGCATCTACATTTTCCAGCTTTGTCAACGCATAGACCGCATTGTCACTCTCCTTATCCGGATTTGCATTTCCAAAGGAAGAATGTGCAATCACAATCACAAGATCTGCTCCCTGAGACTTTAAATAAGCCGCCTCCTTTTCCACAGTACTTACGATAGGTAATGCAAGCAGTTCCTCCTTACAATTGGAATAAGAAGACATGGAAGGAATTGTGATCCCAATCACCCCTACTTCCATATTCACAGACTTATTTTTACTCGTCTTTAACTGCTTGGAAATCATCATTGTCTCGTTCCATGCAGTCTCTCCGGTGTCTGCTTTTATAATGTTGGACACAACGCATTTCTTTTTCAGTCCGGACAGTTCCAGCTGTTTATCAATATAACTGTATCCATAATCAAAATCGTGGTTGCCAAGCGCAATCGCATCATAATTCACTAATGACATCGCCTTGTATATCGGCTGCAGCGCATCTTCTCCTGACTTATCCAAAATATAATCCGCCGCATAGCCATAGATGGAATCTCCGGTATCCACGGTCATCGTATTGCGCGTTCCTGCTTCCTGACGCGCTTCTTTTATCAACGTATATGCCTGTGCAAGGCTTCCCGGCTTTACACTCGCCGTATCATAATGTGTAGTTGATACCTGCCCATGCATATCTGTTGTTGATATGATACGAAACGTTGCTGTTTGCGGCTGTGGCTTTTGCGGCTTCTTTTTGGCTGCCGCAGCTTCTGTCCACGGGCAGCTCATAAATACTAGCGTAAAAATCAAAACAAGATTTACGAATCTGCCCATTTTCTTTATTGCTGATCTGTTCATTACTGCTAACTCCTATTCTTTATACAACAAAAATCCTACCTTACCAATCATTTTACGAATTCGGCAATTGCTTTTATTTCCCCTTGTGTCTCTTAATACAAGCCTTTGCCCAATCTTTCAGTGTAACATCTTCCAGCTGTTTCTCCAGCTTTTGAATCTTTGCCACTTCCTCTGGAAGCGCTCCGCCATTTTGATTTTTCAAACGTTTTTCAAGTGTAGCCGCTTTCTTCTTATATTTATTGCGCTCTTCCAGCAGTCCCCGGTTTTGATGCAGCCATTTTTCCAGCGTCCAATGCATCAATTGGTTCTGCCAGCGGCGTGCCTCTTCTTCAGTATAAGAAGTTTTTCTCACCTGATCGATCGGAAGCGTACAATCTTTCGTCTCATCGATAAATTGCTGAATACTGTTTGTCAGTGCTTCTCTCGTTGGCAAATGCTCTTTTTTGTTTTCTGGCGGATTGTTATAATCAAATTTAATATTTCCATCAATAAAATCCTTGTCCGGTATATGATTCACCCAGTTATAATAGGGCGCCCATCTTGTCGTATTTCCGGTATCATTCATATTTACAATAGACAATACTGGCGTCTCCATTGCCAGACATGGCAAAGATACATGCAGTCTCCTTGTCACGACAAACTTTGCATTCTGATACTGTGTTAAAATATCTTCCACAGCCTGAAAGCGCTCTTCCATCGAAGCATTGGATTTGCGGTAATCACAATGATGCGTCAGCACACGGATTTCCAGGCCGCTGTCTTTTAACCATTTCCTCGCAGCTGCTTCCAACTCCGGCTTTAAATCTACCAGGCAAACATACGTCCCTGCATCTGCTGTTTTTTTCTGCTTTGGAAGTGTCAGCGTAATACAGCCGCTAAAATAACAGTCAAATCCACGTTCTGTAAAAAAATCTAACGTTGTCTGATCTCTGCAGCCTATCGGCCCGTTTGCCCGGAAAAACTCACCGCCGACATCCTGCAGCCATTCATCCTGTATCGGTGATGCTTTCCGATATATCGTATAATTGTTCATATGCATACTGACAAGCTTTGGCACGATACACTCTGCCGGCGGCCAGTTCCACTTCTGCCACATCCACCATGCACTCATAATAACGCCGACCGGTTCATTGCCTTCGGACTGAAACGAATCAATATTTTCTCTTTCTACCAGATAATCAATATGCGGTAAAAACTGCGCAGATGCATATGCCTGAATATCATCACCCAGGTTCATCGTTGTCTTATGCATCAATACTCCATATTTCATCACTGCCTCCATTCCGCTGTATTTACAGCTGTTATTTCATTTCTCTGCAGATCTTCATACTTTCAGCCAGACGGATAAACATTTCCTTTAGATCTACAGTAGGTTTCCAGCCTAATGCCATGAGCCTGCTGCTGTCCAGTGCAATTACCATTTCCGGATTATAGCCAAAAGAAGCTACATCATCCGGCATATCAAACGTCACCTGAATGCCTGCCTGAGGAAACGTATCGCACACCAGCTGTGCCATATCCGCAATCGAAATCTTCGTATCCATATTCGTTACATTATAAGCTGCTCCGCTCTCTCCTGACGCCAAAATCAAAAGCATCGCTGCCACAGCATCTTTTGTATAGCAATAGCTGCGTACCGTCTGGCCTTTTGTATGCAGGACAATATTTTTTTTCTCCAGCGCGCATCTTGCAAACTCCGCAAATACACGTCCATCTTCATATTCAACTCCTGCTCCGAATGTCTGTGATAATCTTGCAATTTTAACCGGAACCTTGTATTCGGACGCATAGGATGCACAAAGGCATTCTACCATACGTTTGCCTTCCGAATAGCTGCTGCGTACCTGCAGCGGATCGATATAACCGCTGTATGATTCCGCAATCTTCCCCGCATCCGCCTCCGGCGTACCATATACTTCCAAAGAAGACAAATACAAAAATCCCTCTGCCTGTTTTGCTTTTGCAAACTCCAGCATATGAACCGTACCGTTTACCGCCGTTAAAATTGTCTCTACCGGATTTGACACAAAATATCTGGAACTTGTCGCACTGGCTCCATGCACGATATAATCTACGGGTCCATCAAAACGAATCGGACTCATAATATCTCCCATCACTAGTGCAAGGTCTTCGCGCTCTGTCAGTTTGCCAAATACACGCTCCGCTTTTTGTCGGCTGCGAACAAGCGCGAGTACTTTACAATTGGTACCAAGCACACGGTTGCCGCATAAAAGCGCCTTCACCAGCTGAGAACCTAGTAATCCGGTTGCGCCAGATACAAACACGGTCTTATTTTGGAACTTTTTCAGTAAATCCGCACAATTGCTGGCAAGCAATTCCATATCTTCCTGCAATACGGGATCCAGAGGACATTCTAAAATCTGTTCTGTTGCTGTTGCGACGGTTGCCACTGTATTGTTATCCACGTTTTTTCCTCCATCTTTTTTGGTAACATTTGATTTTGTTTTGAATATTTATTGTTTTTTATATTTATTGTTTTTTATATTTATTGTTTTTTATATTTATTGTTTTCTATGTTTATTCATACGTGTTTCAATCCGGTTTGTAATTCCAAGTCCAAATGCCTGTTCATTTTCTTTATACTGAAGCAGTGCACGAAACATATACACATCTTCCGGTGTTGTAACTTTAATGTTGCCGCGGTTACCGGGCACCATATGCGCCTCCATCCCCTGGCTGCGAATCATTGTGCACGCATCCACCATATTTTCATAGCGTTCTGGCCGTTCCCGTATCTTATCATGGACTGCAATAATATCTTTCAGATAAAAGCTCTGTGGAGCCTGCGCTGCAAACGTGTCTTTCCGATATGGGACAGACTCCACGCATTCCCCGTCATGGCTTAATAAAATGGTTTCAAAACATGCCGTACAAGTAATTGCATTGCCATTTTCCTTTACACCTGCAATATTATTAGAAATCACTTCATACGACACGAACGGGCGCACACCGTCATGCAGCAGCACAATCGAATCATCCGGATTTTCCGATTCGGCTTTTTTCAACGCATGATAAATCGAATCCTGTGCTGTCTCACCGCCAGGAATAATTGCCGCTGTCTTATGCAGACGATATTCATCTACCAATTCCTGCATATACCCAATATAATCTTCCAGCACCGATATATAAATCTTATCAATTTCATCGTGATACTGAAACAACTGTAACGTATGGATAATTACCGGTTTTCCGTTAATCTCCAAAAACTGCTTTGGGATGCCGGAGCCCATGCGGACCCCGCTCCCTCCGGCAAATATAATTGCGATATTCATCGTCGCATTCCCTCCTGATTTTCCTCTGCATGTACCATATCAGCCGAATTATTGCCCTTACTGTATCGGCTTAAAATCCAGTGTTTCCAGCTCTTTTTTCATTGCAGCGTCTGCAGCCAGCTCTTTTTTGACAGATTCCGGAAGACTCCCTAAAATAATCCAGTCAATGACACGGTCTGACGCATGGCTGTCAATATAGTCAAAATGCTTTTCCACATATTCTTCTACTTTCGGATAGTCAAAATCCTCGTCGGCTATCGCCTGCAGCACTTCCTCAAACGTATGACAGACCTTCCCTGGCGCTGATTCTTCATAAGCCCGATGAAAACCTCTCGAAAATGAATATTGGATTTCATCAAACGCAAAGAACAGCATCGGTTTTTTCATTAAAGAATATTCAAAAATATTCGACGAATAATCCGTAATCAGCAGTTCCGTAATATAAAACAAATCATTAATATTCGGATATCTGCCAACATCTGCGAAGCGGTCTTTGTATTTGTCAGAAATCGGCACCTCAGACGCTACCCACGGATGCATTTTAAATAACACGACATATTCATCCCCGCAAAGCTCATATAACCGCTTAAAATCGATCAGCTCATATGGATAATGCGCATTCGCTTTATTCGTTCCCCGATAAGTCGGTGCAAATAAAATCACCTTCTTATCTTTACACATTGGATACTTTTCATACAATTCTTTTGTCTTTTTTCTGCGGTAATCTTTATCTAAAAATTCATCAATCCGTGGCATTCCGGTCGGAAGCACCTGCGAGTCATTGATTCCCCACACTTCTGAGAAGAAGTGCGCAATATTTTTAGATCCTGAGATGCCATATTTGTACTGTCTGTGGCAGCTGTAAGGCGCCGGACAGCCAATATGCCCCCAACGGCTGTAACCAGAAGACTTAAATCCTGCTCCTGCATGCCACAGCTGAATCAACGCCGTATCTTTATCTAAAATAAGCCAGTCCAGTACCGGCGCATGATCGTCCAGAAAAATAAAATCACTCATCGCCATTTTCTTTAACAAATCCATCCAGCTTTTCAATCCCTGACGCGGATTTGTCACAGAAGAACGGTACGATTCTACGATCATATAATCTTCGTCCAGCCCTCTCGCAATCATACGGTCTTTTACTGCTTTTAAATTTGTGCTGATGCTTGTACTCTGTTCTGACATAAACATAACGACTGGTTTTTTGCTTTTATGTTTATATAGTTTCCGATATTTCCAATACATATCCACTTTCAGCGGCTTATTGATCTTGGAATATTTCTTTTTCAGTTCTTCTTTTGGATGAAACCCTTTCTTTGCATGTGCCACCGGCGCGCTGATACCGGTCCTGCCGCCTGCCAATACATACATAATAAACGGAAGCCCCTCATCACCCTCGGTCACATAAAATGTCACCGAATAAACCTTTGCGCGTCCCCCGTATAAAAAGTTTCTGGAAGCGCTGCTCATCTCCTTTACGAGTGATTCCGCTATCTCAGCTTTCGCCATCTGGCATTTTTTCTGGCAGATAATCATCGAATACGTCCCCTGCGGAAGGCAGAGCCCAGTACCTGGATTTGTAATATTAATTTTAAGCTTATACGTATCTCCTTCTATCTCGGTCACTTTCAGCTTTGCCTTTGGTTCATACAGCCCATTGACCAGATAAAAGGACAGTTTGCTGTCTTTGTCCGCTCCTTCTGCAAATGTAATCTTCACTTCCAGATGAAGCCAGATGCGTTCCCATGTCAGCTTTGTAACTCTGGCAGTAATCTGCCGCTTGTCCATCAGATTCTCCATGTTAGTTTATTCTCCTTATGTTAATGATTTATTAAATATCATTTGCATGCATCATTCCTGCATAGTTTTTTACATAATTGGCTTTATTATAACAGAAAATACAAAGATTAGCAATCGGGGAACTTTTTACATTTTTTGGATGGGAAACCGGCGATATTTTTATACAATAAACATACTTAATTCTTATACTCCCCTTTCCTGTCTTAGGAACTGTAAATAAATAACTTTTAATATTACTTGTCTTTTTCTTTGAGAGCACT
>CAJTZX010000019.1 GCA_910584345.1 uncultured Eubacterium sp. | reverse complement strand
TTCCAGTTCTGGAAAATAATGGTTATCGCAAGGACTGCCATGACGGATATCAGATAGTATAAAAAACAAAGCGCGTCATAAAATCCCGTTGTTTCGGATTTAATCTGGTAAAAATGGAATACTGCATAACCGGCTATCCCTGACAGGGACGGCACTGACAGCATCACAAGCTCCCTTCTTTCCATATATCTGTCCCTGCTTTCATATGCCCTGTTGACTGCCTTGACAGACAATAACAGGAGCAGGAAACTGAACAGGATACACAGGATTCTTACTGCCACATACAGCCCATAATGCAGCCATGCCCTCGCTGCCAGCCTCGGATTGAAAAGGACAATATCAAAAAAACGATCCATGATCCCCGCCATAGAAGCGGACAGCCAGCGCAGCGAAAAGAACGTAACGGACAAAAATATCTTTTGGTTGATATTACGCCTGTCCTCTGCGCACATCACGGCAAACGCCGCTAACGTGCCTATAAAATATGCAAAGATATTGTCTATCCGGGGCGGCATGATGTATAAAACCGTCATAACCACGCCATACACTGCGCCTGCCTTGACCGCTTTGCTTCTTCCCGGCATATAGGGCAATACAAATATTCCAAGGCATATGCCCGCAGCGATAAGCTGCATAATAATAGATACATAAGACGTGACATTCCAACATAATTCCACCAGACTCACCGAATCTCCCTTCCTTTCCTCTGGTTATATTTCAGATACTGTTTCACAAATTTCGGATAATTCTGCTTTGCAACCAGCACTGTCCCGTTTTCCATAATGACAGACATGGCATCATACCTCAGCACATACTTGAAATGGATCAGGAATGACCTGTGCGTCCTGAAAAAGTCCTCACCCGCCTTTTTCTCCAGATCAGACAGTTTCCCGTAATATTCCGTATCGCCGTTTATGGTATGGATGATGACTTTGCGGTTGAACACTTCCGCATAAACAATGTCCCGGAACAGTATTTTTGTATGGACTCCCCTTGCTTGTATCATCATGTATTCTCCATCAGGCGTTCTACTTTCCGTCTTTCTGCGCTTAATCTCCTGTACTGCGTTTACAAAAACTTCAGAGAATTTATCATCTGACAAAGGTTTTACTAAATAATGGAACGCGCCTACATCAAACGCCTGAAAGACATACTCCGGCGCTGCCGTAACAAATATGATGAGCGTGTCCCTGTGCTGGCTGTGAAACAGCCTTGCGGTTTCCATGCCGTCTATCCCTGGCATCTGTATGTCCAGAAATAAAATGTCTGTTTTCGTACTGGCTTCCAACAACCCCTTGCCGGAAGAAAACCGTTCCGTTACCGCAGAGGGGAGCATTTTCTTTACTTTTTCCTCCAGCAGATCAAGCATAAATGCCTCATCGTCACAGATGGCCACGCAGACGGTATTTTTTGCAATCCATGCTCCGACGTCTGCCCTGCCAATAAAGTCCTCCATAGGTACAATCTCCTTTTATGTAGATTTTTTGCAATCCATGCCGGATGGCAAAACAACATTCCTTATATATATCGTAAAAATTCTTTTTGCCTGATATGGCATGTTGTAAACAGACCTTGTTTTGTTGTGAAAAATATATTTGATATACAAACGGTGAATCCCAAGACATAAGAAAAAGGACTGCCGGAAGGGACACTTCACATAAGGAAGTGTCCCTTTCGGCATTTTAGGAAATTTGTAAAGACGGTTGGCTATGATGAATTTGTAGGAAAATAAATATATTACGGAGGAAAGCTACAATAAAATCATTGTTTGAACAATTCGGTGGTACATACCATAATGAAAGTAATTATTTAATTCCAAATCTTACACTTCCTAAGAGTGAAGAAAACAATATTGGTATTTATGGACAACATCATTTGAAATACTTACAAGAATATCGCAAGCTGACTTATATTAATTTGCTTACAAGCGGCGTTCTTAATGAATATCTGTCTAAGATTGATAATCAAGCCTACAAAAGATTTTCTCGGATTGTGGAACAAATGAAGCAAGAGCAAGAAATCACCGAAGAATTAAAAGAAGATAATCCCATTGAGTGGACAAGACAAATGAATTGCATTAGACAACAAGCGGAAGACATTGTTTTATATGAACTAATTAACATTTAAAATCTAAGGCAATGTATGAAAAAAACAATCTGTATTTAATGGTACAGATTGTTTTTTACAATGCAATCAATTGCATTGCTCTGATATTTCATCCAAATACCTCATTAAAGAATATGGAAGTTCTTTCATAAACATCATACTATCTTTCGTACGACCAAATATATCTCTCATCATAGGATGGCGGCTAAAAGTGAAATCAACCATTTCTCTAAATTCTCTAATAGCTATTGATTTTTCGTCAGGACTATTTGCACTTTTTAGTATGTCGATTAGTTCTTTTCCCATATCATAAATCCAAGGAAAACTGTTGTCTGTATACATACCGGCTTCAATCTGTTTCCTGATTTCCTGTTCTTTCTGTGATATTTCCTTTGCAGTTTTCCCATATACGCTGTACCGCTTGCCATCTATGGTAAAACGCTTTTCAAGTGTCCCGTCTGCGCGTTTCCTTGTCCCGGCTCCTAACCTTGCCATGGTCTGCACCGCCTTTCTATAATGTGTGGTAAGGCAGCAGGCGTTTAAACCGCCTGCCACTGCACCAGATATTGCTACCCCCGGCACTCACTCATTAAATTAAATGCCATTTTAAAGCCCAGGATAAAGCCGGCCTTTTCAGATGCCCTGGATAACGCTACCGCTTTGTCAAATGCGCTCTGCCCGTTTTCAGGATGAATAAGCGTTGCCTTTTCCAATTCACACATAGCTGTGTCCTGTTCCTCATTATGAGGGGTTTCCTCGTTGCAGCTTGCCTTATAGCTTTCAAATATTGCCTCTATTGTCTCCATGATATAATTACTCCTTTTGATTTATGTTTTGCTTGCAGCAGTATGTATTCTCAGTGTAAAATGAAATATGCCTGCTGCCGTGGCTGGTCTGTAGGTCCCTGCCCCTGTCAGAGTTGCCGCTCTGCCAAGGGCATTTTTTATTCTGCCTCTGAATCTGGTCAGCCAGCTCCATGATCTCCCTATGGCGTTCCATGAATTCGCTGCTGCCTACTCCAAGACGCTTTTCCTCTGCGGCCACCATTGCCTCCAGTTCTTCCTGTGTCATAATCCGCCTTTCTTTTATACTGTAATATTTATCAGTGCTCCGAGTGTTTCTTTATAACCGTACCCGCCGATCACCTTTACATCCGCCTGCAGTCCTATACCCTTGTCTATCACTTTTGCCAGACTCTGGGATAATCCACTTGGCAGATATCCAATGTGCGCATAGCCTATATTGCTGATCCCGACCACTACGGCCACTGCAAATTTATCAAATGTATTTGCTCTGTCCCTCTGCAGGTATACCGTCAGATCTTCTGGTTTCCTGTTGGCAATGAACTGCAGAAGCTTCTGCCGCTTGCCATATGTCACACCGGAAACACGGCAGGTCATGGATTCTTTGACACGCTTCCATGCGGTTTTGAATGCATTGGACAGGGGATAACCCAGCTTGTGTAACTGGTTCGCCATGGTTGCGACGGTTCTTCGGATTATATGTATATCATTCATAGAACTCTCTTTCTTTCAATATCTAATCATTTTTGATGTTGTTTTGTTTTTTGTGATTATAATATAACATCTTTTGATTATATTGTCAATAACTTTTCAAAAGATTTTATAATCATTTTTGATTAAATCATCTTGCTATGAGAGGAATTATCTGCTATATTATTATCAGAAAATTTGGAAAGGAGGCATTTCATATGTCAGCTTCTAAGGTTATTAAGCAAATCATGGTAGAGCGTGATTTATCAGTGAAAGACTTAGCCCTTGAAATGAACATTAAGCCACAAGTATTGAGCAATAAGCTCTATCGAGATACCTTCACTTATAATGATTATATAAAAATCGTAAATCTGCTTGGATGTACGGTACAGACCATAACAAATGATACTAGAAAGGTCTTTGTAAATGAGTATGTTCCTGCTGCCAAAACCGAACAATAAGGAGGAACACCATGAATATCAAAAACCGTTATCGCATCGAACTAAACAAAATAAGTATCTATCTGTCTGATCTGGAGCGAGGGCATACCTACGAACTTACAAAAACTCTTAGAACACCCTCTTGGGCTACTCTGGCCAAATATCTGAAAAGGACATTGCCTCTCTGCTTGACCTTATCCAGAATGACAAGCCGTGAGTAGCTGAGAAAGCAGCAGAGGCACCCAAAAACATATAATCACTTGGAAAGGATCATTACTATGTTCGATATCAACAATATACATAATCTTACTGAAAGGAGAATTTATGGCACAAAAGAAAAATAATGAAACTGTTGATAAAATGCTAAACGATATAGATCAACTGTTTAAAGAATATTGGCTTAATGCCAAAAAATATTATGAACCTTATACAGAACTGCTTAGTAAACTCCAGCCCTATAAAAAAGCTCACAGAAAACAAGATTTAATTCTTGTTCTTCAACAAAAAATTGATACTAAAGAAACTTTTTTTAACAAAAGCGAAAATACATGGACTTGCTTATTCGCAATTTTAGGTTTACTTGTCACTACGGCTGGTGATTTGTTCTTAAACTATCAAGAATATCTTGGTTGTTTTAGCTTAATTCCTAAATGGATAGTCATTGCTATAATAATTATACTTTTATTCATAGAAACCATACTTTTTTGCTTAGAATTTCTTAAAAACAGCAAACGGAAAAATAATATAAAAGACTATTACAAATTTGTATATAATTATTTAACTCAACAAGAAGAAAATAAAAGGTGATTACATATAACGTGTGTATATTTTGCTATAAATATCTTAAAGCAGACATCTGACTGCATACAATAACCAGAAAAAGAAACGTTATACATATAGCATTACCATAAGAAAACTCTATCGCAATTGATGCTACTTATACCCTGCCAGATGGAAACACGCCAAGCCGATTACAGTCAAATTTATTACAAGACACCCAGTAATTCTCTAAGCCGTATCCAGAACGAACATTCAAATTTCCTTATGAGGTTAAAAGGATTTTTCGACAGATCATGTATTTTAAAGCACAGCAGTCCTGCCACGAATATATGTTTTTCTCTTGCGGACTGCTGCCAGATGTGCTATATTGATAACAGAGAAAGGAAGCCAGACACACGGCCTACCCTCACAACAACAAAGATAAACTTTTACAAGGTCAGCCGTCGCTAGTGCAAGTAGTGGCGGCTATTTTCGTTTTCCCCTGAATATCTGATAGCACAGATTCACAAGGGCAACAATGAATATTCCAGTCTGAACCAAGTCAGAATATGTAATCATCATTGGCAATGCCCTCCTTTCTTTCGTCTGGAGGGTTAGCCCCTCCGAAAAAACAAGAGGGTAAGCCGCCCGGCTCTGGTTTCCCATGGATGGAGTATATCACACATTTCCATGTCAGACAATCATAATATTCTGTTTTCCCTCAATAGCTTGTGTCAAATCGTCCGTTATCTTCTCGTAGGTATTATTTATCCTTTAAAGCGTTTCAATATCTTTTCTCCCTATCTGCTATGGAGATTTTCACCATAGAATTGATTTTAATGTGCTCTGCTCATCCGCTCCGCTAACTCTGCCCTCTGTTCGTCCGTCAGGTTCCTTTTTACGTCCTTTGATCTGATAGTGATAAACCGCTTCGGAAATGAATACCGCTTTGCTACAACTTTCCCTTTGTATTTTTCCACCCTTCCCGGCTTGAACTGTTCCGGGTTCTGCTCCACTAACTTATTTTCCGGTTATCCTGCCCTTTGCCCTGTCATTAAAATTTTTCCCAAGCTGTGCAATAAGGTAAGCTGCGGGATTATAGTAAAGCCAGACTGTAATATTTAAACTGTACCAAAATCATCAAACAAACTCAACTGTATATTCCTGCATTTTTCCTCAAACGTATGTAAATACTGAAATATCTGCTCATTCCGATACATCATTCCTCTATCTTTACACATCCGAACAAACATTGCCATAAGCCTGCGGCTGTTTGGGCTTTCCAGCTCATACTGCATTCCATATGTCTGTATGTACCGCTCCTTCAATCCCGGAAACAGCCTGTCTAACTGCCTATAAAAATATTCCCGGCTTCCTTCCCGCAGTGTCATTCCCATTCCAAAGCAGATCACGCCAGATACCCCGGCTTGCCCGCAGTAATCTAAAATTCCTTTTATATTTTCCTCTGTATCATTGATAAACGGAAGGATTGGGCTTAACCATACGACTGTAGGAATCCCCTCTTCTTGCATACGCTTTAATACATCAAACCTTTTTCTTGTTGTACAAACATTCGGTTCTAGTTTTGCGCATAAATCCTCATCGTAGGTTGTCAGTGTCATCTGTACCACGCATTTCGTTTTTTTATGAATCGCTTTTAACAAATCCACATCACGCAATATCCTGTCTGATTTCGTCTGCAGCGTAACACCAAATCCATATCGTTCTATCAGCTCCAGTGCTTTCCGGACATTTCCAATTTTATTCTCAATGGGAAGATATGGATCTGTCATAGAACCTGTGCCAATCATACATTTTGTACGTTTTCGCCGTAGCGCCTGCTCCAGCAGTTCAATCGCATTTGCCTTGATTTCAATATCCTCAAACTCATGCTTCATCTGATAACATTTGCTTCGGGAATCGCAATAAATACATCCATGAGAACAACCGCGGTATAAATTCATCCCATTTTGTGCCGATAAAATTCCTTTCACATTTACTTCATGCATATTCATTGATCTCCTGGTCATTTAAGACTGTCATGCCATTTCGAAATATTCAATTTCAGTTACTATTCACGGTCTGGAGCCGCTCATAGTAACGATTCGGGGCGATATTGAGAGTTTGCTTCGCAAAATCGCCCCTCACTCCTGAATCATGTTCTTACGGAACGCGCAGCTAGTGCGCGTTCCTGACCCGTGAATAATAACCAATTTCAAATGTACATGCAAAAATATTTTAAAACACCACTTGAACAATCCTGCCACAAGGTTTATAATAACAGAAAATTTGTTCGATATGGTTTGTTCGATAGACAAAGAAAGGATTGTTCGCCATGTCAAAAGAATCGCATACTTATATTGCCATTGACTTAAAATCATTCTATGCTTCTGTCGAATGTACAGAACGCGGCCTGGATCCTCTGACTACGAATCTTGTTGTTGCAGACGCCAGCCGCACAGAAAAAACAATCTGCCTTGCTGTTTCCCCATCTTTAAAGGCATATGGTATTTCCGGACGTGCCAGATTGTTTGAAGTGATAAAAAAAGTCAAAGAAGTAAATGCAAACCGTCTGCATTTTGCCCCAGACCATAATTTTACCGGAGAATCCTGTTCGGATACTGTGCTGAAACACTCTCCTGCTCTGGCCGCATCCTTCATCACGGCTTTGCCGCGAATGGCCTGTTATATGGAATACAGCACTAAAATTTACCATATTTACTTAAATTATATTGCTCCGGAAGATATCCATGTCTATTCTATCGATGAAGTATTTATTGATGCATCGTGCTATCTGAATACTTACCGGCTCTCAGCCAGAGAATTGGCCGCTAAATTAATACAGGAAGTCTATCGTGCCACCGGTATTACTGCAACAGCGGGCATCGGTACAAACCTGTATCTTTGCAAAATTGCGATGGATATCGGAGCTAAACATGCAACACCGGACAGTGATGGAGCACGTATTGCCGAATTGGATGAACTGTCTTACCGAAAACAGTTTTGGAGCTACCGTCCGCTTACCGCTTTTTGGCGCATCGGCAATGGTATTGCTAAAAAGCTGGAAGAAATCGGACTGTATACTATGGGAGACATTGCAAGATGTTCCCTTGGAAAGCCAACTGACTTTTACAATGAAGACCTGCTATACCGGCTATTTGGCATCAATGCTGAACTGCTGATTGACCATGCCTGGGGATGGGAGCCATGCACGATTGCCGATATTAAAGCTTACAAACCTGAATCCAGCAGTATCGGCTCAGGCCAAGTATTGCAGCGTCCTTACAATTATGCAGAAGGAAAACTGATTGTTCAGGAAATGGCAGATCTTTTGGCGCTGGATCTCGTCGATCAGAGGCTTGTAACGAACCAGATTGTACTTACCATTGGTTATGACAAAGACAATCTGTCTGATCCGCAGATCTGCAAACTTTATCACGGTCCTTACACAACCGACCGAAACGGCCGCAAAGTTCCAAAACATGCACATGGTTCCAAAAACCTGAGCCGGACGACATCATCTTCAAAACTTTTGATGGATGCAGCTGCAAAGCTTTATGAAGACATTGTTCACAAGCATCTGCTGATCCGGCGTGTATACTTGACTGCAAACCATGTTGTCAGCGAACTTATCGCAGCACAAACCGAATCTTTTGAACAGCTTAGCCTGTTTACCGACTATGAAGCATTGCGGCAGCAGGAAACAATCACACAGGGTGCTCTACAACGTGAAAGGAAAATGCAGCAGGCTGTACTAGACATTAAGAAAAAATTTGGAAACAATGCTGTACTCAAAGGAATGGATCTGGAAAACGCAGCCACGTCTGCCATACGTAATGAATTAATTGGCGGTCATAAAGCATAGCTTTCACTATACATCCTGCAAAGAAAGGAATATTTGATATGAACCGGGTCAATCTGAATCAACCTTCAAACTCCATGCGCTCCTATGATGATATCCTTCATTTTCCACACCATGTATCTGCGACACATCCGCAAATGCCGGTCAGTGAACGTGCTGCACAATTCTCGCCTTTTGCTGCCCTGACCGGCCATCAGAAAGCAATCAAAGAAGCCGCGCGTTTGACCGATGAAAAAATTGAATTGGACGAAAACTCAAAAACTATCCTGGATCAAAAGCTGCAAAATCTGCTGGAATACTCTGTGGATCCTCCTGAGGCCACTGTCACTTATTTTCAAAAAGACTCAAAGAAAGATGGAGGTTCTTATAGGAAAGCTACCGGTATTGTAACATCGATTCATTCTCATAAACGGACGATGATTATGGAACATAACCTGGAAATACCTTTGGATGATATTGTGGACATTCAATTTTCCATCCACAGTTAGCTTACTCCCACAGCAGCTTTCAAGTTATCCTCCCGTAATATGTCAGATTACAGTTTGCCCTGGGCTAACAGATTATCTTTCCCTTTTTCACACATTCATTCACGCTTATCATTTTATTGTATATCTTCTGTCACGCTCCTACGCTTTTATATTGTTATCATAACCTTCTATCAAAAATATATCAAGTAAAATTCTATAAAACATCCTAAAGCGTGTTTGAAAAATCATTCCCGAGATCTGCACTCCCCACTTTGCGGAGAATTTATCCCAAATTTAATCAACGTAGCCCGTAAATAATCGTTCATCTAAACGATAAAAATAGCTCTTCTGTTACTTTTCCTGTAAGCTCCTTTTGTATCAATCGAACATTCTATCGAAATTGTCATTTTTGAGAAAGATTTCAGTAAGATTTCTTTTCTATAATGATGCAATCATCAGAAAGGAGACCAGAATTTTTATGAAACAAAACATTCACAGCTCTGCTTGACAACGCACATTCAAAATAAAAGCGAAAGTTTTATAACCTGAAAAATTCTAGCAAAAATCACATAGGAGGATCTATCATGACTGCAAAAAAAATATTACCAGCTTTGTTATCTGCATCACTTATGCTTACCTGTATCCATACAGGCACCCATCCAAAACTGACTGCCTATGCAAAAGACAACATCACTTTTTGCACAGGCGCCGCTTATGATAAAAATTTGGGTGTAAAAACAGAGAAAATAAACAATATCAAAATACCAAAAGGATGTACCTGCAGCATCTATTCACCGGATGCAGATTCCACAAATGACGCGTTAACATCTGCAAATACCAAAATTGCTGATGTCTACGCTCTGCATCAGGGTATGGGCTGGGTTATCCAGGCACAAAAAACCGGTAAGACGACACTGAGCTATAAAAAAGGATCTGATACCGGAAAGCTGCATGTTGAAGTACTGCCGACGTTAAAACTGACCGCCACAAAAAAATCTGCTAAAGTATCAAACGGTAAGCTTCGCCTTACTTTCAAATATAAAAACAATACGAAAAGCAACATCGTTATGGAAGGCGTAGATATCGGCCAGTCACAAGTATTGTTTGAAGGTGAAAAAGAACCTTCCAAAGATGAAATCATACCTTCTCACTGGATTGCAAAAAAAGTTACAATTCCAACCGGTAAAACAAAAAGCATTACCGTTTTAACGTCTGTCTCTCAGACAGGGAAAATAAAGAAATTCGATTACCCGTCTGTATATCTGAAATATCACGATGTATATTTTTCAGCACGGATTAATTCTAAAAAAGCTGTTGAAGGAGTCAGATATCACGGTACAGCATCATTTTCAGAATATAGGAAATAAGAATAAAAGCGGATGTATCAAATACAAATCGATACATCCGCTCTTATTTTGCGTGATCTGTTTAAAATGAATCCTCGCCTCTTTGCAGTCTCTCTATCACATCCGTATTCTGTGTCCATCGATAAACTACAACAGGCACCAGCAGACACACTCCGACTGCCGCTGCAAATAAGATAAAACTGCTCCTCCAGGGAATTTCATAAGTAACTGAGGAACTTGCCAATCCCTGAAATACAGAAATGCTAAACGGT
Organism: uncultured Eubacterium sp.; assembly: GCA_910584345.1. Taxonomy (GTDB): domain Bacteria; phylum Bacillota; class Clostridia; order Lachnospirales; family Lachnospiraceae; genus Eubacterium_J. The sequence goes on along the minus strand of CAJTZX010000019.1, from coordinate 50,544 downwards.
ATTCCTACTGTCAAAGATATTGCCAGAGAAATTACACCATAACCAGCCCCTTCCATACACAGCATTATACATGTTTGTCTGACCGTCATGCCAATGCTCTCCAAGGTTGCAAATTCTTTGGCACGATTTTGAATGCCTGCGGCCATCATATTGACATAGTTTAAAAGAGCCAGCGCCGCCATAATACCGCCAATACTATATCCAAGCGCTTTGACCTTAGCTTCCTGATCCAACATAGACTCATAACGATCCAGCTTTGATGAAAACGTCACCTTTTTTTCATCTGCAAAGACTTTTTTTACTGCTGCCTCTGTCTCTTTTGCATACGGTTCTTTATAGTCGATCTCTATCAGCTCAGCAAGCGTATTGCCAAGCAGCTTTTTTGCAAAGGTTTCGCTGACGATCAGCTGCGGCGTATACCCTCCTGCAAAATTTCTCGGATCATCTCCCAGCTTTCCAACAGCTGCAATGCGCATACTGTATTCTTTATCCGGCTCTTTCCCCTGCGGCAGCATAAAACGAACGGTTTTTCCTGCCATCTGAAAGTCTCCGCGAACGAAAATCTGCTCTGTCGTCACGGCTGTTTCACCATTTTCAAAGTCTTCTTTGTCCAGTACATAAGAAAGACTTTCATTTAATTTATCAAAACCTGCCTCATCAATACCGACCAGTCTCGTCCCAAACATATGTCTTACCCAACGATCTGTTTCATCATCCTGATATCTTTGGATATCCGTCTCATAATCGCCGGGACTATATACGGAAGCATAAAGCGCCCGGTAATATTCACCAAACAGATCTTCCTGCCAAGGTATCCATGCTTCTGCTGAAGATACTCTGCGAATCGTCTTAACTCCTTCCAGCGCTTTGAGTTCTTCTATCTTTTCTTCTGTAAATATCTGCCTTTCCTGTTTGCGCAGCATCGTCTGATTCAGTATCTGCAGATCACAGCCGCCTCTTTCATTTAATATGTGCTTTGCATCATTTCCATAAATAACAATATTGACTGTAAAAAAGACTGCCACCGAAATGGCGGAAGATAAAAAGATCACTGCTGCCTGCCTTTTATCCCGAAATATATTTTGAAAAGCCATCGCAGGCAATGAATTCATTTCCCGTTTGCGCATCTTTCTTTTGGATATGTCTGGCTGATAGCGCAGCGCTTCTATCGCAGAAGCTTCAGCTGCAATCTTTGCGGGCCTGCTGCAACTGACAAGATTGACAATAAATGTAAATATCCCTGCCGCCAAAAAAACTTCCACTCCCACCGGCACTACCAGCTCTTCTTCATAGGCACCATTTAGCGCGGTCAATATTTTCGGTACCGCAATTTGGGATACAAAAGCAGCACCGGCAATTCCTGCCAAAATTCCCATCACAGCATTCCAAACTGCCTGACGATACACGATTCCTTTTAACTGAACGCTTGTTGTTCCAATTGTTTTCAACTGTCCATAGTAGCGGATATTTTTTGCTATCGACAGATACATCGTATGATATACAAACAGGTACGCACTGGCCAATATCATTAACAGCATGACCGCCAGCGCCGCTATCATTTTACAAAATTGCGGAACCGCATCATGATCCGCAGATATTCTCTGCATACCGGAAATTCCCACAGCCTCATTCATATTTGTAATATCTTTTGGAAAATATAATGGATTTACCAGTGAAATCGTAAGCATTCCTAGCTGCATATCCGTCTGCTTGGCACCGGAGGCATCTAAAAAAGCTTTGGATACATATCCTTTTTCTTTTCCTGTATAATCTAAAAACCAGCCACATAATGTAAAATCCCTTACCTTAGCGCCACTATTATCTGCGGACATCGTGTGATACATCAGCTGCAGCTTCATCCCCATCTTTGGCTTGTCCACATGCATTGCCTTTAGCAAATTCTCGCTAAGCATTAATTCATCTTCTTTTACCGGATAATGCCCGGCATAGGTTTCCAACGAAGGCAACGTCTGCTTCTCCCAGCATACTTCATCCAGCCAGAAAAAATCTGCTTCATCCACTGCCTGGTCTTCAAACTGCTCTACTTCCATACAAGCAACTTTCAGACCGGCATATTTAACTTTATCCATCGCACGCACAATTTCCACTTGTTTGTCTGTCGGCCCGCTCAGTGAAATATCATAATCAATTCCCTGCATCCGCAGCTGACGTTCCGTTAGCGTGTGCCAGTAACTTGATCCAATGGCAGTCATGACAGCGATCAAAAATGAAGCCATACTCATTGCGATCACGGAAAGCATATTCCGCTTTTTTTCTGCTTTATAAGTAATCCACGCAATTTCCCGAACTACTTGTTTATTATTTACTTTCATCATGATAAACACCCCTGCCTGCCTATATTTGCACCGAATCTCGACTATAAATTTTCCCGTCCTCGATCCGTAAAATTCTGCCTGCCATCTGTGCGATTTCTTCATTATGTGTAATCATAACAACGGTCTGTGACAAACTTTCACTGCTCGTACGAATCAGTCCAATTACATCTTGTCCGGTACTGCTGTCCAGATTTCCGGTTGGTTCATCTGTCAAAAGAATGGCAGGCTTGGCCGCCAGCGCTCTTGCCAATGCAACTCGCTGCTGCTGTCCGCCGGAAAGCTGACTCGGCATAGCATATTTTTTATCCATAAGTCCAAGCATGGAAAGCAGTCCGTCTACAAACCTGCGGTCTGGCCGAATCCCATCCAAACGAATCGGAAGCACAATGTTTTCCCATACATTCATAAGCGGCAGCAAGTTATAATTTTGAAATACAAATCCAATATTCCTACGACGGAATATAGTCATTTCATCTTTTGTCATGCCAGATACATCATTGCCATCTACTATGACCCTGCCGGACGTCGGCGTATCCAGCCCGCCCAGCATATGCAACAGCGTAGATTTTCCGCTTCCAGATTTTCCTACTACAGCTACAAATTCACCGCTTTTTACGCAAAGCGTTACTCCATCCAAAGCTTTTACCTGCGTTTGACCTGATCCGTAATACTTTTTTAGATTTTCTGTTGCTAAAATATCCATATGTACACCCCTTTTTATGATTTCGGTTATCCTATAACCTCTTATCACAGATCATAGCAAAAAAATCTTTCTGAAATCTTTCTGAAACATGACAACTTTGAAAGAAGATCATTCATAGAAAAATACGAAACAAAATACGATAAATGATTGGTAGCTTATAACAGATGACACTACCAACAGACCCATCATTAAAATGGCTATTGAGATATAGATACAAGATCATGGATATATCTACTACGAAAACGGCGACATCACGGATGACTATATTCAATTACCTCCAGGATATCCCTTGGTGGAAGGGATTCTACTGTATGCCGGAAATCCAGCAAGACCGCAGAAAATACAGACTCACAATCGTTCCTTTCCCATACTCTGACTGTATTTTGACATAACCGCCCTGTTTGCTTAATACTTCTCTGACAAGGTACAGTCCTATCCCATATCCTGTCGAATCTTTCACATCTTTTGAACGATAAAAACGTCTGAAAACAAGTCCCTGCTCTTCTTCCCTGATTCCAATCCCACGGTCTTTGATTTGAATGCATATAAATATCTCATAAGGAACAACAGATATCTCTATGGCAGAGCTTTCCGGTGAATATTTTACCGCATTTTCGATCACATTTGCAACTGCTTCTATCGTCCATTTCCTGTCCGCATAGCAGGTAAGTCCTTCTGCCGCCTTACTGTCTGCAGCAATCACAATTTCTTTTTTCATCGCAGCCAGTTCTACGGTCTGACATGCTGTTTGTATGATTTCCTGTACACTGGCCCGGCTGGGCCGAACCGCTATCATTTCCTGTTCGGTATAAGCAGATTTTACAAGCTCTTTCATAAAAAAATCCAGTTTGTCAGACTGTTTTTGAAGCTTATCCGCTAAATGCAAGGCATCGCTGCATAACGGCTGTTCTTTTAAAAGTCCTGTATAAAGCATCATATTGGTCAGCGGCGTTCTTACCTGATGGGAGATATCAGATATGAGCGCCTTTACCGTATCCCGCTCTTTTTCAGCGTCTTTTTGATGCATCTTTGTAATCTGCACCATTCTGTTTAATCGTACAACAACTGCCGCATCCATGGATTCGTCATAACTGTTTTGCACAAACTCCCCATGCAATGACCGGTCTAATATTTGCAGCAGATTTTGATACAATTTTTTTGACTGCGATTGATAATGCCATTTTGTAGCAAAGAAACTGCCAATGCAGCCTGCAAAGAAAAACGCAAACATTACAACATACGAATACACGAATCAACCTCCCACATATATCCTTTTCCATATACCGTTTTAATATGACAAGGCTTTGAAGAAATGTCCTCTAACTTATCTCTTAACCGGCGAATCCCAACAGACAAAGCATTATCTTCCACATATTCCGTGCCTTCCGGCCACACCCATTCCAGCAGCCGTTCCCTTGTAATAATCTGTCCGGCGTTTTTGACAAGCAAATATAAAATTCTCTGTTCGGTTTTACTTAATTCTATTGCCATTCCATCTTTATAAAATTTCATTGTATCAAAGCAAAACTGAAACATTCCATCCGTATACTCTGCGTGCTCTTCTGCCATATTTCGTCGCAGCAGCGCCCGCACTCTTGCCCGCAGCACCATCAAGCTGAATGGTTTTGTGATATAGTCGTCCGCTCCGCTCTCCAATCCCTTTACAATGTCCATTTCCATGTCCTTTGCCGTCAGCAGCGCAATCGGAACGCGGCTTTTTCGCCGTATTTGGCTGCACAGCGCCAGTCCGCTTCCATCCGGCAGGTTAATATCCAAAATCAAAAGGTCAAACCGATACTGCCGCAACAGTTCCCTTGCCTGCGCAATCGTCCTGCACAAATAAAAAGAAAATTCGCTGCTGTTTAAAGATAACCGTATTCCTTCTGCCAGATCCTCATCATCTTCCAATATCATAATGTTTTGTTTCCGGTCATAGCTCATTAGCGTTTGCCTCTTTCCATGCTTTGATCTGTTCCAAACGTTTTTTCAGATCCGCTTCCATCCCCTGATCTGTCGGACAGTAATACGCTTTTCCCAAAAGAGAATCCGGCATACATTGCATCGAGGTCAGCTTTTCTTTCGTATCATGCGCATACTGATAGCCTTCTCCATAAGAAAGCTCTTCCATCAGCTTTGTCGGCGCATTGCGAATGACAAGCGGCACCGGTTCTGACAGCTGTTCCAGCGCATCTTTTTTCGCATATTCATAAGCCATATACAAAGCATTCGATTTTGGAGCCAGAGACATATATACAACTGCCTGCGTCAAATGCAGCGAACATTCGGGCATTCCGATAAAATGACATGCCTGAAAAGCATTCACTGCTGTTGTTAATGCCTGTGGGTCCGCAAGCCCTACATCCTCACTTGCAAAGCGGATCACACGTCTTGCTACATACAACGGATCTTCCCCTGCTTCCAGCATCCTTGCAAGCCAATAAACAGCGGCATCCGGATCTGAATTGCGCATCGATTTATGCAGGGCCGAGATCAGATTATAATGTTCTTCTCCCTTTTTATCATATAACAAAGACTTTTTGGATATACACTGCTCCAATGTTTCTGCTGATACGGTTATTGTACTGCCATTTGTATCACCGTTTAAGACGACCATTTCCAGTGTAGATAACGCCGTTCGTGCGTCTCCATTCGCAAAATTTGCGATTGCTTCACACATCCCAGGTTCCATATCAATATGCACATTTCCAAACCCCCTGGGATCCTTTCGCGCACGTTCCAGCAAAGCAACCAGTTCTTTCGTTGTAAGCGCCTGCAGTACAAATACTTTACAGCGGGATAAAAGAGCGCCGTTAACTTCAAAAGAAGGATTTTCTGTTGTAGCTCCGATTAAAATAATGCTTCCTTTTTCCACAAAAGGAAGAAACGCATCCTGCTGCGCCTTATTAAATCGATGAATCTCATCTACAAATACGATTGTCTTTTCTCCATATCTGCGGTTATTTTCCGCCTGCTGCATAACGGTGCGGATTTCCTTAATTCCACTTGTCACAGCTGAAAAATCTATAAACGCGGCCTTTGTATGATTTGCAATAATTCTTGCAAGCGTAGTCTTTCCAACACCGGGCGGACCCCAAAAAATCATGGAAGAGATCTGATCGCTTTCTATCAGGCGCCGTAATACTTTTCCATTTCCAAGAAGATGTGTCTGCCCTACATATTCTTCCAGTTTGAGCGGCCTCAGCCTTGCAGCCAACGGCTGCGGCACGCTGTTTTCAAATAATGTCATTTGCTCCAATCTCAGGACCTCTTTTCCTCTTTTTAAGCTTTACTCCTACATGCTCTCCAAGTTTTACTTTTGTCTCGATCCCACTTTTGGAATAACGCAAAATATCTCCATCCGGCACAACCTGCCCTTTTTGTGTCAAAACAATAACTGTAGAACCTCCAAACGCAAAATTACCTTTTTCTTCCCCACGCCGAACCTTACGCTCTCCTGGCTGATTTTCAATCCGCCCGACAAACATCGCTCCTACTTCCATCAAAAGCAATGTTCCAAAATGCAAAGACTTTAACAGACAATATTCCCTTGTATTTTCCTTATAAATCGGATATGCCTCATTCGCTGCCGGATTTACCGTATGAAATACGCCTGGAATCCGATAATGCCTGGATACAACACCATCATCTACATATATATACCGATGGTAATCGTCGACACACAACCGAAACACCCATGCAAACCCTCCTGCATACCGTTCCGCCAGCTTACGGTTCTTTAACAGACTTTGCACAGTATACGTAGTATGCTTCACAGAAAATGCACAGTTATCATCAATCTTATAAACACTTAGCCGGCTGTCACATGGACTGACAAAAATTTCCTGCTCCATAGATACACTGCGCGCCCCTTCCGCCAGCTTACGTTTGAAAAAATCATTAAAGGAACGATACGACACAAGCTCATAATCTTCCATCGGAATCGAATGATGATGAATAAACAACGGTATAAAAAACGTAGAAGCTCTGGAATCTAAATATGCCGCTCCAAGTCTTGAAATGCCTGGCGATATCAGCGGCCGCACAAGCATCCTGCCGGCTTTGCAGCCGTATAATATTTCCAGCAGACGATCCTGTATGGAATGCTCCTTTTCTATCTTACCTTTCCGGTCTGCCGTCAAATGCATAAACACTCTCCTCCCGTTCAGTTAAAAACAGTCATCGGAAACTTTGTATGATGGATAAATACCCACCAGCTGCGCCCGATAAATATCAATATAACAACAGCTAACGCTACAACGCCTACCAGCAAAATCATTTCCATCACCGTAGGTTTTCGAAGCTTAAAATCTACAATAAACAGCGCGCCAACGACCATAACAAGCACATGCATCAGAATCAGAAATACTTTTCGTCCTGGCAGCAATGGCGACAAAACATATAGAAGCGGCAACGCAATCGCCATCGAAGTAATTGGAAGCCCATGATAGTATTTTTTATCCTCATCCGTCTGTTCCTGCCGCTTTTCTTCCATCACATTAAAATGCGCCAGACGCACCAGTCCTGCCAATCCATATAATACCAATATTACAATACTGTACATATGCTTCATCCCGCTTTTATAGCAGATAACCATCGGCAGTATCCCAAAACAGACGATATCGCATAACGAGTCTATTTGAATGCCAAACTTTTTCTCGTCCTCCGTACGGTCTTTTTTTGTTCTTGCAATCTTTCCGTCAAACATATCACATAACCCGGAACATGCCAGGAAAAAAATCGCCCACGGCAGATGCATCGATATCGCACAAAAAATCCCTATTCCAGCTGATATAAAGCTGATATAAGTAAGTATCACTGTATAATCCCAAACACCCAGCATTCTAATCTCCTATTCTTCCGTATCTAATGTGCTGCATCTATGCGGAACTTTACTCTTATGCACTGAATAATAAAGCTGTGCCACAATCGTAAACAACGCACTGATAAGCAGCTGACTGTAATACCCAAGCCCTCTTGAAAGAACCATCGCCGGCAATGTCACAGATGCAAATACGGTAGTAAATATTTTTAAAAACAACGACTCACTGATCCCCATACCACCAGGAAGCGGCAGCATATCCACCGAAACTGAAATCACCGCCTGTAAAAGCACAACATCCCACATCGGTGTTCCTTCCAGCCGAAAAGCCAAATAAACCATCCATGTGACAGCAAACAGAGCCAAACGCTGAATAAATGTTATCAGAATCACCGATACAATGACCCTTTTATGATCTTTTAAGTAAGCTGCCGTTTCTCGATAAACTTCCATGGAAGCCTGAAACTTTTCTCTGCGCGACTGCTTCTTTTTCATCAAGTGCAGCTTTTCCAGCCAGTCCATTCCTGTTAAAATAATTTTTTCCGCCAGCACCGGATGAAACACAAGTACAGTCATGAAACTGACACAAAAAACGTTCAAAAGCAGCCCCAGATAATATACCGGAAGTATTTCTTCTAAATATTGGTGCAAAAAACCCTGGCCAAACAACAGGATGCCGACTCCGATCACAACAAGCACAAGCTTATATGTAATCGTAACAACCATTAAAATCACAGTCGCAACCGGAATCGGTATCTTTTCTTTATTCATATAATAAATCTGCATCGGCTGCCCGCCAGTAGCAGAAGGTGTAATACAACTGAAAAAAAATCCTACCGAGGAAAACAAAAAGCATATTCTTTTCCTCAGATAAATCCGAAATGACCGCATCATATACCAGATAATAATGGATTCACCCCAGATAAAAAACAAAACGAGACAAACACCCGGCAGCAGCCATCGGATATCTGCCTGCTGGATTGCCTGCATCATAGCTTCCAGATCTTCTCCATGAAATACACCATAAATGGTAAGCCCAAAAACAACAAACAGAAACACCATGTTGCCTATTGCTTTCTTTTTACTCTGCATCCCATATTTCCTTTCGTAAAAATCTTATCATTTATCATGTCCAAAACTTTTTCATAGCTCTTAGATAATATCGGCTTTTTCGCTATCCAATAACAAAACTCTGCTAACAATACACCGCCAGCTACATCTACGATCACATGCTGCTTCGTCGTCAATGTTGAAACACAGACCAAAACCGCCATCAGACAAGACGCACCCTGGTACCATTTCGGGATTTCTTTTTTACCTCTGATCCCAATATAGCAAAACCAGCTGACCAGACAATGAATAGACGGAAACAAATTATCTGCCGCATCCACCTCATATACAAGCAACATAACCCGATTCCAAAATCCATCCGGTTCGACAAACGGTCTTGTATTCGTCGTTGGAATGCATAAAAAGCATCCAAAACAGACAAGTCTAGAAAGAAAGTCCGCCGCAAAAAAACGGCACATCTGCCTTTTCTCCTGCCTTGCTATGATGATATAATTCACCGCCCAAAACAAATAACACCCTATATAAATTACCGCAGACGGAGGCCAAAATGGAATCAGCTTGTCTAACGGCCCTTCAATATCATAATGCTCCCACTCTCCTGCAATCACCCTCGCCCCTGCATATACCGCCATATTAAATGCAAATGCAAACAGCAGCGGTATCACACGTTCTTTTGGGATGACATTAGCCATTCTTTGTCTTTTTAACATATCACTCTCCTGTCTTTCTTTCCAAATTTTGTTTTCTGATTTCACTGTCTGATTTTTTCTGATCGGACAGCGATGCTATACAAATCCGCCAGGATTATTTCATGTTCAAAATCTCCATGGCAGCTGATACAACCACACACTCTATGAATTAGTATAACAAGGCTTTTTCAATCCCTCAAGTGTTTTTTATATATCTTAAGCATATCTTAAGAAATTTAAAACATTCTTTATCATTCTTACATTTTTGTCACAGTGCAAAAAACGGCTCTGGAATTGGCTTTACTGTCAACAACATTACTTAAATGACAAATCACACTCAATATCATCCATACTTATTTAAATAAATCCATCTGTTGACGAATCAGTGTTGACAATTTTATCCCATGCACGCTGATTCCCGTATACATTAAATCTAATTTGCATACTCTTTGTCGGGTGCTTCTCCCATCCAGTGATTGACTTATTCATAATGGAGCTAATCTCCCTTAAATCCCAAGGTTTTGGCTCCTGATATGTATTCCCCAAAGCTTCTCTGTATCTCATCAGTGAACATACCGAATCACATTTGCAGTTATATAGCTTCAGCCCATGCCTGTTCTATAAATCCCCTCGTTTCCGTTTCATTTTCAAGTGGATGAATTTCTGCGGCTTTCATATACTGGAATACTAGTTACTCTTGCCATTGTCTGTTTTCTCCCTTCTTTAATCCTCCAAAATTTCAGTTGCGTCCACGCCAAGACCTTTGCGATCTTTCCCACAATAATATAGAAAAAAACACATACAATAACTTTGAAAGGAAGTGTAATTATTATGAGTTATCAGGAAATAGCAAAGAATATGATTGATCGTCTACCAGATGATAAAATGATTTTCGTTATCAATATGCTTGAAGGTCTGGAGGAAATGTCCGAACTTGACATATACCCGGTTTTCAAGCCGAATGCGACAACAATAGCAGGAATGGCAGAAACGGACGAAATGATAAGGACCGGCAGCGGGCAGCATTTTGAGGTGGCAACAAAAGAATTGTTTTCCCAAATTCTGGAGGAATAGCTCATGTTAAAACTCAACTTAATATCACAATTTAAGCGCGACCTGAAGCTGTGCCAAAAGCGTAATTATAACCCATGCTGATTTATTTGATTTGTAAAATTGATATTGCATCAAAATATTGTATAAGTAACCTCGCAAGGATCACCGGGCCAGTATTGGCCCCGTTGCACCATGACAATTTAATATGCTTAACTAGTACACCGATAGGGTGTGAATACCTCCGTTCCGAGCCTTGAAGAAAGGAGGCGTTTTTTATAACTACATATGAAGAATTCATGGTCATACTTTCAACTGCGATACTTATCGTAGCGATTTTGGAATATGTTAACCATAAAAAATAGCACCCCCTCTCTAGCAATATTTCAATACAAAATGAAAAGGATTGATCTTTATGCCAAGAGGGAAAGCCATGCGCCGTCCAAACGGTTTCGGTACAATCGTCAAACTATCTAAATCTTGGACATATTCCTTGCAAATACAACCCAATATTCTTATTTATACAAATTACAATCCATTATTCAAGAGTTTCCGAGAGTACTCGCAGGATTATATTCCTATAACTGCCTTTTATCAGATAAATTTTCTTCTGATGGTCTATACTATACCTCTCAAAAGTTGAATCAAAGTAAAAATTATATGTGTTTTTCAAAATCTTCTCTTTATTTCACCGAAACCCAACAAAAAAGAACCGATTTCCACCGATTCTTTTCGCTTTCTCTTTTTGTTGAAATTCTTAAACAAATAACTACTCCGTAGGCAATGTAATAAAAAACGTGCTGCCGCCATTTGGAATACTTTCCACCCTAACTGCTCCCTACTATCTCCACAGGTGTCAATTCGGACTGAACCGTCCTTATTTGTATTTTATTATCCTATGCTATTTGCCGTAATCCTTCTGTTAATATATTCTTTGCAGCATTGATATCTTTATCATGTTTTGCTCCACAAATTAGACATGTCCATTCCCTTACGGATAAATCTTTTGTACTGGCATTTTGATACCCGCAATCAGAACATATCTGGCTGCTTGCATAGAATGTATCTATTTTGATATACTGCCTTGCGTTCCTCGCCGCCTTATATTCCAACTGTCTTGTTAATTCGTGCCACGACACATCTGAGATTGATTTTGCCAAATAATGATTCTTTACCATATTTTTTATCTGTAAGTTTTCTGAAACTATCACTTGGTTTTCGCTGATAATCTCGTAGGAAACTTTATGCAGATAATCTTTTCTGGTATTTGTAATTTTCTCGTGACACCGTTCAATTTTCTTTTTCTGTTTGTAATAGTTGGCACTCCATTTTTCTTTATGGGCAAGCTGTCTTTGTAATTTTACCAGTTTTTTCTCATATTTTCTTATTGTCTTTGGATTCTCGTATTTCTTCCCATCTGATGTAATACATAAATCTTTAATGCTTAAGTCCATGCCGATATTTTTATCTGTATGCGGCAGCTCACCATGTTCCGTTTCCACCAGCACTGACACAAAATACGTTCCACTTGGAACTTGCGAGACTGTTGCTGATTTGATCTGTCCCACAAATTCTCTATGCACTTTTGCTTTTACTTCTTTTAACTTTGGAAGTTTTATCTTTTCATGTACAAAATCTACATTTTTTCTCCTTTCTGCCCTGCCTTTGGAGCATATCGTTATGCCTCGGAGAGCGTTTCTGACTCCTGATTCAGTATAACTATAAAAGGTTGAACGAAAGTAAAATATTGCCCTAGAGCGTGTTTGAAAACTCATGGGCAGGGCAGACCACTGCGCCATATGTCCCGGCTTAATGATAATCAAAAAGTTGATAGTGATATAAGCGCATTCGTAGATATTTTTACAACGCAGAGGTATAAGTCAGGCTATATAAGTGTTCAATATAAGCTTCAATGTTTATTCATTAACCTATAATGAGTACTGGTTTAAATTTTCCGTTATCTAATTCCATGATTTTATTTCTGAAAGATTCTCTTGGTGACCATCCTACATATTGATTTGGATATGCATCATAAAAGAAAGGTATCCCATCATTCATCATTTTTTCTATTTTAACTTTACGCTTTTTCCATAAAATTGGCATCTCATCTACAACTTTATATGCAGTTCCATTTGCACTATATAATTTTCCAATATTATTAAATAATAGATCGATATCAATTTCTTCAGCAATATCGTTTATTTCGCCAATTTTAAATATCGTATGTTCATCATAAATACGATTTTCATCATCAGCAGCAAGTTTCCTTGCCCTATTATAATCGGGCATTTCCGATGGGATAGTAGATACTATTTTGGCATTGTCATCGTATTCATGCAAAGAAAGGCAACACACATGGACATACTTCATTGCTTCAATACGGTTCATTATTGGCAATAAGAGATGTCCATCAAATACCTGAGTGTAATTTACGCCATATTTGTTCATAAATGATTCAGTGTCCATCGATTCACCAATGCCTTCAGCAATATCATTCTGCACAGCAGAGGATAATCCCCAAAAATGACCTATAGAGTTCATATAAAAATTTCCATTTAGGAAATCAGTGACATATTCTTTTTTCTCAAAAAATCTAATTAAATCAAACATTTTTCAGCACAAATTATACTTAGGAACTGTAAATAAATAACTTTTAATATTACTTGTCTTTTTCTTTGAGAACACTGTTCAAAAATCAGTTACATAGCCCACTATGCGCCTGATTTTTGAACAGTGCTCTCAAAGAAAAATCCTGCGCACTATTTAAAAGTTATTTATTTACAGTTCCTTATTAGCTATATTATTTTATTTTTTCTGTAATAATGAAAGTAAGTTGGTAAAACATTTGGCTTATAAGCATATTTTGTCAATTACAGCACGGGCAGATGCATATCTGCAATTTCCAAAACATAATTTTTCCTTAAATGCAATTTCTGCAGAAAAACAAGGCTCCCTTTTTTCCATGCTATGCTTATCCACGGCAGGACAACAGTCATGACAACATTATAGCAATCGAATAAGGAAAAGGCATGGATGGAAGAAACAAAAAACAGCAAGAATACCACTCAACGAGTACGCAGTAAAAATAATCAACGGAACCCGCTACAAGGTACACAGCATCTATATCGGAGACATGGATTTCCGACATCTGTATGAAAATCTGGTGTTACTATTCACTGAAAAAGCGGCACGGCAGCAAAACGGACATTGCAATGACTCAGAAGATGCAGTATAATAAAAATGCATCTTAAAGCATGGCTGCCGTTATGCTGTATGGATCCATTAGGAGGATAAACAAAGATTATACAGGCAACAACATAGAACGCAGGCATTTACACTCGACTTTCCCGTGAATCATACAAAAACGGCTGGCAGAACTGGAAAAGCAGAACAGCTCAAGGAACTGGAGCAACAAATGGATAAAAACCAGACAGCACAAAATGATGTGCAGGAATGGACAAGCCTCGTCCGCCAGTGCAGCAGAATTGAAACCCTTGACCGAGAAACCCTGCTCCGGCTTATTGATAATGATAAAATAGAAAGTGGCGAGCAGCACATTGTGGAGGGCGTAAAGGAACGCGAAATCCGCATCCATTACAAATTTGTAGGCTATATTGGATAGATTGGATAAAAACAGAAAAACTTCCATGCTTAATGAAAATATCTCATTACAAAAGGAGCATCCCGATGAATATACATGAATCTGCTGAAAACTATTTGGAAACCATCCTGATTTTAAGTAAATCACTGCCAGTTGTGCGTTCCGTTGATATTGCGAATGAACTCGGTTTTAAAAAATCCAGTGTGAGCGTTGCAATGAAAAATCTGCGCGAAAACGGCTATATTACAGTGACAGACGCCGGCTTTATTTATTTAACAGACGCCGGGGCTGACATTGCGTCAACGATATACGAACGGCACGAATTTTTTTCCGCCTGGTTAAAAAGGCTTGGCATCAATGAAAAAACAGCCAATGAAGACGCCTGCAAAATGGAACATTATATGAGTTCCGAAAGCTTTGCAGCCATAAAAAAATATGTCCATGAACATGGATAGACCTATGAAATCAGAATATCAGAGTCATATTTTGAGCCGCCAGCGCATAGATTAAAGCAAAGAATAACAATTGCAGGTAAACTATGTGCAGTATCGCAGGCTTTTATGATCCGTCTGCCCGCTTTTTAGCAAAACAGGCGGAATTTGAACATATCTTACATAAAATGGGACAGTGCCAGACACACCGCGGGCCGGATGACTCCGGTATTTTTCTAGCAGACCAGTGCGGTTTATCTCATACAAGACTGTCCATTATAGATCTGAAAAACGGACGTCAGCCTATGACAAGATCCAGGGGTGACTATCTATACCATACCGTATACAACGGTGAGATTTACAACCAAAAAGCGCTCAGGCAGGCACTTTTTAAACGTGACGTAATCCCGCAAACTTCTTCTGATACAGAACTTATCCTTTTATCCTATTTAACATTCGGCCCCGAATTTATTCGCCGGCTTGACGGCATCTTTGCATTTGCCATTTATGATGAACGTCATAAAATCCTTTCGCTATACCGTGACAGCTTTGGCGTCAAACCGCTGTTTTACACAATTCATAACGGCACACTCATTTTTTCTTCTGAATTAAAAGGCTTATTCTGTTTTCCGAATGTTACAGCAAAGCTTGATAAAACCGGCTTAAATGAAATCTTTGGCCTTGGCCCTGCAAGGACTCCGGGAAATGGGATTTTTACCGATATCAGGGAATTAAAACCCGGCACCTGTATGACCTGCAGCCAGCTTGGTTTTACCACGCATACATATTTCCGGCTAGAGAGCCGTCCACATGAAGATTCGTATGAAGATACCATCGAAAAAACAAGATTTTTAATCACAGATGCCATCAAACGTCAAATGGTCTCTGACGTACCGATCTGTACGTTTTTATCCGGCGGCATAGACTCCAGCCTCGTATCTGCCGTATGTGCCAAAGAGTTAAAAACGCAGGGGCAGACGCTTACCACATACTCGTTTGATTTTACTGAAAATGATAAGTACTTCCGGGCAAATAGCTTCCAACCTTCGATGGACCGCCCTTATGTAGATAAAATGACAGCATTTTTGCATTCCGATCACCACTATTTGGAATGCGGCAGCCAGATACAGGCCGATAAACTATATGAATCCGTAGATGCACATGATCTTCCCTGTATGGCAGATGTAGACTCTTCCCTTCTTTATTTTTGCGGTGAAGTTGCCAGGCATCACAAAGTCGTACTGACCGGAGAATGCGCAGATGAAGTATTTGGCGGATATCCTTGGTTCCATAAAGAATCTTTCTTAAACAGCCATACGTTCCCATGGACTCCGGATTTATCCCCACGCACACAGCTGTTAAAGCCTGAACTGCTAAAACTGCTGGATATGGATTCGTATGTAAAAAATGCCTATGAAACGGCGATCCGTGAGATTCCTATACTTCCTGACGAAAACAGTACCGAAGTAAACCGCCGCCGGATTGGGTATTTAAACATCCGCTTTTTTATGCAGACGCTATTAAACCGTATGGACCGCACAAGCATGCATTCCGGCCTGGAAGCGCGCGTACCGTTTGCAGACCGCACACTTGTAGATTATGTCTTTAATATCCCTTGGGAAATGAAAGCAAAAGACGGCATTGTAAAAAATGTACTGCGCCAGGCTGCCCGTTCACTGCTGCCAGAAGAAATCTTGTTTCGAAAAAAAAGCCCTTATCCAAAAACATATCATCCACACTATGAAAAACTTCTCGCAGGCCGCTTAAGGGCCGTTCTGGAACAACCGGACTGTCCACTGCGGGAGCTCGTAGATGTTACAGCCGTTATGCTGTTTTTAGATAAAACGAAAGACTACGGTGCGCCATGGTATGGACAGCTGATGGCCGGGCCTCAGATGATCGCCTATCTGCTGCAAGTAGAATACTGGCTCAGAAAATATCATGTAAACATAACTATTTAAAAATGCTGATGAAACAATTGGAATTCAGCGCTTCTATATAAAAACGTAATGAAAACGTATTTCGAATGTGCTGAATTCCAATGTAAAAAACTGCTATTCGACTGGCTGCGGCCCTAAAATTACAGGCTGAAGCTGTCTTCCCTGCAAAGCCGCCTCCAATGTTTCATGAATCAGATCGGTATGGGCAATCATAGAGTTCGTTTTCTTTTTGTAATGATCCTGCCCAAATGGTACAAAATAAATATGCTTCATGTTCATCAGCATACCGATATTTTTAAAATTCATGCCAAGTGCATCATTTGTGGAAATAGAAAGAATCAGAGGTTTTTCATTTCTCAGATGTGCCTTTGCAGCCATCAGCACCGGAGAATCGGTAATTCCCGCGCAGAGCTTAGCCATTGTATTTCCGGTACACGGTGCGATAATAAGTGCGTCCAGATACCCCGTCGGCCCGATTGGTTCTGCTTCCTGAATGGTACACAGCCCCTTTTCACCTGTTATCGTTTCTATGTCTTTTCGAAACTCTTCTGCTGTACCAAACCGTGTATCCATATTTTGTACATGAAAAGAATAAATCGGAACAATACGCATATTCTGCTTTGCAAGCTGTGCGGTTACTTCCTTTATCTTTGCAAAGGTACAAAAAGAGCCTGTAAATGCAAGGCCAACTGTTAGCTTCTGCTCCTGCGTCATAGGACATCACCTCTTTCAGTCAAATTTAAATAAGATTCAATTACTCGAAACAATAGCTCCGCTGCAGATTTTGGCGCATATTTAGCCGGAAGTCCGCTGCATAATTTCGCATTCATGCCCTTTTGCGCACAATACGCATAATCCAGCCCACCCGGAGCCGACGCAATATCAATAAAGACCGCATCATGACGAGTCTGTGACAAACGCTCCTCTCCCAAAACAAGCGCCGGTATCGTATTGAAAATATATGCAAATCTGCCCCAGAACTTTGCATCCAGTTTCCTTACAAGCGATTCTTTTTCCGTTTCCAAAGAACAGTTCGCTATCGTGACCGCCCCTTCTTCATAAGTAACTGTTTCATCTTCTGCCTCCACCGTATCCCATCCACATGCTGCTGCAACTGCCAGCTTTTCCGGATCCTTTTCATAAATCGTCACCTTTGCGCCTAATGCCTGCAGCCGTTTTGCCAACATCTGCCCGCACCTGCCAAATCCCATCACAAGCATCTGCCTGCCGAACAATACTTCTTTCCCTGCCAGAATCGCTTCGGCAATCGCACCTTCTGCTGTGACTGCAGCATTTGTATAGGCAGCTCCTTCTTCTTTCATATAATCTACAAAAAAGATCCCCTGCCTGCGCTTTTGTTCCGTAATCTCCTGCGGGAAATTGCAGCCAAATACATATTCTCCCGCCTGCAGCTTATCAGCAATCTGTTCCAGATATTCCGCACTTCTTGCCACCGGCAGCATAACTGCATCGTATCCCCCGTCCAGCCAGGAATCACAATACGTTACCGTCTGGCCTTTACTGCAAAGCATCTGAAATAAATACTTCTGGCGTTCTTCTTTCCCTAATATTAGAAAACGTCCCATATAACTGCACCTCCACTTTATTTTATGCAGTATCTATGAGACGGTTCCCCTTCACATATATTTTAAATGTTGCCCGTTAATTTATATTATTTATTCATGTCTAAATTTTCAGTTACAATCCCAAAAGATTCCAGTTTTGCTCTGACAATCTTTAATTGATAATCTAATTCCCGCAAAGAATCATCTGCTTCTTTGATACGTTGTAAATTAGAATACGTATCAATCAGATGATTAATCATTTCTTTATCACTTGGCATATGAACATACCTCCATGTTTCTATACTCACGAGCGATAAAATTTGCCATATAGCCTGAGACAGCAAACGCTCGTGAGTCTGTGTTATTGGCAAAGTTTACTGTTCGTCAGTATAAATTACCAGGTAGCAATCTTTTTCGGTTCCTGCACCGTCTGTACTTTAATCATATTCGTCGTGCCTGCCATCCCAAGAGGTACACCTGATGTAATCACAACAAGTTCTCCTGGCTTTAAAAATCCGTAATCTCTGGCATTACTTACAGAATGATTAAACAATTCAATCACATCGCTTTCTTCCATAATCAGAAGCGGACGCACACCCCAGGACAGATTCAGCTGCCTGCCTACCTTTTCATCCATCGTACAGCCAATAATCTGACATCCCGGACGGTAGCGGGATATCATACGTGCAGATGTGCCTGTCTTTGTAACGGTCAATATTGCACTGGCATTAAGATCATGCGCCGTCGTACAGGTCGCGTGGCAGATTGCATCCGTAATATTTGTGCTTGCCTTATGGTCATAACCAAAGAAACGCTTGCGGTAATCAATATCCTGTTCCGTCCGTGTTGCGATACGCACCATTGTCTGTAAAGATTCCACCGGATATTTGCCTGCAGCTGTTTCGCCGGAAAGCATAATCGCACTTGTGCCGTCATAAATCGCATTTGCCACATCAGTGGTCTCTGCTCTGGTCGGCCGTGGATTTTTCATCATAGAATCAAGCATTTGTGTCGCTGTAATAACCTTTTTGCCTGCCTCGTACACTTTTTTAATAATCATCTTCTGGATAACAGGCACTTCCTCACTTGCAATCTCGACACCCATATCTCCGCGGGCAATCATAATGCCATTGGAAACCTCTATAATTTCATCAATATTATCTACGCCTTCCCGATTTTCTATTTTGGATATAATTTCTATGTTTTTTCCGCCATTTTCATCAAGTATTCTGCGAATTTGAAGTACATCGTCTGCACACCGCACAAAAGAGGCCGCGACAAAATCAAAATCTTTTTCAATCCCAAACAAAATATCCTGTCTGTCCTTTTCACTGACATAAGGAAGCGATAAATGAACTTCCGGCACATTGACACCTTTGTTATTTGACACAAATCCGCCATTTATCACACGGCAAATAATATCTTTTCCCTCAATGGCTTCCACCTGCATAGCAATTAAACCATCATCTAATAAAATCCGTTTCCCGACAGAAACATCTTTATACAAATCCTGGCAGGTAATAGATACCTGCTCTTCATTTCCTTCTACCTCACCGGAACAAAGACGGAATAACTGATCCGGCTGCAGCTCCACTTTCCCCGTTTGAAAAGATTTTACCCGGATTTCTGGCCCTTTCGTATCCAGCAGCGCAGCAATTGGCTTCTGAAATCTGGTACGTGCTTCTCTTAGCTCTTTCAAACGTTTTTCATGCTCCTCGTAATTTCCATGAGAAAAATTAAATCTCGCGACACTCATCCCCTCCTGAATCAGCGCATCTAAAATGCCCGGCTGATCGGTTGCCGGCCCAAGCGTACAGATGATTTTTGTTTTTGTCATGATTGTTCCTCCTCAATAATAATACTTATTAAAATGAATTAATATTTTTCCAAACATGATGCAACGGCCCATTCCCTTTTCCAAGATCCAGCCCTGCCGCAATCACATCCGTAAGATACTCTTTTGCATTGCGTACGGCATCCGGCAGCGTTTTACCTTCCGCCAGGTTACACGCTATGGCAGAAGACAGCGTACAGCCTGTCCCATGCGTATTCGGATTTTCCAGACGCCGTGCCGTCATACAGTAAAATTTTCTGCCATCATACAGCAAATCATCCGCTCGATCTGGCAAATGTCCGCCTTTGCACAGCACTGCGCAGCCATATGTTTGAAAAATCTTTTCCGCGGCATACTGCATAGATGCTTCGTCTGTAATAGAACGATCCGACAAAACCTCTGCTTCTGGAATATTCGGTGTCAAAACAGATGCCTGCGAGAACAACTGCCTGTGCGCCGCATCCAACGCTTTTTCTTGCATCAGCCTCGTACCGCTTGTAGATATCACCACTGGATCAATCACAATATTGCGTGCCTGATACATACGTAGCTTCTCACTGATTACCTGTACGGCAGACTCGTCAGGTATCATTCCAATCTTTACTGCCAAAGGAAAAATATCGGTAAATATCGCGTCCAGCTGTGCCCCGATCATCTCGGGATTTGTATTTTCTATCGCATAAACTCCCATCGTATTTTGAGCAGTCAAAGCAGTAATAACACTCATGCCATATGCCCCATGCGCCATGATCGTCTTAAGATCCGCCTGTATGCCGGCGCCTCCGCTGCAGTCACTTCCAGCTATTGTTAAAATTGGATTCATATTTTCCCGCTTTCTGCCAATCATAATGATTTGCTTTGTTTCATCACGTTCCTTCTATCATTAATATATCCTTAATAAAATATATTGTCAATATATTGTAAAATATTATACATAGTAACAATCAAATCAGCCCATCCACTCCTTCATCATTTCCACCTGACGGGCATATATTCTGTTTTCATGAAAAATATCCTGATATATCAAATCCCCCTGTGCATTCATTTCAATAATCCTCGGACGCATACTCCCTTTTTCCAGCAAAATATCAATTCCTGCAATCCGAATGCCTGGAAAACAATTCACAGCATTTTGGCACAACGAAGCAATCTGGGCGATCGCTTTTTTGTCCATCCCAAGTTTTGACGCTTCCAACGGATGATTATTTAAATGAAGGTTTGTAATCGGCCCTTTTGATAGCCTGCCTAAAAGAAACTCCAGCGTTCCGTCCCAAACTACAGCTCTAAGATCATAAGAATAACCTGCATATTCTGCTTTCGCATACCAGCGTTCCACTACACAGTCCAGCTTCAGAATATGTTCCAAATATGCAGTTACTTCCTCACGAGTGGAAATGCGGCGCAAACGTTTCGTATTTACAAGTCCGTATTCCTGATGCAGCAAAGCACATGTATAAAGCGCCATCCGCCCTGTTTTCGGCTGCCAGCGAAATGCTGATACTCCAGCCGCTCCAGAGCCGTTCACCGGTTTTATAAATACCTGATGCACCTTTGACGCATCCATTGCATGAAACAGCTGCTCAGCTGTATGGATGCCGGATTGCCCCATTTCAAGCGATTTTGTTACTGTAAGCCCTGCCTGCTCCAGCTTCTTCTTGCATTCCCGCTTATTTAACAGCTCTCCGATTCCTATAGGATCATTCAAAAAATACAGCTTACAGCTCTTTGCCATATTTGACAGTTCCAAAAGCTTTTGTTTGTAATGATTCGTCAAAGAATTCAATTCCCCAAGGCTACAGCTATCCCAGAGCGGCGGGTCTATTTTCATTAGCCATTCCCCTTGTGTGAATTTTTCTTTCCACATTTCTAATTGATCCCATTCTGCGAAAAGAACAGGCAGCCCCGCCTGCGCTGCTGCCTGTTTAAAATACTTCGTTCTTTTTGTATTCGCATATCCTAACAACACTGCCTGTCTCAAATTTTGCTTCCTTTCTGAACTATTCTGTCAGCATTGCATTCATATAAATTGTGCCACGATATTCATCCGGTTTATTTCTCTCGGATGCATCCACAGCAATCGAAAGTTTTTCTAAACTCCCCGCCATTTGATCTGTCAGATAATTATAGTGTATATCCAGATTTTTAATATTCGGCCATTTAGGAATCGTTTCTAATAACAACTGTCCACCCTCATCCGTCAAAGTACCAAGTGATAAATCTAACGTTTCTATCTGACCTATAAATTTGCTTTCCAGCACAACCTTTGCCAATTCATCTTGAATTTCACTGTCTACAATCCCAAGATATGTAAGTTTCGGAAATTCTGCCTTGTTCAAAAGCTCTCTGACCGTATCTGCATTGCCATCAAAACCATAATCCTCTACTCCAATATATAAGAGCAGTTTTTTCAGATTCGGGAGCTTTGCATTCTGGATTGACTGCATAACACTCAAGCCAAGCCCTCCGCAAATAATCGTAAGCTCTTCTAACCCATCGTGGCAAATATCGCCTAATTCCAATTCCATACTGCCCTTAATAGTAAGGCTGCGAAGATTTGGCAATGCCGCCCACATTTTACTGTAATCTCCCTGCATAATCCAGGATACTTCGCATTCTTCATAATCCATATCCGCTACAAACAGCTTGCGAATATGTGAAAAACGTTCTGCATGTTCTATCATGCCATTCAAAAGTGGCTGGCAGCTGTCTTCCCATGCATCCCCCCAATCGCCAATCACCAGTTCTTCTAATGCAGGAAAATCTGGATCTTCCAAAATATCCGTTATCATCGTCTCTGCACTTTTCCCATTTTCTTCATAGTCATCGTAACTATACGAATACCTTTTTGTTGTTTTTGAATCCAATTGAACTCCTCCTTAAATCATGTTTGTTGTATATCTGCACACCGGATAATTACTGCATCCGTAGAATTCCCCATATCTGCCTTTTCGCCTGCGCAATTCACCGCCGCACACCGGGCAGACATGAAGTGGTATCTCTTTTTGAAGCATTGCCATTTTTTCATAGCATTGCTGATTCATCATACAATCCTGCAATGCCCTGTGTGCTCCTTTTGTATCAATCTGAAAATATTGTGCAAGATCTGTCAGCTTATGATGACTTAACTGCGGTAAACACTGCCTGGCCATATACAGCGTATCCAAATAATCATTCGTAACTTCTCTTCCAAGCAGCTCCCAGGCAGCTTTATAAATAAACCTCAGATCAAAAGAATGGATATTATGTCCGATAAGCACACGATCTGACACAAACTCCAAAAACTGCGGCAAAACGTCTGCAAGAGGAGGTGCATCCTTTACCATCTCATCTGTAATTCCATTTACCCGTGTTGCATAATATGGTATCGGACAACCGGGATTTACCAACGTAGAAAATGTCTCTGTGACAGTTCCATTTTTTGCCTGTACTGCTGATATCTCAATAATACTGTCGCTCATACAGTTTGTCCCTGTCGTCTCCAGATCAAATACAATATAGTCCGGCACATATGTTACAATTCGTTTTCCTGATTTGAATTCTTTCATTTGTATTCCCTGCACTTTAATAAATTCTTTCACAAATTCTTCCAATAAAAACAAAAATATTTATATTTTCAAAACATTCGCACTTTTTATTTTTATATACACAACAGTTTCTTTTTAATATACCTTTAAAAATATGTGTTGTCAATAGATTTCCACCCTGTTCAAATCGCATATATCGTGATAAAATAGAAAAGTGCGTAAGGAACTGTTCAGAAATAACTTTGAAGCAGTACGCAGAATGGAAAAGATAATTCTAAACAGTTCCCAGGCAATAATGAAAATACAGTTACGCTATTTACAGTTTCTAAGCTGTTATACGTTCCACAGCTTTTTAACGACAATCGTAACGGAAAGGATAATCAATGGAAGAACATATGGAAACAATGGACGATTACAAAGCGGAATTGGAAGCTTCTTTCCGCCATATCAGCGAAGGAGATATCATCACTGCTACTGTGATCGCCGTATCTGAGGAAGAAGCCACCTTGGACTTAAAATATTATGCACCTGGAATTATCAAAGCCGCAGACTTGAGTGATGATCCTGATTATTCGATTATGCAGGATTTACATCCAGGAGACGAGATTCAGGCTACGGTCATCCGCCTGGACGATGGAGATGGTAATATTCTCTTATCTAAAAAAGAGGCAAATCAGATGCTTGGCTGGGACAATTTAAAAACCGCGATGGATCACGAAACGATTTTGTCTGTACGGGTAAAAGAGGCAGTAAATGCTGGTGTCATCGCATATGCCGAAGGGCTACGCGGATTTATTCCAGCTTCACAGCTTAGCCTCAATTATGTGGAAGATCCTTCTGTTTTTGTTGGAAAAGACCTGGAAGTGCGTGTCATCACAGTAGATGCACAAAAAGAAAAACTCGTACTGTCTGCAAAATCCGTATTGAGAGAACGTGCAGAAGAAGAAAGAAACCACCGTATTTCTATGCTTGTTCCAGGGACTACCGTAGAAGGCACTGTAGAAAGCCTGACGAATTATGGGGCCTTTGTAGCTATCGGCGACGGCCTGACCGGTTTGGTTCATGTATCCCAAATATGTGAACGGCGGATTCGTAAACCATCAGAAGTTCTCAAAGTAGGGCAAACCGTACGCGCAAAGATTTTAAATACAAATAACAACAAAATTTCTTTAAGTATTCGCGCCTTAGAATCAGAAGAAATTACCGAAGCGGACAACGAATCATCTGCTCAGGCAGAAGAGTATCATTCCAATGAATCTGCTTCTACTTCACTTGGTGATCTGATTGCAAAGCTGAATCTGCATTAACGTTCTTGTATCCATGTATTTTGAATATGATACAAACTAATCATATAAGAGGCCGGGAAAATGCACCGCATTTTCCCGGCCTCTTATTTCATTCCTTACGTTCTGATCTTACGGAAAGTTTTTCCGCATACGACTTATGCTATGCATCTAACTTTTGCTCTGCCTTCTTTAAAAATTTCTCATTCTCAATAATAAAACGCTCATGCGTACCCTGTCCAATCAATCCAGCTTCATCAAACGCCTGTACATCAAATACAAGCTTACGTCCGTCAACTTCAACAAGCTTGCTGACACAACGCACATTCATACCTACTGGTGTCGCTGACACATGATGAATCGTCAGGCCGGTTCCAACCGTTCCGCATCCGGCATCTAATTCTTCCTGTACGCTCTTCATACAAGTCTCTTCCATCAGAGCAACCATTGCCGGAGTCGCGTAAACCTCCAGCATCCCGCTGCCTAACGTAGCAGCTGTCGTTTCCTTTGTTACATTCCTATTTAATTCATTACTGATTCCGACCGTCAGCATAACATTCTCCCTTTATAAAATCTTTAAAGAACTGTTATCATTCATTGTTATTATACTCTGGATAAATACTCGCCGGTTCTTGTATCAATCTTAATCGTATCACCCTGATTCACAAACAGCGGTACGTATACGGTTGCTCCTGTCTCCACGGTTGCAGGTTTCGTAGCGCCTGTTGCCGTATCGCCTTTGACACCCGGTTCTGTCTCTGAAATCTCAAGTTCTACAAACAATGGAGGTTCTACTGCAAACACTTCCCCGTTATAAGAACATATCTTTACCATCTCGTTCTCTTTTACAAATTTTAAAGCATCACCAATAGTAGCTGTCCCGATCGGGATCTGGTCATACGTCTCAACATCCATAAAATAAAACAAATCTCCATCCGAATATAAGTACTGCATATCCTTACGGTCAATACGTGCCTGTGGACATTTGTCTACCGGACGAAATGTTTTCTCTACAACGCCGCCGCTCTTGATATTTTTTAACTTTGTTCTTACAAAAGCCGCGCCTTTTCCTGGTTTTACATGCTGAAACTCAATAATCTGATAAATATTTCCTTCAAATTCAATCGTAATTCCGTTTCTAAAATCTCCTGCTGAAATCATTCGATTCTTTCCTCCTTAAAACAATCTGGGTTCTACACCCACTTTTTCTATCATATAATAAAAGTCTTTATATTTCAACTGTTTTTTTACCTGTTTTCAATCTCATGAATCATATCGATTCTTGTCTGATGTCTGCCGCCTTCAAATTCTGCCTCCAGATACGTTTTCACAATATCTTTTGCCGTTTCAATCCCTACGATTCTGGAGCCAAATGCGATAATATTTGCATTATTATGCTGTTTCACAAACCGGGCTGTTGTAGTTTCTGAACATACGGCTGCACGTACTCCCTTTACTTTATTTGCTGCCAGCGAAATACCGACACCTGTGCCGCAAATTAAAACACCACAGTCAGCTTCTCCTGCTGCAATGGCGCGTCCCACTTTTTCCCCAATCTCCGGGTAATTACAGCTTTCTGTCGTATCTACGCCAAAATTAATCACTTCATGCCCAAGCTCTTGCAAATAAGTTACAAGCTCTTTTTTCATTTCCGGTGAAGCATGATCGTTGCCAATAATAATTTTCATCTCTCTTCCCTCTTCCCTCTTTCATTTATCATTTCTGTTTTTTTGTTTCAGCCATTTCTTATAATAATAAAGAACAATCTTTTCTGGATACCGTTTTAACACAATTTGAATTTCTTCTTTCGGATTGATTGGCTTTACAAGAAATGTTCGGATTCCCACCAGATTTGCTCCCCAAATATCCGTAAATATCTGATCGCCGACAAACAGCGTAGTGTCCGCATTCGTCTTCATAAGCTGCATAGCCTTCTTATAATTTGCCGTACGTGGCTTATGTGCCTTAAAAATATATTCTGCCTTTATATTTTTATTAAACATCTGTACACGCGGTTCTTTATTATTTGACAGCAGACAGCACCGATATCCCAGCTTTTTTAAAAATACAAACAAATTCTCCGCACGTGCATCTGCTGGTGCTCCATGCGGAACTAATGTATTATCAATATCAAAGATCACTCCACGATAACCTTTTTTGTACAAACGTTCAAAATCAATCTGATACGCCGAGTCTACATACTCAGACGGATAAAAATTGTGCAGCATATATCCACATCCTTCTATTTATCGAGTATTTTTTTCAATTCGTCCATAAAGGTATTAATGTCTTTAAATTCACGGTAAACAGAAGCAAACCGCACATAGGCGACTGCCTCCAGATCTTTTAACTTATCCATTACAATTTCACCGATTACAGTGCTTGCCACCTCTTTTTCTTCCATATTAAAAATTTCTGTCTCGATATCATCTACCAGTTTATTAATCTCATTTACAGAAATTGGACGCTTATGGCAGGCGCGCAAAATCCCGGCTTCGATCTTTGACCGGTCAAACTGCTCTCTGTTATTATCTTTTTTAATAACAATCAAAGGGATTGTCTCAACCTTTTCATATGTTGTAAAACGCTTCTTACATACATCACACAGTCTGCGGCGGCGTATCGAATTATTATCGTCTGCCGGTCTGGAATCGATCACTCTTGTATTATCGCTGCTGCAAAATGGACACTTCATGCTTGCCTCTCCTCTCCAGCTTCTTCTTATGTATCCTCCAGTATTATTGTATACACAGGTGTCTTCGTCACAAATTCGGAACATAGCCTGCGACAACGCAACAGATTTTTAACAGGCTGCAAATATCTATAGGCACAGTTTAACCTTTCATGACATAGCTGTCAACGGATATTTCCATTTATTTGCAAAAATTTTGTAACAAATAGCAGCCGCTTCGATTTCCCTATAATTTATGTGTCACTTCTTTTTCATCCACATCCACAAGAATAATTTCCGGCCCAATTTTCTTCACATCGCACCATGGAATAAACAGCTCATACTCCCGGCAAAAAATACCAAAAAAATGCCCTGGCCCCGGCAGGATTAATGCACGGATGCATCCATCTTTTTCATCTAGATCCAAATCTACAACATTTCCAAGACATTTGCAGTTCTTCATATTGATTACACTTTTTTCCTCTAACTCCCTTAACCGCATAAAATATCACACCTGTTTTTTCTTAGTATATGCCGGCATGGAAAGTCGGATACTCGTTATATTTTATATCTGCAGCGCCCATTACAGCAAAATAAATCGTAACGAATACATTTTTTCGTCTGAACGCTTAGACGTTAAACCGGAACACAATTACATCTCCGTCTTTGACCACATACTCTTTTCCTTCCAAACGTACCAATCCTTTTTCCCGGACTGCAGCGATGCTTCCGCCTGCAATCAAATCTTCATAGGCTACCACTTCCGCCCGGATAAATCCACGTTCAAAATCAGTATGAATCTTTCCCGCCGCCTGAGGCGCCTTCGTTCCTTTTTTAATCGTCCATGCTCTCGTTTCATCTTCCCCAGATGTTAAAAAGCTAATCAGTCCAAGCAGATGATAACTTGCCCGTATCAGCTTGTCCAGTCCAGATTCTTGAAGACCAAGCTCTTCTAAAAACATTACGCGTTCTTCATCTTCCAGCTCCGCAATCTCCTGTTCGATCTGTGCACAAACAACAAATACCTCACTCTGCTCTTCGGCTGCCAGACGGCGTACATTTTGTACATGCAAATTGGAAGCTCCCTCATCTGCAAGGTCATCTTCCATTACGTTTGCCGCATAAATCACCGGCTTTGCCGTTAACAGGTTATATGTCTTAAACCACGCCTGTTCATCTTCATCATCGCCAAGCTCAAATGTTTTTGCAGGTTTTCCTTCTTCTAAGTGTGCCTTTACCGCTTCTGTAAGCTTTAACTCTTTTGCAAGCGTCTTATCCATTCTAGCCTGTTTTGCGATTTTGGCAATTCTGCGCTCTAATATTTCAATATCGGAAAAAATAAGCTCGAGATTAATGGTTTCAATATCCCGTGCAGGATCAATGCTTCCATCCACATGCACAATATTTTCATCTTCGAAGCATCTGACTACATGAACAATAGCATCTACTTCACGAATATTGGCGAGAAACTGGTTCCCCAATCCTTCCCCTTTGCTGGCCCCCTTTACAAGCCCTGCAATATCAACAAATTCAATTACTGCTGGAACAATTTTTTTAGAATGATAAAGCTCTCCGAGCTTATCAATCCGCTCATCCGGTACAGATACAATGCCTACATTTGGATCTATCGTACAAAACGGATAGTTTGCCGATTCTGCACCAGCCTTTGTCAGTGAATTAAACAATGTACTTTTACCTACGTTTGGTAAACCGACGATGCCTAGTTTCATTTTATCTTAATCTCCTTTGGTTTTTCTTATATTTTATAGGGTTTTCACCTCTCATGGCTTTGGTTACGTACTAATTTTTCTAAACTACCTTGAGAGACGCCACAATTTTTTTGATTTCCTTAGGAACTGTTCATCTTCTGTTATTTCAAAAAAGAGCCTCAACACCTATAATAATATAGCATATCAAGTCTCAAAAGTAAATCATTGTATTTCCAGAGCAAAGATTTCGCTTTTAGTATTTACAATTATTCAATTGTAATTTTTTTAATATCGAGATAAAAATAAGTATGTCTTTTTGGTAAATTGTTCTGCATAATATCTTTTTATCATACTTTGCGAATTACAGAATTAAAAAACGGCAGAGTCCGACTCTGCCTAATGTTATTTTTCATTAAGGGCACCTTCTTACATCATGTATTTTCCTAATATCATTATACCACAGAAGGTGTCCTTTTTGTGGAGAAAAATCAAGAATTTAGTTTTTATCTACAACAAAAGCCTTAACCAACGGACTTGACTACTCCTTTACTGCCCTTATCGATAGAGAAAACTGATTCCTCTATGACTCATCAAACGTTATTTCTTCTTGATTCTTATTATAAAGCATTAACCTGTTTTCAAGAATTATTTCATTTACAATCCAGCCTCTTAAAGTACAAGCAGTAATAAAATCCTGTATTCTATTAACACCATTAATTTCCCGAAGTGTAACAATAACCCCAAAATTTAAATTCGAAGTCATAGAAGTAGTCAACCGTTCTTTCGAGACAATGGATATTCCCCATAAACGCTCATCATAAGAATTCAACGCTCTGTTCTTTTTCAATATCTTAGATATAAACTTTGTATTTTCCCATTTTCTAAATTCTTTACGGGCCTTACGTTCGCAGGTAGCATGTCCTGCTTCATCCTGAATATTTTCATTGATATCATCAATCTCACCTTTTCTATTCACACGTCCAAATCTTAAAGATAATTCCCTAGATGTATAATCTACACCTTGTACTCTAGAACACTGTGGAAAATAACACAGCGTTGCCCGTGCAATAAAAGGATACTTATTATCAGAATCTCGAGGAACTGGTATCGAATAATTCGAAGTAATGTATGAACTTGCCGTACCGTACAAAATAAATCTTATTTCTCTGTTATCCGTTTTCAGAATGTCTGATATTTTGATTGGAACAATACCATAACCGACCTGATTCTGAATTCTATATGTAGATGTCTTAAATTCCCACCCTGCTGCCGAATCTATGATTAATGCCTTTGCCACTTCTCTGGGGAATCCCATGATATCAATTAAAAACGAGAGTTTTCTTGCAATCCAAGGAGCCGCAAACGATGTCCCATATACCTCTTCAATATCTTTAGAAGAACATACTCTTATACGTTCACTTTCCTCGTAATCTCCCCCATAATAAGAAACATCTGGTTTATTAAAGAAGGATAAAATTGTTCCCTGTCTGGTATAGGAAGCAGGTAATCCATTGCGTTTTACTGAATTAACAACCACTGCATTCAAAGAATCTGCCGGAGAACCAACGCGCAGCATACCCTCTTTTTTATTGCGATTATCATTTGTTCCCGCTACAACAAAAATTATATTTTTACTTGCCTGAAGTTCGTCCAATGCGGAACCATCATATGAGATAAAGTTTTTCGATACTTCATCGTCTGTCCCAAGTGATAGATTCCATACATGAATATCAGGATTGTCATTTACAATCTTTCTAATTTTATTTACTAATCGCGGAACTGAGATCCTATTAACACACACACCAAAGTGGCGCACCTTAAATCTGCCACAGCCATCATCAAGCCAAGGATTCAAACTAGGTCCATCTACAATGATAGATGTCACCTCTGTACCATGAGCACGAGAAACATCTCTTTCGCCAATAGATTCAAATTCATCAAGGTAATCCGTATTCTTAACCCATTCAGAAAAGTAGGCTCCTTCATCAAATAAATTATCGATAACACCTATCGTAGGCTCATTCAATGGTCTGGGAATATCTTGTTCATATTTTTGTTTCGAATTATCAATAGTCTCCAATGTTACTTGTGATAAGTCCGAAGAAATCATTGAAATCATATACGGTACCTTGTCTTGAAGAATCTGATACAAGTCCCAACTTACTGAAATAGTATCTCTTCCATAAAATGCATATGGATACCGATATCGATCTATTTTAAGTTCTTCCAATATTTCAGACAACGAGTATTCTGTCTGAAAAAATGTCAGTAAAAAAGATTCCCTTTGTATATCTGCAGTTACATTTGGAACCGACATGGATTCCACTACAGAACAATCAACAATCATATTTCTGATAATCTTTTTTGAGGAATATGCTTCATAATCTAAGTCAGGCTTTTTTTCTTTTGTTTCATTAAAGTTCTCTGGTACTGCTTTGCTATCCAGTTTCTCGACTAAAAATCTCTTTATCAAATCCAGTTTCTCAAGCGTTTTTTTAACAGTTTCCCTATCCACATAATATGTGATAATATGATTTTCCCATCCTTTTGGATCGTTCGAAAAACGAGCTCCTACTACAACATCATTTGTCTGTTTCCCACTTGGTCTAAGCAATTCGCTTATTCTCCTGGTTTTTGCAATAATATCGTTATAATTAATATCAATCAGATAGCCTTTCAGATATTTTGGCGTTGATTCATAATATCTAACTATCGCCCTTAAATTTTCTTGTAATTTCTGAATCTTCTGAACAGTAGTTTCATCATCCTTTTTAAGGTTTACAAAAACAGGGCTGTCACCCCGTTTCCTATGATTATACCGAACCTTTACTTCAAGCAAATGATTCATCAGATAGTCCCTCCCTTATTAAGTTTGCGTGAAACACTGCTTTTAGGAATTCGGGCAAGAATCTCTATCTCTCTTGTAGTAAATCCCTGTTCCGAAAGATTCTGAATATCTACATTCTTCGGATTACCGTTTAAAGCAAGATAAACTTTTCTTAAGTAATCGTACTTGCTCGTTTCATCACTAAAAGCAATAGAAGTTTTTATAATCTGCTTCATATCTCCGGGATATGGTATCTCTGACAGCCTATTTAATATCTTATTGAACAGTCTCATATCCTGACTCGAATTAACTGCCTTCTTTATGCCAGATGTCAACATGGCATCTGCAATTTCAATAAGATCTTCTTTTGAATACCTATCAAATGAAACAATGGCATCAAATCTTCTTGATAACGCTTTGTCAAAGCTTTCAAATAAATTTGTCGTAGCAATCACTACAATCTGATCGCTCAGAGTATCCAATTGTCTTAAAAAAGTTGATGTCACTCTGCTCATCTCACGAAGGTCATTCGCACTACTCCTATTTAAAACTAAGGCATCCAATTCGTCAAATATCACTATAACCTTGCTATACATTACATGATTTATCTCATCAAATAATTTGATTACATTCTTCGAGGTTTCCCCTAATCTGCTATCAATCAGTTGTTCCAAAGGCACCGAAAGAATGTCTCTTTCCAATAAACGCGCTATTTGAAAAGCAGACTCTGTTTTTCCTGTACCCGGTGCCCCATAGAAAAGGAATTTAGACATACCCGCCTTATTCTTGATTGCCCGTGCAATCCCAATAACATCCTCCTCAATGACATTTGGAAGCATAAGTGGATTAGATGAGTACTCAAGTTTCTCCAAGAACTGAAGATTACGATAATTAGCCTGCGGTATATAAACATTCGCATTCGAAACCAAATCCATCAAATATTGTGCTACCTCATAATCACCATTGGCATCAAACTCCCTGGCAATCTCAGATACTTCTGAAACGAAAGCTGCATTATTATGTTCCGTGTGATATTTCACAAGATTGATAATGTTTTGTTTCTTCATAGCACAATCCCTCCATACTCTTTCTTTATACTTTTATTATAATTAAGTATGGGACATATGTCAAACATTTTGGGACAGGAATTTAAAACAGCTTTTTTCTGTTGCCAATTTCAGATATTCCTACTCACCATTTTTGCACCTATTTGAATATTTAAAAAAGGACAAGCCAACTCTGACTTATCCTTCCCATCTAGGTATTAAGGCTCAACCTATCGTTTCAAATTTCAATTTTACGTACCAATCACGTACCAATTATAATTATGCTCCTTAGCCTATTTTTTAATCCCGCGATTCTACCAAAATTAAAATCCCTTCTTTGAAATCTACAACCGCCGTATCATCCACGATCTCATTGCTGATTCCAAGCGAAGTGAACCCACGCAATGTATATTCATGCAACGGATATTTAAATCCGGTCAGCGTCACTTTGGATACTTCTGTCGTCAATGGAATTAACGATACATAATCTCCATACTGGCCTGCTTTTGTCAATATGGTCGGTTCCTGAATCAGTCGGATTCTGTTATATGCATCAACAAGATAACATCGAATCCCGCGCTCCATCGCAAATCCAAGCAGCCGCACAGTGCCAAGCATATGATCCATCCTTGTGCCTGTGCCGCCTAAAATATGGATTTCACTGCTTTTTTTGTCCATTGCAAGCTCTAACGCAAGTTCTGTATCTACTGCATCTTTTTCCGGCTGGTATTGATGAAAAACAATCTGCGGGTTTTCCCGCAGCCGCGACAGCTGCTTCGGATCTGCGGAATCAAAATCTCCCAGCACTTCATCCGGCGTGATACCAGATTGTATAAAAAACTGAATGCCTGAATCTGCCGCTATCAAATAATCAAACTGCTCCTGTTTCAAGTAAGACTGTGCAAATGGAACATCTACAGTGCCGCCTGTTACAATTAATGTTTTCATAATAAAAGCTCCTTAATACTTCCTACGGCTTTTTAGCTCCTGATATAAAAGCTTGTAATTCTCATAACGTACTGGATGGATCTTCCCTTTAGAAAGCGCATCTTTCACACCACAGTCCGGTTCACTGATATGGCTGCATCCCTGGAATTTACACAATGGTTCATGCGGCGCAAACTCCGTATAATACTGCTGCAAATCCTCCTTTTCCATCTCTGGAAGAAACAGCGAACTAAAACCCGGTGTATCCATAATATACGTATTACCTTCCACATGAATCAGCTGTGTATGCCTGGTCGTCTGCTTTCCGCGCTCAATCTTGCGGCTGATCTCTCCCGTCTCCATAAACGCCTGCGGCTGCAGCAAATTAATCAAAGATGATTTTCCAACACCGGAGGGGCCAGATGCCGCCACCGTCTTTCCTTGCAGCACCTTTTGCAGCGTTTTTATTCCCTCCTTTTGTTTTGCACTCGTAAACAGCACAGGATAGCCGCAGCCTTCATAAATATATGCCAACGCTTCCCTTTCCTTTGTCGTTATCAATTCCATTTTATTAAAACAGACCGTTACTGGCACTTGCTGCATCTGCATCAATATTAAAAAACGATCTAAAAGATTCAGATTCGGCTGCGGACTTGCCGCTGCAAAAATGACAAGCGCCATATCGATATTCGCTACCGCCGGACGAAAAAGTTCATTTTTTCTTGGAAGTATTTTTTCCACGTTTCCGGTTTTTTCTGCTTCGCTGATCACTGCGATCTCTACAAGATCTCCGGTCAGCGGCTTTATTTTCTGCCGTCGAAAAAGTCCTTTTGCCCTGCATTCATAAATTCCGGATTCTACTACATGTACGTAGTAGAATCCGGAAATACCTTTTAATATCTTTCCCTGCATATGCACTTCCTGCTATTTTTGATCAAAATTAACGGATTCCTCCTGCACCTGCGTCTCTCCATCATCCAGTACCCACTCAATGGCAATCGTTCCGGTACTCGTTGAAATAGATTCTTTTGTAGTAAGCACATACGGGAACGAAGAAATCGGAATACCATCCCAGCGGTCAATTTCCGTTCCGTTTGCATCCAGCAGCCTGATATTTGCGGAAATTACAAACTCGCTGTTCGCAGGCTCATCAATCCTTCTGTCCTTCATCCGGTAAACAATTTCTTTTTTGCCAAGGCTGACCACATAGTCTACTTTACTGTGCGCATTCACATTTGTTCCAGCCTCCGGAGACTGACTGATAATACAGCCTTCCGGTATATTATCATCATAGGCAGACTGCGGATTGCCTTTTTCCAGATTGCTGTCCAAAAGCAGCTGTCCGGCTTCACTTTCTGTTCGTTTTCTAAGATCCGGTACCTGTACCTGCTCAATGCCCTTGCTGATCGTCAGTGTAACCATATCTCCTTTTTTCACCATGGCTCCAGCTTCCGGAGACTGACGGATAACTGTTCCTTCTGGCAGTTCGTTGAACTCGTACTTAGATTCCGGATTCACTTCCAGCCCACGTGCTGTTAACATATCTCTTGCTGTCGCTGCCGGATTACCCGTTACTTTTATCAGTTCAAAATCTGCCGGCCCGCTGCTGACCGTCACCTGAATGACCGTTCCTTTTGCAACAGACTCTCCTTTTTCGATATCCTGCTCAACAATCTGCCCTTCTTCATATTCATCCGAAGCCATAGTTCCAAGCCTGCGCAGCTCCAATCCCATGTCCTTTAACTCTCTGCGCGCTTCATCCAGCTCTTTTCCAAGCAGACTTATCATCTCAACCATTTCTTCAGCAGACGTAACCGTATCATCGTCTGCCTCTGAATCCAAATCTGAGACAGACGTCTCAATGTCCGGAAATGTCACATCATCCTGTTTCTTATTTCCGCCGCCAAATTTAAAGCTGCCAAACATACTGCCAACCAGATAAATGACAATAAAAAGAATAATGATTGCTGCGATAATTCCCATAACAGTCATTGCCTTTTCCATTTTCGGATTCAGAAAACCGCCCTCATCCTCTTCTTCGTCTTCTTCCTCCTCTTCCTGCACAAGACGATGCGACGCACCCTGCCTTAGCTCTCGCTGACTGACTGCTATGCCTGCTGTCTCTTCCCGAATCTGACTGACCTCTTCTGCCGAAATCATACGC
Organism: uncultured Eubacterium sp.; assembly: GCA_910584345.1. GTDB lineage: Bacteria > Bacillota > Clostridia > Lachnospirales > Lachnospiraceae > Eubacterium_J. The sequence goes on along the minus strand of CAJTZX010000019.1, from coordinate 14,354 downwards.
GTTTTATCCTGTATATTTGCCGGTGTCAGTACAACAAAGTCCTCGTCAGGACTTACAAGCGCATGTCGTAAATCCTCCAGCAAATCGCTCATCGAAAAATATCTTCGATCCGCGCTTTTCTGTGTACATTTTAATATAATCTTTTCCAAACTGATTGGAAGGTCTGGTACAAAATTACGTGGAGATTCCATTTCTTCCTGCAAATGCTGGATAGCGATAGCAACTGTTGTATCACCGTCAAACGGCACACGCCCGGTTACCATCTCATACATTACAATGCCCAGTGAATAAATATCGCTCTTACCGTCTACAAATCCATTTCTGGCCTGCTCCGGCGAAGAATAATGCACCGAACCCATTACATCGGAATGAATCGTATTGCTCGTCGCTGCTCTGGCAATACCGAAATCTGTTACTTTTACTTTTCCTTCCGTAGATATCATAATATTTTGCGGCTTGATATCCCGGTGCACAATATTTTTATTATGAGCAGCCTCAATGCCGCGCCCTACCTGAATCGCAATGCTGATCGCTTCTTTATAAGACAGCTGGCGCTTTTTTTCAATGTATGTTTTTAGCGTAATGCCTTCCACATATTCCATTACTATATAATGAAACCCATCCTCACTGCCCACATCGTAGATATTTACAATGTTTGGATGCTCAAGTCCTGCCGCTGACTGCGCCTCTGTGCGGAACTTAGTCACAAAATTTACATCTTCTGCAAATTCCTGCTTTAACACTTTGATCGCAACAAACCTGCCAAGCACATGATCTTTCGCCTTATATACATCAGACATGCCGCCAGCGCCTACTTTGGCGAGTATCTCATATCGATCTGCTACAAATTTCCCTTCTGCTAACATCTTCTCACCTCATCAGAAAACGGATCTATGATAATCACTGATATATTGTCCTTCCCGCCATTTTGATTGGCTGCTTCGACAAGCCGTTCCACACTCTCCACAAGATCACGCTGACTGCACATAATTTTTCGAATGTCACTGTCTTCCAGCATATTGGTAAGTCCGTCGGAACATAATAAAATGCGATCTCTCGGCCTTAAGTTTACTTCAAAAAAATCCGCCTCAACCTCTTTAAACGCACCGACAGCTCTCGTAATAATATTCTTGTCGGGATGAACTCTTGCCTGTGCCTGATTCATCTCCCCCATACGAACCATTTCCTGTACTAAAGAATGGTCTCTTGTCACCTGAACAATATCCTGATTGACAAGATACAAACGACTGTCTCCCACATTTGCAACATACAGGCAGTCCTGCATAATTGTAGCTCCTACAAACGTCGTCCCCATTCCTTTAAGCTGTGGATTTTCTGATGCCAATGTTAATAATTCGGCATTGACCTGTCGAAGCGCTGCCCCCAGCAAAGAAATCGGGCCGGTTAACCCGCTTCCTTTAATTACTTCTACGACATGTTCAACGGTATATCTGGAAGCAAAATCTCCTGCATTATGTCCGCCCATTCCATCCGCAACAATAAAAAGATTCGCAAGGTTTCCTACCGGAGTTTCGGACGTATAAATATAATCCTGATTCATCTCCCGCCGTTTTCCAATATCCGTCATGGAAAATGTCTTCATCGCTACCCGCCTGCCTTTCCTGCTGCTAATATAAACCACTCTTCATACCTTACTGTTTCGCTGACCTGATTTTTTGACAGCACATACTGGTTACAAATATTTTTTCCGTAATTGCCCACATGCGCCGTCAATATCACGGCCCAGCTCTCTTCTAATAGTAACATTTATTTTATTTTTTTCAAGTTTATTTTTAAAACAAATCGTAGTATTATGATCCGGCTGCTCGTAAGAGCGCTCCTTCACCGGATTTACCGGAATCAGATTTACATGGCAGTTTTTTCCGCCCAACAATGCACACAGCGCTCTGGCGTCTGCATCGGTATCGTTGACTCCATGTATCAGACTGTATTCAAACGTCATCCGCCTGCCTGTCTTTGCAAAATAATAATCACAGGCTTTCATAACTTCTGACAAATCATATTTTGCCGCAACGGGCATAATCTGTAAGCGTTTTTCCTGCGAAGGCGCATGCAAAGACAAGGCCAGCGTAATCTGCAGTTTCCGGTCTGCCAGCGCACGAATCTTTGGCACAATACCGCACGTAGAGACCGTAATATTCCTCTGGCTGATATGCAGCCCATGTTCCTCTGACAAAAGTTCCACAAACCGGAGCAAATTGTCATAATTATCCAATGGCTCTCCTGTACCCATTACAACTACATGAGAAATACGTTCTCCGATATCCTGTCCAATTTGATAAATCTGCTCCAGCATTTCAGACGGCCGCAAGCTGCGGACCAGTCCTCCAATGGCAGAAGCGCAAAATCGGCACGCCATCCGGCATCCTGCCTGAGAAGAAATACAGACAGAATTTCCATGCTTATATTTCATCAGCACACTTTCAATTATATTTCCATCAGGCAGTGCAAACAGATACTTTCTTGTACCATCCTGTTTGGAAATCTGCACTTCTACACGTTTTAAAATAACAAGCTGTGCCGTTTCTTTTAGCATTGAGCGTAAATTTTTAGAAAGGTTTGTCATTTCATCAAAATGATGCACTTGCTTTTTATGCAGCCATTCAAAAATCTGCTTTGCACGAAACGCTTTTTCTCCGAAATTTTCTAAAAATGCAGACAATTCCTGTATCGTCATAGATTTTATATCTATAGGTTGTAAATACGTCAATCTTTTTTCACTGCCCTTTCAAAAACTCTGCAATGTAAAAGCCATCCCTTTCTTCACTAGGAAGAATCTGTCTGCTGCTTAAAAGCTTAAAATCTTCATGCTCTTTTAAAAACCACCTAGTATTTTCTTCATTTTCCAGGCGGCTGATCGTACATGTACTATAGATCATCTTTCCACCCGGTTTTACATATTGAAAAACTACAGACAGAATTTCCCGCTGCAGACGGGCAAGCTCTACAATTTTTTCCGGCGTCATCCGATAACGGATATCTTTTTTCCGGCGCATCACTCCTAATCCCGAACAAGGCAAATCCGCCACTACAATATCCGCCCGATGAACCATGGCCGGGTCTAGCACCCTGGCATCCCATACCTGTGCCTGCATATTTGCGATCTTGCACCGTTTCCTGTTTTCCAGCACCAGATTTATTTTATACTGTGTCAAATCTCTTGCAAGCACATGTCCGGTTCCATGCATCATCTGTGCTATATGTACCGCTTTGCCGCCTGGCGCGCTGCAAACATCCAATACAAAATCATCCTCTTTTGCAGCGGCCGTATTGGCAACAAGCATAGAACTTACATCCTGGACATAAAACAGCCCTTCCTGAAAAGTGGACAATGCTTTTAAATGGTCATAGCAGGAAATTTGAAATGCATCCGCAAGACCGTCATAGGCAACGACACGCACACCTTCTGCTTCTAACCGGCGTACCAGATCCTTTGGTGTGCACAGACTTGTATTTGTACGGATCGTTACAGGCGCAGGGCTTAAAAAAGCCTGCAGCATTTGTTCCATTTTTTCCGGCTGGATATTTTGCTCCTGCTGCCACATCTGTATCATCCATACGGGAATCGAATAGTGAACGGACAGCCAGTGATCACGATCTTTCTCTTTATCCGGCCAGACAATCCTATCTTTGCTGCGGCTAATATTGCGCAACACGCCATTGACGAATCCGCTCAGATTTTGAAAACCTTTTTTCTTTGCCAGCCGCACAGCTTCATTGCATGCAGCCGCATCCGGTACGGCATCCATAAATCGGATCTGGTATACGCCGCTGCGGATGATACAGCAAATTACCGGTTTCATTTTGTGAACGGGAACTTTGGAAAACTGATTGATAATATAATCGATCTGAATTAAGTTTTCCAATGTCCCTTCCGTAAGCCGCGTAAGAAATGCGCGGTCTTTCTTATTTAAATACTGATATTTCTCCAATACCTGTTTTTCTGCAATGTGGCTGTATTCTCCCTGTTTTGTCACATTTAATAAAATGTCCAGTACAAGCTCCCTGATATTGACCGTTTCTGACATGGCATTTTCCCTCTTTGCCTTAATCACGGTTCCTGCCTCCTGCCAAAAGCACAAGACGCAATAACTGCAGGATTGCTGCTGCCGCTCCGGCAACATACGTAAGAGCTGCCGCTTTCAGCACTTTTTTCGTATATGGCAATTCCTGCTCGCTCAGTATGCCGGTATCGCCAAGAATACGCACTGCACGAGCAGATGCATTAAATTCTACTGGCAGCGTAACAATCTGAAACAATACTGCTGCCGAAAATAAAAGAATCCCTATCTTACAAATCAAACTTCCGGCTCCGCCAAATAAAATGCCAAGAATAATCAACGGCCAGGCTGCTGTTGAACCAAGATTTGCTACCGGAACCAACGCGCTGCGCAGATTCAGCGGCGAATATCCCTGCTGGTGCTGAATCGCATGTCCACACTCATGAGCAGCTACGCCGACAGCCGCAACGGATGCAGAACCATATACGGAATCTGACAAATTCAATGTTTTATTTCTGGGATCATAATGATCTGTCAAATCTCCCGCAACATGCTGAATTCTGACATCGTAAATGCCCGCACTGTTTAGCACACGCTGCGCAGCCTGTGCCCCAGTCATATTCGACCTACTGCGTACTTTTGCATATTTATGAAAGGTCGTTTTTACCCGCATCGATGCAAACAAAGAAATAACCGCACCGATCAGTACTAATACATACGTAGGGTCAAAATAATACCCATAGCGATATCCAAGTGGCATAATCATTCCTCCTTTTACCGGAAAGTTCATTTTATGATAACTGCTGTCCCTGCACTACCTGAAAGCCGCGCAAAAATGCATCGACCTGCATACGTTTTTTTCCTTCCAGCTGCACTTCGAGCAAGGAAAGCTGCCCTTCCCCTGTTTGTACGATCAGCCGATGTTTATCTGCGCATACGATCTGACCTGCCTGCCCTGTATCTGCTCCCTGCAAAACCGCAGCCTTCCAGATCTTTACCATCTTTCCATCCAGTAACGTAAACGCGCTTGGCCACGGATTCAGTCCCCGAATCAGCCGTTCGATCTGTACCGCAGGCTTAGTCCAATCAATCTTTCCCATTTGTTTCGTAATCATACCGACATGGGTCGCCTGCGCATCTTCTTGTCTGGTACGTTTCACCGTACCATCCTGCATATGGGCAATGGTCTGTACACACAGTCTTGCGCCTGCCTCAGAGAGCTTATCGAACAGACTGCCTCCGGTCTCATCGTCTGCCAGCGGTATTTCTGTTTTTTCCAGTATATCCCCGGTGTCTATCCCTGCATCCATCTGCATCGTAGTAACTCCCGTAGTCTTTTCTCCGTTAATCACGGCCCACTGTATCGGGGAAGCACCCCGATATTTCGGAAGCAAAGACGCATGAACATTGACACAGCCATATTTGGGCATTGAAAGAATCTCTTTTGAAAGTATCTGTCCAAATGCTGCTACAACCATGATATCCGCTTCAAAAGATTTTAAATAGTCCACACATTCCGGCTCCCGGATTCGTCTTGGCTGGTACACCTTGATCTGATGAGCCAGCGCCGCTGTCTTAACTGGTGAAAACTGCACGGACTTTCCTCTGCCTTTTGGTTTATCCGGCTGGGTAACTGTGAGAACCACCTCATGTCCTGCCTGAATCAGCGCTTCTAATATCGGTACCGAAAAATCCGGCGTACCCATAAAAATGATCTTCATTTATTATCACCTGCTCTTTTTTATTTATCCGGTACTTCACAAAATTACCATTATTTTTCCTTATTCGTCATCCATGACTGCATCATGGATATCGCCAATTACATGTTCCATGTACATGTGACCGTCCAGATGCTCAATTTCATGACATAACGCACGGGCAAGCAGTTCTTCTCCCTCGATCTCATATTCTTCCATTTCTTTGTCAAATGCATGTACGATTACATGATTCGGTCGTTTCACTTCCCCTGCTTTACCTGGAAGGCTTAAACATGCCTCATCTCCGGTCTGTTCCCCGTCTTCTTCAATGATCTGCGGATTAACCAGTACAATCGGCCCGTCACCAATATCAACAACCGCAATCCTCCTTAAAATACCTACCTGCGGCGCCGCCAGCCCCACACCATTTGCCTCATACATCGTATCCAGCATATCCTCGATCAAGGTCTGCATTTTTGGCGTTAAATCTTTTACTTCCTTACATACTTTGTTCAATATCGGGTCCCCAGCCACTCTGATCTGTCTGATTGCCATCTCCTATCTGCTCCTCCTCAACATTTTCTTAGATGTTCTTCTTTTCCGTATATAATAAAACTCAATCAATATATTAACCGTTCATGGGATTAAAGTCAAACTGTATACTGACTTTTTTCCATTCTGTCAAATCCCGCAGCTTTTTTTCCAAAAAATCTTTCACTTTTACCAAAACCGGATAATCTGGGTGCTTTAAATACAGCACCTTACGATAAACATCATGAATCTTTGCAATCGGTGCATCTGCAGGGCCAATTACCTGCATCTGCTTCCATATGCCGCCTGCCCCTGCTTTATTCAGCTCTTTTTGAATCCAGGCCGCAATCTGTTTCATACAGGCATCCGCATCTTCGACTCTGGCGGATGCCGTTAAAATATGAAGCATATTCCAAACCGGAGGATAATGCATCAGCTTCCGATATAAAATCTCTTCCTGGTAAAAGGTATGGTAATCCTGCGCTTTTGCAGCCAAAATACTGAAATGGTCCGGCTGATACGTCTGAATGACAACTGCTCCTGCTTCCTTTCCCCGTCCGGCGCGTCCGGCCGCCTGCGTCACCAGCTGAAACGTGCGCTCCGCCGCCCGGTAATCGCTGACGTTTAAAGACATATCCGCTGCAAGTATTCCAACCAGCGTTACATTTGCAAAATCATGTCCTTTTACAATCATCTGTGTACCAATTAATATGTCCGCTTCCTGTCTGGAAAACGCAGATAATATTTGTTCATAAGAATCTTTGGAACGCGTCGTATCATAATCCATCCGCAAAATTTTTGCCTGTGGAAAACGCTGTGCCGTCAGCTCTTGTATTTTCTGTGTGCCTGCCTTAAATGCTCCAATATAAGAAGAACCGCAGGAAGGACATTTGTCCACCATTGGTATTTCATACCCACAGTAATGGCAAATCAGCCTCCTATGCTTATGCTGGCTCAAAGATACGTCACAATGCGGGCAGCGAAGAACGCTGCCACAGGCACGGCATGAAACAAACCCTGCCAAACCGCGACGATTTAAAAATAACATCACCTGCTGCTTTTTGGCCAATCGGTCTTCGATCAGCTCCTGCAGCCTGCGGCTTAAAATCGAACGGTTGCCCGCACGCATCTCCGCACGCAGATCTGCAATTTCACAGACAGGAAGCTTCTGGTCACGCACACGCCTTTCCATTACAAGCAGCTGATATTCTCCTGACAGTGCGCGATAATAGCTATCTACCGAAGGCGTCGCAGAGCCTAAAACGACACTTGCCCCTGTCATTTGCGCCCTTGCGATCGCTACATCTCTGGCATGGTATTTTGGTACCGTTTCACTTTTATAGCTGTTTTCATGCTCTTCATCTATTATAATAAAACCTAAATTTGAAAACGGTGTGAACAGCGCTGACCTTGGCCCTATCATAATGTCAATTTCGCCGTTTTTCGCGCGTTCCAGCTGATCCCACCGCTCACCCGGAGAAAGTCTGGAATGCAAAATGGATACCCGGTCGCCAAACCGTTCATAAAAACGACGAACCGTCTGAAACGTCAGGGCGATTTCAGGAATCAGCATAATCGACTGCATACCCTTTTGCGCTGCATGAGCGATCAGCTCCATATACACTTCTGTCTTACCGCTCCCTGTCACCCCATGCAGCAGATATGTATGTGCCCTGCCGGCATCCGATTCCATCGTAATCACCTCTGCAAGCTTCTTTTGATCCTCATTCAGCTGTATCTCATATTGTTTTGTCGTAATATTTGATACTGGATTTCGATAATAAAATTCCCGTTCAATTTTTATAATGCCTTTTTCCTCAAAATTACGAATAGCTGAAGAAGGAATTCCTAGCTCTTTTGTCAGATGTGCATATGACTGCGGAGAGCATTCCATCAATTCTGCTAACAGCTTCGCCTGCGCCGTATAATGCCTGCGGTCACATTCTGCATGAATACTGGCTGCCTCCTCCTGCGAAATAAAAAGCCGCACCTGCTTTTTCTCTTTCTGCTTTTCCTTGTGCTTTACGGGGAGCACTGTTTTTAACGCCTGATTCATCGTACCCCCGTAATTTTTTCGGATCCAGGCCGCCAGTGCGATCAGCTGCGATTCAATGACTGCTGACTCCTTCATAATCGAAAAAACAGGCTTTATTTTCGCAACATCGTATTCCGCCACATCCGTAAGGCCAACCACATATCCGGTAATCTTACGGTTTCCAAACGGCACTTTTACACGCATTCCTTCTGAAATCTCCTGCTCCAGCTGCTTTGGCACAGCATATTGAAACGTCTTATCCAGTTTTTCATGTGAAATATCTACAATTATATCTGCGTACATGATTCATTCCTAACAGGTTTTGTTTAATGTTTTTCATCTTAGTAATTTATATGGTGATTTATGTGAATGCGCACATGCAAGCTCTGCACGTTTATTTGCCTTCTAAAATATCCGCAATCAAATCCCGCTCATCCATTGGGTATTTTTTTCCACGGATTTCCTGATAATCTTCATGGCCTTTTCCGGCCAGCACAATCACATCGCCAGGTTTCCCGTTTTGAATCGCATAACGGATCGCTTCTTTCCGGTCAATGATTTCTACAAATTCCCCATCTGTCTTTGCAATTCCCTGCTTAATATCGTCTATAATTGCCTGCGGATCCTCATCTCTTGGATTATCAGATGTAATAATCGTAAGATCCGCCAGCCTGCCGGATACCTCCCCCATTTCATACCGGCGGATTCTGCTGCGGTTACCCCCGCATCCAAACAGACAGACAAGCCTGCCCGGCTCGTATTCGCGCAAGGTCGTCAATAGGCTCGTAAGGCTCATCGCATTATGCGCATAATCAATCATCAGTGAAAAGTCGTCTGACACTTTCACCATCTCGATACGTCCTTTCACCTTTGCCTGTTTCAATGCCTGTTTCATATTTTCTGCCGGTACGTCAAAATGTCTGCATACCGCAATTGCCGTAAGGGAATTATATACGCTGAATTTGCCCGGCACATCAATTTCCACATCAAAATCACAATTTCCCGCAGCATGATAAGCTACGCCCAGATAACCCGGTGTGTGAACCAGCCTGACATCCTGTGCACGCAGATCCGCCTGCTGGGAAAATCCATACGTCTCGATCTCACACGTATGTCCGGCAATCACATCCTGTACATGCGCATCGTCTGCATTCACAATGCCAGTTTTACACTGACGAAACAGCATTCCTTTACATGCCAGATATTCTTCAAACGAAGCGTGTTCGTTTGGCCCGATATGATCTGGCTCAATATTCGTAAAAATACCGATATCAAATGAAAACCCACCTACCCTGTGCATCATAAGTCCCTGAGAAGATACTTCCATCACACAGGTATCACAGCCTGCATCTACCATTTTTCTAAAATACTGCTGCAGCAAATAAGATTCTGGCGTTGTATTTGCCGCAGGAATATGCTCCTGTCCTATTACAGCCTCAATCGTACCGATCAGGCCAACCTTTCTGCCGGCGCTTTCCAAAATGGACTGAATCATATACGTTGTTGTCGTCTTGCCTTTCGTTCCTGTTATGCCAATGGTCTTTAGCTGTTCTGCAGGATAATGAAACCATGCTGCTGACAATTCAGCCAGCGCAAGCCTTGTATCCGATACTTTTAATACGGCAGGCCCCTGCGGATTTTTGATATCCTGCTCCACAACAATGGCCGCGGCCTGCTTTTTGGCCGCTTCATCAATACAGGTATGCCCATCAAAAGCAGCCCCTTTGATACATACAAACATACATCCCGGTACAATTTTTCTGGAATCGTAAACAAGAGCTGTAATTTCCTGACGAATGCTTCCCGAAAGAAGCTGATAATCCATTCGTTCTGTGATTTTTTCTATTGTCATATATAAACCTCCATAAAGAATGATAATTTGTTACTCCAAATACAGCACAAGAATCTGTTTATTCTTTCCTAATTATACACATCCGCACAGGACGATTCAATGAAAATCTGGTAATTAAAACCAGAAATTATTGACAATCATCCCGCAATTTGTTATATTGAATTTAGTTAAAATTTACAGAAAATTTGCAAACCAGAAAATACATATCAGTTATTTTTATCTGCTTTACATAAAAATTCCAACAAAAAGGAGGCAATGCTATGTTATTCCAGACAACACCAGAACAAGAACAGCTGCGTGCAAAGATTCGTGCCTTTGCTGAAGAAGAGATCAAACCGATCGCATTCTCGCTGGACCAGGAGAACCGATTTCCTGACGAGGCCGTAAAAAAACTCGGAGAAATGGGCCTGATGGGTATTCCTTATCCAAAAGAATATGGCGGGGCAGGACTTGATATTAACAGCTATGCCATCGCTGTGGAAGAATTATCGAGAGTAGACGGCGGTTCCGGCGTCATTTTATCTGCTCATGTATCCTTAGGCTCTTTCCCGATCTTTGCCTTTGGCAATGAAGCTCAAAAACAAAAATATCTTGTTCCGCTTGCAAAAGGAGAAAAAATCGGCGCTTTTGGACTGACAGAGCCAAACGCAGGTTCCGATGCCGGCGGTACGGAAACAACCGCCTTTGACAAAGGCGACTACTATCTGTTAAACGGCGGCAAGATATTTATTACAAATGCCCCGAAAGCTGATACATATGTCGTATTCGCTGTGACAACACCGGATATCGGCACCCGCGGCATCTCTGCTTTTATCGTGGAAAAAGGCTGGGATGGCTTTGAATTCGGCGATCATTATGATAAGATGGGCATCCGCTCTTCTACGACAGCCGAATTAATCTTTAACGACGTCAAAGTCCCAAAGGAAAATCTGCTTGGCAAAGAAGGCGATGGATTTAAGATTGCAATGGCGACACTGGACGGCGGACGCATCGGCATTGCCGCGCAGGCGCTCGGTATCGCACAGGGCGCTTTTGAGCAGGCGCTTGCTTATGCAAAGGAACGTATCCAGTTCGGTAAACCAATCGCCGCACAGCAAGGCATTTCTTTTAAGCTGTCGGATATGGCAACGAAGCTGCGCTGCGCACGCTTTTTAGTCTATTCTGCAGCCGAATTAAAAGAACATCATGATCCGTATGCAATGGAAGCTGCAATGGCAAAAATGTATGCTTCTGATATCGCTTTGGAAGTTACAAACAGCGCGCTGCAGATTTTTGGCGGCACCGGATTCTTAAAAGGCATGGACGTTGAAAGAATGTACCGGGATGCCAAGATTACAACCATCTATGAAGGCACAAATGAAATCCAGCGCGTCGTAATCGCAGCTAACTTAATCGGAAAAATGCCGAAAGATTCCGGAGGTGGCAGCCGTTCAGCAGCAAAAAAACCGGCTCCCATCACAGGCGTGCGCAAAGGGCACATTTTCCGTGACGGCGCTGCAGGCGACAAAGTAACCGCTCTCGTAGAAGCTTTGAAAAAAGACGGCCATGATTTTACTGTAGGCATTGCAGCCGACACCCCAATCGCACAGGCAGAACGTGTCGTTTCCGCCGGAAAAGGAATCGGCTCCAAAGAAAATATGAAACTGATTGAAAACCTTGCGAAAGCAGCAGGCGCAGCCATCGGCTCCTCCCGCCCGGTCGCTGAAACATTAAAATACGTACCACTAAGCCGCTATGTTGGCATGTCTGGCCAGAAATTTACCGGAAATCTGTATATTGCCTGCGGCATTTCCGGCGCTACCCAGCATTTAAAAGGTATTAAAGATGCATCTACAATCGTAGCCATTAATAAAAACGGCAATGCTCCGATCTTTAAAAACTGTGACTACGGCATCGTCGGTGATGTCAATGAAATACTGCCACTCTTAGCCGAAGCTTTAGATACCGGAGACAAACAACCGGCGCCACCTATGGTCAAAATGAAACGCCCACCAGCACCAAAGCCAGCCCCGATTGGAAAACGGTATGTATGCGGCGGATGCGGTTATGAATATATTCCTGAAAACGGCGACGAAGACGCTGAAATCGCTCCTGGCACTTTGTTTGAAAAGCTGCCGCAGGACTGGGTATGCCCGGAATGCGCAGAAGGCAAAGACCAGTTTATTGAAGCATAATGGCATAAAATACAAATATAAAATTTAGGAAAGGAAAAGCTATTTAGACGTTAAGTAGCAGGACATCTCATGTATTGTGTACGTAATATCACAGAGGATTTGTACTGGGTCGGCGCCAACGACCACAGACTCCACTTATTTGAAAATATACACCCGATTCCATATGGTGTAAGCTACAACGCATATTTACTGTTAGATCAAGAGACCGTACTGTTTGACACCGTAGACTGGTCTGCCTGCCGCCAGCTTTTGGACAATCTGGATTATCTGCTCGACGGACGCACACTTGACTGGCTCGTAGTCAACCATATGGAACCTGACCATGGCGCATGTGTAGAACAGATTCTTCTTCGCTATCCGAATGTAAAGGTCATTTCCACCGAAAAAGCATTTATGCTTATGCGTCAGTTCGGCTTCCACCCGGATCAGCACGATTGCATCACTGTCCAAGAAGGCGACACACACTGTTTCGGCAGCCACACAGTCACTTTCGTAGCCGCACCGATGGTACACTGGCCAGAAGCTATGGTCACTTTCGATGTGACAAACGGCGTACTGTTTTCCGCAGATGCATTCGGCTCTTTTATCGCACTCGACGGAAAACTATTTGCAGATGAAGTAAACTTTGACCGCGACTGGCTCGACGAAGCACGCCGCTATCTTGTAAATATTGTAGGCAAGTATGGCCCGCATATTCAGCTGCTTTTGAAAAAAGCAGGCGGCATTGTAGATCAGATCAAATATATCTGTCCGCTCCACGGTCCGGTATGGCGTGAGAATTTCGGATATTTTATCGATAAATACGACAAGTGGAGCCGCTACGAACCGGAAGAAAAAGGCGTTATGATTGCTTATGCTTCCATGTACGGCAACACCGAAGCTGCCGCACAGGCTCTTGCAGGCAAGCTCTGCGAAAAAGGCTGCACAAATGTAAAAGTGCATGACGTATCAAATACCCATGTATCCTACCTGATTTCCGATGCATTTAAATACAGCCATATCGTACTGGCATCTGTAACTTACAACCTTGGCATTTATCCGGTTATGCACAATTTCTTAATGGATATGAAAGCATTAAATATGCAAAACCGTACGTTCGCTTTGATTGAAAACGGTTCCTGGGCATGCAAGTCCGGCGACCTGATGCAGAAATTTATTGATGAAGAGTTAAAAAATATGACTGTTCTAAATGAGCGGCTAAGCATTGCTTCTTCGATGGGCGCAGATAAAAATATTGAATTGGATGCGCTTGCGAACGCCATTATTGACTCCATGAAAGAATCATCATAAACTTTCAATAACTCTATGAAAGAATCATCATAACTTTCAATAACTCTATGAAAGAACACAAGGTGTGAATGATAAAATGCATCATTTTGCAAATTATCATTCACACCTTCTATTTCTCCAAACTACCGTCCATACCCCGGCTAAAAACCAACCTTATCAGAACCTTATCCATCATTCTAAAAACATCTATTCAAATACATCTTTCTGTATAAATCCTAAAATCCTGCACATCCTATCTTTATGAAAAAATTACAAAACTTTATGATTTGCGGCCTGACTGGCTGGTGTATGGAAATTTTGTTTACTTCTACCGGAAGCATGTGGAAACACGATAAACGACTCATGGGACAGACTTCTCTTTGGATGTTCCCGATCTATGGCATGGCGTCCGTTATCGCCCCGGTATCCCGCCATTTGACCAGCTGCCCCACACTCCTGCGCGGAGCGATTTACAGCATCGGAATTTTTACCGGAGAATACGTCAGCGGCAGTTTTTTAAAAAAACACAAAATGTGTCCCTGGGATTACAGTAAGGCAAAAGCAAACATTCATGGAATTATCCGGCTGGATTATGCGCCGCTTTGGATGTTTGCGGGGCTTGCGTTTGAAAAGATTCTTGCTGTTGCTGACCATCATTAAAACAAATTAAAATGCAACATTTTTGATATAGGGTTGCATTTTGTGGATACCCGGACGCCGGGAGAGGGGCTCTGTACGGTCTGCTTATTCCTGTTCCAGAATGCAAGAAGCTCT
>CAJTZX010000018.1 GCA_910584345.1 uncultured Eubacterium sp. | reverse complement strand
AGAGCTTCTTGCATTCTGGAACAGGAATAAGCAGACCGTACAGAGCCCCTCTCCCAGCGTCCGGGTATCCAAAAATGCAACCCTATATCAAAACTGTTACAATAATCTGACGATAGCTTCCAAAACTCTTTTTTTTCAGTCTTGAATTTTCTCCTTCTTTATTATATGATTGTAAAAATGCTCATGTACTGACATTCCAAAATTCAAGGAGGACAACCTATGAAGCACTTACTTAATCCATTGGATTTTTCTGTAACCGAACTGGATGATCTGCTAAAGCTGGCAAACGCGATTGAAGCGAATCCACAAAAATATGCACATGCCTGTGAGGGGAAAAAACTTGCGACCTGCTTTTATGAACCGAGTACAAGAACAAGGCTCAGCTTCGAAGCCGCTATGTTAAATCTTGGCGGCAGTGTCATTGGTTTTGCAAGCAGTGATAACAGCTCTGCAGCAAAAGGAGAAAGTGTATCGGATACGATTCGTGTCATATCCTGTTATGCAGATATCTGTGCAATTCGTCACCCAAAGGAAGGCGCCGCGCTTGTTGCCAGCAGCCGTTCCTCCATTCCGGTTATCAACGCAGGCGACGGAGGCCATCAGCACCCGACGCAGACACTTACTGATTTATTAACGATCTATTCTCTGAAAGGTCATTTGGACCATTTAAAAGTCGGCCTATGCGGCGATTTAAAATTTGGCCGCACAGTTCATTCTCTTATCAATGCCCTGATACGCTACCCTGCTGTGGAATTTGTATTAATCTCACCTGAAGAACTGCGTGTGCCGGGATACATCCGAGAAGATATTCTGGATGCCGGCCACATCCCATACAAAGAAGTAGAACGTTTGGAAGACGCTATGGCGGATTTGGATCTTCTTTACATGACACGTGTACAAAAAGAACGTTTTTTCAATGAGGAAGACTACATACGCATGAAAGATTTTTACATTCTGGATAAAGCCAAGATGACGCTGGCACCTAAGGATATGCTCGTGCTCCATCCTCTCCCTCGTGTCAACGAAATATCCGTAGAAGTTGATGACGACCCAAGAGCCGTTTATTTCAAGCAGGCACAATACGGTGTCTATGTCCGCATGGCACTCATTTTGACGCTGCTTGATATTCATGTAACCGATGAAAACTGACCGATTACCTGATATTCCATTGCAAAAAGGAGGACAAACTATGCTTAACATCAGCGGAATCCACGAAGGCTTTGTATTAGATCATATTCAGGCAGGCATGAGCTTTCAGATTTATCATGATCTCAAACTGGACCGCCTGGACTGCTGTGTCGCCATTATCAAAAATGCACGCAGCAATAAAATGGGAAAAAAAGACATTATTAAGGTAGAATGCCCGATCGATGCGCTCGATTTGGACATCCTTGGATTTATCGATCATAATATTACCGTAAACATCATTCAAAATGAAAAAATCGTGAGAAAGCAAGAATTAACTCTTCCAAAAGAAATCAAAAATGTCATCCGGTGTAAAAACCCGCGCTGCATTACTTCCATTGAACAGGAGCTGGATCAGATTTTTGTACTGACAGATCAGGAAAAACAAATATACCGATGCAAATACTGTGAAGCCAAATTTAAAGGACGCCGTAAAATCACAAGATTAAAATAAATTTCCAATGTGTGTATTTAGGAACTGTTTATTAGATATCCTCTGGCAAAAATATCGAACATATTCTGCCAGAGGAAGCCATGGAATTCAGACCGGTTTCGCAAGAACATGTACCAAATCTCCCGGCTGTTTTCCAATTTTCTGCCTGATATCCTTTCGGATTCCAATTATATAACAAATCGATCCATCACTGTTTTTTACGCCCATATTTACGACACTTCCATCGTATGGCTCCCCGTCAAATTCCACATGCACTTTTGCACGTCCTGCATGAAACTCTTCCCGCACATTATAAGGAAACGCCACATAAGCGCCGCCCTTGCTTTCTGCAGCGCAAATCTTTGTGTCATATTCATATATTTTATCATTCATAAAAATCTCCTTTGGAACAGATGCGGATGACTCAAGTAGATCGCTGTACTTTTTTACCAGCTCAGCAGCAGCCGTATTGCACACATATAGTAATATACTGCAGATAACGGAATCTTTTTTAATAATTTCGGATGCTTATAGGAAAATTCCTGATTTTTAACTGCCAAAAAACCTGCCAGCCTGTGGTTCCAGCGCCTTTGTCTGTACTTAAACGTTAATGCGCGCATCTGGCTGCGCAATGCCTGTTCTGCCGTCATTGCACATGTATACAAATCTCCCTGCTTTTGAGCACGCTGTAACATGTGAAGCGCTTCTTTTGTACGTACAATGCATCCGGTATATTTTACCTTCTTCTTTTTCATTTGTGCAAGCCATACATCTCCAAAACTGATATCTGCACACTGTGCAAATTGATCTTTACACTGCAGACAGCTGCGGCCAGTAAAAAAATATGCATTTTTATATGCACAAACAGATTTCGTATAAGAAAATTGCTGTTCACTGCCATCTGCATAGATAACACTGGAAATACCTCGCCAATGCCCTCTGCGATAATACAGCCGTTTTGCCCCTTGACGTGCAATGCGGCATTTATCAAGCGCATATTCCGTCGCTTTGATATCCAGTGCGCCGCTGCAAAAAAGACCGATTTTTAAAACGATCTTCTCCCGCAGCCTGCGATCCTTTTTTAGTATATGACAAAATGCACGCATCATACATGGAGTAAGCACAACCGCCAGCCTGCCGTCAAAAGCACGCAGCTGATCCAAATGTGCCAGCATTGGAATTTTCATATAAACACTGGATGATGCCTCACAAATCTCCTGTACCGATGTAGCGATGCCTGTTTCATAGGTTAATTCCCCACGTTCCGTAAAAGCTGTCCGCACTACCCATGCACCGTCAATTTCCTGATTTTTTAAAAGGCTGCATAAAAGTGCCGTCACCATGCCGCCGGATGCTGCATTTTTACGTATTCGGACATCAGAAGCATAACCCATCCGACACAGCAAATGGCTGCCAATATAATCATCCGGATGCTCCAGATCAATGACATGATTCATATATCGTGTACTTTCCTGCTCTGTAAGTATTTGATCCAAAATTTTAACAATATGCCGAATATTTTTTCTGGAACTTTTTTGTACAGAAGGCAGATGCCGCTTAATTTTATACCGTATTTCGTCCTGATGCTGCATAAACATTTCAAAACTTTGTTTTAAATTCTGAAAACTAAGAGAGGAATAATCTGTCGCATATTCCCCAAGCCCAAACTGTTCCATCACTTCCTGATACTTATGGCTCCATCCGATCAACATCACAGGCACTTGTTCGGCCAGCGCAAATACCATCGCATGAAATCTAGATGCAATCAAAAATTCGCACTGACCAATTCTTTCACGGATTTCTTCCGCATCCAGCTCTTTGTGCTCCCAAATAAATGCACCGTCATTTCCAATTCCAAGCTTTTGATATGCCTGTGCAACCGCATCTCCTGTCATCAAATCATTATTGCGTGGCTTTTTTGAATGCATCCGCGCTGCATTGGCAAACATATAGACCTGATATCCCTGGCTGGTTAAATATGCGATAAACTCGGCCATAATGTTACAATAACTGATCCCTGCTTTTTTACACTTACGTTCTACCACTGAACTAATAGACAGCGCCGCTATATGACCGGATTTGGCCAATCCACATCCTTTTTGCACAAACGGTTTTGACGCTTTTTTCGCTGGCATCGTAAATGCACCGTCTGCATACAGCCTGACCTGCCTGTGAATTCCAATCGCCCTCAAATGCTCATACGTAAACCGTCCGCGGGCGGCAATCAGCTGCATCTTTGGAAGAATCCATTTTGCCAGAAAACGATTATAGCCATTGTGAAACGGTCCAAGCGCCTGGGAATATTTCACCACCGGTACACCCATTAACATTGGAACTGCTGCACAGACAAACGCATACGTATTTAAAATCCATCCCCGACTGTCTGAGAAAGCAATGCCTGCTTCATCAATGACTAAATCTGTATTTTTATATGTTTTTAAAATTTCATTTTTTAGCAAAAACGTACGAACTGGTGGACACCATCCTAAGATTTTATACAAAACAGCACATGGAAACGCCAGAAACAACAGCCTTTGCGGCTGTGTGGGAACAATTGTTACAAATGTATGAGGGCATTGCATACGATCTTGCTGCGGATAAACACTCATCAGGTATACATGAAGGCGGCTGCCATATCGTTCTTTTAACTGGCTGATGGAACTTTGCAGCATCGCTGCTGCTCCTTTATTTCCACTGTAGCTTGCCGCTGTAATTGCAATAGTAACATCATTTTTCATGATTCCAATTCCTTAACACTTTTTATTACTAGATAACTCCTCATCTTTTGCTGATAGTTGTCAAATATGCCGCAAAATCTCCGGCTACCGTAATAAGACGGTGCAGTACGCTTAACACGACAATACTGTCTTTCCCTGTAACGGGTGTCAGCAGCAGTGTCAGCGCCATCTCACGTACTCCAATCCCGCCCGGCGCTCCTGGAATAATAAAACCAAGCACCCAGGCAATGATATAAGCCGCCGCCATCTCAAGCGCCTGCTGTACGGACGGCCTGCCACCCAAATACCAGTACAGCAGGACAAGCGTCAGACCGAGTATCAAAAGCACTGCCGCATAAAGAAAAAAACTTCTCAGAAACTGAAGGATACATGCAAAAAGATCTGCTGCACAAAACTTTTTTTTCACGATCCGCTGCTTTTTCGCACTGCCATTTTTGTATCGGCTAAAAAATACTGACAACAAAGCAGCCAAAATGACTGCCGTAAAAAACAACCATACTTTCCATCCCGTGAAAACACTTCCGGAAACAATCTCCTCCAAAGTATGTCCGAACCGGTGCAAAACCGGAACCTTCTCTCCTACGGTCAAAAGAACTTCCCTCATCCCGGAAAAAGCCAGAAACGTTCCCATAAAAAGGGCGGTTAATACAAGCGACACAATTTCACAGACACTTGCAGCAGCAATCTGCTTTTGCGACAGCTCTAGTTTCTCTGCAAACAGATTTCGCTCCACATAATGCATCACATTTCCAGGCAAATATTTTCCAATATTCGCTTTTACATATACACGCAGCGCCATCTTACGGTCACAGCGTCTTTTTACAAAAAATTCCAGCCAAAAACACCATGCGCTTGCAGATATAAACACTGTCACTGTCTTGAAAACAGTTCCCACAGCGAAAACAAACAAAAACAACCGCCAATTCGTCACCTGCGAAAAATCAAACTCTGTCCGCATCAGCGCTATCATGAGAAACAAAACAGATAATCCGCAAACTGCATTTCCGGCAAATTTGATATATTTTTTTATTCCTGCTGCCGCTGTTTGTTTTCCCATACGATCTTTCAAAATACACGCCCATTTCTTTCTTTTATTCTTTTTTATCTGCTTCGCTTTTCCCTTGTTTTTCCCTTTCCAGCTTTACACCGTCATAATCCATCCTGCGCACATGATACTGCACATCTTCTAGGATCTTGCGGTTTGAAGCAATGACATCTGCCAAAAGTCCTGTAATCATCGTCTGAAATCCAAGCAGCAACAATACTGCTGCCAAAATCAACGACTGGATATGTCCGTTTCCGACTCCATGAAAGTAAAAGTTTAAAAAACGCACCCCAACTACCACTCCGCACAGGAATATCACACTTCCAATCGTCACAAAAAACTGCAGCGGCTTATACATCATAAATACATGCCCGATCGTAAAGATCGACTTTTTAATATAGCCTGTCATGCTTTTCATTAATCTGGACGGGCGAATCTCCTGATTCGTACGTATCGGCACCGAATCCATCGCCATTTTCGTCCTGCCTGCCTGTACAATTGTTTCCAGTGTATAAGTGTATTCATTTGTCACATTCAGACGCATTGCCGCTTCTCTGCTGTAGGCTCGAAATCCACTTGGTGCATCCGGGATATCTGTTCTGCTTGCCTTGCGCACAATATAGCTTCCAAAATGCTGTAGCTTTTTTTTCAACGGAGAAAAATCAGAAATCTCATCAATCGGACGTGCACCGATCACAATATCAGATTTCCCTTCCAGAATTGGCCGGACAAGCTTTTCGATATCCGCACCTTCATATTGATTATCTGCATCCGTATTTACAATAATATCCGCTCCATTGCGCAAACACGCATCCAATCCGGCCATAAAGCCTTTGGCAAGGCCGCGATTAGAACGAAAATTTACCACATAATTTACGCCCCAGCTCCATGCAATATTTACCGTATCATCTGCACTTCCATCATTAATGATAAGATATTCAATGATATCAATCCCATCAATCTGTTTTGGCAAGGCATTGAGCGCCGTTTTCAATGTCTGCGCTTCATTATAACAGGGAATTTGAATCATCAGCTTCATAAATTGCCTCCGAACCTGACAGTTTCCAAAATCATATTCATAGCTTTGCCATTTTAGTTGCTGCTTAACAATAAATAGACACAGCCATAAACACCTGCGTCATTCCCCAGCTCAGCCAATGCAAAATCTGCGTTTCTACAGGAGTTAAATGCCCGCTCTATGTAATATTTGCGGATAACTTCCGTAATAATCGTACCCGCCTTGGATACTCCGCCGCCAATTACAAAGACTTCCGGATCTACAATACAAGCTGCATTCGCCAGTGCGGTACCAAGTATCCGCCCCATCTTTTCTACTACTTCCAGCGCCAGCTCATCTCCTGCTTTTGCTGCATCAAGCACGGTCTTTGCAGAGATTTTTTGTACACTTCGCATAGAGCTCTCTCTCTGATCGGCCGCCAGCGCACGGTTTGCCAGACGCACAATCCCTGTTGCCGAAGCATACTGCTCCAGGCAGCCGCGCTTTCCACAGCCGCATACCTCCTCTTCTGTCTCGTCCACAAACACATGCCCGATCTCACCACCAGCGCCATTGGAACCGTTAATGACATGCCCGTCAATAATAATACCGCCTCCAACGCCTGTTCCAAGCGTAATCATAATTACGTTTTGATATCCTTTGCCGCCGCCCTGCCACATTTCGCCAAGTGCAGCTACATTTGCGTCATTGCCAACTCTGACTTTCAGCCCGGTCTTATCTCCCAGCTCTTTTGCCACATTGACACGTCCCCAGCCAAGATTCACACATCCGGTAACAACCGAATCCTGAACGACTGGCCCAGGTACACCGATGCCAATGCCTTCTACATCATCTTTCGAAATGCCGTCCTGTACCAGCCTGCCTTCAATCACTGCTGCAACATCGTTTAAAATAGAACTCCCATGATTTTCTGTATTTGTAGGAATCTCCCATTTATCAACCATATGTCCTGTCATCTCGAACAGGCTCATTTTAATTGTCGTACCACCGATATCTACGCCAAATCCATATTTTTTCATGCTTTTTCTCCTTTTTTGTGAATTTTATACGAACCGTTTGTTCTTTTCTTTCAGTATAGGAGAATTTGCAGTGTGTGTCAATGCAGAATTTATGACAACAGCTCTTTTAAAATCCGATTCACCAGTCCCGGATTCGCCTTTCCCTGCATCACTTTCATCGTCTGGCCGACCAAAAAACCAATCGCTTTTTGCTTGCCACTTCGATAGTCCTCTACAGACTGCGGATTGTCTTTGATTACCTGCTCAATCGTGCTTTTCAGCGCTCCTTCGTCACTGACTGTTTTTAATCCTTTTTCTTCCATATAAGCTTGCGGATCTGCGTTATTTTTAAACACTTCCTCAAATACTTCCTTTGCTGCCGTATTCGTCAAAGCACCGGAATCAGCCAGTTCTACCACCTTTGCCAGCTTTGCCGCATCCAGCGTCAGCTCATCCGGGTCCTGCCCGCTTTCTTTTAACAGACGCATCGTCTCACCCATAAGCCAGTTTGATACTTTTTTCGGCTTTTGGCAAATTTCAGACGCCTCCTCAAAAATATCTGCCATCTTTTTAGAACTTGTAATAATATCTGCATCATAATCAGGCAGTCCATACTGCTGTTTATAGCGCTGCCGTCTTTCGTCACGAAGCTCCGGCTGTCTGGCACGGATTTCATCCAGCCATTGGTCACTAATGACAATCGGTACAAGATCCGGTTCTGGAAAATAACGATAATCCTGTGCATCCTCTTTTGAGCGCATCGCATAGGAATACTCCTTTGCATCGTCCCACCGTCTCGTCTCCTGAACGACTGCCTCTCCCGCTTCCAGCAAATCAATCTGGCGGTTTCTCTCATTCTCAATCGCTCTCGTAATTGCCTTGAAAGAATTCAGATTTTTCATTTCCGTACGTGTGCCAAACTGCTTTTCACCGACTGGGCGAACAGACAGATTGACATCTGCACGCATGGAACCTTCTTGCAGTTTGCAGTCCGATGCCCCTAAATATTGGATCATCATACGCAGTTTTTCCAGATAAGCAATGACCTCCTGCGCGGAGCGCATATCCGGTTCCGATACGATTTCAATTAACGGCACGCCGGAACGGTTATAGTCAACATACGAAATATCTTCCCATTCATCATGAATTAGCTTGCCTGCATCTTCTTCCATATGAATCTCATGAATACCCACGAATTTGGCGCCTGCATCTGTCTCAATCTCTACTCTTCCATTTCGACAAATTGGCTCATAAAGCTGAGAAATCTGATAATTTTGCGGATTGTCCGGATAAAAATAATTTTTCCGGTCAAATTTACTATAAGACGTAATCTCACATTCTGTTGCAATGCCAACTGCTGCCGCATATTCTACAACCTGCTTGTTTAATACCGGCAAAGACCCCGGCATACCGGTACAAACCGGACACGTATGGGCATTGGGCTGTGCGCCAAACGCAGTGGAACAGCCGCAGAATATTTTTGTCTTTGTCGCTAATTCCACATGGACTTCCAGCCCGATAACCGTTTCATATTCTTTCATTGTGCCGCTCCTTTCTCCCTTGCATACGGGCATGGTACATATGGTCTTGTCTGTTCATATGCATATGCTGCACGGATAATTTTTTTCTCCTGAAAACAATTTCCAATTAACTGCATCCCTATCGGCAGTCCATAAGAATCGATTCCAACCGGAACTGAAATTCCCGGAAGTCCTGCCAGATTCACCGATACCGTATAAATATCTCCTAGATACATCTGCATCGGGTCTTTTAAGCTCGTTCCAAGCTGCGGCGCTGTCGAAGGCGCTGCCGGGCCAAGTATCACATCGAAAGAGGCGAATGCTTTGTCAAATGCCTGGCGAATCAGCGCCTTCGTACGCAGCGCTTTGATATAGTATGCGTCATAATAGCCAGAGCTTAGTACAAAAGAGCCGAGCATAATCCGTCGTTTCACTTCTGTACCAAATGCTTCAGAACGGGATCTTTTATACATTTCATGCAGCCCTTCGTACTGTTTTGTACGCCAGCCGTATTTTACCCCGTCAAACCGCTCCAGATTTGAGCTCGCCTCTGCACACGCAATGACATAATAAGCCGGAACCGCATACTCTACAAGACTTAAGTCAAACTCTTCCACGACCGCGCCTTTTTCCCTGAATACATCCGCTGCTTTTAGAACAGCCTCCTTTACCTGTGCATCGATTCCTTTGCCAAAATAATCTCTTGGAATGCCGATCTTCATCCCTTTCACATCATCCGTTAATGCTGATGTATAATCCGTACCTTCCTGCCCTGCGTCCGAAACAGATACGGACGTAGAATCTTTCGGATCATGTGCCGCAATCACTTCCAATATTGCCGCACAATCAGATACATCCTTTGCAATCGGTCCGATCTGATCTAAGGAAGAGCCATACGCGACCAGTCCATAACGGGAAACCGTACCATATGTTGGTTTGATGCCAGTTACTCCGCAAAAAGCGCTCGGCTGACGGATAGAACCGCCGGTATCAGAGCCTAAAGCATACGCACACTGTTCCGCGGCGACTGCTGCACAGGATCCCCCGGAAGAACCGCCCGGCACATGATTTTCATTCCATGGGTTTTTTGTAGGCCCATAAAAGGAAGTTTCTGTCGTAGATCCCATTGCAAATTCATCCATATTTGTCTTGCCAAGCAGGACTGCGCCTGCCTGTTTCAGCCTTAGTACGGCCTCCGCTGTATAAGATGGAACAAACTCTGACAGCATTTTAGAACTGCAGGTCGTCAATAGCCCTTTCGTACACATGTTATCTTTTACCGCCATCGGTACTCCTGCAAGAGGTGACGTACAGCTGCCGTCATTTATTTTTTTCTGTATTTCCCGCGCCTGACAAAGCGCGCCTTCTTCATCTATCGTTACAAAGCTGTGAATATCCGGTTCTTTTTTCTGTATCTGGGCCAGCGCATCTTTTACAGCTTCTTCCACAGATATTTCTTTGGAACGGATCTTTTTGCCCAGCTCAAGTGCAGTTAAACTTGTCAGACTCATAAAAACCTCCTATGTGATCTTATTATACAAATGTTTTAGGTACTGCAAAGCTGCGCCCTCTTCTGTCCGGTGCATTGCACAAGGTATCTTCATGACCGTCCCCATTTGTCACAGCATCTTCCCGAAACACGTTGACTGTCGGAAAAATATGCGACATCGGCTCAACGTGTTCCGTATCCAGCTCATTTAGCTGATCGATATAATCAAGCATACGCTCCATATCTGTTCTGGCTGCTTCTTTTTCTTCCTGCGATAACTCTAATTTTGCTAAAATTCCTACATAATCTAATGTTTCATCTGTAATCTTATTTGCCATCATCGATCCCTTTCAAAGTCTGAATATACTCTAATCCCGCACTTTTATATGCGCTTCTCGCAACTGCTGTTCCGATATCGTATTTGGAGCACCGCACATTAAATCCTGCGCATTTCCGTTCATCGGATAAGCAATAACTTCCCGGATATTCTCCTCCCCACGCAGCAACATCAGCATCCGGTCAACACCCGGCGCCATTCCCGCATGAGGCGGTGCGCCAAACTGGAACGCCTGATATAAAGCGCCAAACTTTGCTTTTAATGTCTCCTCGTCATATCCCGCGATTTCAAATGCACGAACCATCGTCTGCAGATCATGATTTCGTACTGCCCCAGAAGACAGTTCCACCCCGTTGCATACAATATCATACTGATATGCCAGTATTTCATATGGATCCATCGTATGAAGCGCTTCTAAGCCGCCTTGCGGCATAGAAAACGGATTATGGGTAAACGCCGGCTTTTTTGTCTCCGGATCTTTTTCATACATTGGAAAATCATTGACATAACAAAACCGAAACGCATTTTTTTCAATTAAATCCAGCCTTTCCCCAAGCTGTGTGCGTATCATGCCTGCATAATAAGCCGCACGAGCCTTTGTATCCGCCATAAAGAAAATCGTATCACCTGTTTCCAGCGCTGCCAGATTGCGAAACTCTTCCTTATATTCTTCTGGAATAAACTTGTCAATCGGCCCCTTAAAAGTGCCGTCCTCCAGTACCTCCAAATATCCAAGGCCGCCCATCCCGATACTGGTCGCAAAATGCAGCAGTTTTTCATGAAACCCTTTGGACATTTCTGCGTGTACACGGATTGCGCGTACAGTCTTTTTTAAAAATGGCTGAAACGAACACTTTTGGAAAAAGTCGGTAACATCAATAATGCGCAGCGGATTGCGCAAATCCGGCTTATCTGTACCAAATTCCAGCATTGCCTGCGCATAGCTAAAAACCGGATATGGCGCTTTTGTAATCTGGCTGCCCTGCGGTGCAAATTTCTCAAACGCCGCGGTCAATACTTCTTCACCGACAGCAAATACTTCTTCCTGCGTCGCAAAGCTCATCTCAAAATCCAACTGATAAAACTCACCCGGCGAACGGTCTGCCCTCGCGTCCTCATCCCGGAAGCACGGTGCGATCTGAAAATATTTATCAAATCCTGACACCATCAAAAGCTGCTTATACTGCTGCGGCGCCTGCGGAAGCGCATAAAATTTCCCCTTAAATTTTCTGGACGGCACAATATAATCTCTGGCGCCCTCTGGTGAAGATGCACATAAGATCGGCGTCTGAATTTCCAAAAATCCCATCTGCGTCATCTTCTGCCGCAAAAAAGCAATCACCTGTGAGCGAAAAATAATGTTGTCTTTCACCTTCTGGTTCCGCAAATCTAAATACCGGTATTTTAACCGGACATCTTCACGCACTTCCCGGCTCGTCTGAATCTCAAACGGAAGGTTCTCATAAACATCTCCCAATATTTGAATTTCTCTGGCTTCCAGCTCGATCGTTCCAGTAGGAATCTTCGGGTTATAAGTCTCCTCATCTCTTTTTTCGATAACCCCCTGGACAGAAACCGCCTGTTCTTTGCGAATTCCCTGCAGCAGACTGCCATCACGAATCACAATCTGCATTACCGCATACATATCCCTTAGATCAATAAACGACACACCACCATGGTCGCGAATGTTTTCTACCCATCCGGCAACCCGCAGCTGCCTTCCAATATCTGCTTCACTTACTTGCTGCATTGTTACGTCTCTGTAAATGTTACTCATATTCATACACTCCTTTTTATGATTCCGGAGCTGTATACAAAAAGCCCCGGAATACTGATTTTGTATTCCGGGGCGAAAAAGGCATAACCTAATCCGCGGTACCACCCGCCTTGAGTTATCTGCATAACTCCACTCTTTGTACTTAACGCGCACAACGTACCAACCTACTTTGTTTCAGCTGATCTGCTCCGGAGTGTTCCCTTTGTTTCCTCTTCCAAACAGCGCTCTCAGTCGGTGACGCCGTATTCCTGTCGGCCTCTGAAAATAAGAGTCTCCTTCTTTGCATTTACATATCTTCAATTTGATGAAACTTATCTTATCACAACCATTTTTTTAATGCAAGCAAAAAAATAAAATTGTACCTCAAAAATCTGTTTTCCATTTTTTCTTAAGCAAAAATATCTTTCTGCTTTATTTTCTTATTTTTCCATTACTTCCATTTCACCGTCTGCAAAAGAAAGCTTTTCCTCTGCAGCCTCCACCAGTTCATATTTTGCCAGTCTAAAGCAATCCAGAATAACCGGTGAAAACACCCCGCATTCGCCATCAAAAATCATACGAATCGCCTCGTCTTCTGCATAAGGTTCCTTATAAACACGCTTACTGACAAGCGCGTCAAACACATCTACAACCGATACTACCTGCGCCCAGATCGGAATATCATCTCCAGATAAATGATCCGGATAGCCTCTTCCGTCAAAACGCTCATGATGATAGCGGCAGATATCATAACAGTATTGATAAAACTCCGTTTCTTCCTGTTTGAACTGCTCTAACAGCTCGCATCCATAAATCGTATGTTTTTTCATCTCTTCGAACTCTTCCTCGGTCAGTCTGCCCGGTTTTAGCAAAATACTGTCAGGAATAGCGACCTTTCCTAGATCATGCAATGCGGAGGCGTTTACAATCAAACTCACCTGCTCCTTGGTAAGCTGATACTTCGGGTAATACTTTCTGACATACTTTAACATAATTTTGGTCAGATATTTCACCCTTTGAATATGTTCTCCAGATTCCAGGCTCCGAAATTCGACAACGGAACTTAGTGCATTTACCAAAAACTCATTGCTCTTTTCTAACTTTTGCTTGCTCTCCATTAACTGCTTCGTACGTTTTTCCAACTTGCGCTCAATATTAATTCTATGCGCAAATAATTCTATCAAGTTCATCGTACGCCGCATCACCACTTTTGGTGCAAACGGTTTGTAAATAATATCAGAAACGCCGTACTCATAAGCTTTTTCATCTGTATCCGCTGTCGCTTCCCCTGTAATCATAATGACCGGAATCACGTCCATATATCCTTGATCCGTCATATAGGCCAATACATCCAGGCCCGACTTTTCCGGCATTAAAAGATCCAGAAAAACAAGAACGATCTCATCATGACGCGCTGCAATCAAATCTATCGCCTGGACGCCGTCTGCTGCCTCTAAAATCTCGTACTGCTCCTCAAAAATAACCTTTAATATTTCACGATTAATTTCCTGATCGTCTGCAATTAAAATGATATTCCTCTCCATAGAATTGTTTCACTCCTATCATCTTTTTCGGTTTGTCTTATGCTGTTTGGTTTATGATAACATAGAATATAGTACTTGCTCAAGTGATATTTTATAAACATTTTCACCCATTATTTCACTTTTGCGGATTGAAATATACAGTACATTATGATAAAGTAAATTACAGTTATGAACAGTCGTTTTTATTGAATATTATTATAAATGATAATTCGGAAAGGATCTTTCAATGTATATTCATATTAATCGCCAAATCTTATTCTATGAAAAGACAGGCGAAGGCCCGCCTTTGCTTTTGCTGCATGGAAACGGTGAAGATCACACGATTTTTGATGCCCTGATCCCCCTCCTTTCAAAAGCATATACCATCTATGCCATTGACAGCCGAGGACATGGTGCCAGTAATCCTACAGAGGAATACAGTTATCTCGGTATGACCGAAGACATCGCACAGCTGATAGCCGCTTTAGAAATCAAGTCTCCCATTTTGTTCGGATTCAGTGACGGCGGTATCATCGGTCTGCTGCTTGCTCTGCGTTATCCAGGTCTGATCAGCCGGATGATCATAAGCGGCGCAAATTTAAACCCGCGTGGCATGAAGCGGACATTCCTGCATAAAATAAAACAACACTATAAAAAAAGCGGCAGTCCGCTAGACCGCATGATGCTGGAAGAACCGAATATCAGGCCGGTAGTGCTCGCAAAGATTCATATACCAGTGCTGGTACTTGCCGGAGAACATGATATTATTAAATCTGCGCATACGAAACTGATCGCTGAAAAGCTTCCATATTCGCAGCTTATCATCATTCCCGGAGAAGATCATGGGAGTTACATTATCCATAGCGACAAGCTGTATCCCTATATCCATGACTTTATTTGTAACAGTTCAGATCACCCATAGAGCTGTTCCCTTTATTTCTCAAATCATATAACGATATGGCAAGTTCGGAACTGTTCAGAAATAACTTTTAAATAGTGCGCAGAATTTTTGACCGCCGCTATCAGAGAAAAAAACAAGCAATATGAAAAGTTATTTTTGAACAGTTCCTTAATACCAGTTTATATCATATTAAAATTTTAAGGAAAGAATGAGGCATCTACTTATGGAACACTTATTAATACCAGAGCAATACCAATCAGAATTAAATTTGCATGATACACAGATCGCAATTAAAACGGTGAAAGACTTTTTCCAAAACCTGCTTTCACTGACACTGAATCTGTCCCGTGTATCTGCACCACTGTTTGTCACACCGGAATCCGGACTTAACGACAACTTAAACGGCGTAGAACGTCCAGTTGCCTTTGATATCAAAGAAATGAATGGCCAAAACGCAGAAGTCGTACATTCTCTGGCCAAATGGAAACGGTTTGCACTGCACAAATACGGATTTTCGGCTGGCGAAGGACTGTATACTGACATGAATGCCATTCGCCGCGACGAAGAAACTGACAATATCCACTCGATCTTTGTAGACCAATGGGATTGGGAAAAGGTCATTACAAAAGAAGACCGCACGATGGAATATTTACAGGAAACAGTAAAGATGGTTTATAAGGTACTGCGGAAAACAGAAAAATATATGGCCGTACAGTACGATTATATTCATGAAATACTGCCACATGATATTTATTTTCTTACTACCCAGCAGTTAGAAGATCTGTATCCAAATCAGACGCCAAAAGAACGTGAATACCATATTACAAAAGAAAAAGGCGCTGTCTGCCTGATGCAGATTGGGGATAAACTGGCTTCCGGCGAAAAACATGACGGACGTGCACCGGATTATGACGACTGGTCGTTGAATGCCGATATCTTAGTTTATTATCCTGTGCTTGATATCGCATTGGAACTGTCTTCTATGGGAATCCGCGTAGATGAAAAAGCTTTATCCGATCAGCTAAAAAAAGCCGGCTGTCCGCAGCGTGGAGAACTGCCATTTCAAAAAGCGATTTTAAACAAACAACTGCCGTATACGATCGGCGGAGGCATTGGACAGTCACGAATCTGTATGTTCTTCCTGCGGAAAGCACATATTGGAGAAGTACAGTGCTCCATTTGGAAACCAGATATGGCACAAATGTGTGCAAAGCATGGGATACAATTGTTATAAATTGCAATATACAGAAAAAGACTGTTCAAGAAATATTGTACTGAGGAATTCCTATGGATAAATTTTATCAGAAATTTTTACGACTCGGCGTCAGCCTTGCACCACTCGGAATTGAAACGAGAGAAGACAATACCTCATACTTTTGCACACCGAAAGGCGCCTCCATCATTGGATGGGCGGGAGTAGACGGCATACACTACTGCCGCGTCCACGGCTTTGGTAACATGATCTTTGCGGTCAGTCCAATGAACAGTGCGCCGAATTATGTGCATCCCATTGCAGAAAATTTTGAAGCTCTCCTGCGGCTGCTACTTGTCTGCGGAAATGCAGCAGCTTTGGAGCAGGCATGGCAATGGAAAGAAAATCAGCTCCGCGCATTTTTGACAGAACATACACCTACAGACGAAGTGAAAACGCTCATCTCAGAAATTAGGAGAAAGCTAAACCTATCACCAATAGAAAATCCGTGGCAGTATCTTCACAGCTTGCAGGAAAGCTTTGATTATAGCAAAATCAAATACACCGAAGACATTTCTGATCCAGATATGAACGCCAATGCAAAATTCGTTGCCCCTGATCAGTGATTGCGATGAAGGAGATAAACCCCTTGAAATTTCGCCTTCAAAGGATTTATTTTCACCTTCCGCAGTCAACGATGTTGCCTGTATTGGCATGATAGGCGGAGCAGACGGCCCGACTGCACTTGTGTTTGGTGGAAATCAGCATGGGAAACTTTGTTCTGCGTGTTCTTCGCTACATTTTGAACCTGTTCAGCACGATATTGAATGGCGTATCACTTTTCATGAAAAGAGATTTGACAGTTTTTCTATGATGCTATACCCTTTACACTGCTGCCCACATACGTTATAATGACAATGTCAGGAAACAACCGCATCAATTACAAATCAGTGGAGATTATGGAGGTAATGGACATGACAGAAAAAGAACAAATGCAAAAGAATGTAGAAGAATTTGACAGATTGCAGCGGTTTATGACTTTAGTAGATGATAAAGAATCAAATGTATATAAAGCAATGAAAGAACGCTACATTACATTAAAAGTTATTTTAACCGCATCCGGTATAAACCTTACAGAACTTGATCGAATAAAGGAATAACAAGCACATAACCTCAAAATAAAAAGTGTAAAGCAGACTGACGATTCAACAGGCTTTGCACTTTTCATTCAGGAAAACATAATTGAATAAGCAGTGGCAGTCAAACCTGCCCTATCCACGCTTCAGGCCCGTTTTACGGCTGTTAAATAAGCGCCTTAGGAACAACAGATAAATTTGCACAGGGTAAGATGGGGGCTAGAACGTGGTAGTAAGTAGTGGCTGCATTGAGTAATTGCAACGACGCGTGTGAAATTCAGATGCTCACATAAGGTGCTTATTTAACAGCCGCATATTACAAACGGTGTTACAGCCTCCTTCCGGTACAAAGCGGGCTGAGCAAAACCGGAAGGAACTGTAACAAAGCGGCTGCCACATGCACTTATCTTAGCAAAACCGAATTGTTTTTGGAAGTGTTTTGGAATATACCGCATTTTTTTCGGTATCTTTTGCAAATGATGTCAGGTTTTGTAAAAATGTCTATGAAATCAGCTGCATTGCTTCTTCATCCGCCACAACTGCTACATCCGGGTGCAGCTGCAACACCGATGCAGGTACTTTTGGTGTGACAGGACCATACAGTGCAGCTTTTAAAGCTTCTGCCTTTGCCTTGCCGCTTACGATCAGCAGAATTTTCTTTGCACACATAATGCCGCGTATTCCCATCGTATATGCATAGCGCGGCACTTCTGCTTCGCTGGCAAAAAATCGCTTATTTGCTTCTATCGTACTTTGTGTAAGTTCTATGCAATGGGTCCCGCACTGGAATGTTTCACCAGGTTCATTAAAGCCAATATGTCCATTATTGCCAAGGCCAAGCAGCTGCAGATCCACGCCGCCTGTCTGCTCAATGAACCGGTCATAGTCTCTGCACGCTTTATCGCTGTCTTCCTCCAATCCATTCGGGACAAACGTATGTGTTTTATCTATATTAATGTGATCGAATAAATGGCTGTCCATAAATTTACGATAGCTCTGCGGATGGTCTGGAGCAAGTCCTTTGTACTCGTCCAAATTTACAGAAGTCACTTTCGAAAAATCCAGCTCCCCATTCTGATATTGTTTTACAAGGCACTCATACAGCCCAACCGGTGAAGAGCCAGTAGCAAGTCCAAGTACGCAATTCGGTTTTAAAATTACCTGTGCAGAAAGTATTGCTGCCGCTCTGCGGCTCATTTCTTCATAATTTTTTGTTTTGTAAATGTTCATTTTGTTCTCCTTTTCTTCATTAAAGTTTTCTTAATGGAAGCTAATGTTCCTCGATGAAATTCTCCCCCAACAGATTTCTTTCACTGAAGTTTCTTATTATAAGTATGCTAAAAATTTATAATAAAAACAAATTCAAGAAAGAAAGTATTTTCGGACATATTTTGAAAACAAATACAGAAAATAAAATAAGTTTTATAAATTTGTACAGTCTCCTACTATTAGTATACATATTTTAAAAGGAATTTCAATAAATTTCTTCGAAAGAACCTCCAAAAGTTTTGTGCAATTGTGCCAAAACCCAGTCCCGAATTTTAACAAAGTATTCAGCAGATGAAAAAACAATCACAAGTACTTTCAGAACCTTCCAAACCGCTTGAATTTCCTTTCACAACCGCTATACTGTACATAAACCAAGGAGGTGATTGCAATGAACGAAAAAGTAACACAGATGAAAGGAAAGCTGATCGTGTCCTGTCAGGCTTTACCTGACGAACCGCTGCATTCTTCTTTCATCATGGGCCGCATGGCACTGGCCGCAAAAGAAGGCGGAGCCTTTGGCATTCGCGCCAACACAAAAGAAGATATCCGTGAAATCCAGTCACAGGTTGATCTTCCGATCATCGGCATCGTAAAGCGGGATTATGAAGACAGCAGCATCTACATCACTCCCACCGAAAAGGAAGTAAACGAACTGATGGAAGTACAACCGGAAATCATCGCAGTCGATGCTACCGCACGTCTGCGTCCGGGCGGATTAAGTCTGGCAGATTTTTTCAGCAGTATGAAAGAAAAATATCCAAACCAGCTATGGATGGCTGACTGTTCTACCGTAGAAGAAGCGCTATACGCAGACAGTCTCGGTTTTGATTTTATCGGGACGACCATGGTAGGCTATACGCCGCAGAGCAAAGGGCTTCGCATCGAAGCAGACGATTTTATGATCTTACGCCAGATCATAAGCAAATCGAAACATCCCGTAATCGCTGAAGGAAATATCGACACTCCGGAAAAAGCAAAACGGGTCATTGAACTGGGGGCATTTTGCGTCGTCGTCGGCTCCATTATTACCAGGCCGCAGCTGATTACACGCGCATTTACTAAAGCATTGGAACCATAACAAACGTATGTAAAAAGGAGAAGAGACATGAGAGATTTAGAAAAGTACAAAGGTATTATTCCTGCATTTTATGCATGCTATGACAACGAAGACCATATTAGTCCGCAAGGGGTACGGGCACTGACAAAATATTTTGTAGAAAAAGGTGTAAAAGGGGTATACGTGAATGGTTCCTCTGGGGAATGTATTTATCAAAGCGTCGAAGATAAAAAACGGATACTGGAAAATGTAATGGAAGCAGCAGACGGAAAGCTGACCGTTATTGCTCATGTAGCCTGCAACAATACGGCAGACAGCATGGAACTGGCAAAACATGCACAAAGCCTTGGTGTAGACGCAATTGCAGCAATCCCTCCTATTTATTTTCACCTGCCGGAACACGCAATCGCAGACTATTGGAATGATATCAGCTCAGCCGCACCGGATACCGATTTTGTCATTTACAATATCCCGCAGCTTGCCGGAGTTGCACTGACGATGAGCCTTTTCGCAAAAATGCGCGAAAATCCAAGAGTTATCGGTGTAAAAAATTCTTCCATGCCGGTACAGGATATCCAGATGTTTTTACAGGCTGCCGGAGATTCTTATATTGTATTCAACGGACCAGATGAACAGTTTATCAGTGGCAGAGTCATCGGTGCACAAGGCGCAATCGGCGGTACTTATGGCGCGATGCCGGAGCTGTTTTTAAAAATGGATGAATATGTAAAAGCCGGACAGCTCGATAAAGCCCGCAAGATTCAATATGCCGTAAATGAAATTATTTATAAAATGTGCTCTGCACATGGAAATATGTATGGCGTAATCAAAGCCATCCTTAAAATCAACGAAGGTCTGGAATTAGGCGGCGTCAGAAAACCTCTGCCATCGCTTACCGATGAAGATGCAGCTATCGTAGAACAGGCAGCTTCTATGATCCGGACTGCAAAAGAAAATTATCTTTAACCGTTACATGTAACAAGGTTTTGAGGAAGTATGTGGTACGGTCAAAAAACATTCGCACCACATCTGCTTCCTTTGTCATACAGGAGGATAACGTATGCAGGGTTTTACAACAATAGATCTTATAATTTTAGTAGTATACTTAGCTGCAGTACTTTTTGCAGGACTTCTCTTTGCCAAGAAAGATATGAAAGGCAAAGAATATTTTAAAGGTGATGGCACGATCCCATGGTGGGTTACATCCGTATCGATCTTCGCTACCTTATTAAGTCCGATTTCCTTTTTATCTCTGGCAGGAAACTCTTATGCCGGAACATGGATTATGTGGTTTGCACAGCTTGGAATGATTCTTGCAATCCCATTCACCATCCGGTTTTTCCTTCCAATCTACAGTAAGCTTGACATTGACACAGCTTATCATTATCTGGAGCTGCGTTTTGAAAGCCGCGGGCTGCGCGTACTGGGTGCTGTAATGTTTATCATTTACCAGATCGGACGTATGTCTATCATTATGTATCTGCCATGTATGGTACTGGCAAATCTGACCGGAATAAACGTAAATCTTCTGATTATTATTATGGGTGTAATCGCCATTATTTATTCCTATACCGGAGGACTTAAGTCTGTATTATGGACTGATTTTATCCAGGGTTCCGTCCTGTTAATCGGTGTTACTATTGCTCTGCTGTTTTTAGTCGCACATACAGACGGCGGCTTTGGCGCTTTGTTTGATGCTTTCCGTAACGACGGAAAATTCCTTGCACCGGATCAGCCGATTTTCAGTCCGAACCTTTTAAAAGACAGTGTTTTTCTTTTAATCGTAGGAGCCGGATTTAATACTATGGGTTCTTATGTATCCAGCCAGGATATTGTACAGCGTTTCACAACTACAACAGATACGAAAAAGTTAAACAAAATGATGCTGACAAACGGCGCTTTATCGATCTTTATCGCAACTGTATTTTATCTGATCGGTACCGGACTATATGTTTTTTATCAGCAAAACGAGCTTCCTCCTGCAGCTGCACAAGATCAGATCTTTGCTTCCTACATTGCATTTGAGCTTCCTGTCGGCGTTACCGGACTGCTGTTAGCTGCCATTTATGCAGCTTCTCAATCTACCTTATCCACCGGATTAAACTCCGTTGCTGCCAGCTGGACACTGGATATTCAGGCCAGAATCAGCAAAAAAGAGCTGAGTTTGGAAAAACAGACAAAGATTGGACAATATGTATCGCTTATCGTTGGTATTTTTGCGATCATCGTTTCGATTGTACTGGCAAACGGTGGTGTAAAATCTGCGTATGAATGGTTTAATGGATTTATGGGACTCGTATTAGGCATCCTGATAGGTACCTTTATATTAGGCGCATTTACAAAAATTGCGAACGCCTTCGGGGCTGCCTTGGCATTTGCCGCTGCTTCGGTTGTTATGGTCGGTATTAAATATTTTGCTCCAGCCGGCGCTGTATCTATCTGGTCCTATTCTATTATTTCAATCGTTGTATCTTTGATTGTAGGAATCCCGGCCAGCATCATTTCCAGAAAACTGACAGGCGACCATTCGGTTCCGGCAAAAAATACAACGATTTACAATTAAAGGGAGGTTTCTATGATTTTTGGAAATAATAATCATTTGGAAGAATACCCGTTTTTAGAAAAAGCGGTGATGGAATGCTTTGATTATGCAAATACACACGATTTGCTGTCCTACGAGAACGGCTGCCATGAAATCGATGGAAAACGGTTGTTTGTAAACATTGTAGAGTATACTACTACTACGCCCAAGCAGCGTTTTTGGGAAGCGCACAGACAATATCTGGATCTGCATTTCATGTTGTCTGGTACGGAACAGATTGATTTGAATTTTATCGCAAATATGGAACAAAAAGCATATGAAGAAAAAGATGATTTTCTGCCTCTGGACGGAGATAAAAACTGCAGCGTCATCTTACGCGACAAAGATTTTCTCATTTGTTTCCCGAACGATGCACACCGGACTGCGATACAGGTAAATCAGCCTGAAACGATTAAGAAAGCTATTTTTAAGATACAGATTTCGTAAGAAGAGTCGGCTTATCTTACCTGTAAAAAATATAATGAAAGAAGGTTGTATTGGGTATCCTGATGAAAAAATATGTTAGCATTGATATTGGAGGAACCGCCATAAAATATGGACTGATCGGCGCTGACGGTATGATGATCCATCGAGGAGAGACACCGACAGAAGCAGAAAAAGGCGGGCCTTCCATACTGAAAAAAGCAATTACGATTACACAACGTTATTGTGAAGAGCACAAAATTTCCGGCATCTGTATCTCAACGGCCGGTATTGTGGACACGAAGCGAGGGGCTATCCAACATTCTGCCCCTCTCATCCCAAAGTACACAGGCATTTGTTTCAAAGATACTATGGAACAACGCTTTTTCGTACCTTGTGAAGTAGAAAATGATGTAAACTGTGCCGGACTGGCTGAGTATCTGACAGGTGCAGGAAAAGAAAGTGATCCTATGCTGATGCTGACAATCGGTACAGGCATCGGCGGATGTCTGGTAACCGGAGGCCATGTCTTTCACGGCGTTTCTTACAGCGCTTGTGAAGTCGGATATATGCATATGCGAGGAAGTGATTTTCAAACACTCGGCTCTGCCAGCAGCCTTGTGAAAAAAACAGCGGAACGCAAACAGGAACCGCAGGAAAATTGGAATGGTTTTCGCATATTCAGTGAAGCCAGACTCGGAAATTCGGTCTGCATACAGGCCATTGATGAAATGATAGACGTACTTGGGCTTGGTATTGCGAATCTGTGCTATGTGCTAAATCCGCAGACGATTGTGCTCGGTGGAGGTATTATGGCGCAGGAAGACTATTTAAAAGACAAGATTCAAGCGGCCGTAGAATCCTATTTGATCGACAGCATTGCTTCCCATGTAACGATGACATTTGCAAAGCACAGAAACGACGCAGGAATGCTTGGTGCGTTTTACCATTTTAAAAGCTGTCATCCTGCATAAATGTATAAACTTTTAAATAACGAACTTTCCTGAAATAAGCAGAAAATGAAACTGAGGTTGATCTTATGGAATACTATATTAAATCAGTCGTGCCGGTCATCGAAAGGAATTACGAAAAATTTACGGCAGTAGAAAAAAATATCGCTGATTTTTTTATCAATAATCAGGCAAAAGTGGATTTTTCTTCCAAAGCAATCGCCGACCGGCTCTATGTATCTGAAGCTTCCTTGTCCCGGTTTGCCCAAAAATGCGGCTACCGGGGTTACCGGGAATTTATGTATCAATACGAAATGACTCTTATGGTAGAAAAAGATTCTATCACAGGAAATACAAGGATGATTTTAAATGCCTATCAGGAACTTTTAAACAAAACATACCAGCTCGTAGATGAAGAACAGATTTCCCGCATTGCACATTATCTTGGAACTGCCGGACGTGTCCTCGCATGTGGCCGTGGAAGCTCCGGACATGCTGCTGCCGAGATGGAAATGCGCTTTATGCGTATTGGCGTAGATATTGATTCGCTCTGTGACAACGATCTCATTCGTATGCGGGCAGTCTTTCAAAACAAAGAGAGTCTTGTATTCGGTATCAGCATCAGCGGAGAAACTGACGATGTGCTCTATCTTTTACGGGAATCACACAAACGAGGAGCAAAAACAGTATTGATTACTGCCAAATATGACGATACATTATATGAGTTCTGTACGGAGGTTGTACAGATTCCATCTCTCCAGCATCTAAATCAGGGGCATGTCATATCTCCCCAATTTCCAATTCTGCTCATACTGGACATCATTTATTCCAGTTACAACGAATTGGACAAGCAGACAAAAGACAGTCTGCACCACCATACTTTGCAAGCGCTGGCAGACGGCTGGACAAAAACAGGGAAAAAGGAGAAAAATCATGATTATTGAGCACGCAAAAGTTTACACAAAAGATAACGTATTTCAGGAAGGTACGATATACATGCAAGATGGTGTCTTTGCTGATGCATCTGACAGCCGGGAAGTCATTGACGCAAAAGGCTGCTATGCGATCCCGGGGCTGATTGACCTGCATTTTCACGGCTGCGGCGGTTATGATCTTTGTGACGGCACAAACGAAGCCATTGAAAAAATTGCGGAACACGAAGCATATGCCGGTATTACCGGTATTTGCCCTGCTACCATGACACTTCCAAATGAAGAGCTGTTACAGATCCTTCACACAGCTGCAGCATACCGCAAAGAATGCCAAAAACAGACAATCTCAAAAAAAGGCGCCGATCTTATCGGCATCAATATGGAAGGTCCGTTTATCAGTACAGCCAAAAAAGGTGCACAGGATCCAAAGCACATCCTGCCATGCGATGTTAAAATTGCAGAAAGTTTTATAGAAGCTTCTGACGGACTTGTAAAATTTATTGGTATCGCACCTGAGGATAACCCGGATTTTAAATCTTTTATTACACAGTTAAAAGATAAGGTAAATATCTCTCTGGCACATACAAACGCTGACTACGATACAGCTATGTCTGCTTTTGACGCAGGTGCAAATCATGCGGTTCATTTATACAATGCCATGCCTCCTTTTACACATCGCTCACCTGGAGTGATCGGCGCTGTCTTTGACAGCTCTCACGTTTATGCAGAATTAATCTGCGACGGCATACACATTCACCCTTCTGTTGTCCGCGCTACTTTTCAGATGATGGGTAAAGAACGCATGGTTCTCATCAGCGACAGTATGCGCGCTGCAGGTATGCCAAATGGACGCTATACGCTGGGCGGCCTCGATGTCGATGTCAAAGACAGGAAAGTAACTCTTGTTTCTGACGGTGCACTGGCTGGGTCTGCCTCCACCCTAATGGAATGTATGTATACCGCTGTCACACAGATGAATCTTCCATTAGAAACTGCCGTAGCATGCGCCAGTGTCAATCCGGCTAAATGCCTGGGCGTTTATGACGAAAGAGGTTCCATTGAAACCGGTAAAATTGCAGATCTGGTTTTACTTGATGAATCTCTTGCGGTTCAAATGGTTTTCAAAAACGGAGCCAGAATCCGATAATGTAACCATTTTCATGAAAACGCAGACACTTGAAAGATGCACAGCCGATTGTACAAATAAGACCCTCTGGCAAATTGTCTTGCCAGAGGGTCTTTCCTACTAGAGCATGTTTAAGAAAGCATTTTTCAAACACGCTCTAATGTGTTGTTCCCATTGCCTGTGAAATATCTTCCCGATTTTCTATAACTGCAAGAATCGAACACTCCAGTCCTTTCGTTATAGACGAAAGCGCAATTGCAGGTGTCCCGTTTGGCTTTTCTACCGTCTGCTGCATTGCAAAAGGCACATGAATAAAGCCGCCGCGAATATGTGGATATTTTTTATGAAGCAGATACTGCAGTGCATACATCAGCTCATTGCAGACAAACGTTCCAGCAGTATAAGAAACAAATGCCGGAATACCGTTTTCCCGCATTTTTGCTACCATCGCTTTCACCGGTACTGTTGCAAAATAGGCAGTATCTCCATCTTCTTCAATCACCTGGTCGATCGGCTGTTGATTTTCATTATCTGGAATACGCGCATCCTGAAAATTAATAGCCACTTTTTCCACGGACATACCAGAGCGTCCGCCTGCCTGGCCAACACAAATAACTGCGTCCGGCTGATGCATCTCAATGCCTGCTTTTAAAACTTCTCCTGCCTTGCCAAAAACGGTCGGCACTTCCATTTTTACAATCTGTGCTCCGCCAATTTCATCTGGCAGCAGCTTAATTGCTTCATATGCGGGATTGACCGATTCTCCACCAAACGGATCAAACCCTGTAATCAAAATTTTCACCTCTAAGACCTCCTTATGATCCACTGAAAGATTGAAACATTTGACACTTAAGAATCCCACATATTACGTATTTATTGAGAGAAATCTTTCTGTCATCTTAATATAAATTTCTACACTTGCCTTTATACCAGAAGGAGCAGTTTTATAAACACAATATAATCTATCATATACTGATTTTATTTGTTTATTTTCTGCATCGCCCATGCACAGCAAACAAAAAATATAGTGCAGGCATCCCGCTGTCCAAACATATATTTCATCTGATAACTCTCTATTGTTCTCATATATTGTGATAACCTCTGCCAAAATGCATTCTATATCTTTATTATATCTGTTAAGCAAGACATTTAAACAACAATAATGATATAATGCTCTTATGTATCGTATCAGAAGAATTCCATAAAAAGGTCTGTTTTCATCTTTGCAGCATAATTGTTTTAAATATTCCAATATAAGTTTTGCCTTTGGAATATCACAGGAAAGAATGATATTTGTGTTGGCTTTTGCATACTCAATTATAATTTGTGGAGAGTATATACTATATTTATCATATAATTCTCGCAGTGTTTGAAAATGAGAATGTATGATTTGTTTGTCGTCATTTGAATATTTTCCATTTCCTGCTTTTATATATAATGCTATAATATTATTTAACCCTTTCGCATACTCGACTATAATTTTTTTCTGATAGTCTTCACTTGAATTCGCTATATAGTCAATTTCCTGATTGACAGATTCATGCAGCTTTGGATCCGATACGGCATTAACCAAAACCAAACATACCTTAGTGTGATTGTCAGCTTCAGCTATATACTTCCGATATAAATCAGACATAAGCCCTATCACATCTTCAGATTCCTGGAACCAAGACGTAGATATCATATTTTTAAGCAGATTATTTAACGCCATACTATATTTAACCGCGATCATTGGTATCTGCGTACTATGTTGATGTAAAATATTCTCTAATTCTTTTTTTGCAAATTTTGCGTTTTCATACGAATAATAAGAAAAATTTGCTAATGCTTCTGCATAGGTCAATGTAATTGATTGATCTTGTTTACATTCTTTATACAAATCGGTAAATAAAGATAACGCTTCGTCTGCATTTTGCTTTTCGAAATGTATATCCCCAAATTCCTCCGGCCTCCTTCCAGCCTCGTATCCTTTCAAAATTGTCCTATTATACAGATGTGCAGAAAAAATAAATGCCAATTGCTTACGATATAAATCTTCCTGATACTTCGTTTCATATAATTG
The DNA here is from genome assembly GCA_910584345.1 of uncultured Eubacterium sp. Lineage (GTDB taxonomy): Bacteria > Bacillota > Clostridia > Lachnospirales > Lachnospiraceae > Eubacterium_J. The sequence goes on along the minus strand of CAJTZX010000018.1, from coordinate 34,927 downwards.
CTTCAAAATTTTTGTACATATAGGGATTTTATTGATATTACAAATCTGAGCAAATTTTTCGATAATAGATGCATATCGTACCATGTATACAGGTTCATCCATTAACGGCTCCAGTATTTCAATAAATTCATTGAAAAACTTATTAAAAACTCCGCTATCATAATAATCGTCTATACATTTATGCATAAATAGCGGGAATTCGCTGCTTGCGTAACAATCTGAAATGATTTTACGGCGTTCTTTTCTTGCTGCTACTTTTTGGATTGTATTTAAAACCACAAATTCACCAATAAAATCCGGCTCAATTGGCGCAACTACCTCGTTATGAAAATCTGATGCGCTTTCTAAAATAATTCTTCCATTTTCTGCCCTGCAAATATTTTTATAATCTTCTGAAATAACCGCAGGTATTTCATCATTGATATCCAATCCTCCAACTGCAGTCGCAAAAACAAGAACGTTGACCAGAGATCGAAAAATACAGCTGTCATTGCTACACAATGCTGTAAGCCAACTGTCCAAAAGCCTGTCCACATAATCTTGTACTACAGACGTTAAATCCCATTGACGATATGGTCGTCCATTTAAAAAAGCATCTGTTGCAAGCAATATGATTAATGGCGTTTGTCTGTCAGAACTAAAAGAAATGATATTTTGTTTTTCTTCATTTGATAAGTTCTTTGTTGGCATTTCCATTGCAGCATAATTATCGATTAATTGGAATAAGTCTTTACAATCAATTTGCTTTAACTCTAAAAAATCATATTCTGCTCTTTGTAAAATCCTTTTTTGATGTGGGCTTCCATAAAACTCCATCAGCCATGGGTAGTACGTTTTACATGGATTTTCAGATAAAACCACGTACCGTTCAACCATAATCAGCCGCACTTTTTTTTCAGTCTGCCGCATTTCTAAAATTTTTGTAATCCATTTGCCAAGCAGTTGTGCATACCTTGCTGCATAATCAATTACGATAAAAAGATTTTTAGGATAAGAATAATCATTATAATTTAAAATGGACGATAATACAGCATCCGTCAAAAAACACATCTTCCATTCAGAATCATAATTGTTTTTCATATATTCATAAAGAAGCTTACTCTTCCCGATTCCGCCAACTCCATATACAATAGTATATAATATAGGATCACTTTGCATACAAAATTCATTTAACCATTCTATTTCTTTTACACGTCCATAAAATCCTATATCGTCACATAAAAAATGCATTTTATTCGAAGATTTATACTCGTTCAGACTACGTATGAAATCTAGCCTATATGCAAAAGAAGGAGACTGGCAGTAAACGTCTCCTCCTATAAAATCACCGCCCCCGGTGTTAATATGCCGTTGTGAAAAATATTTATTAGGTTGTTCCATTGTTATCACCCCCTATAAAATTACCGCCATCGGTTTGTATATGGTGTTGTTTAGTTTTGCGTTTGTCATTCTTAGACAGATTAATATTTTTTACTGATATGTTTACGGTTACTACAACGCCAACAGCTGAAGCAATTGTTATCATCCAGCCAATTACATCACCCAAAGTAATCTGCATCAACAAGATTTCACTTCCCTTCAAACATGTATAATATGATAACTGCAACTACGATTCATTCAAACATATTATACTTGAAGCAAAATCAGAATTCAAGGTCTTTTGCAAAGGTAGTTATATATAGCTATCCACTGACATTGCTTTCTTACATAGCTCATCAACACCCAAAAACACAAAAAATACAGCCGCCTTCGGCAATTCCCCAAAAGCGGCTGCATTTTCTAAATTACATTTTTTCCAATTACTTTTTTCTCAAAATATCGGTCAATATTTTTCTTTATCTCCGCAGGCTTTGCACTTTTTAGCAAATATCCTTCCGGTTTCAAAGGTATGACTCTGCTGACACTGGCCTTGTCAACCTTTGCAGTCAAAAAAAAGACCGGAATATCTGCAAGCTCTGTCTCCGAACGAATCATTTTTAATACCTGCACGCCGTCGCACACAGGCATATCATAATCCAGCAAAACAAGATCCGGCCGTTCGAGCGTAATGCTTCGAATTGCAGCTGCTCCTGAACTAACCATTGTAATCTGGTAATCTTCCTGCAGCAGCCCCTTCATTGCCAACTGGACCGTATCCGAATCATCCACCACGAGCAGCTTCTTTTTTTGTAACCTATTTTCCCGCTCATTTCTGCGAATATATTTTTCAATTTCTGTCATCGTATGTTCTTCCTGCGCAAGCCCTGGTTTTATTTCTTTCTGTAAGCGCGGCGTCATCGCACAATATGCAAAATATCCTTCTCCGGTATCAAACAACAAACTGTACTGCGGGAGCTGTCTTTCGAGTGTCCGCTGAAACTGCTCATAAGTCAGTAAGTGTTCACTTTCCATTCGATACTCTGCTTCCGATGGAAAATGCTCCTGTATACTTTCTACAAACTGTCTGGCCATATACCTTGCAGCATTTAATATTACTGTATTTAATTTGCCTGAAGAATCGCCAATTAATTTTCCAATGGAATAAACGAGCAGTTTTTCTTCAAATACAAGTATGATATCCCGCTGCTTTCCATTTTTACTGCTGTAATTAAGACGGTAATAAATACCCTTTCCAAACTTTTCACCACCATAGCATTCGCTGACTACCTCCGCTTTTAACTGAAACATTTGACGGATCAGCCGGATGATCGTCCCTTTTACAACAAACTGCTCTTCTTCTGGCATAAGGTTCACCCACTTGCTTGTTTCCTTTCCAACAATGGCACGATCTTCTGTCAGCGTATGTCCAATCAGCCATCCGGCACAAACACCCAGAAAATGATCGATCGCATCTTTTGTATACCCGGCTCTTTCCAGTTCTTTATCTAATATCGGGAGCGTACGTTTACGAAAGTCCTCATGCAAACGCTTATGTGTATCCAAACCTTCATAGGATACGGCCTCCATATAGGACTCTTCCTGTGCAAAATGTTCGAATGCATGCTCTTTAAAATATTTAATGCCTTCCTGACAGACCCATGGCCCTTTAACCTCCTGTTCACTGAATGCAAACAATTTATTTATGATTTTGAAAAGCTTTTTATGCTCTTTATCAATTACTTCTATGCCAATATTGAATCTGTCTTCCCAAATCAAATGATTTCCCATACAAGTCCTCCTTATCATTGTAAAGATATTATTCTGCAAATTTTTTCCCTTTTTTACTTTTTCTATTACAACTATCTATCTAAGAAGCAGACTGACCTGCTGTTTGCTGTGCCTTTAACATATTATATGCACCGCCGGCACATGCGACATATTTTTTTACATGCAAAAAGAACATCTCCTGAAATTATCTTTCAGAAAATGTCCTTTCTTTTTCACGAAATTATGTAGAAAAATAAGATTTCTTAACTACTCTTTTTCCTTCTTCGTTGTAATCGGTGTAATTACAATATTCTCCGCTGACACTTTTGTTTTGCGCTTTACAATGTCCTCTATCTGTGCGCGTTTTGCATCTGTGACATCTCCCATATTCAGTACAACATCTGCGGCATCTTCTGTAATACTCACTACCACATCTGTAAATCCCTTTGCTTCCAACAACATTTCTGCATCGGATTCCCGTTGTGCAATATCGGTCAGCGTTACCATTTTATCAACGGCATCCTGCTTTTCTTTGTCAGAAATCGCAGTACTGTTAATCACTTCCATCAAATCTTCCTTATTCTGAGAACGTACCTGCTCACGATTTAATTTCGCTTCTACTGCAAAGTTTATATTTGATACGCCTGTACTTGTAAGCACGGTCTCACCCGGATTGCTGATCTCGCTATCCTGTGACTTAGAGCCTGTTTCTGCTGCGTCACTGCCTGTTGCTGCCGTGTTTTTACCGTCTGCCTTGTTGGTATCCGTATTGTTTGTATCTGCATTGTTTGCATTTGCATCCTTATTTTTTGCTTTCTCCTGCTTTGCCTTTTTTTTGTCTGCCTTCACATCATCTGTTTTTGTACCATCTGCCGCCGTATCATCCAGTTTCGTATCTACCTGGGTTTCCGCAAAAATATCTGCGTCAACCAAAGTCTCATCATATACAATATCATAATCTTCCTCGGTTAACTCGGCGCTCGTCTGCGTCAGCCCCTCGTCGCCAATGCTGCTGTGCGTATAGCTTAAATACCCTGCTGCCGCAATCATCAGCGCCAATGCGGTAATAATAATCTGGTTTTTTTTGAATATTTTTTTCATACTGATTCCTTCTCCCTGCATGGTCTTTTTACTATTGCTATTGTATTCCCATATCCTATGAAATATGACAGGAATCTTTGTAACAGTTCAGATAACCCACTGAACTGTTACGTATCTTAACCATTCATGACTGCTGCATTTTTACAACTTTAATCTTATGCATTTCAATAGAAAACAATGCCATAACCGCATCTTTGATCTCCTGTTTTACTTTGGAATCACCTCCGCCCTGTGCCACGACCAGTACGCCTTCCACGGCCGGAAGCTTCTGTTGGCTGATATAAGGCTCTCTGCCGTTCGTCTCCTGATAAATGGTAGATTCCTGATACTGACTGTTTTGCTGGCTGTCAATTTGTCCGCCAGATGATTTTGATACATCTTTTTCCACGACTGCTTCCCCGCTGTCCTGAAATGTAATCATAACACGCACGTCTCCCACTCCTTCCATATATGCCAACGCCTGCTCCAGCTCTGCGGCCAGCTGCTTTTTATAATTCTTAATCAAAGAATCCTGCTTCGTATCATCATCGGACGATTGTTCAAACAACGCATCCGTCTTTGTACGATCGCTATGCTCTGTCGGCAGTGCAATGACAAGCAGCAAAATTCCGCTTAAGCCAAGAATCAGCCATTTCGTCTTATCCATCTTTTTTAATATGTCCGTTAGCCATTTCACAATATCAATCCTTTTCCTATTCTCTGCTGACAAATAAATATACGAACCCTGTTCCTGATAGATATGTATATAATAAATATGTTCCTAATAAATATATTCCTAATAAATAAATATCTGTGTTTCATTCAGGTCACAGGTCTCTTTTAAAAATGTAATCATCTGTTTATCTGCTGACGGATGCTGCTGACGATACACAGCATCCAGCCAAACCGTTACACTTTGTAATTTATAATCGTCTGTTAATGTTACTTGCATCTGCGATATCAAGATCCCCTGTTCTTGTGCCTGTGCAGTCAGATTCGCAGCTACCGCATCTTCATACAGCTGCAGCTCATATCCATTTTGCTGCAGCTTAAGGCTTCCTGCTTCTTTTGAAAAGTCTTCCATCTGTTCCCAAAACCTTTCATAGGAACGGGCAATTTCATCTCCTCCTTTGCCTGTCAAGCGCAGCACCGGGTTCATGAGCATAACCAGCAAAATAATTCCTGATAAGAAGCGCAAATATTTTTTATATTGCTCTGCGGCAGCAAGCTGCATAATAATCGTAAGTATTAAATACAAAATTAAAAATTCCTTCATCCAGTTGATAATCGTATGCATAACAGCCTCCTCCATCTGATACTGGCAGTGCCGGATCAGACTTGTAGCAGTCTGGAACAAACGGACGATTACACGGAAATTGTCGTCGCTGCACAAATAATCGCGGTTGTTAAGAAAAATAATAATACCGCATAAAACATCAGCTTTAAATACAGCGCTGCCGACTGGCCAAGAGCTGACACTGCTGCGCAAAACCGCTTATCTGCTACCGGCTCCATAAAGGCTGCACAAGCCCGGTACAATACCATAAACACAGCTATTTTTACAAGTGGCAGAAAGCTGATAACCATTAATACAACCAACGCTGCTACACCAACACTGTTTTTAATCAGCATTGCGGAACCCGCCAGTATTTCCGTCATCGAATTCATAATCTGTCCAGCGCCAGGTATCGAGCGTACCGCTCCTGCTACCGTACTTCGTTTCAACCCGTCTATGCCTGGCGCCAAAAGCCCCTGCACAATATTCAGGCCAACGAGCGCTGTTGTAAACAATTTAATACACCAGCTCACACTATCAGAAAGCAAACCTGCAATTCTGGAAAACCGCTCTTCGGTCAGATAGTTTACCAGCTGCAGCACCATATAAACTTGTACAACAGGCAGCAATATTTTTGCAAACACCGTATCAATGAAATAAATAAGCAGCAAAAGCAGCTGGTAATATGCTCCCGCGCTGATACTTCCGCTGGAAAATACCATGCTCAGACAGAACGCTGGCTGCAGCACACGCATAAAGTCCACAAGTTTTTCAAAAAATCCTTCTACCTGCGTCGTCATAAGCAAAAAAAGCCGAAGCAGCAGCATCATCAAAATCAAATATACGCCTGTAAATCCCAGATCAGAAATATATTTTTTCTGCATAGAGGATGTCATCTGCATCAGCAGCGAAAACGCAACCACAAGTGTTATCATCTGTATTAGCACCGAACGGTTTTCACGATAATCTGCAAAGACAGCCTGCTTTAGTTTTTCACCAATGGAAGAAAATCCAAACGACAAACCATTACTCATCAGCTCTTTGACGAGCTGTGAAAACGTAAGCTTCCCAATATCTTCCTGCCCCAAATACTTATCAATATCTGAAAGTCCTAAATCAGAAAGCATCTGATCCGATATTTCCTCTGTCTGCCCTGTTTGTGTATCTGAAACTTTTAGACCAGCCTGTGCTGCCCAGCACAGATGATTGCCTGCCAGCAGCATTGATACTGCTGCAAAAATAAACCAGACTGCTTTCTGTTTATGACTCACAGCACATCTCCAATCATTTCCACAAGAGCCAAAAGCACCGGAAAGCTCAAAAACAATATGGAAACCCGCGCAAACAGCTCAATCTGGCCGGATATCGCACTATAACCGGCATCCTTGCAAAAATCCGACGCAAACTGTGTAATATACGTAATCCCAAGCATTTTCAGTATTGTATCCAGATACACCCCATCTATATGTATCTGCGCTTGCAGCTGTTGCAAATAGGAAAGTACCGTCTGCAGCCTGCTTAGCAAATACAAAAAAATACAAATGCAGACTGCCATGCTCAGAAAAACACTATATTCCGGCTTTACCTGCTTTAACAGCAGCGCCAGCAGCACACCACTAATCGCAAATGCAGCAATTTTTAACACATCCATACCTTCACCCCGATTTCTTATAATGTAAACAATGACTGCATCGTTTCAAACAGTTCATAAATATAAGGTACGACCCAAAATAAAACAACCATCAATCCGGCAAGGCTGATTAAAAAAGCATGTTCCTCCCTCCCGCTGTGTTTTAACACTTGACTTAATACTGATACGATAATGCCAACCGCTGCAATCTTAAAAATTAAATTTACACTCATATCCTCCTCCTCATAATAGTATAATCATCGAAAAAAGCCCTGCCGTATAACAAAGACAACAATACAATTTCCTTTTCCCCGCAAACTCCGCATTTTGGCTCTGGATCGCTGCATCCAGTTTTTTTCGGGCAGACCGCAGCAGCTGCAAAGAGGACTCCAAGGAAACATAAGAAAATACTTCTCCTATCCGCAGCAAAACCTCATACGCTTCCTTCGGAAGACTCATCTGCCCGCCAAACTGCGCACATGCTTCTTTCCAAAGTACAGGAATATCTGCTTCCTGATTTTCTTCCATCCTGCTGCTCACCTGCAAAAGAAGCTCTTCATATGGATCTTCCATATGTTGTGACAGATGCACAAGCAGCTCTGGCAGCGGACAGCGGCTAAACGTAAGTTCTCCTTCTATCGCAGTAATCAGATCCAGCAATAGTTCCGTCTGATGCAGCTTGTTATACAGTCCTAAAATACAGCTGTATGCCATCCCTGAAGATGCCGCCAAAATGCAGATGCATCCTAACATCTTTAACATAATCGTTCCTGCTTTGCATTGTACAGCTGATAACTGCGTTCACCGGTTTCTTTTTTGTCAATGACAAGATAACGCTCAAAATAGTTTTGTTCCAAAAATTCCCGCAGCACCGGCTTTTTCTTTACTTCTTCCAGATCCCTCGCATGGACAGAACCAAGAATGCTGCAGCCGCAATGAACCGCATAAGCAACCGCTTCCACGTCTTCCCTGGAACCAAGCTCATCTACTGCCACTACCTGTGGCGACATTGTACGGATTAACAGCATCATTCCGCTAGATTTTGGACAGCCGTCCAATACATCGGTACGCATTCCGACATCATTTTGCGGAACCCCTCGGTAACAGCCGGCAATTTCCGAACGCTCGTCTACAACACTGACTTTGAGTCCGCTATGTTCATTCGTTCCATTGGAAAGCAGCCGGATAAAGTCTCTTAACAATGTCGTCTTCCCCCTCCCCGGCGGTGAAATAAGCATCGTATTATAAATGACAGATTGTTTTTCATAAGGATATTTGTACAAATAGGAAATCAGGCGCCTGGCACACTCCTTTTTTTCATGATTGACACGGATATTCAGATACGAAATATTACGCATCGTATGCATCCATCCTTCCTGAAACACTGCCTGTCCGCTTAACCCAACCCTGTGTCCGCCTTCCAGCGTAATAAACCCGTTACGAATCTCTTCTTCAAAAGCAAACAACGAATAGCGGCTGATAAATACGATCATATCACTAATATCATGTGACGTTACTGCATAAGCATTTTTTGTATCTTTTGTCAGATAACCTTCCTCCATACTGAAGAAATACTCCCCCTTGTCTGTTAAAAACATCATTGGCTGACTGACCCTTATACGGATCTCCTCCAGTTCTTCCTTGCCTTCCAGCTTTTCAAATACTTTATTTAGTTCCTCTCGGATATGTAATGGAAATATTTTTAAAATATGCTTCATAAATGCTCCTTTCTTTCTGCACATTTGGATATTTAAAAAAATAGCCACGAGACATCTTACTAAAAGTTGTCCCATGACTATATATATGAACTGCTATCTGATTTAGAACCAAATATTTTTTATTATCAACAAAAAGCTATTACAGCGGTGGCGCCATTGTACCTGCATGAATCTGTGCTAATATTTGCGCCAATTGCTCTACCGGCATCTGCCCGGGTGCGGAAGCTTTGCCTATCGCCCCAAACGTAATTGCAGAACCGAAGAATTCCCCGCTCAGCCTGCTGATTAACCCATCTGCACCCATTGACATCGTAACAATGGGACGATCTGCATATTTTGTATACATTTCTTCCGTCGCGGTAAGAAGTTTTAGTACATCTGCTTTGTTTTGCGGCATCACAGCTATTTTTAAAATATCCGCATCCAACTGCTGCATATTGCACAGCCTTTGCAGTATATCTTCCTGTTTCGGCGTCTTTGCAAAATCATGATTGGATGCAATGACTTTTACCTCACATGCATGTGCCACAGCAACCAGCCTTCTGACAATCTCTTCTCCTAAAAACAGTTCCACATCTATCAAATCTACAAATCCTGACTGCGCTGCGGCTTCATTCAAGGCAATATAATTTTCCGGCTCTATGTGCGCTTCCCCACCTTCTTTTTTCGTTCGAAACGTAAACAAAAGCGGCATTTCCTCCAAAGCCTCACGCAGTTTTTTTAACACATCCAAAACCTTTTTTGTATCCTGTACCTTTGCAAACCAATCCACACGCCACTCCACAAGATCTGCCGGATACTTTCTTAACTGTCTGGCCTCTTCCACAATTTCTGCTTCTGTTACACCGACGAGCGGCACACAGATTTTTGGAATGCCCTCTCCGATCGTAATGTTTTTAACAGTTACCGTTTTCATGACTGCTTCTCCAATTCCATCAGCTTTTGTATCAGTTCTTCACAAATGTCAGCACACTCTTTTCCATCTGTATGAATCGTCAAATCTGCCGCCGCTTCATATTTTGGCCTGCGCTGCTCCATAAGCTCAGAAATAAAAGCAGTATTCTTATTGCCTTCTAACAGCGGGCGGTCATGACTGTCTTTGACACGTTCGTAAATCGTCTCAGGACTTGCCATAAGTAAAACTACCTTCCCGTTTTTTTTCATCTGCCGTACATTATTTTCTCGCATCGGTGTCCCGCCACCACAAGAAATGACAACATTTTTTTTATTTTGCAGCTGAATGAGCAGATCTGTCTCCAAATTCCGAAAGTATTCTTCCCCATGTGCGTCAAAAATTTCCGAAATGCTCATGCCCTCATTTTGTACAATCGTTTGATCCATTTCTATCTTTTCCATTGCATAATGTTTGCATAAATAATCAGAAATGGTAGATTTGCCGCTTCCCATAAATCCAATCAGAAAAATATTATAAGAAAATAAATTCTCTGTTTGTTGTATCATCTTTTTGTCCGCCCCTTTCTCTTAAAATCTTACAGCATTCTACCATATTCCTTAGCCTGTGTCAAAAACCCATTCTCACTTCCTGATTACTTGTTCGTACGGACTGTTACTGGAAGTATAAATCCCCGGTGTGAACAGCAGTTCATGATCTGCAACGTTCGCGCAGCTGTTGCTCAGTCGATCCAATGCATTTAAAATCTTATAAAATGGCTTCGTAAGCTTTGCACTGCACTTTCCCTTTTCCACCCGTTCTAGATGAGCTTTGCGCATATGCAAGCTTAACTCGAGCATTTTTTCTTTTTTCTTACGTATCTTTTTGAGTTTATCACGGTCGCCGCTTACAAGCATATGAAATGCTTCCTCGTACATTTCCCCGATTAAAGTCAGGCTTTGTTCCAGATCTCTTTGCGCTTCTTTAGAAAAGCCAGCGTTCTTTTTTTTCTTTTCGTTTTTTTCTGCTAAAAGCGCCAAAACCTCCTGGCATAAGAAAGCGATACGGTCAAAGTCTCCTAAAAGATACATAAGTCCTGCCGCTTCCTTCGCCTGTTCTTCGCTCATACTGCCTGCTGAAAACAGTTCTGAAAGATACTCTGTCACCTGCTCATACAGTCTGCGTGCCTGATCTGTCTGCTCTAAGAGCCGCGCAGACATTTTTTTATCTTCTGTCCTTACCAGTCCACAAAGGTCAGACAGCAATCCATCTGCGAATTCGCCGCAATGAATCATTTCTTTTTCTGCTAAACGCAGCGCAGCGGCAGGCTGTGCCATCAGCTTATGATCCAGATATACCAGCTCTGATAATGCCTGCGGCGCTTTGGCGCCTTCTCGCACAATACCGGAAACAAGCTTTACCATATAAGGTAACAGCGGCGTCCAAATCAGCGTCATAACCAGATTAAACATCGTATGTGCATTTGCAATCTGCCTGGAAATCACTTCCACCTCCGGGCCTGCCGGAGAAAGCATACGAATCACAGACGCAAAGGGCTGTACCAACCAGATAAACAAAAAACAGCCGGACAAATTAAAGATACAATGTGCTAACGCTGTCCGCTTTGCATCCTTTGCCTGTCCAACACAAGCCAGCAAAGCCGTAATCGTCGTTCCGACATTATCTCCCAGTAAAATCGGTATCGCACCCGTAAGACCCAAAATGCTCGTAACACCGTCCGCCAACGGCTGTTCGGCAAAATTCTGCAGCACTGCAATCGTAGCTGAACTGCTCTGCACCACAAGCGTCATAAACGTACCGACAAGCACACCGAGCACTGGAACATCTGCTACTTTTGCAATCAAATTTAAAAAGAACGGACTGCCCGCCAGCGGCTTCATGACTCCGCCCATTGTCTCAATTCCTAAAAACAGCAAACCAAATGCAAATACGGTCTGCCCGATATTTTTTGCTTTTTCCGATTTTGCAAGATAAGATACTGCAAACCCCGCAAAAATAAACAGATAAATATAATCACTGATTTTAAACGCGATGATCTGTGCCGTCATCGTCGTTCCAATATTCGCACCAAGAATAATAGAAATAGACTGCGGCAGGCTCATCAGCCCGGCGCTGACAAAGCCAATCGCCATCACCGTCGTTGCACTGCTGCTTTGCAGCACTGCCGTCGTCAAAGCCCCTGCAAGAACACCCATAACCGGATTTTTCGTCAAAAGCTCCAATATACTTTTCATTTTTTCACCTGCGGCTTTTTGAAGGCATTCACTCATCATATTCATGCCAAAAATAAATACTGCCAGGCCGCCGAGTAAACCGAATAGAATCTGCAAAGTATCATTCATAAATCTGCTCCTCTTTTCTGTTCGTTTCCTTAAGTTCTGACAGTATTTTATTATACCCAGGTAAAATTCATGTTATCCAGATGTAAAGATCGTGTAAAATCTTAAAAGTCTTAAATATAATCAAAAATCCTCCATTTTACTATTTCAGCACAATCCTTTTCCCTCAATATCAGCCTCACCCCAGAAATTATCTTTAAATACAATACTCCTATATTTTTCAAACTGCAGCCAGCGGTTATAAAACTCTGCCGCTCCATCTTTTGCAGTCATTTCAAATTCATGAATAAACTGTTCTACCTCTGCCTGACTTTCTGCACGCACGCCGCATCCTCTGCCGTTTACAATCGGATATCCTTCATATTTGTAATCATTGACGGATATGACTTTTGTAATCTTGCTGTCTCTGATGCTGACAACCATATGCTCATGCAGGATAATCATATCAAAATATGCAGGATAGTGATAGCTTTCCCCATTTACCGGAACGGTATCGCCCACCGTATACCGACCGTTATGCGAACTTTCTTTTGTAATTGTATCCAAAAACAGGTTCAGATAATATTCTTTAAAAATACCTGCCCCAGCTTTTAGATCTCCATACCAAAACGTAGCCATTGTATCCCGTTCGCCTTTGCCTCTTGTACTTTCTACCACACCGCAGGCGGACGTCATATGGCTGACGCGATCAATAAAAATCAGCTCACCCATCGTCTTATGCTTGTGAAACTCGTCAACTGCTATATTTTCCGAAAGTACAATATCACAGACAGCGATCTCATTTTTCTGCAACGATACAGCCGGCAAATGCTTTCCTGTATTCACATCGATTTTATAATGAATGCTGCTGACCATCGCAGGAATCTGCTTTGTGCCAATTTTAATCAGATAATCCTGTTCCGTATTCAGGCAGGCATCGTCCATCCATAAAATCGTCGCCGTAATTTTTTTTGACATCGTAATCGGCGCATCTTTTACTAATACGCTGCCGCGAGAAATATCGATCTCACGATCCAGCTGAATCGTTGCCGGCTGCCCTTTGCGTACCTGCTGCACGCCTGCTTGTCCGATGAAAATAGATTTGATCTTTGCTCTCTGGTGTCCAGGCAGAGCTTCTACATCATCGCCAACCGTAAATTCTCCGGCTTCGATCTGACCCTGAAAACCTCGAAACTCATGGTTTGGCCGGCATACACGCTGCACCGGCATATAAGAGCCGGCTTCCATTGTCTGTTCGCTCGTATCAATATTTTCCAGATATGTCAGCAGATCATCTCCGGTATACCAAGGCATATTTACACTCTTTTTGGTTATATTATCCCCTTCTGTCGCCGAAACCGGAATTATTTTCACACTGCTTAAACATAACTCATCCGAAAGCTCCTGGATCTGAGCTTCGATTTCATGAAACCGCTCTTTCCTATAACCTGCCAGATCCATTTTGTTTACTGCGAATACAAAATATTTAATTCCCATCAGCGCGCAAATTCTGGCATGTCGTCTCGTCTGCACAAGCACTCCTGCCTTCGCATCGATCAAAATCACTGCCAGCTCAGCAAAAGAAGCGCCAACAGCCATATTTCTTGTATATTCCTCATGTCCCGGAGTATCCGCCACAATAAAGCTACGATGATCTGTCGTAAAATAACGATATGCCACATCAATTGTAATTCCCTGCTCCCGTTCTGCCATTAAACCGTCCAAAAGCAGTGAATAATCAATCGCACCCTCTCTGCTGCCAACCTTACTGTCCAGTTCCAGCGCACGTTCCTGATCTGCGTAAATAAGCTTCGCATCATATAAAATATGGCCGATCAGCGTGGATTTTCCGTCATCGACACTACCGCATGTAATAAATTTTAATAAACCTTTCATTTAGAAATACCCCTCCCGCTTTCTTCTTTCCATGCTTCCGGCTGCTTCATGGTCAATCACCCGCGAAGTACGTTCGGATTCTACTGCGCTTAATGTCTCTTCGATAATTGCATCCAATGTATCAGCCTCCGATTCGCATCCACCGGTCAACGGATAACATCCAAGCGTGCGGAATCTTACTTTTTTGTACTCAACTTTTTCTCCGTCACGCAGCTTCATACGGTCGTCGTCCAGCATAATAATATTCCCGTCACGATAGACAACCGGCCGCTCCTTCGCAAAATAAAGCGGTACAATCTCAATATTTTCCTGCTTAATATACTGCCAGATATCTTTCTCTGTCCAATTGGAAATCGGAAACACACGGATACTTTCTCCCTGATGAATCATCGTATTAAACAGCTTCCACATTTCGGGACGCTGGTTTTTCGGATCCCATGCATGATTTTCATTACGAAAAGAAAAAATCCGCTCTTTGGCCCTTGATTTTTCTTCATCCCTCCGTCCGCCTCCAAAGGCTGCCGTAAATCCATATTTATTTAACGCCTGCTTAAGCGCCTGCGTCTTCATAATGTCTGTGTAAGCAGCACCATGGTCAAACGGATTAATCCCTCTTTTCACACCGTCTTCATTAATATATTCCAACATTTCAATCCCAAGCTTTTGCGCCATACGGTCACGAAAAGAAATCATTTCCTGAAATTTCCACGTTGTATTGACGTGCAAAAACGGGAATGGGGGTTTTTCCGGATAAAACGCTTTCATAGCAAGATGCAGCATGACAGAGCTGTCCTTACCGATAGAATAGAGCATGACCGGCTTTTCACACTCTGCTGCTACTTCACGGATAATATAGATGGCTTCTGCTTCCAGCTCATCCAGATGGGATAGTTCATTCATATAATTCCTCCTGATTGTTTCTGCCTCCCAAACACCGCTTCATATTCCTTATCGGTCATTACGTGATCCGGGGGCTGTAAAAATTGTTGGATGTTTCTTTTCATACGTGTCATTTTTTTAATTATTTATAAAATATTATTTATAAAGTATTATCATATGCCATTATCATTAAATCATTCTTAAAAGAAAGGCATCCGTTCTGATAACTTATGAAACTGTTACAAAGAAAGCAGCAGCTGTCCAAAACTGCTGCCCAAACGTAAGTTTGTCTGATTTTACTACTGGAAAAAACGTTCTTTTACTTCCTGTACAGGCATATCTTGTCCTGTGTAAAGCTTAAATGCGGCTGCTCCCTGCCAAAGCAGCATTCCTTCACCGGAAATACAGGTACACCCTGCCTTTGACGCCTCGCGAAGCAGCCTTGTCTGTTTCGGATTGTACACAGCGTCACAAACAACCAGACCCGGTCGAAATACTGAGGTGTCTTTTACAACGCTTTCATTTTCCATCGGCTTCATACCTACGATCGTCGCATTTGCAAAAATATCGCTGGAGCTTATTTCTTCGTTCATTTTTGCTTCATCTGCAATGTCATATACATTTACAATACACGCAGGCTTTTGTCTTTTAATTTTTTCTGCAGTTTCTAGTGTGCGCGCAAAAAAAGCATCTTTGATATTAAAAATAGAGATCTCCTTAGCCCCATCCAACGCACACTGCACCTGAATCGCTGTTGCAGCTCCGCCTCCACCTGCTACGGTAATTTTTTTCCCTGCAATCTCTACACCATGGTCACGCAAATTGTTTACAAATCCTTCTCCATCTGTAATATAGCCTGTCAATCTGCCATTATCATTGACAATTGTATTGACAGCTCCGATCAGACGTGCCGCATCAGAGAGTTCATCCATATATTTTGCCGCTTCCGTCTTGTCCGGCATAGTAACATTACAGCCGCGCATTTTAAATGTACGGATTGCCTCAATTGCCCGTTTAACTTCCTCCTCCTGAACATCAAATGCCACATATACATAATCCAGACCTAATTTCTGAAAACTGTAATTATACATTGCCGGAGAGCCGGAATGACCGACCGGAGAACCGATCAATGCCAGCAGTCCTGTTGTTCCTGAAATTCTGTTTTCCATTTGTATTTATCCTCCTGATTATTTGCTGCTAACAGATTACCACAGCCATTTTTTACCGTCAACTATTTCAAAAAAACACTTAACAATTTGAAAAAGCTGTTGCAACCTGCAACAGCTTTTCTAAATCTGTACCATTAGTTATATTTACGTTTTCTTGCAGCTTCGGATTTCTTCTTACGGCGAACACTTGGTTTCTCATAATGTTCTCTCTTACGAATCTCCTGCTGAATTCCTGCTTTTGCGCAGTTTCTCTTGAATCTGCGTAATGCGGAATCTAAAGTCTCGTTCTCTTTTACGATCACATTTGACATATTCTCACACCTAACCTCCCTCCAGTTGCGTATTGTGCATATCAACTGTTAGGTTATATTTTAGCACTAGATCATATTATAGCATATTTTTTCCATTCGTCAAGAGGTTATGGCAAATTTTCGTGAATCCTTAAATTTCATCAGTAACAGTTCAGATGCTCCATTTTTCATCTGTAAACAGCTTTCTGTACGCCACACACTCTTTATTAATCTGCTTCATCATACGGTATATCTCTATTTCAGAAATATACTCATTTTATCTGCACGTTCTTCACAACGACACAGTTTCATATGGTCATACCAAGTTTTCCTTTTTCTTAATCCACGACGATAAACTGCTTATATCCAACAATCTTATCAATCTTTCCTCATAAACAAGCGCTAGCCCCATTCAGCCTAAATAACAGAACATACACGAAATCCCTCCTATCTATGCCCTTCCTATTTCCTCCGGCTTCCAAGTATTATATTCGCAATCCAAAATCTTCCGTCTGTCTGCATTTTATAAAAAGCAGAATTATTAAATTTTCCTTCCCATTAAAATAACCCCGCCCTCCCTCTCAAACCCATGCTTTTCATAAACCCCCGGAAGCATACCCTCATTTGCGGTAATCAGGTTTACGCCTTTTATTCCGTGTTCTTTCATCTCCGCAAGACAGCGCTCCAGCAGTTTTGTTGCAATACCCTTACTCTGGTAATCCGGCAGAACTGCAAGGTCATTGATCTCAAAAACTCTTCCATAATGAAACAGCATCGTACTGCCCAAAATGAACCCCACTACTTTGCCCTCCGACAAGCACTCCAATCCATAAGATTGTTTTGATTCTAAAATTTCGCTGACATGGAGTACTGCATCTTCTATTTTCCAACAATCATTCCAGGGTTCCCCAGAAAATGCTTTTGCATATATTTCTCCGTATTCTTGAATATGTTCTAATGAGCAGCGTTTTATAATATAACTTCCCATATCAATCATCCCTCCCTCGTAGATACATTTCCTATGCATCACATCTGTCAGTTCGTTATGCTTTTCCTGATATTCAAATTCTTCCCGGCTGACCACCCACCGCCATTCCGTCCAGATCAAAATCTGCCCGTTCCATCCCTTTCGCCACACTTCCGCCTAACATAAGGGCAATCACGCCTTTCTGTTCACGGTAATATCCCGTCATGATCTGTAATGATTCTTCGTAATGTTTAAACATATTTACACCTCTTGCTACCTTCCTTTTTCATTTTTCGCAGCATAGACTCGATTCTTCCGTTTTTTCCATAGACAGCCCCATAACGTTCTCTTCCCCACAATTTCACTCCGCCTCCCTAAAACAAAAATGCCGGATAAAGAACAGACTTTTCAATCTGCGCCTTATCCAGCACATTACTTCCACTGAGCAATACACCCTCCGAGCTAACAATAATTATATTATTAAAAACAGAGATGTTTGTCAAGCCAATTTAACAGTAAAATTATTGAAACTTTTCCTTGACATTTTTAAAACAGATGTTATAATATCGGATTGTATGTCGGAGGGTATAGTCTGCCAAAACACCATTTCAGCAGGCTGTACCAGACAAGAAGGTTTTATTCTTTGCAGCCTTCGGAGGGTAGTAAGCCAGACAAGACAATTGTTTTTACAGTTGCCTTGTCTTTTTTTATGCATGAGGAATCGCAGAGAGAAATTTTTATTAACAGGGAGGTAATTACATTGCAGTTAAAACAAAAAACAAATTTTAAGATATTTTTGAAATATCCCATTCCAAGCATGCTTTCGATGGCGCTTATGGCTGTCTATACATTTACTGACACATTTGTTGTCGGCAGGAAACTTGGTGCAATTGCGCTTGGCGCTATGGGAATCTGCACACCTGTTCTTACAGTCACTTATGCTTTAGGTTTTTTATACGGAATGGGCGGCGGAGCGCTCTATTCCATCGACAAAGGGAAAAAAGATACCGGCCATGCAAACAAAATATTCACTACCTCATTCATAATGCTTCTTGCTACAGGGCTTGTGATAATGGCAGCGGGCAATCTGTTCATTTGGCCGCTCTCGCATTTTCTCGGTGCAGACAAAGAAAATATCGCTTATGTAATCCCTTACCTGCACTGCATTGTTTCTTATGCTCCGGGGTTCATGTTAGATGTGTTTCTTATGACATACTTAAAAAATGACGGGCATCCGAATGTCGCCATGGTTGCAACAGTGACAGGCACTGTACTTAATATCATACTTGACTGCATTTTTGTATTCGTATTTAAGTGGGGAATGTTCGGAGCTGCGTTTGCTACATGCATAGGTTCTGGAAGCTGTTCAGCCATCAGCATTTTTTACATCTTAAAAAAGCGCCTAAATCTCATCCCCCGCATAAAGAACATTTGCGGAAACCTGATACTGAGAATACTGCAGGCAGGATTCAGTGTATTTGTCCTTGAATGCTCCTCCGGTATCGTAACATTTGTTTTTATTACTCAGGCAACAAAATTTTACGGTACAATAGGCGCATCCATTTATACGGTTATTATGAACTGGACGCTTATTTGCTTTAACCTCATAATGGGCATTGCCCAGTCAGTCCAGCCACTGATCAGCATAAGCTGCGGTGAACAGAATCATAAAAAAGCGCATATATTCCGTAAGTATGCCCTTAACTCATCCCTTGCAGCCGGGGCGCTGTTTTTACTGATAGGATACACATTAACCGAGCCGCTTATTGCCGTTTTTTCCAAGGATGCACCAGAACTGATACAGCAGGCAGCAGACTGCTTCAGGCTTTATCTTCCGGCATATTTTATCATGGGAATCAGTATTTCAATCGGAATTTATTTCCAGGCAATAGAAGCATCCGCAAAATCCCTTGTTGTCATGCTTATGCGCAGCATTATAATGCCTGTTGCAGCTGCCTTTATCCTTCCGCTTTTTTTAGATAAAGCAGGACTATGGATTTCTGTCCCGTTTGCAGAATTTACCGTTGCAGCCATTGCTGTCTTATTCCTGATACATTCAGACAAACATGAGACTGCCAAAACAGCAGAAAATTTAAACACACCTCTTGATACAGGCGCAAAACAGCTTATTATTACAATAAGCCGCGAATTTGGATCTGGAGGACGTGTTATTGGTCGTGAAATTGCCGGAAAGCTCGGCATTCCTGTATATGACAAAGAAGTGCCGGAATTTGCCGAAAAAGGGTCTTGTGTTATTATCGGACGCTGTGCTGATTACGTTCTGCACAGTAAATTTCCGACACTCAATATCTTTATACATGCGCCTCTCGAAATGCGCATAAAACGTATTATGAAATATGACAGATGCACCGAAAAGCAGACAGTCCGTAAAATTACTGAAAGCGATAAGGCAAGAGCCGGATACCATGATTTTTTTACGCATTCTGAATGGGATAAAGTCCAAAATTATGATTTAACCTTAAACAGCAGCCTCGGATTGGAAACTTCCGTCAAAATGGTACTTGATGCTGCCAGCCAAAAAGGAATCCATCAGAATGATTTGTAATAGCCTGTCATTCCCCTGACAAAAATCAAAAGAGCATTGCAATGAAACATGTCATGAATAAACTCAATAAAATGATGGAGCAGAGCTTAGAACACAATAGGCTTAACATAAAGGCAGATAAGGATTTTCCAATGAATCAAAAATATTTCCCTTAATCTTAGCGTTCAAATCCGGATCTGCACTTGCACACATGGAATTGTAATAAGAGAAAGAAATAGAATCCACGGTGTTATCCCGAAGGAGTTCCAGATCTCCTTCCTCCATCTTGATCCCGCAGTCAGCGAAATCAAAAGCGTAAACATAGGAACAAAGAAAAATGCAACGATTTCCGGAATGATTTTTTCCATCAGCTTTTGCACTTTGGAAGCAAAATATACAATCAGAATAACCGGCATCACGGTTGAAGTATAGTCCATTGCGATTACCGGAATCCCAAACAACGTCTGATAGACAGGGGATTCAAATGCGGTTCCCCCAAACAGCGTGAACAAAGGCTCCGCCGCTCTGCTCCTTGCCTTCAATTCCTACAAGCGGACACACATCTGCATAGACCTCCGGCACATGACTGCCAATCACCACCTGATACTGCCCGCCGCTTTTCATAACAGTCACAACGCCGTCCATCTTTTTCAACGCATCGTCCTGCGCCTTACCCTCATCCTTCAACACAAAGCGAAGACGGGTAACACAGTGGGTCAGGCTTATCACATTCTCCTTTCCGCCAATATTTCCGACAATTTCCTTTGCCAGATTTTCATACTTTCATTTCCCATGGTCAGGTAATCCAAAGGGATGTAGGATAAAAATTCTCTGAACCTCATATTCACATCGGGTTCCGACAGCACAAAGATTTTCTGTATTTTGGAATCATCAATTTCATCTCCCACCCTTTTTTTAAAGGCAAGTCCACAGCCCACCACAATAATCTCCCTGCAATCCGTATCTTTTGTTTCTACCGCATTGTTGTTGTAAATTTTTACAATACGCATTCTGTATTCCTCCCCGAAATTCATATGATAGCTAAATTTATCACTGGTAGTCCGTTTCCATTTTTATACAACAAAAAAATACCCACTTATTAATCTGTATAGAAGCCCCAACAGATCCAATAAACAGGTATAGCTTACATTGTAATAACCATCCTTCAATTATTAATATTTTATCAGAAAAAAGAACCCTGTCAACCACTAAAAATTGAATCTGAGTCTATTCTTTATTCAAATTTTTATAAAACGCAGAAGGAACGCATGGAATATAATAATAGGACTAATGAATACGATTTCATCAAATGTTGATTGCGGCATATCATCACTTTCCAATTTCTGATTCATCAGTTAAAATGTTTTGATTATTTCCAAAATCAATTGTGTAATTTATGAAAAATACTGCACAAAAACACCTTTGAAGTTCAAACACCATATTTTATTATAAAAAATGCATAAGAATCAAGAGAAATGTACATCCTCTGACTATAAAAATGTTGTAAAAGGAGACAATATTATTATGATAGAACAAGATACCATCCGATTGCTGCGGGAATGTGATGCCGGCATAAAAATGGGTGTTACATCGATTGACGATGTTCTTTCTTATGTCAGCAACGACAATTTAAGACAAGATCTCATCCGCTGCAAAAACAGCCATATCATTTTAGAAGAAGAAATCCAATGCCTTCTGGCAAAATATCATGACTACGGAAAAGAACCGGATTTAATGGCAAAAGGAATGTCCTGGCTTAAGACAAATGTAAAACTTGTGTTAAATGAATCTGACCACACGATTGCCAGCCTGATGACTGACGGATGCAACATGGGCATCAAATCTCTGCATCAATATTTAAATGAATATCAGGCAGCTGATGAAACGTCCAAAGATATCGCAAAACGTCTGATCCATCTGGAAGAAAGTCTTGTAAAAGACGTGCAGGAATATTTATAGCCATCTATGCAAGTCAGCCGGATGATAACACCATTAGAAGCCGTCCTGAAAAATTTTAACAACTATTTGTATCTTTTCAGGACAGTTTCCTACGTATTTTGGGATTACTGTTCACTCCCCAGCTATCCACTTGCTGTTTTGCTGGGGCCAATACATAATCGCTGCGAGGAATCCGGCATTTACAGAAACCACCATTCATGCTATGATAAGATCTGGATAAGGAGATCTTTTCATGAATAACAACATTGCTTCCACACTGAAACGACTAAGATATGCGTCCCATGTATCTGTAAAACAAGCTGCCAGCCGGTTAAAACAATACGATATAGATATCTCTCCAAAAACAATTTATGGCTATGAAAGCGGTCTGAGTATGCCAAACGCAGATGTATTTGTAGCTCTGTGTCAAATCTATGATACTGACCATCCGTCGGCTCCCGCTGATAATGAATGCCTGCATACAAAAAACATGCCGTTTAGCCAGGAGGAGCTTTCGTTTCTGTATGATTTTAAAGCTCTTGATTCGTTTGGACAGGACATTGTGCGGCAAATTCTGGAACATGAAAAAGAACGCATCCGCCAGACATCAAAAACTGCAAATGCAAATATCATACCGCCTGTCTGACACACGAGGGTATTCATAAATCTTCTGATCCTAAATCACCCTCTTTGCTTTGTATTTGATGATGCATTTTTTTAGCATACGCATCTGTATCCACTCTTTCCAGAGATGATTCCTGCAAAGATGGTAATAACAGTTCAAATATTTCGCTTAAAAATTCCCCAACATTATCAGCATAATTTACAACATTTTTATAACTTTTTATCAAGCCTGTCATATGCTGGAGTTCTTCAATTTCTTTGATCTTTTTTCCTAAATCATTTTTACGTTTTTCCCAATATTTTATTATTTCTGCTTGATACGTAGTTTGGAACAATTCTTCTTCAACTGATTCATGAATGATCACAGGAAAAATTTTCTGCTTATAGTCGTCTTTCAATAATTTCTGAACCTCACACAAACAGTATTCACTATGTAAATAATGATCTGAAACAATCAATAATACATAATCTGACTTTCGTATTAATTCCATAAATTCATCCATATTATCCCAAAAGTTTAAATCCTCTTTGTCAAGAATAACTTGATATCCATAGGGTTCCAATGATTTTTTAAATCGTTCTGCTAATTTTATTTCTTCTCCGGCATGGGAAATAAAAACCGAACGCTTTTTTCTCATTTCCTTCTCCTTTTCTGTTACTATTTCTCCTTTTTCCATTGACTCCATGATATGGTCCTCGAATCTGACTGCAGATTCTCTTTCTTCTTTCTTTTTAATTCTTTTCAGCATTCTTTCTAATCTTAATTTACTTTCTTCTGATCCAAAAAGCATATCTTTTTCAAATTCTTTGGGAAATTTAACTGATAACGTTTTATTATGAAATCTTACCAGTATGTCAAATTCATCCTTGTCTCTGAATATAACATTGATAACTTCTCCCGAACCGAACAAACTGTGTTCTACATTTTGTTTATAAGGCCATTCGTGGAACCACTCAGCCCTTTTTTCTCTACTATACCCGATAAGATCACGATTACAATTCACAAACGCTTCATTTTCGATCTTTACTGTACTGTCTGGTATCAAAACCTGAAGATTTTCACAATTAAAAAACGCCGCTCTTTCTATCTCTTTTAAACCTTCTTTCAGGAAGATATGAGCAAGATTAAAGCAAGATATAAAAGTTGCTTCCTGAATCACCTGCACACGTGTTGGCATTTCTATACAAGTCAGACTTTTACACCATTGAAACGCATATGGGCCTATGTATTCACAACCATCTGGTATATTAATTTCTCTTAAACAACGACAGCCAGAAAATGCATGGTGTCCGATTGTTTTAATTGTATCCGGAAGCTTAATCTTTTCTATTAGACTATGGTGGTCAAAGCATTTGTTCCCTATTGAACTTACCATCTTTCCCTGTATTTCTTTTGGGATTTCAATTTCATATTTGTCTAATGCCTTTCCAACTCTTTGCACCGTTATGGTGTCATATACCACTTTATATATAAAACAAATTCCGCCAATTACCGTATAAAGTAAAACATCTGCCGCTTCCTTTTTACCCTTGCTTTGCATCCTCTGTGCTGCCTTCTGCAAAACCATACATGCTTCACTATCTGTTTTTTCTATTTTCAAAATTTGTTCAGCAACAGATTTCGCATGATTCATATCTTTTATTTCAATATAAACATGCAGAAGCGGACGTAAAATTGACAATTTACTTTTTTTCTCTTTCTTTTTTGTTGGTTCATTTCTATTTTCAAACTCTGTTACCGCCTGTTCGAGGCATAATCTGGCGGCTGCCAAATCCTGATACTTATTGCCAGGATCGTAATCCTGATAAACCATGCCTAAAGCTGCGCTTTTTTTAAATATGTCCGGATAATCGTCCGGTATATTCTGTATGATCTCAAATGCCTCTTGAAATTGTTTTTTCTTCTTTAAATTATGCGCAAATCTCGTTGCTATCGCTACAAATGCTTTTTTTTCAGCGGAATCAGGCTCTGTATTTTTCTTCGCAATACTGTATAAATATCTTATCCACTTACGGTGTTCATCATCACTCCATTGCTTAAGCCTGTCGATCTTATCCAGATCCGGCTTATCTTCATCATAAATCATTTTAATTTCTCTGTCATAAGATGCAAGATAACGTGTTATAATATGAAAGCTCTTCAAATCAGAATTCAAAAAAGGCTGATAAAGCTTTCTCGTTTCAGCATATTGGTTTTTCTTTTCGAATATTTCTCCTAAACCCAATACAGATACTATATCATTTGTATCAACGTCTTTTATAATCTTCGTAAAAAATAATTTCAGATAACTGTCAACCCGCTTCTCATATTTTTCATTTTCTTTTATAAACTTGGCATTTTTAAGTGTGCCCATCATCGCGGATAATTGCCGGTAATTTTGTTTGCAAACATAATCGATTAATCCTTTTGGCATTTTTTCACAATATGTCAAAGAAAACGAAACAAATTTCAGCCATGTTAAACAAGCGTTTTTGCTTAAAATATCATAATTTTTAATCGTTTTTATAAAAGTCTCTGTAATATATTCTCCCTGCATCACTCCATCTGTATGGCAGGCAGCCAGATTGGCTAACTCTAAAGAATACAGCCTTCCATGGTCTATTATGATTTGTTTATAATAATCATTCTTATAAAACACATCCAAAATTCTTTTTAAATCCACTCCTTTTGGCGCTAAATCCGGAAAGAAAAAATTTGAAAGAGAAAAAACATGCTTTTCAAAGGAAAGTACCGTATCCGTATCTAACCTTTCCTTATTCACTAACTCCAATAATGTATCAGTTATTTTTACCGCATGGTTTCGAAAAAAAACATCTGCATCCGTATCATGCTTCAGACGGATTATAGAAATATTCTTTATACCCGTAATAACCTGCACAGGAGTATGGACACTACTGCCAAAACATTCCTTTAATTCATTATCATACCTGTTATCAAGACCTGTTATCGCTTTCAGAAACATAAAAGAAATATCTATATTAAACAAACTTAATGCCGCTATATACTTATATACACTGGAAATTGGAAATGTGCATTTATTATCTAAATGTGCCATCATTTTCTTCCATTCCATCCACGGCCATCTATATTCTTTGATATCCTCTTCAGTGTCTCCATTTAGCCGGCTAAGGGCAGATTGATTATATCGGTATTGAAAATCATGTAATATTTCTTCAATACCTTTTTCATACTCCAATTGCTCCAGTATATCTGAGACCAGTTTTTCATTTAACTTATTATGACTGCCTATTACCTGAATCTTTTTTTGTACGATTTTATACTTCAATTCATGCGGAAATAATAAATTATAAATATTTTGTTCACCAAAAAAATTTTTACGCAGTTCATCTGTAAACGTACCTTTCATTTTTCCATTATGGATACAAAAGACCAGTCCCTCTCTTCTCCATAACGGAAACCTGCTGCTCTCAGATAAAATTTTTCTGCTTTCATTTATTCTTTCACATAAAATCAAGTGAAATTTACTATATCTTTTCCAATTTTTAACGTCTTTTATATGCGAATAAATGACGGAAAGCAGTTCGGGTTCTCTGCTAAAATTGTCAACGCAAAGCAGCATCTTTTTATCAACATTTTCAGATACAACTCTATCCAACGACTGCATAAAATTTCCAATTTCATTCGCAGTATCAAAAAACAAAGTTTTAACACCATGTGCAGCCGAATACAATGCTGTCTGACATAGTAATGTAGTCTTACCTGTTCCTCCTTCAGCCATTAAAAACACCGGACTATGTGTTCTTAACGCTAAATCAAACATTCTTTTTGCCCATTCTTCATTTGACAGACATATACCATTGCATACTGCCTGCAAAGATACTTCTGAATATCCTAAATAATACGCAAAATAAAGATCACGATATGCATATTCATACTGATTCTTATCAATTAGATTTTCCTTTATAAAGCTGTCATCAATAGAAATAATTTCATTGTACATTCTTATCCCTCTTATGTCAGTCTCACTTTATTCATATCTTCTGGCAACAACACATATAACAACCCCGTCAAAATACCAAACATCTGTCTTTGGTTTCCTGTATCAGCTTATCTGCATCCCACTATGAATCTTCCTGAGCCTGTCTCCCAAATAAGGCTTCATCCAGGCATACGCCTGTTCTCCGGTACAGTGTCCGGTATAAAATATCGTATCCGCCCATTCTTTTGTACACAACTGTTTGGCTGTCTCGCATATGGTCTGTTTTTCTTCATCATCATATTCTCCTTTTTTCATCATATGGAATCCGCTGACCACAACTTTTGGCGGCTTTTTATAAAACTCTTTGTACCTGTTTAAAATATTCAAAATACCATTATGGGCACAGCCGGAAATAAGCGTATTTTCCTGATTTTGTGAAATCACTAAACACTGCTCATGCTCAAACTGATCCTGCACCTTTTGTCCATCGATTTTTTCAGACAATAACAGATTGCTCTTTGCAAAATATTTCCTTCCGGTAATATTCGCAAACAAAAACAGCTCTTCATCCATGCGGCAGTCCCCGTCCAGCATACGTACAGAGTCGTATCCGGCAATTGTCTGATCGATTCCGATATAACGTTCCCCATGATAGTAATCTCCGCAGGCAGATCTTTGCATATAAATCTCAGCCTTCGGATTAAGCGCATGAAATGCCGGTATCCCGCCCGCATGATCGTAATGTCCATGACTTAAAATTACAGTATCTACGTCTGTAAGCCTAACATTCAGTTTTTGGGCGTTTTGTATCAATGCATCGGTAGCGCCTGTATCCACTAATATTTTGTGATGATCTGTTTCCACATATACGGACAGTCCATGCTCATAGCTGCAGGATGGGTCACCGCATGTATCTTCCATCAGAATTACTATCTTCATTTCAACTTATCCTTTCTTAATCAAAGCTCTTCGACAATACAGGCATGTTCATTACACTTTTTCCAAATCGGCGCGGTCTTGTAATACAAATAAACCGGTTCTTTTTGCCAAACGCCGGAATCAATTCCGCAGGCAGGTCTGTTTTATCTGCAAAGTAAGTATCAAAAGCAATCTCACAATATTGTGCATAAGGCGTCCTGCTGTTTAAAAATATCCCCACCCGCTCACCTTCTTTCAAATATGCGAGATCCCATCTTTTTCAGTCAGAGCTTTCTTTGCAAGCCGGTCGGCTTCTTCGTTATAAGTGTCTCCTGTATGCGCCGCAATCTTTGTAAATGAAATAAATATATGCTCCCGGCAGCGATCCATATAGTCTGTATACTGTTTCGTCAGATCATTTTTCGCCTGCCAGCCGTGAGTCGCCCACTGTTCAATGCCTGCATAATCATAGCAAATCTCCACTGCCTGATACCCATGCTTCATTGCCCATTTGACTGCAAACATCGCGCCTAACATTTCCCCTGTCACATTACGAAGCTCCAGCGACTTTGGATCATTGCCGCTGCCGGATTCCCGAATGATTTCTCCGTCCGGAGCAATCAGTACACAGCCAAAAGAATACCGTCTGATCTTTTTATCAAAACTGCCGTCTACATATGCCTTGAGACAATTGCCTGGCTCCGTTGTTTCCTGCAGCATATTTTGTCCGCCGGCCATCCCGTTTAAATATTGCTCTGCTTCCTCCCTGTCCGCAAAGCTTTTATATACTGCGCCGGCAACTCCATGCACCATCCGCCTGCATTCGTCCCACGTCTCAAAAATCCCGGTCTGCACACCCTTTTTTACTGCATAATATTTCTTTTTCGGCATTTTATTTTCTCCTATAAATTACGCACTTTGAAATCCCTTTCCGCCTCTCGCCTTGCATCTTTTTTCGCAATATCCTGTCTCTTATCATACAGCTTTTTCCCTTTTGCAAGCGAAATCTGTACTTTTACAAGGCTTCCTTTCAAATACACCTGTACCGGCACAATCGTATATCCTTTTTCTTTGATGCGCCCCTGCAGCTTTAAAATCTCTCGTTTGTGCAAAAGCAGCTTTTTGGGACGCAGCGGGTCTTTATTAAAAATGTTTCCTTTTTCATAGGGACTGATATGCATACCGTATAAAATAACTTCCCCATTTTCAATATGCACAAACGCTTCTTTAATGCTGCATTTTCCCAGGCGCAAAGATTTTACTTCCGTACCGTGAAGACTGATGCCGCATTCATAGTTTTCTTCCAAAAAATAATCGTGTCTGGCCTTTTTATTATTGGCGATCAGTTTAAAATTTTCCTTTCCCATATCGTCTCCTTTTTACATACTGTATGGATCTGGCCTGCCGAACCAATCGTCCATAAACTCTGCCGGTATAAAATCAATCGTCCGCATAAATTTATTCACAGACGTACATACCACCCGGATCGTCTGGCCCAGTTTAAATCTTCTGCCGCCTGTCTCACCAACCATCTCATAAGCGGCTTCATCATAATGGTAGTAATCGTCCGCCAATGCAGTTACATGTATCATTCCCTCGATCGTATTTGGAAGCTCCACATACATCCCCCATGCTGTAATGCCTGAAATCACTCCTTCAAATGCCTCTCCGATACGCTCCTGCATATACTCTGCTTTTTTCAGTTTGTCCGTCTCCCGTTCTGCCTCGTCCGCACGTCGTTCCATCTCGCTGGAATGCTTTGCAACCTCAGGCAGAATCGCTTCATAGTGCATCTGCCGCTTCTCGTTCATCCGCCCACGCAGGCAATCTTTGATAATACGGTGAATCTGCAGATCCGGATAACGCCGGATCGGCGATGTAAAGTGACAATAATACTGCGTCGCCAGTCCGAAATGCCCCAGACAATCCACCGTATAATTTGCCCGCTTCATAGAGCGCAATGTCAAACGGCTAATCATAGCCTCCTGCGGCGTGCCTGCGATATTCCCTAAAAGCTTTTGCAGTTCCTTTGGATGAATATCCTCCCGCGCACCATGGATCGTAAAGCCAAAATTCGAAATAAAAGCTGCCAGTTTTTTCATTCGTTCCGGATCCGGCGTTTGATGAGAACGATATACAAACGGCACTTCCTGCCAGAAGAAATCTTCTGCCACCGTCTCATTTGCAATCAGCATAAAATCTTCGATCAGATTTGTAGCCGTATTGCGTTCGTATGGTTTGATCTCCACAGGCTTTCCTTGCTGATCTAATATGATTTTTGTCTCTGGAAAATCAAAATCAATCGAACCGCGTTTTTGCCTTTTGCCCCGCAGCAGCGCCGCAAGCTCTTTCATACGTTCAAACATCGGCACAAGCGGCTCATATTCCTGACAAAGCGCTTCGTCGTGGTCATCCAAAATCTTTTTCACTGCCGTATAGCTCATGCGGCGGTCTACATTGATGACGGTCTCTGCAATCTCATGATCGATCACTTTTCCGTTCTTGTCTATGAGCATCACACAGCTTAAAGCCAGACGATCTTCTCCGGCATTCAGCGAACAGATTCCATTTGACAGCTTATGCGGCAGCATAGGAATCACACGGTCTACAAGATATACGCTCGTCCCACGGTTTAATGCCTCGACGTCCAGTGCAGAATACTCCTGTACATAGTTACTCACATCCGCAATATGCACACCCAGACGGTAATGATCTCCTTCCATCACACAGGAAACCGCATCGTCCAGATCTTTGGCGTCTTCCCCATCGATGGTCACCATCTGCCAGTCTCTCAAATCTTTGCGCCCCTGCATGTCTGCTTCACTGACATCTTTTGCCACGTTTACCGCCTGCCGCAGCAATTTATCGGAAAACGCCATTGGCAGGTCAAAGTCTTTTACAATCGACAAAATATCAATTCCCGGATCATTCTGATGTCCTAAAATTTCGATAATCTTTCCTTCAGGTTTTTTCCCTTTTTCTCCGTAATTCGTCAGCTTTACAACAACCTTATGCCCGGAAACCGCACCGAGGGAATGCTCTTTGGCTATAAAAATATCCTGCCCGAACTTCTGGTTATCCGGTACGACAAATCCAAATGTCTGGCTAGCCTCATACGTACCTACCAGCTCTTTCAGCCCATGCGATATGACCCGCACAACCTGCGCCTCTTTGCGTTTGCCGCCTGTCCCATGAATCTGTTGTATTTGTACCTGATCCATATGCACAGCTCCATTACGGTTTTCCCCTGCGATAAAATAATCCTCCTCTTCTCCTTCTACCGCAACAAAACCAAAGCCTCTGGCATTGCCTGTAAACACACCAATCAGGGCATGTCCCTGGTATTTTGCATATTTACCTTTTTTTGATACTTCAATCCGGCACTCATCCACCAGCGCATCTAACACCTGCTGCAGCTGCGGCCTTTGACTTTTGGGCACTTGCAAAACCATTGCCATTTCTTTTGTTTTCATTGGAACATACAGTTCATCGCAGATGAATTCATAGATCATCTTTTTTCTATCTTCAAATAATTCTTTGTCCATACATTTCTTCCTTTTCTTTTACCGGCCAACCTTTATCATTGTAACAGTTCAGATAACCCATGGAACTGTTACTTATTTACAAAAAAACTGCCGCTCTTCGCGACAGTTTCATTCGTTCACTAATGAAAGCTTCCTATATTCAGGACAGCTGAAATAACAATAAATAATACAACAAGCACTCTTGTCAGCTTTACGAGCATCCCTTCCATCGAACGGCCTTTGTTTTTGCCCCAGTAAGTATCTGCCGCACCGGCAATCGCTCCCAGTCCTGCTGACTTTCCTTCCTGCATTAAAATAATCACTGTTAACGCGATACATACTATAATAAATAAAACTTCCAGAATAAGCTTCACCGCAGCCAAAATTGACACCTCCATCTTGTAATTAATCTGCACGTCTGCGATACGAAAGATGTACAGACTCATGACTTTTGTTATTGTAGCATAGTCTGTCGGCAAATTCAATACTTTTTTCCATATTTTTTATATAAATATTACTAAATTGTTACAGTATACATTGCCGATGAACAGTTTCTTATCGCATGCAGCGTTTGATTCAGCAGTTATTTATTTACCGTTCCTTACCTCGGACTTCGAAAAGTTTCACTGTCCTTTCCCTGTTTTGCAGACATTCCTTCCTTCGTATTTATGTTTTCTTTCAGCACATATTGCGGTGAACGGTTGATACACATATATATTCTTCCAATGTATTCACCGATCACCCCTAATTCAAGCAGAATTCCTCCTCCCACAATTAAAATTACAGCTATTGTGGAACTCCATCCTATCGGCACAAATGGATTTAAAAATTTATTTATAATTGTCCATACTATACATAGGAACCCCATAAAAGAAAGCAATGCCCCGCACAAAACTGCAAATCGCAGAGGTTTTACAGAAAATGTAGTAAATCCATTCACCCACAAAGCGATTAATTTTTTTAACGAATATCCTGATCTGCCCTCCTGCCTTGCTCTATGCGTCACCACTACATTGCATATATTCTCCGTAGACCGTAAAATAAGTCCAATCACATAAGGATATGGATTCTCATATTTTTTGATTTCATCAATCACATACCTTCTGACAGCAAAATAGCTTGATATATACAATTCCTCAGGCTTTCCAAGCAGTTTTTCCGTCATGCGCATATTTATATAACTACCGGTATTGCGAAATAGCGAATGCATTTTATTTTCATATTTCGCATATACAACATCATAGCCTTCTATAATTTTATCGATTAATTTATCCGCTTCCTCCGCCGGAGTTTGTCCATCATCATCCAGACAAACTATAATATCCCCCGTCACCTGGCGAAATCCAGCCATCAGCGCTGCATGTTGTCCGAAATTTCTGGAAAAGCCAAGGCCTTTTATACTGTCACATTCTTTGCACAGATTTTGAATAACAGTCATCGTATCGTCACGGGAAAAATCGTCAACCAAAATGATCTCATATTCATAATTGCTCATCAGCCGCATTTTTTCTGTTATTTGAAAAACGACTTTTTTCAGCGCTTTTGAAGAATTATAACAGGGTATTACATATGATATTTTCATTCATACACTCCTTCTTATTTACAACTCCCATAAGAATAATGTTTCTAAATTTACCATGAACCAACACATCATCTTCTAACAATGCTACCTTCTTAAACCCGGCTTTTATGTAACTTGATATTGCACGATAGTTATCTTCATACACACGTAAATATAATTTATGTAAATTCAAATGATGAAAAGCATATTCTATCATGCATCTTGCAGCCATGCTTCCGATTCCGTGATTCGTCATATTTTCTTCACCTATGAAAATCCCATATTCCGCTTTTTGATTTGCGTAATCAATATCCTTTAAATACACCGAACCAACCGGACAACGATCCTCTTTTTTCAGAATCATAAACTGAATCACACTTCCGGCATCCACCTTGTTTTTCAACCAGTTTAAATGATCCTCTTTCTTTATTTCTTCCTGATAAATAAAGTATTTCCTTACATGTTCCGAATTTCTCCATTTTAAAATATCATCTGTATCTTCTTCTGAAATAGATCTCAATATTAAATCTTTATATACCAGTTCCATATGCAACTTCTCCTTCACATCCACGAATCCCATAAAGCTTTCTGATTCTATCCGACATTTCTAAAAAATTACAGTCCTTCATAATATTATGGATTACCGTTTTTCTAACACACATATAATACTGCTTCCCCAACGCACTTTCCGTCTTTTCATCAGTTTACGTAATTCCCGTTTTTCTAATAAGCTTAAAAGTGTCTTTATCAATCCTTTTCGCTCCTGAAATTGCTTTCTTCCTATTTCCCTGTTTTCTTCTTCTGTACGTTCGCTGGTTCGTTTCAATAGTCCTATTTTTTCCATTCCTACACGCACAAGCAATATCGGAAGAACCAAAAATCCAAAAAAATAACCTGCATAGCATACATGATAATTTGCCTGATCCGCTAAACGTATGACTTGTTTTACAGTATACCGCCTGTAATGCCCGGCCGCATCATCCTCACTGCTCCATAACATCTGGAAAGCCGGAACTGTAATCAGTAATTTCCCGCCGCGAACAAGTTTTTGTCTGATCAATTTCAAAAATCCTGCATCATCTTCTATATGCTCCAGAACATCTAACAGCAATACTTGCGGAACAGAATTATTTTTTACATTTTCCGGTTCCAGAGTCCCGCAAATTATATGATTTAGCCCTCTTTTTTTTGCATTTCTACATGCCGCATAAGAGGGTTCCATCAAAAACATGCACCAGCCTTTCTCCTGCATTTTTAAGGTTGTATATCCATTTCCTCCGCCAACATCCAAAACAAGGCTGCTATCTGATAAAAACCGTCTTGAAATATATGTTATAACCTCTGCCCGATATCGAAACCACCATGAAATATCTTCTAATGCATAAAGCCTTTCCTGCTCTTCCTCGGAAAATTTTGTTGCTGTATCCTGCCCGTAATCCCGCACCCAAATTCCCTTCTTATTATGAAATCCATGCATAAAACTATTAATATCAACCATAACTTCACCACCTGCTTTCTTGCGTATATACCGATATTCACAAGCATCCAGCGTCCCTCTTTCATGAACGAACACATCAACCCGTTTCACACACGGTACAAACTATAACCCCTGCAACAATAAATCCCAACGCCGCCAATTTGCGGACATTTATTTTTTCACCAAAAAAAGCAGCTCCAAAAACAGTCACATAAATATAGCTCGTAGCTTCCAACACAGACCCCATAGATAATGGGATCACACGATATGCCAAAACAGCTAAAAGAGATGTTGCTGCAAATAAAACATATCCGATGATAACCTTAAGATTGAAATATTCCTGTATAACAGAATCATAATGCCGCATTGCCGCCTTTTTTAACAATACCTGTGAGATAGAACTGATAAATACACTGACAAGCATCAAAACCGTATATTTAACTGTTATGCGATTCACCTTCTCCCTTTTTTTCCGCTCCTGCATAAATTATAATTCCAAGAATAACGAAAAGAGCTCCTGCTGCTTTTCCTGTTGTTATCGGCTCTTTAAAAAATAAAACTCCCCAGACCATCCCCCATACAACTGTGACTGACTTATTCATAAATGCTGTAGTAAGCGGCAGAGATTTGATAACCTGCTGCCATCCCACTGCATAAACTCCCAGCAGTAAGATTACTATTGCATAATACATGCAGAATCCACCGCTCAAAAATGGCTCTCCTGCTGCCATCTTGCTGAAAATGCCGCTGATAGAATAAACGTTCAATAATATATGCAGCAGAAGCAACATTTTCACTTTTTTATTTAACATCCTCTCTCTCATTTAATAATTCCTTATTCCATAAAATTCGTAAATGGCGCTGACTACTCGTTCCGCATCAATCTCTTTCATCCCGTAATACAACGGCAGCCTTACAATC
Organism: uncultured Eubacterium sp.; assembly: GCA_910584345.1. Taxonomy (GTDB): domain Bacteria; phylum Bacillota; class Clostridia; order Lachnospirales; family Lachnospiraceae; genus Eubacterium_J. The sequence continues at coordinate 216 of CAJTZX010000018.1, read as the reverse complement.
CGCTCGCTTTCCTTTGTCGTATACTTGTCCTCACCGATAAATTTGCCATACTTCTTTCCCGCAGGCGCCGTATGCAGCGGTATATAATGGAATACCAGACTGATCCCCCGTGTTTTTGCAAAAGAAATCAGCCTTGTCCTTTCATCCAAATCTTTTACTTTCACCTGAATCCGTGAAACTCAGTTGTTTTTTACAGGAATTGCTTAGAATAGATGT
>CAJTZX010000017.1 GCA_910584345.1 uncultured Eubacterium sp. | reverse complement strand
TTTAAAGAAAAGTCTGTAAAATCAATAATTTAGGACTTGACATTATAGGAAGGAGATGGCAGGATGTTTGCGTTTTGTATATGGCTATTGATGTGCAGCGCTTTTGTATTGTTGGGGGTTGTGTCGTGGAAATCAAAAAAGGCGGTGCAATTTTGGACGATTTCACAACAGATACAAGTCAGTGATGTACAAAAATATAATCGGGCGGTTTCGAAGATGTGGTTTATTTTTGCGCTATTCCTGGCAGCATTAGGAATGCCGTTGCTGGCAGGACAAAATTCGGTATGGATTGTATTTACGATATTGGGTGGTATGATGTGGGCCATTGCATTGATGGTAGTATATACGAAGATTGAAAAAAAATATCGCGTTTATTGATAAGAAATATAGAAACGAACTTATCGTCAACGCTGATAAACAGGGTGCGAGCAAGAGCAAAATCTCTTTCTAATTCTCATTATCAATACTTTTCTTGTGTTGAATATGTATGCCGATATGACCGATGCCTAAAAGAAGAGTTGCTATTAACATACATGCAACTTTTCCATATATTCCAAACATGAAAAAAGCAATAACTGGCAGCGTTGCACCGGCGAGTGGGATACCTAAAAAGCTACTGTAAAAATCTGATAATTTGCGTTCACTTTGAAAATAACGCACCCACCATGCTTCATACATTATCAGCATTTTTTGAAGTTATTCATTGGCAATTCCAAAATTTCACTATATTTGAAGCAAGGAAAACGTTTCAAAAACAGGTTGTCAAATTGCCGGGATTTGCTATAATAAATGCGTGGCAACATTTAAAATTTTTTTCTGAGTCACGGAGGCACTATAAAAATACTTATCTTGAAATTTGTGAGGTGCTAGATGAAGTATTGGAGATTAGTCTTTTTTCTTCCGTAGAAATTTCATATGAAACTTATACTCATGAATATTTGAAGTTGCATTATGAATTGGTAGATTATCTGAAAGAAAAATGTGGATCAAAAGAACTTGATTACAGTTTTACACGCAGTGGGATGAGAATAATGTAGTGTCGTGTTGGAAATGGCATATAAGGATACGTAATATAATTCAGAAAAGAGAGAAAATCATCAAAAACTTAGAAAGAGGACGAACATACATGAAATTATTATATGCCGAAGATGAAATCGGCATGTCAGAAGCAGTTGTAGATATTTTATTATATCATAAATATCTTGTAGATGCTGTTTATGACGGAGAAGAAGCGTTAGCGTATGCGCATACAGAAGCCTACGATGGAATGATATTAGATATCATGATGCCTAAAAAAAGCGGGTTGGAAGTATTACAGCAGCTTCGGAGAGAGGGAAATCAAATACCTATACTGCTTTTAACGGCTAAGGCTGAAGTGGAGGACAGAATAGAAGGTCTGGATATGGGTGCAGACGATTATCTGCCAAAGCCTTTTGCAATGGGGGAACTTTTAGCACGAATTCGTGCTATGCTGCGCAGAAAGGAAGCTTTTACGCCGGACATTTTAACATGCGAAGATATTTCTTTAAACAGAAGCAGTTATGAATTAAGCGGGAACGGACAGAGCTTTGTACTGCCAAAATTAGAATATCAAATGATGGAAGTATTGATGCTGCATCAGGGCAGTTATTTATCCTCAGAAGAATTACTGGTAAAAGTGTGGGGCTATGAGACAGAAGCTGAAATAGGAATTGTATGGGTATACATTTCATATCTCAGAAAGCGATTAGCAGCGTTAAATACAAAAGTATGCATCAGGGCAAAAAGAAATATTGGCTATATTTTAGATTCTGAAACATAACGGACGGTGCACATATGGTTAAGATGTTGCAGAAAAAGTTTATAGCAGCAGCAATGGCAGCAGTTTCCGTATTGCTGCTTGTACTTATTGGCACAATTAACGTGGCGAACTGCATGGTCAGCAGCCAGCAAACGAATGAACAACTAACAATGCTGGCAGATATTGAAAAACAGGTAATAAAGCAGCCAAAAGCGGAAACAGAATACGGAAAATTTCCAAACCGTTATTTTCATCTGCCAAACGAACAGGATAAAAATTTTTCCAAAGGCGGTTTGTTTCATCCGCCAATGGACGAAGATATGGCTATGTCATTGAGATTTTTTACAGTTTATATAGATAAACATGATAAAGTGATACGCAAGGATATCAGCCGGATTGCATCTGTGAGCGAAGAAGAAGCTGAGACCTATGCAAAGCAGGCAGTACAGGCAGAAAAGATATTGGGATATTTGGAACATTTTAAATATCAGGTTTTAACTGCGAAAGAAAATGATGTTTGGCTTACTGAAGACAAAATTATTATTTTTCTAGATGTGTCTGGACAGTTTCGTTCCATTGGGATGGTTATTGTATTATCGATCAGTGTGGGAGCGGTGTGTTGGATATGCATGTTGCTGCTGGTGATATTATTATCTAAAAAGGCAATTCGTCCGATTGCGCAGAATATTCAAAAGCAAAGGCAGTTTGTTACAGATGCCGGACATGAGATTAAGACACCGTTGGCAATTATTCAGGCAAATATAGATGCCATGGAGTTAATTAGCGGAGAAAATAAATGGAGCCGTAATATCCGTAGTCAGACTGTGCGCTTAAACGGACTGATGCAGAATTTATTAACTCTGGCGAAGATGGATGAAGAAAGTCTGGTTTTATCAATGGAGCAGCTTTCTTTGAGTGATTTACTAGAAGATGCCATACAGTCGTTTTGTGAAGCGGCTGCTTTAAAGCATATCTGTTTAGAACAAAAGATCAGTTCGGAGATTTTTATAAAAGGGAATTGTGAATATATCAAGCGTTTAATTTCGATATTACTTGATAATGCAGTGAAATATTCAAGTAAAGAGGGGAAAATTTCTATATTGCTGAAAAAGGAAGGTCATATTGCGGTATTACAGATTGAAAATACATGTGAACAACTGCCGAAGGATGAGGCAGAAAAATTGTTTGACCGTTTTTATCGGGGAGATAGTGCAAGAACACAAAAAAACGGTGGGTATGGAATTGGATTGTCTGCAGCATATGCGATTGTAAAAGTGCACAAAGGAGAGATATCTGCGGATTATCTGGATGAGCATACGATCCGTTTTGTAGTGAAAATATAAGTGTAATCAGTATGGTAGTTTTTACAATATAAGGACTGTCTGGGAAGAATTTTTATAAAAAATAAATTCCAGGCAGTTCTTTTTATGTAATCGGGTTCACAGTCTTTTCATAGTTTTTGATCTGTCTTCTAAGGTTCATCTAAGGTACACGTTGTAAAATTCATATATACAAAGAAGGCAATTCGAATAGAAAAGGAGAGATGTAAATGAATTTTCGTCATGAATGGAAGCATGAAATCAACGCAGCGGATATTCTGCTGCTGCGTCAACGGTTACGGGCAGTAATGAAAATAGATGAACATGCAGTTCAGGGCAGATATGAAGTGCGCAGTCTGTATTTTGACAATGCGGTTGATAAAGTATTGATGGAAAAATTCGATGGAGTCAAATATCGGGAAAAGTTTCGCATACGTTATTACAATTGCAATACAGATAGAATTATGTTGGAAAAGAAAACGAAGTGTAATGGGCTTGGAACTAAGAAAAGTGCAGCTCTTACAAAAGAAGAGGTTCAGGCTGCAATAGATGGACAATGGGATTGGATGATGGAAAATAAACAGGAGTTAATCCATGAATGGTATACGAAAATAATAACACAGGGATTACGTGCAAAAACAATTGTTGATTACACAAGGGAGCCATTTGTTTATGGCCCGGGTAATGTAAGGGTGACATTGGATTACAATATTCGCACCGGATTAGACTGTACAGATTTTTTAAATTTTGGCAGTGTTACTGTTCCGGCAAGAGAGCAGACGGCAGTATTGGAAGTGAAATGGGATGCGTTTTTGCCAGATATCATCAAAGATGCCGTACAGCTAAGGGGCAGGCGTACTTCAGCGTTTTCTAAGTATCAGGTCTGCAGAGCATATGGATAGTTTTAAAAGTTATAACAGCTGTATAAGTAAGGAACTGTAAAATAAATGTATAAATATATTCAGGTTAAGTAAGGAGAATGAGATGACATTTCAGGATATTTTTAAATCGAGCTTTTTGGAGAATATAGCAGGTGTTAGTGTGATAGATATGGCGATGGCGCTGATTTTAGCGTTTGGCTTAGGTTTGTTTATCTTTTTTGTATATAAAAAGACATTTACGGGTGTAATGTATTCGTCCAGCTTTGGGGTCACTTTGATTGCGATGACAATGATTACAACAGTTGTAATTTTGGCAGTGACCTCTAACGTAGTTTTGTCGTTGGGGATGGTTGGTGCGTTATCTATTGTACGTTTTCGTACAGCTATTAAAGAGCCTTTGGATATTGCATTTTTGTTCTGGTCATTGACGGCAGGCATCACATTAGTGGCGGGTATGATAATTCTGGCGCTTGCCGGAAGCATAACAATTGGCATTGTTCTACTCCTTTTTGTGAATAAGAAGTCTTATTTAAATCCGTATATCGTAGTCATTAGCTGCCGCGATTATGAAAGTGAACGTGCAGCGAGAGAATTTCTGCAAAAACAAGCAAGGCGTTGTGTGGTAAAGAGTAAGTCTGCACAAAAAGGAGCTGTAGAGTTAAATATGGAGATTCGAATGCGTGAAGAAAATACTGATTTTATTAATATATTATCGGAAATGAATGGAATTAACAGCGCTGTTCTTGTAAGCTATAACGGAGAATATATGGGTTAAGGTGGGAGAGTATGTCTACGAGCAAACATATTGATAAGATCTGCTGTACAGTGCTTGCATTCGTAATCATACTGACCGCAGTATTTGTAAATGCAGGGCAGTATGGACTAACAGCCGTTTCATCCGGTATGGGATATGAACAGAGATTGTTTGACACAACAAAAGTTCATACGATTGATATCATAATGGATGATTGGGAAGGGTTTCTTGATTACAATTTTGTCTGCTGCGGGCAGAAAGTATAGCCGGACAGGTAGAAGGAACGATTCCATCTACAGAAGAAGGTCAAAGACAAGAAAAGTCTGCCCTGATTGATGCATCTTCGATTACTATATCGGATATGGGTTCGATGGGTAGAGGAATAGGAGGCAAGACTCGACAAAAGGGAGCTTAATGATTTCACACAAACATACAATTGAATAGAGATTTTGGGATAGCAGTTCATTTTATATGAACTGCTATTGTGCTTTAAATTCTGAAGTTTTAAATACTTGAGTTCTGGGAACATTATTGCTATAATTAAAAAAGCAGTAAACATTAATATGCAAGATGTCGATATTCATAATAAAAACAAAGAAACAAAGGATTGTTTTATGAAATGGAATACAGAGTGGGTTGATCTGCAAAATATTGAACATATGGTCGCGGAATGCTGGCGCATGGGCGGGTATCAGATGGAAAAATATGTCCAAAAGCTGTCGAAGCAGCAGGACTTGATATTTGCCGGAGATCTTGGAGTCAAATTTTTGGAGCTTCTGCAAAAGTCTTTAGATGAGGAACAGCCGATGGATTGGGCAAAGCTTCAAAAGGATATCCATTTAATGCAGGAATTGATACAAGATGGACAAGCGCAGCATGATCTGTATTGGAAAGGGCAGTATCAGGAGTTGACAGCTGATACAGATGCTTATTTCGGTACCGAATTCGGCAGGGCATTTACAGAGCAGATTGCAGCAAAATTGGAATTAAATATCAGCGAAGAGCAAAGAATGCTTCAGCATGATATCAGTAAAATTCAAAAAATATGTTCTTCCTGTAATTGGGATGATGAAGAAAAGGCTAAAAAAGCGCTTTTTCTACTAACGAGGGATGAAAAATATTACTTTTCCAGCTGGTTAGGGGATGCTTTTATTAATGTGCTGCAACAACGCTATGGGAAAAAGGAGGCAGAGGAGGAGTCAGGATTTATTACACAGCCGGAAGAAGCTGTTAGAAAATCATCGTTAAAGGCCAAAATAGCCTGGACACTGTTTATCTGTATTTCTGTTGGTCTGATCGCATTTTTACTCTACATGCAGTCAGATGGCGGCCGAGGAAAAGAAAAAATGCAAGAGTTTTTTTCGGATATGTTGTCTGGGATTCATATGGACAGGAAAGGGATCGGCAAAGAACAGGACAAAGAAAATACGGATACCAAGGAAAAAGATCAGAAATATGAAATTGTTTCAGATGCGGACGCGATAACAGAACCAAACAAAATTTCTTTGGATGTAAGTATGTCAAACGAAAACACATCAAATTATCGCAAAGAAACTGTTTTTGATGAAAATACATTGACAGATTGGGAAGAAATCGCTTCTGATGAAAATGTATCGACAGATAGAAAAGATCATATTCCTGATGAAAATACGGCAGATACTGGTATCAAAGCAGAGCAAACACAGGAAGTTCCAGAGGTTTTGCCTCAGTATCAGTCATTTCATGAAAAATATACGGATTTGTTTGGATGGTTGAAAGTTCCGGGCATACAGATGGATTTGCCGGTTATGCAGTCAGATGATGAGAAGCGGGGAGAGCGTTATTATTACCTGCATCGTGATTATACCGGCAGAAAATCAGAAGAAGGCTCTTTATTTGTAGAAAGCGCCAGCAGTTGCTTTCCGCAAGATAACAATACAGTTATTTACGGGCATAATATGAGCAGTGGACGTGGATTTGGTATGCTGGAACGATATAAAGATCCGGAATTTTATCTGAAATATCCTTTGATGCAGTATGACACAATCTATGAAACCGGTACGTATCAAATTGTAGCAGTATTAATTACAAGGATCCTTTATCAGGATGAGGAAGGGTTTCGATATTATCGGTTTTATAATTATCATTCAGAGCAGGAATTTCAGGAATGTGTGAATTTCATAAACGAAAATGAGCTGTATCAGACAGGAGAGCAGCTGCAGTACGGGGACAGGCTTTTGATGCTGTCGACGTGTGAGTATTCGAAACCGAATGGGCGATTGGTGATTGTTGCCAAAAAGGTTGGGTAATGCCAGGGATTAGATCCAGAAAGGAGATTATATGAATTTATCGTACAAAAAAAAGAAGTATTTACTCGTTACATTTTTTATGTTTTTTGCTATGATGACGGCAGTTTTTTTTGCCAGCAGTCATACACAGGCACATGCAGCGTCGCAGGGCATGAATGTCAGATATCGTACGCAGCAGGAAATACGTAGTTATGTTGCAGCTAATCGTGCAGGGATTGGCGACAATTTCAGTTTTTCGTCAAATCCATTTTTAGAGCTGCCATATGACCCAGGCAGATTATCAGATGCGACTCAGCAGTCGGCATTAAATATGCTGAATCAGATGCGCTATATTGCAGGAATCTCCGACAATGTAACTTTGTCCAGCAAGTATAGCGAGTATGCACAGGCAGCTGCATTGATTGGTTATTTGAACGGTAACACGTCACATAATCCGGATCGTCCATATTCAATGGGAAATACGTTATATCAGACAGCTCTGCAGGGAGCGGTTGGTTCCAATAATTCGTGGGCTTCCTGGGGAAATCGCGGATTAAATGAAACAATCGTTGTTGACTGGATGGGTAATGCAGACAGTGCAGATATTGCTACGTTGGAGGAGCGCAGATACTTGTTGAATCCACAAATGCGCCAGACGGGTTTTGGTGTTGTCAGCGGTCTGAAAGGAACGTTTAGCAGCGCTTATGTAGCTGATACAACGAATACGCTCGCATATGAGACAGGTGTAGCATGGCCTGCAAGAACGATGCCGGTGGAATATTTTGGCACAAATTATCCGTGGAGTTTTAGCCTTGGCCATGCGGTAAATGCAAATGATATTCAGGTAACATTGACAAGATTCAGAGATTTTAAGACATGGCGTTTTTCAAATTCTTCTGCAGATGGAGATTTTTATGTAAACAATAACTCTTATGGCCAGACCGGATGTATTATTTTCCGTCCATCTCTGCAAAGCATTGGTGAATACAGGAGCGGAGATTCTTTCCAGGTTACGATTACCGGTGCGGGTACTGCAATTTCCTATAATGTAGAATTTTTTAATTTAGGCTTGCCGAAGATTACCTATACGGTTTCCTTTAACAGTCAGGGCGGAACGGCAGTTTCTCCGGTTGTAGTAAGTGAATTAGGTACGATTTCTCCGTTGCCGACAACGACAAAGGCAAATGCACAGTTCCTTGGATGGTATTCGGCACAGAACGGTCAGGGAACGAAACTGACAGACACGACAGTGATTAATAAAAATGTGACTTATTATGCACATTGGAGCGACACAAATGCGTTAACAGGACTTTCTGTAAGCTATAATGGTTTAAAATACGCGGGAGCAAATGTTTCAGATGGTTTGGCTGTACATGCTAATTATTCGAATGGAACATCAGAAAGAGTATATAGCTATTCGGTATCACAGCGTACATTGACAACAGGTACAAATCGAATCGTTGTATCATATGGTGGAATTTCACAGACGATTGAGATTGTAGTAGGTACTACATCAAACGAGATTCAAAATCCAACGCCTGGAGACAATCAAGTATTTTATGAGATTTTCTTCCATCCAAACGGTGGTACAAATATGAATTATCAAAAAATTGCTCTTGCAGCCGGAGATGAGATCGATGCATTGCCAACAGTGGAACGTGCAAATTATAGATTCAAAGGCTGGTATACAAAAGCATCCGGCGGCAGAAAAGTAAGCAAATCAACAATTCCAAACGCAGAATGTGTATTGTATGCACAGTGGGTTAGAATAACAAAGCCGCAGCGGGTAGCCATACCATCATTTACAGCAAATGAAAACGGGCAGTTAAAAGTAAAAATTGATGCAGTTTCCGGTGCGGAAGGATATGAAATCAGTTATTCTACCAGTAAAGATTTTTCGTCTAATGTAAAAAAAGTTTCTACATATTATACATCAAAAACATTGAAAAATCTTCAAAGAGGTAAAATCTATTATATCAGAGTCCGTGCGTATAAAGTAGACTCCATGGATCGCAAAATCTATGGAAAATATAGTGCAGTTCGAGGAGTAAAGGTATCATAAGCAAATGAAATGAGTTAAAAATCCAGTTTATTGCTGATTGCAATAGGCTGGATTTTTACAGTAATGTATTTTTTAGTGGTATTTATTTCTTTGCATTGTATTTTTATGATAATGCTGATAAAATAATAATAGAATTGGGGTATCATAGAAGCTTTGGTCAGATGGAGGAGGCGGAGACGATGAATGAATTTTTTACATCACCGGTTTTTATTTGGTTGGCATTGATGATTGTATTTATTGTAGTAGAAATTGTTACAGTTGGACTTACAAGCATCTGGTTTGCTGGAGGTGCACTTGCAGCTTTGCTATGTGCGTTAACCGGATTAGGTTTGGTGATCCAAATACCTGTATTTTTTGTAGCTTCATTTGTAATGCTGTTTTATACAAGACCTTTTGCTTTAAAATATGTAAAGCCTCATAATGTAAAGACTAATTATGAGGAAATTATTGGTAAGGATGTATTGGTGACAGAGCGAATAGATAACAAGGAAGGCACCGGAACAGCTGTCTTTAACGGGCAGGAATGGACGGCAAGAAGTATAAGAGAGAATACGGTTTTTGAGGCAGGTATTGTCGTGCAGGTGGAAGAGATTAAAGGGGTAAAATTATATGTAAAGAGTAAATCATAAAGAATCAATCATAATTTGCAGCCAGGAGGATCAGCAAAAATGCCGGGTTTTACATCACATTATCTATTTGGAGTGAATAATTGCAGACAGTTAAAAAAAGAACATAGCTGTCAAATATTATTGCAAAGTATTGACCGATATAAAACAGTCTTTCAATTGGGGCTTCAGGGGCCGGATATTTTTTTCTATCATTTGCCTTCCCAGCTAAGAACGGTTCGTCCGGGTTCTGTTGCACATACAAGGTGGACCGGTGATTTTTTAAAATGTCTGATAGAAGCGCCAGAGCTTTTTTGGAAAACGCAACAGCAGCAGATTTCGCAGGCATATGCAGCAGGATTTATAGGTCATTATGTACTGGATACGCAGATGCATCCTTATGTATATGATCGGACAGGGATTGGCGACGTGTTAAAGAAAAAGGGGTATGCGGATCATATTGCTCTGGAATCTGATATAGATGCGGCGCTGCTCATGCGATATGCCAAATGTCTGCCTTCTGAATTTCCATATGGTAAGACGATTGCATTTGACAAAATCACGAGGCAAGTGGTTGCGGAAGTTCTATATTATGCTTACCATTCGGTATTTGAAGAACTCGGGTTAAGCAAAGGTTTTTTTTACAGAGCGATACGATCTATGCAGATTGGGACGAAGCTGACATACAATCCGCATAATTATAAAAGACAGGTCGTAGAAAAAGCAGAACAATTGTTGTTTGGACATCCGCAAATTTCACCAGTGATTCCAAGTGACTTTGCACAGCAAACGAAGGATCCATTGAATCTGGAGCACAGGCAATGGAAGAATCCGTGGGATCCGAAGCAAAGCTTTGACAGCAGCGTACCAGAGCTGATAAAAAAAGCCTCCAGACGGTATCAGAAGGCTTTAAAACAACTCGACTGTCTGTATACAGCAGATTCGTATGAGGATAGTTATGATGTTGTACTGGAACAATTATGTGCATTTTTGGGGCAGCAGTCTTTTCACAGCGGATTAGACTGGATCCTTGGAGAATAAATGATCCATTGGTGATACCGATGGCTGGTCGGTATCAAAAAAAGCTTTAATTTGGTGCCATATGATATTTATCAGGCGACGGCGGGTTTCTGCTCCTGCCCATGCAATATGCGGCGTTATCAAAAGTTTGCTGCTGTCTTTGATTGTCTTTAAAGGATTATCCGCTTGCATCGGCTCTGCAGACAGAACATCCAGACCGGCAGCAGCAAGTTCGCCGGCTTGCAGTGCATCAGCAAGGTCTTTTTCTACAACAATTGGCCCGCGCCCAAGATTTAAAAAGATAGCGCTTTTTTTCATTTTTTGAAATGCACGTCGGTTGATGAGCCCTTCAGTGCGTTCAGTCAGGGGAGCATGAACAGAAATAATATCAGATTTTGATAGCAGCTCCTCAAAGGACACGCGTTCATAATCGGGATGATTATGCTGGCCTGAAGCAGAGTAATAGATGACGCTGCATCCAAAGGCAGAAGCAATTTGTGCAACACGCCGTCCGATAGCTCCAAGACCAATAATTCCCCATGTCATACCCCACAGTTCATGAAATATATTGGAAAAGTGTGTAAAGGTTGTATTGTTTACATAAGCTTCGCTTTTTACGTATTCATCATAATAAGGAAGTTTTTCCAACAGATAAAACAACATGGCAAATGTATGCTGGGTAACGCATTCTGTGGAATATCCGGCAACATTGCGCCAGGCGATTCCACGATGTGCCAGATAGTCTTTATCCAGATTATTTGTTCCGGTAGCAGTAACACAGACAAGCTTTAAATGTGAAGCTTTTTCTAATGTATAATCATTTGCCAGCATTTTATTTAAAATGATGACATCTGCGTCTTTCGTACGTTCACGCATTTCTTCAGGGGAAGAGTATCCATAAACAGTCACATTTCCAAGATTTTCAAATACAGTCAGATCAATGTCTCGGCCGATAGTATCCGCATCTAATAATACGATATTCATAGCAGACTCCTTTCTTTCATGTCCTATCGCAAAAGGACATAGGTTAGTAATGTTATTATACTCTAATAAAGTCTTGAAAAACAGTTAAAATTACAATAAAATTATGTTATACTAGACTTATTAGTTTCTATTAGCACCTGTGGTGCTCACAGGAGATATGACCATATGGCTGAAAAAAAGAAGAACGTATTGCTCCAGGGTGGAATCCTGGCTGGGGCAGGAATTATTACAAAAGTGATCGGATTTGCGTACCGCATTCCAATGAGCAACATGATGGGCGGCGAGGGAAATGGACTTTATTCAGTAGCATTTGGAATTTATGGGATAGCATTGACCATTTCTTCTTATAGTTTGCCTTTGGCAGTGTCCAAGATGGTATCGGCAAGGATTGCAAAAGCAGAATATCAGAACATGCGGCGGGTACTTGTAAGTGCGCTTGTATATGCACTGATTGCAGGTCTGCTCGCTATGAATGTATTATATTTTGGCGCTGGAGTGATGGAAAAACTATATCATAGACCTGGCATTGAAAGGCCGTTAAAAGTGTTGGCTCCAACGACATTTATTGTAGCCTTGCTGGGTGTTTTTCGCGGATATTTTCAGGGCCATGGGGATATGGTTCCGACATCAGTGTCTCAGATTCTAGAGCAGATTGTTAATGCGTGCATCAGCGTATTTGCTACCTGGCAGTTTATGAATATGTATGGCACTTCAAAACATGCAGCATCTTATGCGGCCGCAGGCGGTACCCTGGGAACATTGGCAGGTGCAGCGATAGCTTTGCTGTTTATTATGTATTTGTTTGGCACTACGCGAAAACGATATATGAATAAGGTGAACCCGGGAGAACAAATAGAATCCAGCAGTTCTATTTACCGAGGTTTGTTTTTGACGATTATTCCGGTAATATTGAGCCAGACAGTTTATCAGATTGGTTATACGATTGACGACTTAATGTTTGGCAATTTGATGGCGCTGCATGAATATAAAGATGAAGTAGTATCTTCCTTGCAGGGTGTTTATAATGCGCAGTATAATCAGTTGGTAAATTTGCCAGTTGCAGTCGCAACAGCAATGGCAGCGTCTACACTTCCAAGTATTGTTTTGTCCAGAATGCAAAATGATATCCAGGGAGTAAATCAGAAAATTACGCAAGTCATTAAGGTAAACATGGTAATTGCATTTCCATCAGCCGTGGGGCTTGCTGTATTAGCTGAACCTATTATGAAAATGCTGTTTCCAAGTCTTGTTACATATCAAACGCAAGCAATTATGCTGCTGACTACAGGATCAAGTGCGGTTGTTTTTTATGCGTTGTCTACGCTGACAACTTCAATCCTGCAGGGATATAATTTTATGAAACTCCCAGTGATACATTCAGCTGTCTCACTTGGAATTCATGTGGCCTTGCTTGGAATTTTGCTGTTATTTTCAGACTTAAATGTTTATGCATTAGTAATCTGTAATGTTATTTTCCCGCTGATTGTCAGTATGCTAAATTGCCGCGCAATTACGAGAAAGATTGGATATCGATGGGAATATCTTAATACATTTATAAAGCCTTTGACGGCTTCAGCAGCAATGGGGGTGGTGGCTTTTGCAGTCTACCAGGTCTTTTATGAGGCGTTTAAAAATGTATATATTGTCTCTGTAATGGCGATAGGAGCGGCAGTTATCGTGTATGCGGTAATGATTCTTCAAATCCGGTGTTTTAGTGAAGAAGAGCTTAGATCCGTTCCAGGAGGAAGGCTTTTGATTCGTCTAATGAGATGATAGATTTTATAAAGACCGTAATGAGCACCATGGAGAATAAAGTTATATGAAAATTATATATATTATTTGTGGGTCAGCCTGTATTTATCTGCTGCAAAGAGAGCTGTATAAAAAATATTGGAATAGGAATCTGTTTGCGTCTGTCTATTTTACACAACACGCGATTACAGAATTAGAACAGGGGGAACTGTGTGAAACAATTGTAAATCAAAAATGTCTCCCGCTTCCAATGCTGCGTGTAAAATTTGAAGTAGACAGACATTTAGATTTTATATGACGTACTGGCGCTTTGCATGAAAGGGCTTATTTACCACAGCTTTTTGTGTGTCATTTATAATATTGCATCTGAAAAAACGCTGCAAATGAATTTGAGGTTACTCCTTATTTATGTTCCGCTTATGTTATTTGCTGTCATTCGCAAAAAATGCGGAAATTTTTTCGCATTTATACTTTTTCATGTGCTGATAAGTGGCCTTTTGGTGTTTATTTTTTCCGGATTGGAAGAACGCGTTGTAATCGGCGGAGCCTCTGTTTTCTTAGCTTTTAGTTCCGTTCATGTACGTATGAAGGGAGAGCAAATGGAAGAAGAATGTCCTTCTATTGCATCTCTTGTTCTGTTTCTTGTATGTTATGCAGCAGCCAGTCAGATCGAACGACCGCAGGTCATGCAGATTTGCCATTACGAAGTTTGTTTATTCTTGATTTTATTTTCTACATACAAAAGCCTATCCAGTACAACGATGTTTTTAAAAGAGAATGAAAAAATAGACAATCTGCCAGCGAGACAGATAAAAGGAAGTTATCAAAGCTTGCTTGGCATTTTTATTATTTTTTTAGCTACAGGGATGTTTCTAATGCCGTACTTACCAGTTAGTAAGCTGTTTGAAGGAGCAGCTCGTTTGATAAAAATGGTGATTCGTAAGATTTTATTGCTGCTGATGTGGATTTTTACAAGAGATGTATCTGAAATGGAATTTTGGGAGGAGAGTAAGAGTGGAGAGATTGGTGCGATAGAAGCAGGAGAACCGTCTTTGCTGGCGCAGTTTTTGGAATGGTTTTTGGTTTTGGCAGTTGGCATTGTACTGACAGCAGGCGCTATATATTTGCTGATTAGATTTTTTTATGAACTGTACCGGAGATTTTATGAAAAGAATCAAGAGACAACAGATGAGAGCGAATTGATATGGGAAAGTCCTGTAAAGATACATATGGTAAGAAATCGACAGAAAAAGTTAATGATTTCAGAAAAAGGAATCAATGATAAAATCAGGCATTTATATAAAAAAAGCATTCGAAAAAAATTTGGAGCTAAAATAGCTATTCCGGTATTTCTGACACCGACAGAATTAGAACAGCTGTCAGAAGAAAAAAATATGGATGCTACAGCAAGAACAGAGATAGATGCATGGGATGAAAAGCGAAAGCAAAGAATACAATTATATCAAAAGGCGCGATATAGTCAATATGAATGTAATAAACAAGAACTTGAGGTTATGAAGAAAAATTTATAAATAACGATTGCAAACTGGGGCAATGCTTCTTTATGTATAAAAGACCAATTTTGACAGATAATAAAACAGCATCAAGTAAAATCTGTAAATGGAGGAATTTTTCATATGAAAGCAACAGGAATAGTCAGGCGGATAGATGATTTGGGAAGAGTCGTCATTCCCAAAGAGATCAGAAGGACTTTACGGATTCGAGAGGGAGATCCTTTGGAAATATTTACAGACCGTGAAGGCGAGATTATCCTAAAGAAGTACTCTCCGATCGGCGAATTAAGTGAATTTGCCGGACAATATGCCGAATCTTTGGCACAGACGACAGGTATGCTCGTATGTATTACGGATCGGGATCATGTAATTGCGGCTTCCGGGAATGGTAAGAAAGATTTTGAAGGAAAACCAATCAGCCATCAGCTGGAGTGTGTCATTGAAGACCGAAACAGTATGGTAGCCAGTAAAGAAGAAAGTGAATTTGTCAAAGTGACATTAGATGATAATGGGGAATATGCTTCTCAGGCAATCAGTACGATTATTTGTGAAGGCGATGCGATCGGCTCTGTCATTTTATATAATAAAGATGAAAAGACAAAAATGGGAGAGACAGAAAGCAAGCTGGCAATGACTGCAGCAGGATTTTTGGGAAGGCAGATGGAACAATAATCCTGAAAGGATAGAAAAATGCAAAATAAGGGGTAAATAGTTAAATTGAGAAACAATTAGAAAGAACATCAAAAGCTGCCTGGTGCTGAAAACTTTTAAGAGTGAAGGATATGGTTTTCAGTATCAGGCAGTTTTTTATCTTAATAAGAAATATTAAAGAAATATATGATTTTATATCATGTAGTTTAATTGCAGCTTTAGAATAAACGTACATTTATTTAAGGTGGGTTATACTAGGATTCTTCATATTCGGTATCTGTTTCTGTAATATCCGCGCGGCTTACAAGCAAACTTAAAGCTTTGTCTTCTAAAACCTGTGTACGTATCTCTTCTTCTGAAAACGTATTTAAAAATTCTTCTCTGGATTCAGATTCAGTTTGCTCCATATAACGTTGAATGCCGTCTTCATAATCCTGATCTGTGACAGATAGATGTTCATTTTCAATCACAGCATTGATAACAAGAGTACGATAAAGCGTAGTCTGTATTTCTTCTTCCACGTCTTCTTTAGTCATGTCCAGAAATTCATATACATCTTCCAAGTCGTCCATGCCAAATAGTTCAAGATAACCCAAATATGCATTATTTACAGTGCTTTGGGCATCTTCATAGTCTTTTTTCCGGTATTGCATAATGCTGGATGAATCAATGACCTGCTGAATCAAATTTTCCTGAAGCTCCTGTGAACTTTCTGTTTCATAGGAGTCTGTCAGTTCTTTACGCATTGCATCGGAAAATTCCTGATAAGAAGAATATGCCGTATTTTCACGAATAAAGGTGTCGGTAGGTTCCGGTATCAGCTGTTCCTGGATATCGGTTATGCGAATTTCAAAATCAACTGTTTTTCCAGCCCATTCGACATCCATAAAATCAGAATCAAATGTGATAGAAAAGCTCAGTTCATCACCAACCGATACGCCTGTCAGCTTTTCGTCAAATTGTTTGCCAAATTCCTCAGCGCCTAAAATAAAATCATATTGTTCTTCCTGAGCAACGACCGAACCGTCAATAGAAGCTTTATAATTGGTCTGCACATAATCACCTGATTTGGAAGCGCGGCTGACAGAGTTATATTCAGCAAACTCCATCAATGCTTCATGTATTTTATCTTCTACTGATTTATCAGAAATAATATAATTTTTCTTTTCCGCTTTTAACCCGGTGTATGGGGCAAGAGATACATAATCATTCGTATAAACCGCATTTGCAACCGGATCATTTCCGGTAGTAATCAGTGATTTGCTTCCACATGCAGTAAGCAGACATGCAGTAAGCAATAAAACCGCTAATTTTTTTTTCAAAATGGTTCCTCCTTATACATATTTATGAAACAAGCTTTATTTTGCAGCAATTATTATATCATATGTTAACAGCAAATTGTGACTAAAATCTGAACAATTGCAAAAGTTAATTGTGATAGATTGAACTATTGTGAAACAGGCGTATTATGTGTAAAATAGTAGAATAGCAGGAAATAAAAAATGGAGATAAGTTTATGGCAAGACAGAAAAAGCAAAGAAAAAAATACCGCGGTTTTTGGATTTTTTTTAAACTGCAGCTATTATTGCTTCTGCTGCTCATTGCAGCTGCAGCATATTATTTCGGAGGAGGATATGCACAGACGATTGCAGAGCTGAAAGATGATGCGGACATGCTGGTTGCAAAATCCAATGCAGATACTTTCCGAAAAGGGGAGACCGGGCTTGTATATGATTCGGATGGTAAGCTATTGAAGGCATATAAAGGAGAAAAAGACGCCTATTATATTAAATATGCGGATATACCGGAAATTGTAGAAAAGACATTTGTTGCAGTAGAAGACCAGAAATTTTATAGACACAAAGGGGTCGATTATCTTGCAATCTTGCGGGCTATCATCGCTATGGTACGTAATGGGGAAGTTACACAGGGCGGCAGTACGATTACGCAGCAGCTTGCACGTACCGTATATTTAAGTATGGACAGAACATGGGAACGAAAGATGGAAGAAATTTTTATTGCCCGCAATCTAGAGGACAAATATACAAAAAGCCAGATTATGGAGTTTTATTTAAATAACATATATTTTGGAAATGGATACTATGGTATTCAAGCGGCGGCGCAAGGATATTTCAGCAAGAGCATTGATAAGCTGGATTTGTCTCAAGTTGTTTTTTTATGTGCGATTCCCAATAACCCTTCTTTGTATGATCCCGTTCAGCATAAGAAAAATACATTGAGCAGACGGGATAGAATGCTGACAAGCATGTATGAGCAAGGAGTGATTTCTCTATCAGCTTCCAAAGAAGCAAAAGAAGAGAAAATTAAACTAAAAAGAAAAAAAGGAATAGAAAAGAACGATTATGTGGAAACGTATGTTAATTATTGCGCAATCAGGGCATTAATGGAAAAACAAGGATTCGAATTCCAATATTATTTTGATTCATCGAAACAAGAGAAAAAATATAATAAAGAATATAAAAAACTTTATCGGGAATGTGAAAGCAGTTTGTATACATCGGGATACCGTATTTATACTTCGATCGATATGGAGCAGCAAGAAAAGCTGCAGGATGCCATTGATACCGGATTAAGCGCTTATCAGGATGTCAACGAAGAAGGTGTATATAAACTGCAGGGTGCAGGTGTAACGATTGACAATACAACCGGTTTTGTAACCGCGATTGTAGGAGGAAGGTCGCAGCATTTTGAGGGCTATACACTAAATCGCGCGTACCAGAGTTTTCGTCAGCCAGGGAGTGCGATCAAGCCGTTGCTTGTCTACACGCCTATGTTAGAACGCGGGTATACGCCAGATACGGTTGTGGTAGATGAGCCAATCGAGGATGGGCCCTCGAATGCAAATGGAGTATATGAAGGAGCCATTACCATTCGTCATGCGGTAAAAAGATCAAAAAATACAATTGCCTGGAAACTGTTTGATGAATTAACGCCGGTGACAGGACTTTCCTATTTAAAAGCAATGAATTTTACCAAATTAGATCCTGAAGACGAAAGACTGCCGGCAGCGTTAGGCGGATTTACAATCGGTGCATCTCCACTGGAAATGGCAGCCGGGTTTGCAGCACTGGAAAATGATGGCTGCTACCGGCAACCAACTTGTATTACAAAAATTGAAGATACACAGGGAAATCTAATCTATACGGCGCAGACGGATGCAGACAGAGGACAGCAGAAAAAAGAAGAAGCAGAAGGTATACGTATTTACAAATCAAATGCGTCGCGTATGATGACAGATATGCTCGAGACAGTTATGAATGAGGGAACAGCAAGGGGACTTGGACTTGGCGATATGCCATCTGCAGGAAAAACAGGAACCACAAACGACAATAAAGACGGATGGTTTGCAGGGTATACACGCTACTTTACGACAAGTATTTGGGTAGGTTACGATCAGCCGGCAGAGCTGCCTGGGCTGACAGGGTCTACGTATCCAGGTAATATCTGGCATAATTATATGATGTCTATTCATAAAAAAATGACACCTATGAGTTTTGTGCCATATATTGAACAAAAGCAGGTAGACATGGATTTTATTGAATAAAAAGGAATAGAAAGACCTGTCGCATTCTTTGGCCTTGACCAGACAGCGGGTGTCTGGTCAAGGTGTGAAAAGTAACAACTGTTACTAAAAATTACAAAATATTGAAAAAATAGCTGGACAAATAGATTCATATATGATAACATAATTCAGGTGATAAGTTAAATCACTTTGAATAGTATATCGATGCGTGGCTCAGTTTGGTAGAGCGCTGCGTTCGGGACGCAGAGGCCGCAGGTTCAAATCCTGTCGCATCGATTCTTGGCAGGGGCACCGGAAACCTTGAAAATGAAGGCTTTCCGGTTCTTTTTTGTATTTATGTTATTTTATCATACATCCCATCCTTTGTTAATCAGCAGGGATGCGCAGGTATGGCGGAGTTTATGTAATGTAATTTCCGGGCGGCCATAAGCTTTTGTGGCTTTGCAGAATAGCCGTGAGTTATAATTAGGGTCATAAGTCCTTCCATCTTCCCATGTAAAGATATAATTATTGTTCTGATAGTCATTCCCGAAAAATTCCCAGTTCCTGTCCTGCTCTGTTTTTACTTTTGCCAGGCATTGTTCCGCTGTATGGAAAAGTGCGAGTGTCCGGTAGCTGTATACAGTTTTTGTAGAGTCTTTCGCTTCGGTTGTTTTTACCCATACGACTGTATGTTAGATGCGGAGCGTTTTCTTATCATAATCAACAACATCCAATTTCAGTCCGAGGATTTCAGAGCGCCGCAGCCCATAATAAATTCCGAAAAAGCAGATAGGAACTAGCTTATGGAAATGGGGTTCTTCGCAGCAGGCGAGGAAGTTCATCAGGTCTGCACACTCCTTTTCTGTCAAAAACAGCATGTCTTCATGGTAATCTTTGTTCTTTTTTCCATGTACGGTTACTAAGGATACTGGATTTGACTGCACCAGGCCGTCTATTACAGCTTGGTTGTAAACAGATAACAGTATGCTTTTAATAGAACGGGCGGTGCGTACAGCGAGCGGTTCTTTTTCCGCTGTTTTCTGGTTTGTCTTTCCATATTGGAGCAGGTAGGTTATAAATTTGTCTACCATCCCGGCAGTTACGTCCTTTAGCTTGGGATTTGTAACTTTAAAGTATGCATGTATCTGCGAGCCCTATATTCATAGAATTCATATGTGGAACGTTCCAGTTCGTTCTTCTTGCGGTGTAGCCAGTCCGCGAGGTAATCGCATAGTGTGATGTCAGGGTCTATGTTTGCATTATACTCTTCTGGCAGCATTTCCAGGTAAGAATAGTTGGCAACCGCTTCATTTTTCTTTGTTTCTGCCTTGCGTTTGTTGCTTTTTACCTCAAGATGTGTGGATATCATTTTCTGACACCATTTATGTGAAATGGGGTCTTTGTAGCTAAGTTTAATGTAATAGTAGCTTTGGCCAGAAGCGTTTTGTTTGGTTATAAGTGTACCCGTCATATAGTCTCTCCTTTCCATGACCGGGCGTGCTATAAATAGCATAACACGTCCGGCAGCATTTGTCATGATGCTTTGAAAAACAAGATAACATCTGCTTTACGTATCCGGTAAATGCGCCCGATTCGTTTTGCAGGCAGTTCTCCTGACTGGATAAGCGTTGCCTATATTTATTTCTTGTATAGCGATTTACTTTTTATAAATTTTAGGCGTTTATCATAAACATCATCTTCTTTTAGTTCTACTTCATTATGTTTTGCTGATAGTTCTTTTCCGTCTACAATTGTCCAATTCTTAGCGTCTTCATGTATTTCCTTTGCTTCCACTTTATTCATGCGGTCTGCCAGTTCCCTAACGGAGACATGGACAGGGGAACTCATCCTGCTGGGCATGGGGGACGGATGGTACGAAGCTGAAATCAATGGACGGGGGACTTACTTCCACATCCTCGCCGGACGGCATAAATATGGGAATTACCTGTGCATTCCCAACCACAATGTGGGGTGTGAACTCTCCGATTTCTCAGATATCTTTTGGAATGAGGAAAGGATCGGCTCCCTGATGCGGAAGGTGGATGCAGTAACTGTCGCCACCGGCCTGATCCATCTTTCTGCCCTGACTGGCACGCAGGAGGAAAGCTAAACTCCTTGTATCCTTATATTGGCTGTGGATTCCATGACGGGATCCACGGCCTTTTATATTTCAGAGAGAAATCCATGCTGACAACAGTGCGCCGCATTTGCGGCAGAATCATTCATTTACAGACGGCACTGCGCAGTCAATGGGATAAAGGTTGGAAAAATAATTCGCAGTTTGCATCTCACTCAATTCGCCATCCGACAGCAGGTTTACACCGTTCTCATTTACGGATGCAGCTCTGCATTCAATCTCGTTTGCATGCAGCAGGCGTATCTTTTTTTCCATGTAGCCTCCTCCTTCCTTTCAAATGCAATGCCTTATCCTGTTAGCGGCCTTACGCGCTTTTTTGTATTATTTTTATTTCGTGGTATGTCATGCGTATTACTGAATTGTTATAAGTTATCCACAAAAATTATCCCGTTCCCGGTTTCATTTTTGTATTGCTTCTTCTTTGGGATTAGCTTTCATTTGTTGTCAAACCATTAAACCATTTAGCTCGCGGGTATAATTACCCATAGTTTATTTTCACCCACAACTATTCAATATTATGCAGGATATATTATAGCCATCATTATTTGGCTGCCCTGCAGTCTCGGTAATTAATTTTTCATACTGCATTTTACAGCTTGCTAATGGAAGAAGCATTGTTCCTACAAAAAAATATGGGGCTACGGAATACATGCTGCTTACAGGAAATAAAAGATAAAAAAGATTGCGTACCTGCTAATATGTTGCGTTTACAAAGCCGAGCGATCAGGGAAGAATGAAGTATAACGATATGAGCTTTGGTGCTAAGAAAAGAAATGTACGATAGATGATAAGCATTTAAACAACCGCAAAGGCTTTGATGTTGCATTGCCCTTGCAGTATGATATATAACTTAAAATAATATTATCTGTATGAACAAAATGCCGGGTATCGTATATAGTTGCAGCATGTTTTTTATCTGCCGTGCTCACATGATAGTTTGTGATTATCAGGCGTCTGAAAGCCGTAAAATGGAAATTTATAAATAATTACTGGCATCTTTATCAGTAAGGCTATATGTTTGCATGATGATTGATTTTATCTCATCCTCTTTGCGCCCAAAATTCCGTAGTATACCTACAGCGCCCTGAATGCCTTTTTCTAAAGCGTTTTGTTCTCTTAAAAGTATCTGAGGTTCAATGATTGGCTTCACAATCTCCAGTAATTCTTCACTCATATTAGCATCTCCATCCATTCTTTTAAAATCTGAATATTTGCCCTGAATGCTACTTCAAGGACAGCTTCTGCATATTCTCTGTCCATTTTTCCGGTAAGCTGCCATATATGTTCCAATAGGTTTTGTAAATCCTGCTTTTCCAGCTTTCCTGACAGAGCCCTGAGCCAGATATGCAGCTCTGGCTTTAGTTCTTTTGTAACGACAATCTGGGCTGGAAATAGTATATTGCCCGTGATGTAATAGATTCCTTTAAAGGGATTTGATACCTGATAACCATGTTCCTGGAAATACGCAAACAGACCAGACGTTTTACTATCACGGACAAATGTCATGGTTATATCGTTTTCAACAATGGCATCAACCGTTTTGCCGTAGGATTTATACAGGCAGGCATAGCCTTCTACTTTGAAAAAGACGTCTATGTTCAGGCTGTCAGCTGGGTCTTTGTATTCCATAATGTTATGCCTCCTGAAAATGCAGCCAATTTCGTTGCTGATGGATATGTCTGTCTGGTTTTTCGTGATCAGAAGGAAAATCTTATTCATATTTTTAACATTCAGTTCATCTTGAAAGATTCTATTTATACTTACAAGAGCAATCTTTATCCTTTTGAAATCTTTTGTTCTCCGGTAAAGATAGAGCTCCCGCATATTAAATGATATGACCATCAGATAAGCGTCTCTTTTAAATCTCTCTGCTTCTTCTGGCTTTACTCGAATAGATAAGATTTTCAGTTTCTTTCAGTATTTTTTGTGGCTTCTTTCTGTGCGTCTGTATACTCTTTTCCCATGCGCATATACCTCCCTATTTACTATATATCATACAAAATATAACATGCTATATAATTGTGTATCATGCATAATAATATATAAAATGCTATATCTTATAATCGATTCAGAAATCGGGACAAAAAACAAATTTTACAAATCAAAGCAGTTCACGAAGAAAGGCGATAAATATAGATATTAATCAAGATTATCAAAAACAACAAGAACAGTAAAAACAATGCTGTCAATAAATCAATTTCAAGGATCGATTCAAAGACATATCAAGTCTTGACGCACTTACAGATTATGTCATTAGCGCACTGACAGAGAAAACTCCGTCATATTTTCATGAATATGAGAAAGCATTTACGAAAGAGATTCGTGATTATGGTATTGCACTTATTCAGAATTGCAGGGATGGAACGCCGTAAAAATTATCAGATGAAGCTATTGAGGAATTCGTAGTAAACAGAATGGGAGATGTTCTTGATGCTTCATGCATATGAAATCATGAATATTTCAAAACGGGCATTCATAACCACAAAATAAGAGTGTGAGTCTATTGAAAAGCCGGTTTAAAATAGTCAAATAGAGACTGTAATCGAAACTACAATAAAGTGTGAAAGAAATTGTGGCATGTAATAATAAGGAAGAGGTGTTGATAAAACTGAACCTAAAAATGGATGATTTGAAGCGGATGCAAAAAAATAGTTAAAAATGGTATTGGCAGTAGATAGCAGTATGCTATATATGAAATATATAAGTTGCATTTTTTTAAGTGCTTAAAAGCAGGGCGGACAGAACAATACTGACTGGTCTTGTAATTGTAAAAGTCTGCAAATTGTTATTCTTATGAATTGATTTTTAGCTATATTTATGCTATAATTTTCTGGAAAATATCGGATTCGTGGTGGTCAGAAAGCAATTATTTTTACAAAAGATAAAAGCCGCCTGAATCCGGTATTTTTTGTTTCGTTACAGGTGTCTCAAATGCGGATGGAAAAGAATCAGTATATGTAAAAACCGCTCATTATGATTTTGTTAACCATAATGGGCGGCTTTATTGTGAGAACAAAGGTGAAAGTAACTCGTAGAGAAATAAGAGAATACTGGAATGATTTTATCTTATAGTAAAACTTAAATAAAACAGTAATCAAGTTTGTAAATACAATATCTATAAACTTGTAAAAATTGATTGAAATTTTTGGCCTCTGTCTATAAATAGACAAAAACATAAAAAGATCATGCTTATTCCAGTATCAAACTTCTCTTGACGTGTATCTTTTCCTTTTTATTTTATACCGTTTGTAAAAGAAATACAAGTCCTAAATTTGAACTTTTTTAAAAATCATATAAAATTATTACTTTTCACACCCCAGCCAGAAAATTATCTATTTATAAGAATCAGTGTAATCTAAACAATATTGATTGGTAGGAATTTTGCAAAATATAAATGGTATGGAAGGGTTAATGGAGAAAAGCTTTCGAGTTAAAGTTGTGGGAGCAGTTACAGGCATTTTAAATGGACAAAAAGGTGATTGTCAGAATACAGCAATTAATTACGAAATTATCAGAAAATTGCACAGCGATTCAAAAAAATTTCACATTAAGGTTAATAATCTAAAAAATGTGCCGATATACTATTAAACTATCTAATGGGGTTAGTCTGCGTGTCTGTCTGTTTAGACGACATGCGTATTTCCCTTTCATATAGATTTAACGTGTATGGATGTGATTTGTATATGCAAAAATTATATGGTGTGATTTTTTATTAAAATGCAGATTATCAAACGTGCACCGGAATAGCAGCTTGGCGAACCTTAAGCTTTGTGTGAAGCAAAAAGCAGAGGATGGAAAAGCTGCAGCGTCAGGACATAGTGAAATGCATTTTCGCAATCAGCGGCCCGTACTTGGCATAATGCCTGTTCGGAATCCAACGGGGAGCAGCTTTAACCGGTTTTTGAAAAACAGATGTGTTGGGCATTGCGGTGCATGGATGAAAGAAAATGATTTTTGTATGTGCTGGAGCGGAACAGGAAATCCGAAGTAAAAAGTCTTCAAATTTTGGATGACGGAGAGGATGGTAAGTTATGTACAAGGATGTATGGAAGAAATTCGGGGTGAAGGCGCTGATTGTAGTATGCTCCGTACTGCTGATAGGCGGAGTTGCGATTGCCGCGCCCAGGCTGCGGGCTGCAGCGCCGATAAAAGGCGTGGATAAGATATCGCTGAACGACGTGTATTTCGATCAGGATACGGTAGCCGGATATCCGCCAAGTGCGGCGGATGCGAAAAGCGGGGCGGCATTTCGTGTAACGAATACGCCTGTAACATATAGTTTGGGTTCAGGTGGAGCCAATACGCCGGAGCCGCAGCTGCAGATTGAGTTTACGAAGCCCGGTGCGCAGGGGACATGGAGCCTGGATAAGGGAGGTACAGATTGGGTATTGTCGGTAGATAATCTGACCGACCATAAGGATGCTTTGAATGAGATTAAAAATGTGGGTACACATAGAGTAGGCATCAAGGCAGGCTCTTCGTCAAGCACTTTTTTGGCGGGTGCAACACGTTATTTTGAGTTTGTAGTGCAAAAAGCCGCTGCAGGAACCGTAACTCCTTATGATACAATTGCAAACAGCAATGGAAATTATGCGGATACGTCTAATATAAAAGTTCGGATAGATGGAGTTGATGTACCGATCAGTGATTATACGGTGACAGCACAGGCGAAACCATTTGTAAAAGGGCAGAATATTGCAGATAGTGAGAAAGTGCTGCTTACTGCCGGTAAAGGAAAAAAGGTTTACATTAACCTCAGAAACTTTACATATAATGGACAGGATTATAAGGAATATGAGTTTGATATAACGAAACAGATTAAAGATTTAAATCCGAAAGTGACATACAGCGGAGGCAATACGATTGTAGAAATTATGGACATTACTTATCCGCTGCAGGAAAACACGGATTATATAGTGTCATCCCAAACGTCAACAGATGCAAATGGAGATTCTTTCATTACAGTTACAATCAACGGAATGGGCAGTTATCAGGGATCATGGGAAAGCGATCCGATTCCGGTTACACAAGGACCGGAACAGGTAGTGCAACTTGACTGCGATTTGCCTGCCGGTAAAGACGGAGTGAATGGAAAATACGATTATGATAAAGATATGTCAGGAGAGACATACCGCATACCGGACGAGTGGATCAATGAAGTGCGGCTGGCAAGTGATCCGACAAAAAAATATGGGCAAGGCCAGTTTCAGGTAATTGACTGGAGAATTGTTGACGGTGACAGTCCGACAGCCAATATATTAAAAGGCAGAACAGCCGGGACAGTTCGGCTGAAATTGAAACTCAGCACAGGAGAAGTTGGTTATATTTATTATACCATGAAGCAGGATTTGTCAAAGGCGAACATAACGATTCAGCCGTATGAGACTTCTGAGAAGACGCCTTTTATCTATAATGGAAAGCTGCAGAGTGTGTATCCTGTGATTACATTTACGGATATGAGAGGAGATACATCCGATCCGCTGACCATAAAAGAAGACAATGCAGATTTTAATGTACATTACTGGCTTGATAAAAATGGGGCAGATGAGCAGATCAATAAAAACCCTCAGGATCCGGAAGAGAAGAAGAAGGCAAGAACTTATGCGGGTGTTGTTTATATGGATATAGATTCCAGGCAGTCCGATGGATATTATGGTACGCTGGATGCTTCAGGATTTGGAAATGACGGACTTCATTACACGGTTTTGCCACAGGAAATAAAAGAGGAAAATGGAACCGGTATACTGAAACTTGGGAGCAAAGAATACAGCCAGACCGTTACGGAAGAAAAACTTCTTAAGGATGCTAAAATTTACCGCGTCGACAAAACAGATAATACAGAGCATAAGGTAAACCCTAATGATCCGGGAACGACAATTTCGTGGATTTACACAAATACAGATACAAATCAGGAAATTGCGTCAGGCTGGACGAAGCTGCCAATCGGGCATTATAAACTGGAATGCAGTATTAAAGGGAATTATGAGGGGCTGATAAGCACAACGTTTGAAATCTCTCAATACAGCACGATAACAGGAAGCGTAAACGGCACTTGTGCAGATGACGGGACAACGACACATGAATATAACAAGAGGCAGCATAAGCCGGACACAAAAATTACAGTCAGAGATAAAGACGGTGTGCCGAGTACTCTGACACCGGGAACGGATTATAAAGTCAGGTATGAAGACAACATTAATGTAGAAAGAAATGCAAACGGGGAACCAATTGCAAATGCGAAAGCACATATCCGTCTGAATGGAAGCACGACAGACGATTATACACTTATGTTTACGATTTCGCCAAGAATTATTAAGACGATCGGAAACAGCAGTGTAGGCGATAAACTTACGTTAGATGGAGCAACAGGCTTTAAACAGGACAACGGCGTCTGGACTTATGAGTATAAAGGCAAAAATGGCCGTCCGGTTCCGGATAAGCTGAAATATGAGATTACGTATAAAGGCCAGCCGGACTATTTAGAGCTGGAGAAGGGAAAAGATTATACCGTTGAAACAGAGAGTGGAGATCCATCTGTAGGCAGGCTTTATGATGTGGATGGCAATCCAATCAGCTTAACAGGCAATCTTGATACAACAGAGGAATATTATTTTAAAATATATCCGATTGGCAATTTTACAGCAGAAAATGACGACTTTGTACTGGCGGGGCCTTTTAAATATTCAAAGAGGAGCCTTAAGGACAATGAGAAAGATTTTGAATGCAGCTTCAATCCGGAGTCTTTGCCATATGCAAACAGAGACGACAGTTTAGCAGCCATTAAGACATGGATTGAAAATCATCTGACGCTGAAAGATAAAGGAGTCAGCCCGGCAGAAGATTTAATTGCGACAGGAACAAATGCGCAAATTTCGATTACAATTGATCCGGCAGATGATAAGAGAACAACATTGGGCACCATCGGATTTACGATTACCGGCACTGGAAGCAACTACAAGGATTCCATGAAAGGAATTTTGAATGTCGGACGTAATATCGCGGAAAGCTGGGTAGGCGAATATACGAATCTTGGAACGGCATGGAATCAGTTTGCAAATAACGAACTGACATTGTCCGGGACAGAATATGCGGCTACCGGCCCTGCAGATGATCCATATGATTTGAAATTTGGCAATACATCCGGTTATGGAACCAATCTGTATTATCCGGATCAGAGCGGAGATGTGCTTTCTGTAGATAAAAACGGGGCGCCAAAGGGACATTATATTATCGGGCAGTATGGGACAGCGGATGCAAATAATGTAGTGTCAGTCACTCTTCAGGGTGTGAACGGGTATTATGGAAAAGTAACGATTAAAATCAATGTAAAGAAAAAAGATTTTAACAATAAAGATTATGAGATCGAATTTTTAGAAGAAGTGACATATGACGGGCAGGAGCATAAACCACAGTTTCAGGTTAAGTATACGGATCCTGTAACCGGAACAGTGACGGTGCTGCCGGCTACCTGCTACGATCACAACACAGTAAAATGGGGCAAGAATACGAATGCCAGTGAGCAATATGACGAAAAATATAAGGAAACGCAATGGGCATGGGTAGAAATTGAAGGTTCTCATGGTTATGGAAAAACACTGAAAGGTTATTTCCCGATTAAACAGCGTCCGCTGGATGCATTAGATGCGAGTGGAAATTCTACCGGCAGTATGGATACTTCCTGTTTTGCCTTTGAAAAAGGAGGAAACGTATATTCATTGCCAAACATTCCATATGTGCCAACGACGGATATTGGGGACGGCACTGTGCAGAATGTGGTGCCGGGAGCATGGCAGATCATATCTCTGTTTTTTACTTCGCCTAGAAATTCATCGAGCACAGTACAGCTTGGAGCAAATGATTTTGAGTTTTACTGTACAGGAGATTTGCCAACCGTTGGAAATATCGATGCGGCAGGAAATGACAGTAACGCGCGTACTGCACCGCAGGTAGGAGATGCATGGGCGGTTATCAAAGCGAAGAAAAACAGCAATTATAAGGGAGTTATTATCCAGAAGTACGAAGTGACAAAAGTTATTATCGAAGATAAAGAATTTTCGGTTATCTTTAAAAACAAATGGCAGCGTTTTACGGGAGAACAGCTTCATCCATCTTTTGATGTAGTGCAGTATCCGGGAGGGGATAAGACAAAAGAATGGAAATATAAGCTGGTAGAAGGTACAGATTACGAAGTAGAATACGGGGATGATATTTTTGTCAGCAACAACTATAAAAATGATGCAGGTAACGGTACTTATGTAATTATTAAAGGTATTAATAATTACGGAACATTTGGCCAGACCGGCATGCGTGCAAATTATGTTATTTATGGCCGGCTGACGAAAACGATGGATCCATTTGTTCAAGGATCAAATGCCTATGTTGCGTACAACGGATATCCGTTGATCGGCAGTACTCCGTCTGCAGGAGACGAATACAGAGCTGTCATTACTTACAATGAAGACTTAAGACTGATGTACGAAAGCCTGAAGCTTCGTTTTGAGCAAAAGAGAGCTGGATGTGCATATGGGGATACCGGCAGTGATACGTTGCCGGATGGCACAGTCGCAGACAGATCAGCAACTACGCCGATAACAATTCTGGTACCTCCGGCAACAGAAGGAGAGTGTACGGTTAAGGCAAACAGTCAGAAGAGCGTCGGCCGGGGAGTCGTTACGATTGTCGGCCAGGGAAATGAAATTGATACAGGTCTGTTTTCCGGAAGTGTAGACATACCGGTTACAATCACGGCGAGTCTGACGGGGCTGACAGATAAGACACCGGGGTTATGGGACAATAACAATGGTTCTAACAGCATAGCAGTGACCGGATCAGCGATCACAGCGACCAGTCTGCAGGATGCATTGGCGAGCGCGTTAAAGACGATTAACTTTGGCGGCAGACTGCTGTATTATGGGGTAGATTATAAATTTTCACCGGATTCTTTTACTTCTGCAGATTTGGCAATTGGTGAAAATAAGAAACTGGTAATTATACCTTCTGACAAAGCCAAACAAGAAGGTTATTTAACAGAAGAAGCAGTCATCAGCTATAATCTTACGTCAAGTATTTCAGGCGTAACGCCGGGTGTGAAGATAGAATCTGATTATATTTATGCGCATGGCAACGCACTGGTAGATTCGAAGTGGGATTTTAAGATTACGGTGAATGGAGCGAATCTGAGCAATCCTTATGATTATACAGTTACGATCAAGGATAAGAACGGAGATGTTGTAGAGAAAGCTACAGACTGCGGAGATTATACGTATGTGATCGAAGGAAAAGGAAGCTACAGCGGCAGGCTGCCGCAGGGCGAGTTTACCATACATCCGTATGATCTTGGGGCTAACAAGGATAAGGTAGATGTGGTATTAAAGAAGACCCATGTGACCTATACCGGAAGTATTGTATTGCCGGAAGTAGAAGACGTTATTTTATCGATCGGCAATAACATTGATAAGAAATTAAATGATCCGAACTTTAACGGTGGAAAGAATTACGGCGTACGGAAAGGTGCGGGTGACAACAGTATCTATACGAACTGGACAGATACAAGTATTGCAGATGTTCAGAAGCCGGTTGTTGAGATTTATGGAATTGGCAACTATACAGGCGTCGTAGAAAAAGATTATCTGATTGAGCAAAAGGATATTGCCTCAGATGATATTACAGTAGAAGATATTTTGGGATTGGAATATAATAATAACGAGCCGATCAAGCCGTATCCGGATATACGATATATTGAGCGTGTAGCGAATCCGGACGGAGGCGACGATATTATCAATATTCTTCTGACACTGCAAGGAGAAGAATATAACTCAGATAAGGCCAATTCCTATAAAAATTGGATACAGGATGGCATTCACTTTACGTATCAATATCTGGATGATGTACACACAGCAGGGAGCAAGAGAATTACGATCCGAGGAGTGGGCAACTTCAAAGGTTCCAGAGAGAAGACATATGAAGTTGGAAAACTGAAGCTTGCGAATACAAAACTTTCCTTCCTGTCAGAAGAATCTCCGGTATACGATGGTACGGAGCAAAAGCCGGCATTTAAGCTCAGCTATGGCAGTATCGATATTATGACGTTTATGAACGGTACAGTCAGCTCGAATTTTATCGGAAGTTCGAATGTAAGCTGTACATTTACAAATAATATCGAGGCGTCCACAGAGAATGTGAAAGCGAGTGTAACGGTAAAAATCGTAGGTGACAGTGATAACTATGAGGGAGAGATTACGGCATATTTTTCAGTCCTTCCGGCACCGCTTGAAAATCATGTACGGTTTATGTACCGTCCGGCTGGTTCCAATGCTGACGTAGACTTAAGCAGTTATAAACTGAATCTGCCGTTTTTGGGTGTAGGCAGTCCACAGTATCCGGGATATGCGGATACGGAAAGGGAGCTGGCAGAGGGTGAGATTGGCATGTATTATAATCACCCGCAGAAGGCAAACCACGGAAAATTCTTAATTC
Organism: uncultured Eubacterium sp.; assembly: GCA_910584345.1. Classification (GTDB taxonomy): domain Bacteria; phylum Bacillota; class Clostridia; order Lachnospirales; family Lachnospiraceae; genus Eubacterium_J. The sequence goes on along the minus strand of CAJTZX010000017.1, from coordinate 31,323 downwards.
CGGGAGAAAATTATTATAATAATCTGCAGGCAGATGAAAACGGATTTAAGATTGAATACAAATACGTGGAACCGGATACCGATGATACGGATATCCGTGAAGAATACCGGCGGGATACGCCTGATTATGCAGGAAAAGTAAAGGTTACAATTACCGGTAAAGGGAACTACACAGGAAGTGCAAGCTTCTGGTATTTTATCGGAGAAGATATCAGTACGGATGCAAAGATCAGCATATCACCGACAACAGCGGTATTTAATGCACAAAAGCAATACCCTGAGGTAAAGATTACAGGTGTTGATAAGAATAAGTGTAAAATCGGAAACTATCGGGGTGAAGTTGCAGTTGAAAACCTGATCCAGCCGGATGATTTTATTAATGCAAGTACGTATTATATCCGTGTGGAAGGGGATCCGACAAAGGGTACGTATGCAACGAAACCAGAGACACTTACGTATACGATTACTCCAAGAGCATTTTCTAACTCTCTTGTGATCGATGGATTTAAACGGGAATATTCCTATACAGGGTATGATATTTGTCCGGTAGGCATTTCCGTAACAGATTATATTGACAGGACAAAATACAAACTGACTGAAGACGTGGATTACACGTTAACTTACAGAAACAACTTAAATGCGGGAACGGCATATATCAATATTAAAGGGCAGAACAATTTCAGTGGATCCGCAACAGCGAATTTCCTGATTACAAGCTCTACGATCAGCAGCGGCGGCACGAATGGTTCCAACAGTTTCCTGGATCAGGGAATTGGAGAAATTTCAGGAGCAACAGCAGTTTCGCCGAGCAATGTAAATATGTCGATGGATACGATTGATGCGATGTACTATACAGGAAAACCTTTGTATCCGAAAGTATCTATCGCTGGAATGACTGAAAATATTGATTATACAGTTACATTCAGCAACAACGTAGAAGTTGGTACAGCTGTGGCTACAGTAACCGGTATTGGCAATAATAAAGGAACGATTACTAAGAATTTCCGAATTATTGCACAGTTATCAAAATGTACAATTTCACCGATACCGGCACAGCAGTATACAGGATCCGAAGTGAAGCCTTCGCTGACAGTAAAATGCGGCAACAGTATATTGATGGAAGGAACAGATTATACAGTTACCTATTCTAACAATATTAATATTGGTACGGCGACTGCTACACTGCGTGCGTTGAATAATGCAAACTATACCGGCACGGCATCCGTGAAATTCAGCATTGGCAATGATGTAGGCGGATTTATTATCAGCGGTTATGCACCAAGCTATGCTTACACAGGAAAAGCGATAACGCCAGGTGTGGTTGTGGAGACAGGAAGCAGGACGTTAACACCGGGTACGGATTATACTGTATCCTATTCAAACAATGTTAACGCAGGTACGGCAATGATTACGGTAACAGGCGTCGGCAGATATTCAGGTACGCAGACAGCTAATTTTGTCATTGAGCCGAAGAGCATTCAAAGCTGTAATACAACAGATGTTCAGGACAGAATTTACACAGGAGATGCTTACACACCGGATGTTACGGTAAGTGACGGCGATAAAGTGTTGACAAAAGGCGTAGACTATACGGTTACCTATACTAATAACACAAATCCTGGTATGGCCTCGATTGTCATTAAGGGTACGAGCAGCAATTATTCAGGAACGAAAGTGGTTAGCTTTAAGATTTCTGCAGTTGCTGTGAAAGGGCTGAAGGCTTCGAATGTGAAGTATAACAGTCTGAAATTGAAATGGACGAAACAAGGATATGCAGACGGTTATCAGATCTGTGATTCCAAATCCAAAGTAATCAAGACATTAAAAACAAATAGTGCAACGATTACCGGATTGACAGCAGGAAAGACTTATAAATATAAAGTAAGATCTTATATTCGCAATGCGGACGGAACCAGATCTTATGGAGCGTTCTCATCCGTACTGAATGCAACGACAAAACTTCTGACTCCGAAAGTAAAAGTTGTTTCAAATGCGAAGGGGCAGGCAAGAATCAGCTGGTCGAAAGTATCCGGCGCTTCCGGTTATGAGATTTACTACAAAAAGTCTTCCGGTGCGAAGTATAAGAAGTTAAAGACTGTAAACAACCCGAATATCCGTGTATGTACTGTACGCGGTATGAAGAGCGGCGATAGAGCATATTTCCGTATTCGTGCATTTAGAAAGAACGGAAGCAAGAAAGTTTACAGTTCACTGAATCCATTAAAGGTTATTACGGTGAAATAAGCAGAGGCATGAGTGAAAAGTACAAAATAGGCGAATATGAATTTGATACCTATGAAGAGTATCTTGCGGCGCAGGAAGATGTAAAGAAGATTGACTTTTTAACGAAGGAACTGGACATTACAGATCCCGATGTCGCCGTAAGACTCTACACTCTGATCAGGAATAAGGAGATTGTGTTCCGCAGCAAGGTGGGACTCTCCTTTTCCTGGTATGTAACAGATGTTTTAGCCAAAAATTCCCAGAAATTGCTGGAAGAAAAGCGGCTAAAAGAGGAGCGTAAGCAACAGGGGAAAAAGCTTGGAATGGCAGGCTGTGCGTGTATTCTGGCTGCTGTGCTTTGTCTGGGATATTATGGCGTTTCTCTATGGCAGGAGCATTTAGAGAGTCTGGAATTTGAGCGTTTGCAAAATATGCAGAATTTGACAGGACAGATCATTCGTGACAATTCTCAAGATCAGGCAAACGTTGCGAAAGGAAATCAGGAATCCACTCAGGCGAATGCATCCGGTACGAAAAAGAAGACGTTAAAGAAAAAGGAACCGGAAAAGACAGATCCGGCGAATTTGACAGTGTTAAAGAAGTACAGAGATTTGTATAAGCAGAATAAAGATCTTGCGGGATGGCTGTCGATTGAAGGTACGGTCATTAATTATCCGGTCATGCAGACAGGAAAGAAAAACCCGGATTTTTATCTGCACAATGATTTTGAAAAAAAGGAAAGTGATCACGGCACGTTATTTGTAGATGCAAGGAATGATATTGTGAACCGTGACACAAATCTGATTATTTATGGACATAACATGAGAGATGGAACGATGTTTGGCGGCCTGAAAAGCTTTATGGATCAGTCGTATTTTGAAAACCATCAAAAGCTTGTATTTGATACGATTTATGAAAAAGCAGAGTATCAAATTGTAGCAGTATGTTTGTCGAAAGTAAATTATCAGGACGATCAGACATTCCGCTATTATAATTTTTTAGATGCTGAAAGTAAAGAAGAATTTCAGGCATTTTTGGCAAATATCCAACAGTTAACGGTATTTGACCAGAAGATTGATATTTCGTATGGGGATGAATTGCTGACATTGTCTACCTGTAACAGTTATATACAGGATGGGCGGCTGTTCCTCATTGCGAAGAAGGAGTGACGCATATGACAATTACAAAGATAAAGCAGAAATTTGCCATTTTTATGGCATTGGCAATGGTATTGTTTTGGATACCGTGTGAGAGCGTATTCGCATCGAATACAGCAAATATGACTATCTCCGGCGGCGTACTGACTGCGTATAATGGCGGAGGCGGTGCAGTTACGATCCCTTCGGATGTAACATCCATTGGCCCGAGCGCATTTGCCGGAAAGCCAATCAGCAGTGTCAGTATTCCGAGCAGCGTAAGAAGCATTGGAGACAGTGCGTTTGCAAACTGTACAGCGCTTGCGAATGTGACGATTCCGGGCAGTGTAACGACTATGGGCAGCGGTGTATTTGCAGGCTGCAGCGGATTAGGGTCTGTTAGTTTGCAGGCATCTGTTTCAGCAATACCGTCTTCAACATTCAGCGGATGCCGTTCCTTATCAAGCATTGCGATATCAGCAGGGATTACAAGCATTGGCAGCGGAGCATTTTCCGGCTGCAGCAGCTTAAGTACCATGTCGATTCCTTCAGGTGTCGGCAGTATTGGAGACAGTGCATTTGCAAACTGTTCCAGCCTGTCAGCTATTTCTATTCCGGCTAGTACGACCAGTATTGGCGGCAGCGCATTATCCGGCTGTTCTGCTTTAACGACAATTAATGTTGCATCTGGAAATTCGGCCTATGCGTCAGACGGGGGATGTTTATACAATGCATCGAGAACAAGACTTATTATGGTACCAGTGGGCAGATCAAGCGTAGCGATTAATTCTTCTACGAGGATTATCGGCAGCGGAGCGTTGGCTGGCTGCAGCAGAGTGACTTCGTTGTCTTTGCCGAATGGGCTGACCACAATTGAAAGCGGAGCATTTTCCGGCAGCGGTATCAATTCGATTACAATTCCTCGTTCAGTCACTTCGATAGGTTCACAATCAGGATGGTCTCCAGACGTAATTACAGGCTACAGCAATTCGGCGGCAGAGACATTTGCTTCGTCTGCAGGGTATACATTTAACAGTCTGGACGGAGGAAGTTCTTCTGATAGCAGTGATGATGACACCGATGATGATTCCTCTTCATCGGCCGGAAGTGTGAGTGTGGATTTAAACGAAGATACGTCCAACTCCGGCAGCGGCAGTTCTGATGACGATATTGATGAAGAAGGAGCAGGAAGCACATCAATTGATTTAGGCGGCTCCGATTCAGGAAATGCATCTGCAAACGGTTCGGGAAGTTCTTCGAATGGCGGTTCCGGCAGTACATCGGGAACGAATGCATCTTCTGGCAGTTCTTCAAGTGGAAATACATCCTCTGGCAGTACGTCCGGGAATACATCCGTCAGTTCTAATAGCGGAAGCACAACGGTACGTTCCTCAGGTGGAACAAGCTCTTCTGGTGCGAAAGCAGGCACAACGTCAAACAGTCATACACTTGATGAAACTCCAAAGACAGGAGACGGCTCTGTCGATCCAAAGCTGTTTTTGATTTTTGGTTTGGTATTTATTGGGTGCGGGCTTGTGATTGTAGGAAAGAGACAGGGAGTTTAGTTTGTAAAAAGAATTTCTTAGAATTTAAAAACCTATGTGACAGTGATACAGATTTGAACTGTCAGAGTAGAAAAAGCGCATTTGAACAAGAAAATTCAGATGCGCTTTTATGATCTAAGAATGAGCGCATAAGCTTAAGAAAATAAGGAAATTTGTTAAAATATGAAAAATATCTTGCAGTTTCCACAATTTCATAATAAAATTAGGAACTAAGGAAAAAAATAATTATAAAAAAAGGAGATTGCAAAATGAGTTACGTAGATGATGTGCTTGCAAGAGTAAAAGAGAAAAATGCATCTGAGCCAGAGTTTCTGCAGGCTGCAGAGGAAGTATTGGAGTCTTTAAGACCTGTAATTGAAGCAAATGAAGAACTCTATAAAAGGGAGGCATTATTGGAAAGACTGACAGAGCCGGACAGACAGTTTAAATTCCGTGTTCCGTGGGTAGATGATAAAGGACAGGTTCAGGTGAATACTGGATACAGAGTACAGTTCAATAATGCAATTGGACCTTATAAGGGTGGTCTGCGTCTTCATCCGTCTGTAAATCTTGGTATTATTAAATTTTTAGGTTTTGAACAGATCTTTAAAAATTCTCTGACGGGTCTTCCGATTGGCGGCGGCAAAGGCGGTTCTGATTTTGATCCAAAGGGAAAATCAGATCGTGAAGTAATGGCATTCTGCCAGAGCTTTATGACTGAATTATGTAAATATATTGGTGCAGATGTTGATGTTCCGGCTGGTGATATCGGTACGGGTGCAAGAGAGATTGGTTATATGTTTGGCCAGTACAAAAAGATCCGCAGTACTTATGAAGGCGTGCTGACAGGTAAGGGACTTTCTTATGGCGGTTCTCTGGCACGTACAGAAGCAACCGGATATGGTTTATTATATATTACGGAAGAATTGATGAAATGCCATGGAGAATCTATGGAAGGCAAGACGGTTGTAATATCTGGTGCTGGTAACGTAGCTATTTATGCAACGCAGAAAGCACAGCAGATGGGCGCTAAAGTTGTAACATGTTCAGATTCTACCGGATGGATTTATGATCCGGAAGGAATCGATGTGGCATTATTAAAAGAAGTAAAAGAAGTAAAACGTGCACGTTTGACCGAATACGCAGCAGCAAGAAAGAGCGCAGAATATCACGAAGGACGCGGCGTATGGCAGATTAAATGCGATATTGCGCTTCCATGCGCAACACAGAATGAGCTGCTGCTCGATGATGTAAAACAGCTTGTTGCGAATGGCTGTAAAGCTGTTTGCGAAGGTGCAAATATGCCTACAACGATTGACGCTACAAAGTATTTGCAGGAGAACGGTGTATGGTTTATCGGCGGCAAGGCTGCAAATGCAGGCGGTGTAGCGACATCCGCACTGGAAATGACACAAAATTCTGAAAGACTGAGCTGGACATTTGAAGAAGTGGATTCTAAGCTGAAACAGATTATGGTAAATATTTATCATAATATTGATAATGCAGCTAAGAAGTATGGAATGGAAGGCGATTATGTGGCAGGAGCAAATATTGCCGGATTCGAAAAGGTAGCAGAGGCAATGCTGGCACAGGGAGTATGTTAATCCTATAATCAGAAAGGACTCTTAGGAGTCCTTTTCTTTTATAAGGAACTATTTAAAAGTTATTTCTGAACAGTTCCTAAGTGAAAATGAAAGGAGATCATCGATGTTATTTAAGAAAAAGAAACAAGAAAAAGAAAAATTGGAATATGACAGGGAAAATCAGAAGCCGATTTTAAAATGCAGTATTTGTAATGGCGAACAGGTGGCAGGCTTTAAAGACTGTCGTACTGGAAAATTTCATGAAGTCATGTTTGTGAGAAATGAAAAAGATTTGCAGTCATTTAAGGAAATGTATGGATTGGAAGAAGTTGGAAAAGAATATTAAATGATATGTAGCTGATAAGACAATAAATATTTGATTTGTAACTATATAGACATAATGATAAAGGAGCTAAAATCCCTCATTATGTTTGAAAATGGGAGGTTTTTATGGAAAATACGGATATGAATGAATTGGATGTATATATGGAGGGTAATTATTTTGCATTTGATATATGGAAACGATCTTATGAGATATTTAGTAGTCAGTTTGAAAAAGAATTATTCTACAAACGATACATTATTGCAATTGAAAATAAAGGGTTGTCTTTATTAGAAAGCTGCAAGGAACTGCTTGATATTTATAAAAAGAGCTTAGAACGCTTTATCGGCTTATATGATAAAGATAAATTACTGGTGAGCTTGTTTTTCATAAAAGAGTATTTAACAAAAAATATGACGAAGTCAGACAACAGATTAAAATTTATTACAGATGAAAGAGATAGTATCAATTTCTTGATATATATGGTATGTCATTTAAAAAATCAGGATAGGGGAGGGCCATTAACGAAAAAGGATGCGGAAGGATATACATATTTAGGAGATATTTTTATTTATGCAAAATGTTATAGTTTGTTAACCGCGAACATGGAAAGAATAGAGGATGCACCGGAAGAAACGACATTGTGTGATATGGCTTTCAGTACAGTTGAAACAGAGTGTTTTAAAAACGCTTTAAAAAACAATCTTGAATTTTTAATAAGATATTTGGGAGGCACACAGCAGAATTATAATGTAAAAACAATGATTGTGTTAGCAAGACCTAATATGTATGTGTATTCAGATGAAATAAAACAAAGGATTCCATATGAATTTATGACAATGAATGAGTTTTTGAACAGGGTAGAAGAACATTTCGTTTAAGGCAGTGTTGTTCTGCTATAGGTAAGAATAAGAGAAGGCGTTCGGAGTGTGAATAAAAATGATGAGAGAAAACAGCATAAAAAAATATACCCGTATGTTTGCTCTGGCAGTTTTGGCAGGCATCGCAATCGGCATTGGGGGAATTGTATATTTATCAGTAGAAAACAAAATAGCCGCGGCGCTGATGTTTACGGTAGGGCTGTATATGATCTGCGTGCATGGATTCAATCTTTATACAGGAAAAATAGGATATCTGGTCAATCAGTCATTTACATATTTATTAGATTTAATGGTCATATGGTTTGGGAATCTGGCCGGAACGGGGCTTACGGCAGCAGCGGTAATGCAAAGCAGGATCAAGGGTATTTCGGATATAGCTGCTGCAATAAGCGCGACTAAAATAAATGATAATCTGTTTAGTTTGTTTTTGCTGGCAGTATTTTGCGGCTTTTTAATGTTTGCTGCAGTGGACGGTTATAAGACTACACAGCATCCTGCAATTTTATTTATGGGAGTAGCCGCTTTTATATTATGCGGTTTTGAGCATTGTATTGCAGATATGTTTTATTACTTTTTAGGAGGGGCATGGTCAGCAAAGGCAGTAACAAGTATTTTGGTTATTACAATCGGTAATTCGGTTGGAGGAATGCTGATTCCTTTGATGAAGAAAATATAAATTTTTATTGATTTTATAGACGAAAATCGTCTTATAACTTCTCACAAGTCTTTATAGGAAGCGGTGGAAACTCTTGATTTTCAAGGCTTTAGTCGCTTCTGCTTATACCACGCCGTATCTCTTTACAAGCTCGCTTTTGAAGCAAGGGCGGCAAAATAGCGTCAAAAATTTAGGCGCATGAACAGCGGGTCTTTGATAGTCAGATTTTTAATAAAGCCATTAAACCCCTTATAATATCTATATTTTCGTCGTCAAGAATTTTGTTTCGCTATATAGTAATGTCAGTATCTTTTGATATTTTCCTGTTGTAGATGTAATATACTCATATACATACTGGCATGAACGCTTTATCCTATAATTCCGCATAATATCAAGGTTTACTAAAAATTTACAGAATTTGAGATATTACTATATATTAAATTTGGACTCAAACTGCTACAACGCTTATAAATCAAGGGGTGTAGCAGTTTTATTTTTATCAAAGTGTCAAAGACGGGATGATAGCTGATTTAACAAGAATTTCCAGAAGAACGAAAGATTTATTTGAAATCGTTGACAAAGTTAATAATAAAGGTGCATACATAAAAAGTCTGAAAGATACTTGGTTAGATACCACAAGCAATAATCCTTATAATCATTTTTTATTAACTGTAATGTCTGGTTTATCGCAGTTTGAGCGTGTTTAATCAGTCAAAGAACCAAAGAGAGGTTAGTATCTGCAAAGGCAAGAGGACGCAATGGTGGCAGACCAAGCAGAATGTGAAAGCAGAAATGGTGATGGCATTATATGACAGTGGTATGAAGATAGCTGATATAGTGAGAAATACAGAGCTATCCAGAAGCACAGTAAACCGTATTATAAAAAATCATAGCAGTAATGCAGAAATGACTGGAAGATTCCGGCATATATCAGGGAGGGGTTAGAATGGCTGCAGAAAGATTAGAACAGGAAGTGGAAGATTTATTTGGGCTTATTGGCAGCGGAAAAAATTTTCTTCTAAGTGGAGGAGCAGGCAGCGGAAAAACGTATTCATTAGTGTCGGTTATTAATGAGATTTATAGACGTAATACAAAAGCTAGAATTGCGTGTATAACATTTACAAATGCCGCTGTGCATGAAATCGAAAATAGGGTTTTAAATTCAAGATTATGGATTTCAACTATACATGATTTCTTATGGAAAAACATATCACCGTTTCAGGAAGAATTGAAAGGTACGCTGATTGAAGGGATAAACAACCCTGAAATCAATTACAAAAATATATTTGTTGAAATACCATATTTCAATTCATTTGATGACGGAATTAGATATGCAGAACATTTAAGGCTGGCAAACGGCGAGATTTCACATGATGAAGTAATTGTTTTAGTAAATCAGATGTATAAAAAATATCCTAAATTATGCGAAATTCTATGTTGGAAATATGAATATATTTTGGTGGACGAATATCAGGATACAGCTTTGGAAGTAATAGAGATACTTCTTGATTTTCTGCCTAAAGGCAGAAAAAAGAATACTGTAGGATTTTTTGGTGATGCCATGCAGTCAATATATGATGATGGTATTGGTGACTTAGAAGAATATATAAAAAAGGGGTGTGTTACGGAATAAAGAAAACTCAAAACAGAAGAAATCCTCAATTAGTTATAGATTTGGCTAATAAAATTCGTTTTGACGGGTTACAGCAGCGGCCATCCACAGACCAGAATGCGCCTAACATGGAGAATGGAATGGTAAAAGAAGGCAGAATTAGGTTTTTGTATGGAACTAATGTGTCTTTGAATGATATAAAGAAAAATAAGTTTTTTTCGAATTGGGATTTCCATAATCCGAGAGAAACTAAAGAACTGTGGCTGACTAATAATCTTATTGCCGAAGCGGCAGGATTTCCTGAATTAATGAAAATCTATGATAAGGATCCTGTTATAAAACTGAAAAGGAATTTTTTGCAATGGGTAAAAAAGGAAAAGATTGAAATAAATGAAAGCCAGACATTTGATGCTGTTTTAAGATCATCGGACTGGCGCTACTCGGATCGTGCTCAGGTAAAAAATCGCAACAAAAAGCGCATTGAGGTATTTTTGCAAAGCCAGGAGAACCGCTTCCTGTATAATATGCTGAAAGACAAGCCGTTTGCAATAGTCAAAAGGATTAATTTTGATAAGGATAATTTAATTTCTGATAAAAAAAGCATAGATGAAAAAGCATCTATACAGTCAAAGAGGGATAAGCTGATACGACATCTATTCAAGATACATGAAATTATTCAGTTGTATGAAAAAAATGAGTATAATGAATTTATCAGAAAGACATCATTTCATATTACTAAAATATCTGATAAGGTGTATATCAAAGATAAAATAGAAGCATTACGCAGCATGGGCCAAAAGACAATCCATGACGTAATTTGTTATGCACACGACAGCAGATTATGCATGAAAGATGACATTATAGAAGGCTTTATTAAAAATAATGAGTATTTATATAACAGAGTTTCAAAAGTAAAATATGACGAATTTGCTAAACTTTACTATTATTTGGAATGGTATACCCCATTCTCCACTCAGCATAAAATTAAGGGTGAGGAATTTAAGAATGTATTGGTAGTATTGGATAATGGAAGATGGCGGGATTACAATTTCGAATATTTATTCAATCCATCGCATCCCAGATGCAATGATAATGTCTTAAAGCGCACTAGAAAACTGTTTTATGTCTGCTGTACTAGAGCGTGTTTGAAAAATCATTCCCGCGATCTGCACTCCCCACTATGCGGAGAATTTATCCCAAATTTAATCAACGTAGCCCGCTACGACTCATAAATTTGGGATGAATTCTACACAAAGTGTGAAGCACATCTCACGGAAAGCATTTTTCAAACACGCTCTAGGGTAAAAGACAGTTTGGCGGTATATTGTGAGCATCCATCGAATGAAATGCTGGCTATGGCAGAGGAATGGTTTGGGAAAGAAAACTGCACTCCTATTTGATGATTTATAATTTCCAAAGAATTATAATGGATAAAAGCACCCTCTGTATGGCAGTATTTGTACAGAGGGTATCTGCTATACATTTTCAGGCAAATTCATGCGAAAATGGTAATAGACAAAAAATAGCGTACATAAATAAACTTAAATGATTGGTTTGTCAAACAGGTACTCAGTCAGAATAAACGCAGCATCTGTAAATAGTAAGTATGATCTGAAGCAGAATACCGTTCACCGAAAATTTTATAATGATTTTCCGATATATAAAAATCTTTTAATCTTTGATTATCTTCGGAGTCAAGATAAATAATGCTGCCGCCAATCCGGTGCTGTATGTCAGTTAGTACATCATTGGCAAATTCTATCAATTCCTTTCCAGTGATACGATGTCCGTTGTCGGCACTGTAATTTTTCCCGATCTGTGCAAGAAGGAATGCGGAGACAGTGTAAGAATTAGTATCTGCGTCCAGCTTTGCATGTGAAGAAAGTTTTCGGCGGACGGTATTGCTGATATTGTCGTTTTTTATTTCAATAGCTTTGTGTGCCAGAGTAAAGTAACCTACAATTTCACCATCTGAATTGTCCAAAAGCAGATATGTAATTGACAGTTTTCTTTTGGCAAATTCAATAGCGTTTTTGTGAAGAAAATTTTCGATTTCCTGATTCTTTGGACAGGAAAAGCTGGAAAGACCTTTCAGAACCTCATTTGTTCCAACGGATTCCAGTAAATCTAAAATATTCATTATAGTGTAATTATTCATTTTTTTCTTTCCTTTTGTTCCATAATGCCCTTATTGCATCAGGGTCAGACAGTATGGTGTTTTTTGATGTACCGTGAACAGGTACGGGATCAGCAATAGATGCTTCGATTGCATCTACAAAATCCTCAATTTTTTTAGTGTCTGTAATCTTTAAATTAGCAAAAATACTCGATGTTGCCATTTCGGTACCTCCTCTCAATGTGCTATTCCAAAGGATTAATTTCAAATATTATTATATGTGATAATTCTTAATTTAGCAATATTTTTATGAGTTTTGAATTCACCACTTGACAATGTAGCAATGAGCTTATGACACAAGACGAAATCGCGGTCATGGACGGGGAAATGTATCTTTCAGTTACGCGGGATACGCCCCATAGGCGCCGCTTCCGGCTTTTATGGTGTGGATGGAAAAGTTCTGCTTGAAGCGCTTAAACAGAAGCTCCACCTGCCAGCGGCTTCTGTAAAGATGCATAATTTCCTTGCCTTTTCTGCCTGGCAGGCCGGAAGCTTATGGGCAGTTACACGGACAAAGCCGGTTTTCCCCTTATATTTGCAGAAACCGAAAATGTCAATCCACTCCAGACGCTTTTCTTCCGCTTCTTCCAGCAGGGCCGTCAGGGAAATCTTTTTCCCGTCCGCATTATACAGGCAGAAACTTTTCGGTGTGATGTGCAGGATTGCGTCCGCGCCTTGCTCCTGCTGCATTTCCTCCAGGCGGATGACGGACGCATCCGCCTGGAGCACATTTTTCACTCCTGCAAAAGCAGGGATATCTGCGGCCGGAAGAAGGGCGGAAAGCAGGGAATGCAGTATTTCGCGCAAGAAAGGCGCAGCTTTTGAAAAACGCTTCCGCCACGCGGCTTCAGAAACACCGCATAGCCATACAGCCTGCGGTGTACATAAACGCTCAAGGCAAATGCGTAGAAACGATCTTTCAGGGGCGGTGCGTGAATGGAAAGAAGACGAAAGGTTCCAGACCATCATCGAATTCTACCGTTACCGGGTCATCATAGCCGCTGGTATTGTAATCGGTTGCAGTAAAAACGCCTTGTTCCGAATCGTACCGCTCAATGAGGGCGCCGGACATCCCACCTTCCAAATGACGGGGCAATCCAAATTTTTCCTTATAATAGGACTCCCTGACGCAGCCTTCCTCAATTATGCCGTTGCTGTTACGATAGACGAAAACATTCTCGGCTCCGTCTCCGTAGGTGTTATTGCAGATCAATTCAGGTACACCATCGCCATCCAGATCCCGGCTCCATGCTTCGGGGCCGTCATATCCAAACTGCTCCGCAACACATACGTCTTCGCCATCCACATTAACATAGTAGTGCCATGTGTACTGGTAGGGGGAGATTTCCTCCATCTCAATGCGGCACACACCAAGGCCCAGTACATTGGTCAGTGTGGCTCCAGACTGATCCCCGCCGCTTTCATGTTCACCCAGAACCAAGTCAAGGCAGGCGTAGATATCTTCCATGTCATCGGAATAAATGGATAGATTGTAGGTTACACCGTTCAAAGTAAATTGGGCTCGATAGGAAAATGATTTGTGTTTGCCCCAATCGCTTTTCTCCCGATAAATGTTTACCTCCACATCGCCATATTGGGTCGTGGCGAAAGCTTTTGAGGTATCTTTTTTGCCCGTCTGACCGTCAAAAATACAATCCATGGTAAAATCTTGGCCATTGTAGTTTCCTGCAATTGTCAAGGAGTCCCAGTCGGCAGGGTCAGAAGAATTTCCGCCCTTCGTATAATTCAAATGGACACTGGTAGTTCTGACATCGGGGGCTGTCAAACGCTCGGCTAACAGATTGCCGCCGTAAGATGTTACCACTTCCTCCAAACTCCCGATCTCCTTTACTTCTACCTGGCTGCCTCTTGCCAAAAAAAAAGCCCCCGCTGCCAGGCAGAGGCACGCCGCCATAGGCCCTCGCTTCAACCAGCTGGTTTTTCTTTTGGAAAATTCGCTTTGCTCCAGGATATCGTCGTCCAACGCCCCGATGGCATCGTATAAATCTTTGCTGTTCATAGGTACCCCTCCTTCATGAGTTCAAGCCGGAGTTTTTTTCGAGTCCGGTTGAGTATGACCATAATGTGGTTTTCCGTCAGGCCATAGCGCTCTGCGACCGCAGCGATCGGTTCCGTAAAGAAATACCGACGCACAAACACATTTCTTTCCCGCATTGGAAGCGCCCGTACAAACCGGCTGATACATTGTTCAAGTTCTTTTCTTTCATATTCCGCCTCTACATTTACCCCGCCATCCAGACATTCAGCCAGTTCTTCCAAAACAAGGGTAATCTCACCCCCGCCCCGTTTTTTTGCATTTTTTGCATGAAAGCGGTTAAAGGAAAGATTGCGGGTGATTTTTGCAAGGAACATCCGGAATGCTCTGGGCCTTTGTGGCGGTATCGCGTTCCAGGCATGGAGCCAGGTGTCATTGACGCATTCCTCAGAATCCTCGGTGTTGTGCAGGATATTTTGAGCTATTGCGAAGCAGTAAGCGCCGTACTTGTTGGCAGTTTCGGATATGGCGTCTGTATTTTTTTGCCAGTACAGTTCTATGATCTGACTATCTTCCAACGTCATGCCTCCTCTCTGTGGTTTGAAGGTTCCTTTAAACTATAAGACAGGAAATAACATAAAAACTTACAAGTTATTTCAAAAAAGTTTTTGAAGGTTATGTTTTATTGTATCAGCTACGGTAACAGGGGGCAAGTTTCGCTCTGATAATTATTGCGTAAAGAGAGACAGCTTTTTACTATGAAAATTTTCCAGGTTTCTATACAGCTTGCATTTGAATTTGCAGGAATATAATTTTGAACTGGAAATAAAAAATTCTTAAATTTTTATAAGATGGTTTATTTTTTGTCTCTCCCACAGGATATAAGTAGAGGGATCTTTTTTCAAACAGGCTATAGCCGGATAAAATTTATAATAGAATTGGAATACAAAAAGATACAGCCAAAAGTGGCGGTTTGTGTTATACTTGCGTCATGGGAATATGGAAATCAAAAAACAGGCATATCATGTCATTTGGGTACAAGTATTTATTACAGTGTCATATAATATAAGTGCATCGTGAGTTCATCGGCAAAATAAAATCTGCGAGCGTATCACAAGTTCCAAGTGGAAAGTATTTTGTGTCAGTGTTGGTGGAAACGGAAGATGTGGAAGCGCCATGCAGGAATAGAAATATAGGTTTGGATTTGGGAATCAAAGATTTATGCATTACATCAAATGGAGAAAAATACGAAAATCCAAAAATAACAAAGAAGAATGAAAGAAAGTTGGCTAAACTACAAAGACAGCTTGCATATAAGGAATCACACAGGAGCGGTTAGCAGAGATTTTAGGGGTTTCAGGAAGAACCGTTTCCAGATGGGAAACAGGGACAAATCTGCCTGACCTTAGTATTCTGGTAGAGATTTCTGAATACTACGATGTCGAAATCAAAGAAATTCTAAATGGAGAAAGCGAGCCGCTAAAGCTGGAAATTTTTCGTTTGGCATTATGTTTCTGGTATGTGCCATAACGATTATAGTGCAAATGTTTATGACAGGAAATCTTTCCCTCGTTATCGGGGAAACGGTAATTTTGATTGCCGGAGGGCTGATTTATATTTTTGGCGTTGTAAAAAATGGAGCATGGAATGGAGCAATGACGAAAAGTTCTTCAAAGAAAGATTTGATTATCAGCTTAATATGTGTAGGAATATTCAGTATCATATTTTTCTTGATATTAAAGAAAAATGCGGCCATTCCACAAGCTCTCGGAATAGCAGTTTGCTTTTTTGTTGTGCTTTCAGCAATATCATACTTTTTGCTTAGAGGACTTGCGTTTCTTTCGCAGAGGAAATCTGACAAATTAAAGGCTTCGTAGGAGGGCAAACTATGGATTTTAATGATGAAAAAGACTACATTATGCGTATTATCAAGGAGATGGTAAGGGTGCTTTTTTCTCTAATGCTGGGAAAGTAATATAAGTCTGTCGAACTGCCGGAAGAAAATAAATACGAGGTTTCTGGTAAAGCGTTAGAGGAATTTGAAAAAATGGTTGACGCCGGTCTCATAAACGAAGCGGAAAATGTATTGTTGGAAAGCATTGACTATACCAAAAAAGAGGAGGTTCTTGCCGCAATATTATTCTATCAATATGTAAGCGAAAAGGATAATGATTTTTTGGTAGCACACAACTACTCCAAAGAGGAAGCGTTGGATGGAATTAAAAAACTGGCAGAGCAGCAAGGATATGGTCAAATCACTTCGTTGCTTATGGAAACCTAACCATGCGCTATTTCCGAAAACAGAATATAGGATTAAGAGACAGCCGTTGCAGGAACCGCAATTTTTGAAGTTGTTCCAGATATTGGGCGAAGTCTTGGGACATACGCTTGCGGGTATCGGCGTATCGCTTGGGCTGTCTATGAACTTTGAAGCAGTCACAGTGCGTTATGTGGACGTGCGGCGTTTCTGGCATTCATTTTTTGCGGTGCGGTGAGCAGATTATTCTACTATTTTTTATTTATAAAATGTCTTTTTTTGAACACATCGGTACAGTATATTGAAATTTCGACCTGTTTGTGATATATTGTCAGACGAACGGTATTCAAAAGAAACTGTATCAAAATGAATTTTATATTGTTATTTATATTGGCAGAATATTTTTTAGACTGCTGTGTCTTAAGGCGTTTTATAAGGAACTGTCAAGGTTTATTTACATACGGTTCCCAAGCAGACACTTTGTAAGTAACAGTTCAGGCAGGTCTGCGCATTTACTGCGCTGACCGTATGAAAATGTAGTGGTTGCCAGGTATCCGGCCCATCGCGAAGCGATTTCTAATGGCTGGATACGTAACAGTTTCATGGGGTATCTGAACGGTTGCCTTTGTAAAAGGTTTGACTTTTAGCGCGACGCGGATGCAGAAATGACAGTATATCTAAACCAGATTGTTCTATGAAATAATAGTTCTTATCGTAACATTCATTATTATTTTTATCCAATGTTACCGTTCAGTGATACTTTCCGTAGCAGATCAGATAGGTTGGTCTGTTACTGCGTTTCCATTAATTTTAAGAAGGGAAAATTGGATTATGAAAAACACATCTGTTACATTCAAAGAGGCAAAGGCAAAAGGCAGGAAATTAGCGATGCTGACCGCGTATGATTACACAACGGCCAAGCTTGTGGACGAAGCAGGGATCGACGCGATTCTTGTTGGGGATTCTTTGGGAATGGTCATGCTTGGGTATGAAGATACGCTATCTGTAACGATGGAAGATATGATTCATCATACGGCGGCAGTTGCAAGAGGTACCCAAAATGCTCTGTTAATTGCTGATATGCCGTTTATGTCTTATCAGACTTCTGTCTATGATGCGGTCGTAAATGCGGGCCGTTTAATGAAGGAAGGGCGTGCACAGGCTGTAAAGCTGGAAGGCGGTTTAGAAGTCTGTGAACATATTCAGGCAATTGTAAGAGCATCCATTCCGGTTTGCGGACATATTGGGCTGACTCCTCAGTCAGTAAATGCACTAGGCGGGTTTAAAGTGCAGGGAAAAGGGGAAGAGGCGGCACAGCGTATTTTAGATGAAGCACGTGCGATTGAACAGGCAGGTGCGTTTGCGGTTGTTCTGGAATGCGTTCCGCATGTACTGGCAGAGAAAATTACAAAAAGTATCAGCATTCCTACGATTGGAATCGGCGCAGGGGCCGGATGCGATGGACAGGTTCTTGTTTATCAGGACATGCTTGCAATGTATTCGGATATGGCGCCGAAATTTGCGAAACAGTATGCACAGATTGGCAGTCAGATGCGGGAGGCATTTGCCGCTTATAAGCAGGAAATTACAGATGGCGTATTTCCGGCGCCGGAGCATACATTTAAAATGGATGAGACGATTATTGATAAATTGTATTAAAAGGAGATAAGATGTTAATATTTAATCTGATTGAAACGGTCAGACAACAAGTTAGCGATTGGAAAAAATCCGGGTTGTCTGTCGGACTCGTTCCAACAATGGGTTATCTGCATGAAGGGCATAAAAGTTTAATTGATGCAGCAAGAAAAGAAAATGATCGTGTGGTAGTTAGTATTTTTGTAAATCCGATGCAGTTTGGCCCTAAGGAAGATCTTGCAAGTTATCCGAGAGATTTGGAAAAAGATGCAAAATTGTGTGAAGAAGCAGGGGTCGATCTGATTTTTCATCCACAGCCGGAGGAGATGTATCAACCGGGATTTTGCTCTTATGTGGATATGAATGGTTTGACAACAGAACTGTGTGGAAAAAGCCGCCCGATTCATTTTCGCGGGGTACAGACCGTTGTGCTAAAACTGTTCCATATCGTAACACCCGATCGCGCTTATTTTGGGCAAAAAGATGCACAGCAGCTAGCAGTTGTAAAGCGTATGGTACGTGACTTGAATGTAGGCACACAAATTATCGGGTGTCCGATTATCCGTGAAGAAGATGGACTTGCAAAAAGCTCAAGAAATACGTATCTGAATGAAAAAGAGCGGCAGGCAGCGCTTGTATTAAGCCGCAGTCTGAATGCAGGAAAAGCATTGGTAGAAGCTGGTGAGACGGATGCGCAGGCTGTTCGAAAGGCAATCACGCAGGAAATTGAAAAAGAACCAATGGCAAAGATTGATTATGTAGATGTCGTTGATTTTGACACAATTACGCCGATAGAAATAATACAAGGGTCTGTACTGGTTGCAATTGCCGTCTATATAGGGAAAACAAGGCTGATTGATAATTTTATTGTTGAAAAGTAAGGAGGCTTTTATGAATCTTACGATGTTAAAAGGGAAGATCCACCGTGCAGTTGTAAAGCAGGCAGAGTTACAGTATGTTGGAAGTATTACGGTGGATACAGATTTGTTAGAAGCTGCCGGTATTTTAGAATATGAAATGGTACAGATCGTAGATATCGAAAATGGCAGCCGGTTTGAGACGTATACGATTGCGGGAGAAGCCGGGTCTGGTATGATTTGTTTAAATGGCGCAGCAGCCAGACAGGTTGCGGTGGGCGACCATATTATACTGATGAGCTATGCGCAGATGACGCCTGAAGAAGCAAAGCAGCATAAGCCGAAAGTAGTTTTTGTAGATGAGGATAATCATATAGCAAGAATTACAAACTATGAAAAGTATGGAGAGCTGACAGAAAATTATGTGAATTAGAAATATCCGAAGCAGTGATTCAGACAGGTCTGCACAGAAATTATCCTATTGGGAATATACTGTGAAGACCTGTCTGATCTGTTATTTTGAACCTGTATCCGTTTGATTCTTTGACTGTTTGCCGCCGCTGTGCATGTATTTGCGTAAAACAAACAATACGGCGATACTTAATACTGATACAAAATCTTCATACGGCGTAGTCTCGCCCACAATCATATGGCGCGCTACCAGAAAGATCAATACCTGAATCACATTGTCTGAATTTGGATGGCAGAGCATTTCCAAAAATTCGATGCCAATGACAAGTACAAAAATCTTTTCCAGATAGTGCCGAAACACGGTCATATCGTTCAGCAGTTCTTCAAATAGTTTGATATCATCTTTTAACAGGCTGATAATGGCCATTATAATCCCGAGCAATACAAATACAGCGACAACCAGTTCCAGTATTCTGCAAATCTGCTGCAGTACTTTTACGACTTTTTTCATATGTTTCTCCTTCCCTTAGATTCGATACGAAAAATTTCCCTCTGTTTTTATATTAAAAGGGATAGTATGCCTGATTGTCAAGATAATTTTGTATATTGACTGCAGTTATTTATTCTGGGATTCAAAATGTCTTATTGTTTCTGCGCATCTTCCAGACTTACCCGGAATAAACGTCTTAAGAGTTCTTTTCCATTGAACGGAATTAACGGATACAGATAACCGATGCCGGACAGTGTCTTGTTTCCGGCGATAGCGAAAATGCAGAGCAGAATACCGCCTATATACCCATAAACACCAAATATGCCTGTACTTATGAGCAGAATAATACGCATAAACTTTAATGCATACCCAAGCTCATAACTGGCCTGTGCATAATTTGCGATAGCTACAAATGCCATATACAACATTGTCTCAGGATTAAACCAGCCGGATTGAGAAGCAAAGTCGCCAAGTACAATACCGGCGATAACGCTTAAGGGAGTGCTTAGCATTTCCGGCGTATTCATAGCTGCCAGCTTCATACCGTCAATGGCAAATTCCAGCAAAAGCAGCTGAAGCAGGATGGGTACGTGAATCTCATCTTTTACGAGGATAAAAGACAACGCCTGCGGCAGCCATTGCGGATAGTGTAAAAACAGCAGCCAGGTAGGAGTGAGTACAAGTGCAGTAATATTCACAAGCAGCCTGGACAGACGCAGGTAAGTACCAGTAACAGGCGGCAAATAATAGTCATTGGCTTCTTCAGTCAACTCAAATAAAGTGGCAGGCAGTATTATGGCGGATGGAGAATTGTCTGTTAAAAGTACAATATTTCCTTCTAAAATAGCAGCTGCAGCAGTATCCGGCCGTTCTGTATATTTGTATTTTGGAAAAGGGTTGATCCAGTGATGCGGACATAGTGATTCTGCAAGACTTTCGCAGTTCATCGTCAGGGCATCGACAGAGATTTCAGACAGACGTTTTCGGATATTGTCTAAAAAATGCGGATCTGCCCGCCCCCGCATATAGGAAAGAACTATGTCTGTGCGGGAACTTTTGCCGACGGAAGTGATTTCCATAACAAGATCAGGATTGCGGATTCTGCGTCGGATTAAAGCCGTATTAAATACGATCGTTTCTACAAAACCGTCTTTTGAGCCGCGTAATACTTTTTCTTTGGAAGGTTCTTCTATGCTTCTGGCGGGATATGTTCGAAAATCAATGGCGAGCGCCTGCTCATAACCATCAATAATCAGAATAGGGACGCCAGACAAAAGTGCAGTAGTAAGCGAATCGCTGTCTTTCACCAGTTCTACTTCTCCATAAGGGATCATAAGATTAGAAAATGCCTGTACCGAAGGCGGCATTGTATCAGGAGTGACGGAGAAAAAGCTGTCCATGATCTTTTCTAAAATATCGTCTTTATGCAGTCCGTCAATCATATAAAAGCAGGCCGGTCTTTGAGCAATGACAAAAGAACGCAGCATCAGATCATAACTTAGCTGCGGATGAAAAATTTCATCTATCATTTGCTGGTTAGTTGCAAAATCAGAGGTTAATTGTTTATTCATACTTTTATACTCCTATTATAATGTAGAGGATATATTGTAACAGTTTCAGCGGTTATCCAATGTCATTCACTTAAGCTTTCCATAGTCAGACTTTGGCGCCTGACGGAATGGTTTTGCCGGCCAAAACATCCTCTGAAAGGACGTTAAAGGGGCGTTTTTATCGGAGGTGAAATATATTTACGTAAAGTAATGAGGAATAGCATACAGATAGTGTGTAACATATTTGGAAAAATATGCATAAAGTGTAAAATGCATGATAATTTTATTATTTTTCATTTTGACCTTGACAAACAGGCAGAATGGGAATATGATACATAGTAATCAATACTACATAATAAAACATCATATATTACATAATAAAGAAAAAGACACTAAAAAATGCAAATGGCAGGCAAGGAGGAATCATCATGGATATTACGATTCGGGAACCGGGAAGTGCAATTACACATTTTATTGGCATGTTATCAGCAATTACTGCATCTGTGCCGCTTCTAATTAAAGCAGGAGTTACATCAGGCATTCAGTGTGCTGCAGCGATGGGAGTTTTTATGTGCAGTATGATATTACTGTACGGAGCAAGTACGATGTATCATTCGGTAAACGTTTCAGATAAAATATTAAAAGTATTTCGCAAGATCGATCATATGATGATTTTTGTGCTCATTGCAGGGTCTTATACACCGGTCTGTCTGATTGTATTAGGAGGCAGGCAGGGCTATACGCTTTTGTCAGTTGTATGGGGGATAGCGATTGTTGGAATGGTCATTAAAGCAGTCTGGATTACTTGTCCAAAATGGTTTTCTTCTGTCATTTATATTGCAATGGGATGGGTATGTGTGGCAGTATTTGGAACGCTTTTGCAGACATTGCCGGTACAGGCATTTTTATGGCTGTTGGCAGGGGGGATCATTTATACGATTGGTGGTGTGATCTATGCGCTCAAACTACCCATCTTTAATCAGCATCATAAATATTTTGGCTCACATGAAATCTTTCATTTGTTTGTGATGGCAGGAAGTATCTGCCACTTTATATTTATGTATCGGTATGTGGCTTAAATATGAAATCCGTTGGATGTGTCGGCATCCGGCGGATTTTTTTGAGCAATAATAACATATAATGAACAGCAGAAGTTTTTTTTTCATACATAAATAAGCACTGCGTCTTAGGAAAAATGTGTTATAATATAAATATTGTTGACAGGAGGGCTATCATTTATGGAGCAAAAAATAAAACAGAATAACTCTGCGCAAAACACTTATCAAAAAGAGGGAGAAACCGGCATGGAGCAATGGCAGCGGAAATGGGGCATCAGCGGCAGTACATTAAAACTAATAGCTGTGATTACAATGATTATCGATCATACTGCGGCTGGCATTTTAGGCAGATATTTGTCAATCAGCGGATTGAACAATCTTAATAATGGAAATATGGCGGAGATTCAGCAATGGTTGGATCAAAACGCGCAGTTGTTTGCTGTATATAACGTGATGCGCATGATTGGCAGACTGGCATTTCCGATCTACTGTTTTCTGATGGTAGAAGGGCTTAAACATACGCATAACAAACTAAAATATGCTGTAAGGCTGCTGGCGTTTGCGGCGATATCAGAAGTTCCGTTTGATTTGTTGTTTCATGGAAAAATATTAGAATTTAGTTATCAGAATGTGTTCTTTACGCTGTTTATCGGTTTTCTTGTGATGGTGGGAATCCAGTGGGCGCAGGAGCATCTTAAAAACAATCTGGCGCCGCAAATTCTTGTAATAGCGGCGGTGATTGTAGCCGGTATGGCAGCGGCACATTTTGCAAATACAGATTATGCGGCCATTGGCATATTGTGTATGGTAACGCTTTATTTGTTCCGCAAGAAAAAAGTATGGCAGATTGTGGCAGGATGTATTGTATTTGCCTGGGAGGTTGCAGCTCCTTTGGCATTTGTGCCGATTGGATTTTATAACGGAAAGCGTGGCTGGAAGCTAAAGTATTTCTTTTATCTGGTCTATCCGGTACATTTGCTGTTGCTATATTTGATTTGCGTAGCGCTTGGAATTGCTTCTTATTCTGCATTATAAATGGTTTATTTTGTGTATTATGAAGGGGAGATGAGTAATGATGGAGCAGGAGGAAGAAAAAGAGCTTTTTTATACACGCCGGCAAATGATGAAGCTAATATGGCCTCTGCTGCTGGAACAGTTTTTGGCAGTTACAATGGGGCTGGCGGATACATTTATGGTATCGAGCGTCAGCGAGGCAGCGGTATCCAGCGTTAGTCTGGTAGATACGCTGAATGTGCTGGTTTTTCAGATTTTATCGGCATTGGCGTCGGGCGGAGCAGTAGTAGTCAGCCAATACATGGGTCAGAAAAATTTCAGGCAGATGAAAAAGTGTTCGGCGCAGCTGTATAGTGTGCTTTTGATAAGCACGAGCGTTGTGATGATCGTAACAGTGGCAGGGAGCAGAGGAATTTTGCGTTTTGTTTTTGGCAGCATTGATGAACGTGTCATGGGGTATGCACAGATATATTTATTTATCAGCGCCGTGTCGTATCCTTTTATGGGAGCTTATAGTGCAGGAGCGGCGTTGTTTCGTGCACAGGGAAACAGTGAAGTGAGCATGAAAGCAAGCCTTGTTATGAATGTGATAAATATTTTTGGGAATGCGCTGCTCATTTATGGCTTTCATATGGGAGTGCTGGGAGCGGCGCTTGCAACTCTGGCAGGACGCATTTTCTCAGCGGTTTGGGTAACGCTGCAGCAGCAGAAAGCAGATCATCCGTTTCGTATTGACCGGATAACAGATTTAAAACCGGAAAGGCAACAGATACGCCCCATTCTTGTGATCGGTATTCCAAGCGGACTGGAAAATGGAATGTTTCAGATTGGAAAGCTGTGTGTCAGCAGCCTGACAGCAACGCTTGGAACCTCTGCGATTGCGGCCAATGCGGTAGCCAACACGGTTGCGACAGTAGCTAACATTCCAGGCAATACCATCGGCCTTGCGGTCATTCCTGTGATCGGACGATGTCTGGGTGCAGGAGATAAAGAGCAGGCAAAGCGATATGCAAAGCAGTTGTTAGCAATGGCAGCCATTGGCCTGGCAGTCATGAATATTGCTGTATATGTCAGCATTCCGTTCGTATCCGAAGCTTATCATCTGACAAAAGCAGCAAAGGAGATGTGTATCGAAGTTATCCGGCTGTTTTGTATTTTCAGTATTTTTTTCTGGGCGCTTAGTTTTACACTGCCGCAAGTGCTGCGGAGTGGGGGAGACGCCAAGTATACGATGAGCATCAGCATTTTGAGCATGTGGATCTTTCGTGTGGTGCTGTCTTACTATTTTGTGCAGCAAATGGATATGGGACTTACCGGCGTCTGGCTGGGAATGTGTATCGATTGGATCTGCAGGAGCATTTTCTTTGGCGTCCGCTTTCTTGGCGGAAAATGGATGGAACATAGAGTCATCTAGCAAATAAAAACTGCTTGCTTTTCCTTGTAGGATATCGTATCATAGATACTTAGTAGGAATTATGGAGGAATAGCTATGAGGATTTCGACAAAAGGAAGATATGCGCTGCGTTTAATGCTAGATCTGGCGCTACATGATACTGGAACACCTGTTCGGATTAAAGAAATTGCTGCCAGGCAGGAAATATCAGATAAGTATCTGGAGCAGATTGTCGCTGTATTAAACAAAGCCGGATATGTGCGCAGCGTACGCGGCCCGCAAGGCGGCTATCTGCTGAACAAGCCGGCAGGGGAGTGTACGGTGGGGATGATTTTGCGGCTGACGGAAGGAAGCCTTGCGCCTGTAGAATGTCTGGATTCGGAGATTGGAGGCTGTGATAAAAGTGATGACTGCGTAACGGTTCTGGTATATCGAAAGATGAACGAGGCTGTGAATGAAGTGATTGACCATATCACGCTTGCGGACTTGATGGGCTGGAAATTGCAGAAGGATGGAGATTATAGTATATAAGCGCCGAATTGAAATAAGTTAAAAAACCTGCCTTTTATTTGGATGAAAAGGCAGGTTTTTATTATGTTCAATCTTTTGTTCAGATGCGCAGAAAATGAATGCAAAACGGATAAATATTACACCAGTTACAATCATTTTTCCTGCAGCTTAAATATACTGCCATCTGATATAGAAATACCAATATTTTCATCTGTTAATTTTATCTTAGATGAATTGTTTTGAATAAATTTCAGTGTTTTGCTATCAATGATTTCAAATTGATAGGTACTTTTTTTGTCGTATGTTTCTGCTATATCTAATACATCGGATCTAATTTGCAGTCAGTAAATCGATAAACATGTGTACATAAAGCATCAATGTCTTCTTTGTTATGACTTGTTAGCAAAATGGTGACACCTGATTCTTTTTTTTGCAACAATAGTCTGCGGACTTTTAATACCATATCGTGATCTAAAGCATTCATGGGTTCATCTAAAAGCAGAAGCGTTGGATTCTCCATAAGAGCCATTGCAATTCCCAGTCTTTGTTTCATTCCAAGAGAATACTTTTTTACAGGCTTTTTGCTTTTGTAATTAAGATTAACCTGTGCCATAGCTTCTGCAATTTCCTGACTGCCAATTTTTTGATCTATGGCAGCAATTTGTCTGAGATTTTCGAATCCTGATTCATATGGAATAAATCCGCAGCCATCCAGCATGATTCCTATGGAATCAGGAAATTTGCCTTCTGTAATGACTCGGTTCCTGACCAGAATCTCTCCATGGTCTGGTGAAATTAATCCGCAAATCATTTTAAATAGTACGGATTTTCCGCATCCGTTTTCACCAACAAATCCAATAATATCACCTTTTTGAACCTCAAATGAGATATTTTCAAAAAGCGGCTCGTCATAAAAACTTTTAGAAATTTCTTTTAATTTTATGATAGTTTCCATATTTTTCTCCTTAAAAATAAATGATTTTACGTATCGACGATACATTTTGTTACTTGTTGGTGAAATATAGTTTGAAGTATCATGACTTCTGCTATTTGATATGCCAAAGCAGCATACAAATTAAAATGGTCTTTATATAAACCGGAACAACCATGCAGCAGTGGTAAAAAACAACATAAATCACCAATCAAACGGTATAAAGCCATATGGAATTGCTGAAGTACGAATATAATTAGGTAGCTTAGAGCAAAGTTTTTTATATTCATGTAAATCAGACATAC
Organism: uncultured Eubacterium sp.; assembly: GCA_910584345.1. Classification (GTDB taxonomy): domain Bacteria; phylum Bacillota; class Clostridia; order Lachnospirales; family Lachnospiraceae; genus Eubacterium_J. Next base: position 4,785 of record CAJTZX010000017.1, on the reverse strand, counting down.
AAAATAGCTGAAAATAATAAAACTGACAAATGAATTTATTAAAATTAAGAAACCGTTTTCATGCTGGAAATGATTCATATACAGGCTACCGTTTTGCATCCATAAACATATGCTAACCGTTGACGAAAAAATCAGAAAAAAACATAGTGTTTCGATGCTTACAGTATATGTTAAATAATCTGCATATTTTTTTCTGCTTTTAAAGTGCAGTATACAGACAAATGTATTGTAGTTTAAAAACTGAAAAATCCGGTTTGTTACATATAATGTTACAGCTAGTTCAAAAAAAAGCCATATTAAGAATTTAACATCTATTTTATCAGAACCAGAATAAAAATCTGATAACAGCATAGTAGAACGGTTTTCAGAATAATTGTATGTTAAATGGAAATATAAAACGCCTAGAATTATAGTAAAAAAAAGGTTTTTTCTTTTCCAATTAGGTAAAATGCCGGTAAATGTATGTAAAATACTTGGAATAATCCTGTTTTTTTTCTGATATATGATATCGTTTCTGGTTGTTAACCACCACGAAAAAATGCAGAGAAATGTCAATATGGGAAACCAATAAAAAAAATGCAGGTTAACATCTTCGTTTCCACGTCCATAACAAAGTAATAAATTCCCAAGCATAGTGTATTTTTCTAAAACATAGATTTTACGAAGATAAATAATATATTCTAAAAATACAAGCGTCAGAGTGCAAATAAATGCAGTAAATTTTTGCTGAAAGAGACTTAGAAATATATAATAGAGCAGAGCGATGCATAATAAATAAGCCAATACATTTCCTGTGATGCCTATAAATATCCATCCGGAATGTGAATCAGCTGTGTGGAAAAGTCCGGAATAGCGTTTTCTTATAAATTCAGTTTCTCCAACATTAAAAATATGTTTGTTTATAGATGTTAGAAGCAAAGCCATGCATGTTCCTGCAATATATAGAATGGAAGTAATTAAAACAGAATATATATTTGCGATCCAAATGCTTTTTTTGGAGTTTTGATGCAATATAGCTATCATATCGTTTGAGCCATACAAAAAAAATTTTGAGACTATGAACAGAAAGACAATTGTATGTATAAATACAACATTTACAGCATCGCCCATACTCCAGAGATATAGTTCAAAAAAAGAATGTCTGCCCGGAGTGAGACCGGCGCTCAAAGCTCTCAGAAATATTAAAAAAATACTTAATGCAAGAATGGCGCAAAAAAAATTAAAATTTTTTTCTCTGAATTTATATAAAAAACCGCCTGACAGCGTTTTATTCTTTCGCATTTCTTATAACCCCGTATGAAAAAATGATTGAAAACAATAACAAAGCACCCAATTCTATTCCTAAAACAACAAGTTCATTTGACTCGCTGTAAAGGTTACAATCCCACCAAAGAACAGGGTTGAGATAGAATAAATGGGAGGAACACAATATATTACATAAAATATATAAAACCAGCGGTAAAAACAAAACTAAATATCTGCTTTTAATAAAAACAGATAATGCCAATGCTAAAAGTGAAAAAATTACACCGCATAAAAAAGCATTTCCGATGAAGCCTGCGCAGTATAAGACGGGTTGGCTATGATAAAATTGTACCTTATGACTGATATATTCCATTCCATAATCTGTCAGCATTGGACCTCTGGAAAATATACATAATATTAAATAGCATGCAACAGGAATACTTAAAGCAAGGCCGCCGCTTATTGAACTAGAAAGAAGCTTTATTAAAATATATTTAACGTTATGAATTTTTGTTCGTTTATAAAGCAGATATCCACTTTCACGTTCTACAGCATAGGTATCTCCATACGGCATACAGGCAAATACGGGATAAATCAATGCTAACAAAGATGCGGTCCCGCAAGAATATGAAAATAAAAACAGGTAGCTGAAATCAATGTTGGAGTTATGGTCAAATAAAATATCTGCAGATCCAACTATTAAGCAAAGAAAACTTAATAGGATGGATATTAACATTCGTTTATTAAATATTGCGTGCTTCATTTCATAACTGAGCATATGGCCTCCTTATATATTAAAATATAATATTCTAAATAAAATAATATCAAATAGTGAATAAAAATAATTCGAGAATAATAAGTATTATTCCAATAATTTTTTATGAAAAAATGACATCCTTGATTTAAAAAATAAAAATGTAATGAAATAGGTGTTATGACATTTTCTAATCTGTTGTTTGGAATAATAAGATCATCACTTAAAAAGTGATGATCTTATTATAACTTAAATGAGATAAAATGAACATACTCAAAAGTAGTATTCTTGATCAGAAATTATCCGGAGACCAGGTTCCTGCAACAGCTCCGCCTGTAAAATTTACTAATACAGTGGAAATATTTAATTTAAGTCTATACTGATTGTTATATAAAATTTCAGCGCATGTATCGTCAGAATCAAAGTTTTGTTTATATGACATATGATATTTTCCGGTAGAACTATAACTTGTGCTATATGTACAATTACTTCCAGTAGTAGTTTCAACCCAGCATGCAAATGAACCATCAGGTTTTTTTGTTGCGTTATTTGTTGCTTTAGAGGAAGTGTTCGCTTTCTTTAGGTAACCACTTTCAAAATCTACATATTTAGAAACATTTCCACTGTATCCTTCGGTTGCAGCAAATGAGACAATGCTAGATCCGGCTGCTAGTGAAACAGCAGATAAAATGGCAAGCAAACATTTATTGTATTTCTTTTTTAACATTTTTTAGTCCTCCTATTATTTTGGGCAATGATAAATAATTAATTTTACGTATTATAGTGAAAATTCGTATTATGCACATGCTTTTATGCAGTAGTAATTTTCTGTTCTATTATTTCAACACAGCAACCTCCTTCTTCTAGACACTTTAACAATAGCATTGTTTGACAAATTGTTGTGATAGTGACTGGAAATATTTTATATACTGAAACGACAATACACCGTAACAGACAAACATGTGATCTTGAAGTATTATCATATATTCACTGTAACAATTCAATACTTCTGCACAAATGGTTGTTATTGATGCACAAAATGTAAATATTAGAGTTGAAATTATTAAAAATTATGTTTATAATTAAAAACAAAAGTAATTATAATTGGTTGAGTGATATGGCAGACATAAATAAATTTTATAGGATTCTTATTTTGGAAGATAATTTGGAGCAATTAGAACATCTGAAAATGATTGTAAAGAAAGCTGGACAAAACATGGAAGTCTGTTCAGCACATACGTATGAACAAGCTGAACTGATGATAAAAAATACTTTTTTTGATATGTTTGTAATTGACATTTTTCTTGGAGAAGAATCTCAAAAAGATGGAATTTCTTTTGCAAAGACAGTTCGATCGTTTAGTGAATATGAATTTACACCTATCTTGTATATAACAGCTTTATCAGAGCGGTTACAGGAAGCATTAAACACAACTCATTGCTATGCTTATATAAAAAAGCCTTATAGTGAGGAAACAGTTTTGAAAGAAATAAATAATATGCTTCGAATTCCACAAGAGGCGCCTATACTTGATATAAAAGGAATTCATTCTTATAGATTTAAGATACTAGTAAAAGATATCATTTTCATTGAATCAATCAAACATACTATCATTATTCATACGGAGAAAAATGAGTTTATTACAAAATCATATTCACTCAAAACATTAAAAGCTCTTTTGCCTGATTATTTTCAATTTTGTCATAAGTCATATATTATAAATATGATGAGATCTATGAGCTATAATTCAGCAACAAGAGTGCTTTTGATGGATGGGTGGGATTATCCGATTGTAGTTGCAAGAAAATTTCACGAACGATTTAAGAGGATTGGAAAATGAGTAAAATTGCAAAAGCACTTTTGAATTGTGCAAGTGAATTAGTACAACAAGCACTAACTTATTTTATACATACAAAACAGAAAGAAAAGGGAATAAAATATGAATTAGATGTATACAATAGTAATATTTTGGAATTAAAAGAATTAATTAACGAAGTGCGTTCCAAACAACATCAATATGAAAATCGTTTTGCAACGATAGCTGCACTGCCCTATACACATCATGATTACTTATCACTGAAACAGGCATTAATAAGATATTCTGAATATATAAGTGCAGATATTTCAGATTTAGCAGTGCTACAGATTAATCGTCTCATTGTTGCAGCTTTTTTATTTAGTAAATTAAAGATGGCACAAAGAGAGAACAAATTACTACATATTATAGTAAAAAATCCAATATTAAGTACTTCAATACCTGAAGAGGAATTAGTAGAAATTCTTGGCATTATGATAGATAATATGTTGGAGGCATACAAAACCGGCAGTAAGTGTGAACTTACTCTTGACAGTAAAAATGACATGATAATTATTTGCAGTATAAATGAGGGTCCAATACTTACAGCAGAATTACAGCAAAATCTTTTTACACAAGGATATTCGACAAAGTGCAATTTTAATGAAGGAAAACGCGGTTATGGATTATATAATTTAATGCAAATAATTAATCGTTATGAAGGAAAGGTGTACATTGACAATGAATTTTCATCTGATAATACGATAACGTATATTAAATTTTGTATTATGATATAAAAATAAATTTAAGATAAATTGTTACTTGCAGTAATTTCATTTGTATTGATAGGGCATGTTTCTATACAATTTTATTCCTAATATTTGTAATTATATTTTCATGTGTAGTTTTGTGCGTTCTCTATAGATATAATAAGTGGAGTACTCTCGGAAACTCTTGAATAGTGGATTGAAAATTATACAAAAATGAACAT
>CAJTZX010000016.1 GCA_910584345.1 uncultured Eubacterium sp. | reverse complement strand
CACAAACTGTGAAGCACATCTCACGGAAAGCATTTTTCAAACACGCTCTAGTAAAGTTACACTATCATAAGTCAAAAAATATTTGAAATTTTACTGATAAAATAGTAAAATTAAAGACATCTGTATTATGGAATGTAAAAATATTGAATAGATCGCGAGGTAACAATATGGATAAAATGCTATATAAATATACTACATTGGAATCATTAGCATTGATTTTAAAAAGTAAGAGCATAAGACTTAATCCATTAACAGTGATGGACGATCTTCAGGAAGCAGAATCGGATGATGATATAAAATATGCTCAATATGTGTTTATATCGTCTTGGATGGATCAGCCGTTAGAAAGTGTTGCAATGTGGAAATTATATTCCAATATGAATAGAGGAGTTCGAATTGGCTTGAAGAGAAAGCCTTTTAAGAAATATACGGTATCAAGAACAGATATACAAAAAAAGGTACCTGCTGCTAACTTGGATAAAGGAAATTGTATAGAATTGATTGCACCAATTGAACAGTGTTTTAATGATAATTACATGATTGTAAATTCCGCATTTGATCAATCATTAGAAAAAGTTGAATATACAGATGATCCAGCACTTTTATCACCTAAGTTATTTAGTATAGAGCAAGATCGTATGGGATTGGCAACGGCTACAATGGGTAAATATAAAAATACTTATTGGGAATTCCAAAATGAAGAAAGATATGTCTTAAGATTTCTGCCTGTTGATGCAAAACGAATGATTTATTGTGAAAATGCAAAAGAGGCTGTTTATCAGGCTTTTATAAATACAAATAATAGTTTTTTGCCCTACTATGATTTGAAGATAAGAGATGATGCGTTTAATTCGATGGAAATCACCTTATCGCCTCAATTTACTGATGGAAATAAAATTTTGTTGGAAACTTTGTGTCAAAAATATAACCCTAATATGAAAATCGTTGAAAGTGCATTAAAAAACAAAGTCAGATTATAACGAATTAGACATCAGGCTGATGTTATATCCAAAAGCTGGAGGAAATGTATGGATAAAAGTGATGCAACGTCAAAACAAGGAACAGAAGTGACTGCGATTGACAGATTATATGATAATTCCGTAAAACTAATACAGTTTGCCAGAAACGTTGCAGTAAAACAAGTCAATACGGTTCAGTTGTTAACCTATTATTCTTTGGGGCGCTGGATTGTGGAAGAACAGCAGGAAGGCAGCAGAAGGGCAAAGTATGGGCAGCAGGTCATAAAAAAGCTGTCGGTGAAGCTGTCAGAAAAATTTGGAAGGGGCTTTTCAGAGGATACGCTGAAAAACTGCCGGAAATTTTATCTTATTTATAAAGACAGGATCAGCGAAACAGTGTTTGAACTGTTTGCGGTTGAAAAAAGCGAAACAGTGTTTAGCTTTTTCAAAGATCAGATGCCCTTTTCACTGCAGTGGTCGCATTATCTGGTGTTGATTCGGATTGACAATGCGGATGAGAGAAGCTTTTATGAGATAGAAGCGGCAAAATCTGGCTGGAATGTTCGCACACTGCAGAGACAGTATAATTCCAGCCTTTATGAGCGCCTGGCCCTCAGCAGGAATAAGGATGCGGTATTGCAGCTGGCATCTGAGGGGAACGTGGTAACAAAGCCGGAAGACATTGTAAAACAGCCTACGGTGCTTGAGTTTTTAGGGATGGAAGAAAAAGCAGTATACGTGGAATCGGATTTGGAATCAGCCATTATTGACAAGCTGCAGAAATTTTTGCTTGAAATGGGAAAGGGATATTTATTTGAAGCTAGGCAGAAACGGTTCACTTATGGGGAAGATCATTTTTATGTGGATCTGGTTTTTTATAATCGGCTGCTCCGCTGTTATGTGTTGGTTGACCTGAAAACAGATAAGCTGACACACCAGGATTTAGGGCAGATGCAGATGTATGTGAACTATTATGACCGGTATGAAAAGCTGGATGATGAGAATCCGACAGTTGGGATTTTACTTTGCAAAGAAAAAAATGATGCTCTGGTTGAAATTACGCTGCCAAAAGATGCAAATGTGTTTGCGTCAGAGTACCGGCTGTACTTGCCGGACAAAAAGCTGCTGCAGGACAAGCTGAAAGAATGGATTGCAGAAGAAGACGATGGAAACTGACAGTTTGGGCAGCATATAAGCTGAAGCTGCGGGCCGGCGGCATTAATAGTGGGCAGTTTACAAGGAAAATTTGAGGCAGTGTAAAGCCGCGTATGAAAAAACCGAACCTTTTTCAATCCTCCTAATGCATTATATTTTGCTTCTTAAACCGCTGTAAAGGCTGAAATAGACGGGCTTTGACAGCAATTTGGAAGCAAAAAACGGCACTTAAAAGGATTGAGTACTCTCGGAAACTATTGAATAATGGATTGAAATTTATACAAAAAGAATATTAGGTTGTATCTGCAGGAAATATGCGCAAGAATCATTTCGGTTACAGGAATAGTTCTTGATTTTGGGCGCACTTTACCATTGTGCTATAGGATGCATTAGAAAATATAAATTATAAATATAATTAGATTACATAGTTGATGTTTAGCCGATGGGGTCTTTGCTTTGTTTTTCATCCATGCGTCTGCATGGATGTTTATGCCGGCAATTACCGCAAAAAAAGTATATCTTTTTCTTCGGTGGTGCCCATGGCATGCAGATGGTAATCGTTTAGGATGCGGTTATTTACTCGTTCGCAGGATGTGCGGTTTTTATAAATTTTTTTGTATTCCCGCGTGCCCCTGGCAACGGGCGGATAAAGGTGCGCGTCCCATTCAGGCTTTGTATAGACGCACCGCCCGTATGGGGATTTGGAGCATTTATTCCGGCACGGGCAGGAATCCGTCAGGTAGCAGACTTGACACTACCATGGGAAGTACAGGGGCAATGATAATGATGAAATCGGAAAGCTCATTGATCTGCTGTCCGGCTATCTGGACGACTGGGAGAATATCAGTTTTGAGGATAAGAGGAAAGCCACGGACGGTTTGATTTTATCGGCTGCTTTTGTAATATTTTGCAAAGGCAGCTGTATTTTTTCTGTCCATGTTGCTGATACATTTTTCTGTGTTTGTCTCATTTTATCTTCATTGTGGTATGACGACCCACGAAATATGACAATGCATACGATCATAGTAACACCGTATTGCTTAGGAACGGTTTCTTAGCTCCATTTGAAAATCTGGAACAAATGTTGCAAATTGGCATATGGGTGCAGTTTAATAACAATTAAATGCTTTTATATAGTATTTGATACTATATAATTAGGAATCTGATTCTTCTATATATTGACATTAATACAATATATTGCTATAATCATTAACGTTTAAAATATATTAAAGAATCAGATTTAGATACAGAAATGGAGTATATCATGGAATTTCACGAATTAAAAATAGGAAGAAAGACAGCCGGCATTCCAATCATTCAGGGTGGCATGGGTGTTGGCGTCAGCCGGTCGCGCCTTGCAGGAGCGGTTGCAAAGGAAGGAGGTGTCGGGATAATTTCCACAGCTCAAATCGGTTATGATGAACCTGATTTTGAAACCGATAGTTACAGCTGTAACATCCGGGCGATTGAAAAGCATGTAAAATTGGCAAAACAGCGGGCAAACGGCGGACTTGTCGGTGTTAATGTCATGGTTGCCCTGCAGCATTATGCAGATCATGTAAAAGCAGCTGTGCGCGCCGGAGCAGATCTCATTGTCTGCGGAGCCGGCCTTCCGACTGAACTTCCACAGCTTGTAGGAGATGCAGATACAGCAATTGCACCGATTGTATCTACCAAAAAAGCGGCTTCCCTGCTTTTGCGTATGTGGGATAAAAAATATCAGCGTACCGCTGATCTAATTGTAATCGAAGGCCCAAAAGCAGGCGGACATCTTGGATTTACAAAAGAACAGCTAAACAATATATCTGCTCTGCATTACGATCAAGAAATAAAAGCAATTATAGAAGAAAAAAAGATTTATGAAGATAAATACCAAAAACCTATTCCGGTAGTTGTAGGAGGCGGCATTTTTGACCAGTCAGATATCAGGCATATGATGCAGTTAGGCGCCGATGGTGTACAACTAGCCACGCGTTTTGTTGCTACTGAAGAATGCGATGCATCTTTAGCCTACAAACAAGCCTATATTCAAGCAAGAGCAGAAGACATCGCTATTATAAAAAGCCCTGTCGGAATGCCAGGAAGGGCAATTCGCAACGCTTTTATAAAAAAGGCGGAACAAGGGAAGATTCCTATAAAAAGGTGTTTTCATTGTATAAAAAAATGTAACCCCGGAGAAATTCCATACTGTATCACACAAGCATTAGTAAATGCCGTCAAAGGAAATTTGGATCAAGGACTGATTTTTTGCGGAGCGAATGTTGGAAGCATTCAAAAGCTTATGACTGTTTCGGAGCTTATGCATGAACTGATGGCATAAAGGGAACTGATTAGATAATTTGTTGCGTTTTTGGATACCCGGACGCTGGGAGATGGGAGTTGCCCCTCTTCCGGCGTCCGGGTATCCAAAAACACAATACTTTTATCTAAATTGCTTCTTCAAAAGATTCCATAACATTTAAAAAAGACTTGGAAAACAGGAGATTATAGGTTATAATTGGTTTTGATATATTGAAATAAATATTTCTGTTTTATGTAGAAGAAAAAAGGATGGGATACTGATATGGCGTTATTAGAGGAATGGAAAAAAATTGTTTATGATGAAAAAGCAAATAAAGGAGAGCTGAAAAAACTTTGGGACAGGTATTTTAAGCTGGAGCAGGGCGTATACGAAAAGCTTTTAGTCAATCCGGATGAAGAGGTAACAGGTACGGTAAAAGAATTGGCAGAAAAGTATGATTTAACCATTATGGAGATGACAGGTTTTTTGGATGGCATCAATGATAGCTTAAAGGAGCAAAACCCAATCGAAACGATGGAAGAAGATACTGTTGTCAGCCTTGCATTTGATAAAGAAAAATTATATAAAAATATGGTAGATGCAAAAGCAGACTGGTTATATAATCTTCCGATGTGGGATGATATTTTCGATCCTGAAACAAAAAAAGCATTGTATTTGGAACAGAAAAAATCTGGAACTGTCATTGTTGGGAAAAAGATTGGGCGAAACGAACCATGTCCATGTGGCAGCGGAAAGAAATACAAACATTGTTGTATGAATAAAAAATAAATAGGTTTCACGGTCTCCGATGAACTATGGCGATCATAGATTCATCGGAGATTTTTATTTCTTAGTTTTAAATGCCTTTGATTAGGATTTCTTAAATTATATTTAGTTTAAATATAAAATATTTTATTGAAATGGAGGACGCTGTTTATGAAGTTTAAAATGATTCATGAAAATTACAATGTGTTTGATCTGAGAAGGTCGCTGGACTTTTATGAAAAAGCATTGGGCCTTAAGGAAATACGGAGAAAGGAGGCTGAGGACGGATCTTTTATAATTGTTTATATCGCAAATGAACAATCAGGATTTGAGTTGGAATTAACCTGGATGCGTGATATGGACAGACCGTATAACCTGGGAGATTGTGAATTTCATTTGGCTTTTCAAACAGATGATTATGATGCGGCTCATAAGCTGCATGCAGAAATGGGATGTATTTGTTTTGAAAATGCGGAAATGGGAATTTATTTTATCCAAGATCCAGATGGATATTGGCTTGAAATCGTGCCGTGTCATTAGAGTGTTTGCTTCTTTTCACACTTGCGGCGCATACAGTAACAGAATCCGGCATATTGGAAGGATGCAGAGTCGTTCGGGAATCCGTTAAGTTAATGACATTCACAGTGCATAGTAATCCATGGATTTACTTCTTGCACTGGAGATAGAAAAGTAATAATATGATAGTATCGAGATAGAAACAGCATTTTATAAAAACATTATTTTATAGAAACAGTATTTTGGCGAGGATGTAGTTTCAAATTTGAGAAACAAAATAGAGCAGCTTTACATTACTGCAGAAGATGAGATTGGAGAACTGGGCAATTCAATCGGAGAGACGGTTGCTCGTTTGAACTTTAGGTGCGTATGATTCTGCTGCAAGTTGCGAATTCATAAAAATTTTAGAAAGAGTCAGGCAAATAAAAAAGTAACAAACATAAAATAATGTAGAAAGAAGGAAAATAAAATGAAAAAATTAAAATTATTTTGGGAATCTTTGGATGACATGACAACCGTATCTAAGCGCGAACTGTTTTTAGGAATTGTGTGCTGCGCACTTGGAGGAATTGTACTTGGGGCGATATGCAGCCCAAAGAAAATGACAATTATTGGAAGTAACAATGGGAACGGGCGTTTGGATACAGACGAGGATGAACAGCCAAAAGATTAATAGAAACAGACAGGAGATACGAATAACATGCAGATTAAATTAAAAGATGGCTCAGTGAAAGAATATAGTGAAGCAAAAACCGTATATGAGATTGCGAAGGATATCAGTGATGGGCTTGCACGAATAGCCTGTGCCGGTGAATTAAATGGTGCGATTGTAGATTTAAGAACTACTGTCGATGCAGACTGTGAATTGAATATTGTTACAGCAAATGAAAAAGAAGGCTTAAAAGTGATCCGCCATACAGCTTCTCACGTCATGGCTCAGGCAGTAAAACGTCTGTTTCCGGATGCAAAAGTGGCTATCGGGCCGGCGATTGAAGATGGGTTTTATTATGATTTTGACAATGCTCCGTTTTCCAGAGAGGATCTGGATCAAATTGAAGCAGAGATGAAAAAAATCATAAAGGAAGGACATGAGATTACACGTTTTACACTGCCAAAAGAAGAAGCGATCCAATATATGCGTGACCGTAACGAACCTTATAAAGTTGAGCTGATTGAAGATTTAGAGCAAGGTGCGGAAATTTCTTTTTACGATCAGGGTGGTTTTGTAGATTTGTGTGCGGGGCCGCATTTAATGTCCACAAAAGGAATTAAAGCTTATAAACTGATTTCCTCTTCGATGGCCTACTGGAGAGGTGATGAGCACAAAGCCCAGCTGCAGCGTATTTATGCGACAGCATTCAACAAAAAAGACGACCTGGCTGCTTATCTGGAACATCTGGAAGACATGAAAAAGCGTGACCATAACAAATTGGGACGCGAAATGGAATTATTTACAACTGTAGATGTAATTGGACAGGGACTTCCACTGTTTGCTCCAAAAGGGACAAAGATGATTATGAAACTTCAGCGTTGGATTGAAGATTTGGAAGACAATGAATGGGGGTATGTGCGCACAAGAACGCCGTTTATGGCCAAAAGCGATTTATATAAGATTTCTGGCCATTGGGATCATTATAAAGACGGGATGTTTATTTTGGGAGATGAAGAAACGGATAAAGAAGTGTTTGCTTTGCGCCCGATGACATGTCCGTTCCAGTATTATGTGTATAAAAATACACAGAAATCTTATCGTGATCTGCCGTATCGTATGGGAGAGACTTCGACCATCTTTCGTGCGGAAGACTCTGGTGAGATGCATGGACTTACACGCGTGCGTCAGTTTACAATTTCCGAAGGGCATCTTGTAATTCGTCCAGATCAGACAGAAGAAGAGTTAAAGGGGTGTCTGGAGCTTGCTTATCATATACTTTCTGTTCTTGGCCTGCAGGAAGATGTAACCTATCGCTTGTCTAAGTGGGATCCAAACAACAAAGAAAAATATCTTGGGGATGTACAATATTGGGAATCCACACAAGATGCGTTACGCAAGATTTTAGTTGAAAAGGATTTGCCATTTGTAGAAGCAGATGGGGAAGCTGCTTTTTATGGGCCAAAGATTGACATTCAGGCGAAGAACGTATATGGAAAAGAAGATACAATGGTTACGATTCAGTTGGATTGTGCCATTGCTGAGAACTTTGACATGTATTATATAGATGAAAAAGGAGACAAGATACGTCCGTATATTATCCACAGAACTTCGATGGGATGCTATGAGCGTACGTTAGCATGGCTGATTGAAAAATATGCAGGGAAATTCCCTACATGGCTTTGCCCGGAACAAGTTCGTGTACTGCCGATTTCGGACAAGTTTAATGCATATGCAGATAAGGTATGTGCAGAATTAAAGAAAAATGGTGTAGATGTGACGGTTGACAGCCGTTCGGAAAAAATAGGTTTTAAAATCCGTGCTGCAAGGCTGGATAAACTCCCTTATATGCTTGTAGTAGGAAAACAGGAAGAAGAAGACGGTACAGTGTCAGTGCGCAGCCGGTTTGCCGGTAATGAAGGAGTAAAATCGCTGGAGCAGTTTGTGGATCAGATTTGTAAAGAGATTCGTACAAAGGAAATCCGTAAGGAACTGCCAGAAGATGAAAAGGCGAAATAAGGTAAAAATTATCGGAATTTTTAAGTTACAATGATTTCCAAAGCAGGTATGTTTTGGAACTGCTCATAACACCTGATTTTCTGCTTATACTATAAATGCATTTAAATATGGAATATATGTGGATATTCCAATAGTAAAAGGAGGAAATCATGCCTAGATTAGATTGTAGCGTAGTAAACTGCAGATACAACCAGGATCATGGATGTATCAGAGATAACATCAGCGTAGGAGGAGCGGGAGCAAGCAGTACGAGTGAGACTTGCTGCGACAGCTTTGAGGAAAAGCGTGGAGATACGTTTGCAAACAGTACAAAAGAACCGTCTTTAAAAGTAAACATTCGTTGTGAAGCAAAAAAATGTGTGCATAATGATGATTGCAATTGCCGTGCAGATGGTATTGATGTTGGCGGATCGAATGCCTGCAGATGTGAACAGACTGCTTGTGGTACGTTTTGCAGAAAATAAGAAATTATCTTCAAAAAACAATTTTTATTGAAGCTTGCAAGTAACGGGTAAGTGTAGTGTCCAACGGATACTACACCGTATCATCCACTTTCAATACTTTGTTATTTCGCTGAGAATGATTTTTCGAGAGTACACGTTAAAAATCCAAAACGTAGTGGTGTCTGCGGCAACGATTTCTGATACGTGCTATCGGAAAATCCGGCCGGAGAAACAAAAAGTATTTAGAGTGGGTGATCCCCTGTTTTAGCCGATGCTTAGGAACTGTTCAGAAATAACTTTTAAATAGTGAGCCTGATTTTTGAACGGCGTTGTCAAAGAAAAAGGCAAGCAATATGAAAAGTTATTTTTGAACAGTTCTTAGAAAGACTATGATTGAAATAGAAAAATGAGGGGGCATTTTGGATTGAGAAAAAAATCACATATTGCGTTGGCAAGATATCTGGTCAGCGAGTCCAGGGATAAAGAACTGAAAAAACATAAATATGCTTTTTATTTAGGCAGTATTTTGCCTGATATTAAGCCGTCATTTATTTATAAAAGACACGAAATAACAGAGACGTTTCCTGATTTGAAAAAACAAATGGAAGTCTTAGCTACTCCGGTTGAGGGAGAAAAGGAAAAAAGTAATTCGAAATATTATAGGCATCTGGGAGAAGTATCGCATTACATTGCGGATTATTTTACTTATCCGCACAACGAAAAATTTACTGGTGGATTCAGAGAACATTGTTCCTATGAGGAAAATCTGAAAAAGCAGCTTCGGCAGCACATTCAAAGTGGCAAAGCAGCCAGCCGTAAAAGAAAATATATAGAGTTTTCTGCACCAGAAGCTTTGTTTGATTATGTCAAAAAATCACATCAGGATTATCTTTTGGGCCAGAATACGGTAGAAGGAGATATTAGTCATATTATTCCAATGAACAGTCAAGTTTTAAAGAGTATTACGCATTTTGGAAAGCGTGCGTAGAAGATTACTGTCGAATGCTGTAGAAGTGTCGAATGCTGTCGATGTGAAATAATTGACTTTTTTTGTAAAATAATAGTACAATAGGGGTGCCGCAATAGTAATCAGTCTTATATAATAGGAATGGTGATAAGGATGAATCAAGAAAGTACATTAAGAGAGGAGATCGAGTGTCTCCGGGAGCAACTGAACAATGCAGCATTACGGGATCTGAATTCAGAAGAATGTTTCCGTGTCAGCCTGAAACTGGACGTGGTGCTGGAAAAATACTATAACGCGGGAGGAACGCCGTTATAAGCTGAGAAAGGCACTATTTGGCTGGTTTTATGCGGGCAGAAGTACGAAAAGGAGAGAGCGATGTAAATCGTTCTCTCTTTTTTTATCTTATTTTTTCTGAAAAATTACTTGTCAAATAGGACAAAGAAGGTTATATTAATACTAGACGTGGAGGAAAGTGGTTGAGAGTGGTGTGAAAAGTGGATAATGTGGTGGATTGTTATTCACTGGACTGTTCAACTATAGAGGGTATGAGAGATGTTCATGGGCGAATATAATCATACAATCGATGCAAAGGGCAGGCTGATCGTCCCTTCGAAGTTTCGGGAGAAACTAGGAGAAGAGTTTGTGGTTACGAAGGGACTGGATGACTGTTTATTTGTATACCCTATGGATGAATGGGCACACATCGAAGAGGCTTTCCGCAAAGTACCATTAACAAATAAAAAAGCGAGGGACTTTGTACGTTTTTTCTTTGCAGGGGCAGCCAGCTGTGAAGTGGACAAGCAGGGGAGAATCCTCCTGCCGCCGAATCTTCGCTCTTATGCCGGCCTTGAAAAAGAAATTGTATCTGCAGGAGTATTAAACCGCGTGGAAATCTGGGACAAGGAGAAGTGGGAAAAGAGCAATGACATCGGTGATATGGATGACATTGCAGATTACATGGCTGAACTGGGAGTCAGCATTTAATCATCCGCAGGAAAGGGCCAATGGAATTTAATCATACCTCAGTGTTATTGCAGGAGACGATCGAGCAGCTAAAGATCAGGTCTGACGGAATTTACGTAGATGGCACTTTAGGAGGCGGAGGGCATGCTTATGAGGTGTTAAGCCATTTGTCAGGAAAAGGACGTTTGATTGGAATTGACCAGGATGCGGATGCGATTCGTGCAGCATCCAATCGGTTGGAAAAATTTAAAGACCGTGTCAACATTGTGCGCAGTAATTATGCCGATATGCGCATGCAGCTTCACAATCTTGGGATAGAAAAAGTAGACGGAATTATTCTGGATCTTGGAGTATCCTCATTTCAACTGGATACTCCGGCGCGAGGCTTTACCTATCGTGAAGAAGACGCACCGTTAGACATGCGTATGGATGACAGACAGCAGCTAACAGCAAAAGACATTGTAAATAACTACAGTGAAAAAGAGCTCTTTCGGATCATTCGCGATTTTGGAGAGGACAAGTTTGCCAAAAACATAGCAAAACATATTGTAACTACAAGAAGAGAAAAAGAGATTCTTACAACCGGGGAATTGTGTGCAGTAATTCGTGCTGCGATTCCTATGAAGGTGCAAAAGAGCGGCGGCCATCCGGCCAAAAGGACTTTTCAGGCGATTCGTATTGAATTAAATCGCGAGTTGGAAGTACTAAAGGACAGCTTGGATGACATGATTGATCTGCTCAATGACGGCGGACGCATTTGTGTTATCACCTTCCATTCTTTAGAAGATCGTATTGTAAAAACGACTTTTAAGAAAAATGAACATCCATGTATATGCCCGCCGGATTTTCCGGTTTGCGTATGCGGAAGGATGTCGAAGGGGACAGTAGTCAGTAAGCCGATGGTACCATCTGAGGAAGAATTGAAAACTAATAAACGTTCAAAGAGCGCCAGGCTCAGAGTTTTTGAACGGAAGGAGCAGTGATGAGCAGACAGAAAGAGCGAAGATCCTATGGGATCTATACTTACGAAGATGGCAACACAGTCCGGAGGCTGGAAACTGTACCAGATTATCACGAGGAACGAAAAAAGAGAAAAGAGGAAAGGAGGGTATCAGAGCAAAAGCGCAGGCGCAGGCGTGCGGCGAGAAGAAACCGCGAACGCGCGCTGAAAATGAACGCCGGATATGTGGCTTTTTTATCCGTATGCGTCATGGTAGTCGCATTGACTTCGGTAGCCTATGTGGATTTGCAGTCTGATTTGATTTTCAGACAAAGATCGATAGAGACATTGCAGTCGGAGATATCTGCTTTGAAACTCGAAAACGATGCGGCATATAAAAGGATTACTGCTTCTATTGATCTGAAAGCAGTAAAGAAACAGGCAAAAAAGTTAGGTATGAAATATCCTACCGATCAGCAGATCAAGTATTATACAATTGAAAATGCAGATTATATGACGCAGTATTCAGATTAAATATTCTAAGGAAAGTATTCGTACATAAAGGTTTCATTGTTAAAGCTTAAGAATTTTAAGATAAAGGTGGCATATGGCAGCAGGAAACAGATCCGGCAGGAAGAAAAGGAAGAAAAGACCAGGGCGCAAGTGGATCAAGTTAAACCGCAGAAATCATTTAAAAATGTTGGTTGTATTTTTCGGGATCGTACTTGCGCTGGCAGGACTTATGGGCCGTTTGGCATACATTGAACATACGAGTGGTCAAAAATATCAAAAAATTGTACTTGCACAGGCAAATTATGACAGTCAGATGATACCATTTCGCAGAGGTGACATTTTGGATTGCAATGGGATTGCGCTGGCGACAAGTCTGGATGTGTATAATATTATTTTAGACAGTTATGTAATTTCTTCAGATGAAAAGTATCTGGAACCAACGATACAGGCGTTGATGACCAGTTTTCCAGATGAACTTTCAGAGACAGAGATCCGTACTTTTATTAAGGAAAACCCGGAAAACCGATATAAAGTACTTGCAAAAAGAATACCTTTCGAAGAGGTGCAGGTTTTTCTTGAAAAACAAAAGGAAGGACAAGAGGATAAAACGCAGGGTGAGGAAGAAAATAAAGAAAAAACTGATATAGAAAAAAATAGTAAAGAAAAAGATGCTAAATCAAAAGAAAATGAACCGAACACAGATAAAAAGAATGCTGAAGAAAAAGATGAAGATGAGGAATCAAATCCAGCAAAATATATCAATGGCATTTGGTTTGAAAAAGAGTATCAGCGGAATTATCCATATAAAACGCTTGCCAGCTCTGTCATTGGTTCTACGACATCCGGTAATCTGGGGATGGCAGGATTAGAAAATTTTTATAACAGTACGTTAAACGGTACAAATGGTAGGCAATATGGCTATCTGAATTCAGATAACGCCATGGAAAAAACGATTAAAGACGCGGTAAATGGAAATAATATCGTAACAACGATCGATATGAATATACAAACAGTTGTTGAAGCAAAAATCAAGGAGTTTAACAGGGCTTTTCGTGATGAAGCAAGACCTGGGGATGGAGCAGAAAAGATTGGCGTCATTATACAGAATCCGAATACAGGCGGAATATATGCAATGGCAGATGCTCCGGATTATGATTTGTCGAATCCACGTTCCCTGGAAGGGTATTATACAAAAGAAGAAATTGACAAGATGACCGAAAATGAAAAGGCGGATGCGTTAAATAGAATCTGGCGTAATTTTTGTATCAGCGATACATTTGAACCTGGTTCTGTGCAAAAGGTACTCACTGTAGCGTCCGGGCTGGACAGTGGAAAATTAAGTGGCAGAGAAACATTTGAATGCGATGGTTATGAACAGATCGCAGATAAGAAGATACGCTGTGTGGCCAGATCCGGCCATGGGACAGAAACCGTGCAGAAGGCATTGATGGATTCCTGCAACGATGCTTTAATGCAGATGGTCAGAAAAATTGGAAAAGATACATTTGGGCGGTATCAGAGTGATTTTGGCATAGGATTTAAAACGAATATTGATTTGCCGGGTGAAGCAAGGACGGATACGCTTGTGCGTACAGCAGAGCAGATGTCTTCGGTAGACTTAGCAACCTCATCGTTCGGGCAGACGTTTAACTGTACAATGATTCAGATGATAAGCGCTTTCAGTTCGGTAATTAACGGCGGAAATTATTATCGGCCATATATCGTGTCCAAAGTAACAGACGAAAATGGCAGCCTTGTCAAAGAGTTTAAACCGGAACTGCTCAAACAAACGGTATCGAAAGAAACAAGCAATCGATTAAAAGAGTACTTATTTGCAACTGTCAGTGAAGGAACCGCAGGAGTTGCAAAAGTACCAGGATATTCGATGGGCGGCAAAACAGGGACAGCAGAAAAGATTCCAAGATCAGAGAACAATTATGTAGTGTCATTTATTGGATATCTGCCGCAGGAAAATCCTCAGCTTGTTATTTATGTAGTGATTGATACACCAAATCAGCCAACGGAGAATAAGGAACAGGCACACAGTACGTTTGCACAAAATCTGGCGAGAGAAATTTTGGAAGAGATTCTTCCTTATATGAATATATACAAAGACGAAAAAGTAAAAAAAGATGCTTTGAAGAAAAAGGATACCAATATGTACATGGAAATTGCCGGCTACGAAGCAAAGGCAGCATTAGGTGAGGCTGTAAAATACAATTGATCCGGTAAAAAATACATAACCTCATAATTGCAGAATAAGCTATAATAACTGCTATTATGAGGTTTGCTTTATGAATGGGATGAAAACGCATAATCGAAAAAAAATTGTTACCGTATTTTTTTGTATCTCACTCGTTTTAATTTTTTTGGCAGGCCGCCTTGTATATCTTATGGTGTTTCAGTCGGAATTTTATAGTGCACAGGCGCAGGATTTGCATGAACGCGAGAGGGATATTAAGGCGGCAAGAGGCAAGATTTTGGATATTAATGGAAAAGTACTTGCTTCCAACCGCAGTGTGTGTACAATTTCAGTCATTCACAGCCAGGTCAAAGACGGAGAAAAGATTGTTAAAGTATTATCCAAAGAGCTGGAGATGGATGAGGATGCGGTACGAAAACGTGTAGAAAAAGTCAGTTCTATTGAGAGGGTCAAATCCAATGTGCCAAAAGAAATCGGGGACAAAATACGGGATTATAAATTGGCAGGCGTAAAGGTGGATGAGGACTATAAAAGATATTATTTATACGATAACCTTGCATCCAAAGTGCTTGGTTTTACAGGAGGTGATAACCAGGGAATTATTGGCCTGGAAGTTGTATATGATGAAAAAATGATGGGTACAAACGGTAAGATTTTAACGCTGACGGACGCTAGAGGTGTAGAACTGGCAGATGCCGGAGAAAGCCGTCAAAATCCGATTGATGGGAACAATTTACGCATTAGTCTGGATTATAATATTCAGATGTATGCGCAGCAGGCAGCAGAAAAGGCTATGCAGGCAAAAGAAGCTGACAGCGTAAGCATTATTATTATGAAGCCTTCCAACGGGGAAATTATGGCAATGGTAAATTTGCCGGAGTTTAATCTGAACGAACCGTATGAACTTCCAGAAGGAACCACATATTCGAATGCGGAAGAAAAGCAGAACTTATTAAACCAGATGTGGCGTAACGGGTGCATCAATGATACGTACGAACCTGGTTCTACTTTTAAGGTAATCACAGCCTCGGCAGCATTAGAAGCAGGAGTAGTTTCACTCAACGATCATTTTTTCTGTCCGGGCTATAAGATTGTGGAAGACAGACGGATCCGATGTGCAAGAACAAGCGGACATGGTGCGCAAAATTTCGTGCAGGGGCTTGAAAATTCCTGTAATCCGGTATTTATCGAGCTTGGTATGAGACTTGGTACCGATCAGTATTACAAATATTTTAAGCAGTTTGGATTACTATCAAAAACAGGTATCGATCTGCCGGGAGAAGCAAAAACGATTATGCATCAGAAAAAGAACATTGGCCAAGTAGAGTTGGCAACGATTTCGTTTGGCCAGTCTTTTCAGATTACTCCGGTCCAGCTGGCTACAACGATTTCTTCTTTGATTAATGGAGGAAAGCGCATTACTCCACATTTTGGCGTACAGATCGAAGACCAGGAAGGAAATCCTGTCGAAGTATTTGATTATGAACCATCTGCGCAGATTTTAAGCGCTGAGACGTCAAATACAATGCGCTCCCTTTTGGAAAAAGTAGTGTCGGAAGGCGGCGGTAATAAAGCATATATTGAAGGCTATGAGATTGGCGGTAAGACTGCTACTTCCCAGACATTGCCAAGAAGTGCACACCGTTATATCTCTTCGTTTATGTGTTTTGCGCCTGCAAGTGATCCACAAGTGTTATGCCTTGTGATTATCAATAATCCGACTGGTATCTATTATGGAGGAACGATCGCCGCGCCGGTGGCAAAGGAGATTTACTTAAATATTTTGCCATATTTAGGTATTGAAAAAGATCCTGCGGTAATAGAGAAGGAAAAAGCAGAAAAAGAAAAAGAAGAACAGGAATAGCCCGTTACAACATCATAGCTTAAGAAATGCAGAAATCTATGCAATCCTCTTGCAACATGTGAAAAAATCCGTTATACTATAGGTTGCATTATTGGGTTGTCGGGGATAGCAAAGTGCAACAGTCCGATGCTTGAGACTGTTGCAGACAAATGAAAGAAGGATAAAGAGAAATGACACAGCAGTTAATTGATTTTCGCTATATTTTTGCAGTCATACTTGCATTTGCAGTCACAGCGCTTTCGGGGCCGCTGATGATACCGGTTTTACGAAGGCTGAAGGTTGGAAATACAGAGCGAAAAGAATTAAAGTCGCATCAGAAAAAAACGGGGACACCGACGATGGGAGGACTGATGTTTTTACTGGCGATTATTGTAACATCGATGTTTTTCATCTCCTCCTATCCGAAGATCATACCGATATTATTTGTAACGGTAGGCTTTGGGGTCATTGGATTTTTTGATGACTATTTAAAAGTGGTTTTAAAACGTTCGGATGGATTGTTGGCGTGGCAGAAGATGATACTAGAGATTGTGGTAACTGCTGTATTTGCCATATATTTATATCGGTTTTCTGATATTCCACTTACAATGCTCATACCATTTTCAGGCGGCAAATATGCGGATTTTGGATGGCTGGCATTGCCGATCTTATTTTTGGCAGTGATTGGCACAGTAAATGGCGCTAATTTTACAGATGGACTGGATGGCCTTGCCTCTAGTGTAACCGTATTAATTGCAACGTTTTTCAGTGTGGTGGCAGTGGCGACAAACAGTGGGATTGAGCCGATTACTTGTGCGGTTGTCGGTGCGCTGCTTGGATTTTTGCTCTTTAATGTTTATCCGGCGAGTGTGTTTATGGGAGATACCGGTTCTTTGGCACTTGGAGGATTTGTAGCAGCTACCGCGTATATGATGCAGATGCCGATGTTTATTTTAATTGTTGGTTTGATTTATTGGATCGAAATTTTATCGGTGATGATTCAGGTGAGCTATTTTAAAATCACACATGGAAAGCGTATTTTCCGTATGGCTCCGATTCACCATCATTTTGAACTTGGAGGTTGGTCAGAGACAAGAGTCGTAGCGGTATTTTCGATTATTACAACGCTTTTATGTCTGGCTGCTTATATGGGCCTATAAATGAAAGCAGGAGGAAATAAATGGAGTTAAAAGGAAAAAAGGTTCTGGTTATCGGAACCGGAGCCAGCGGTATTGCAGCGGCACAGCTGTTGGCAAAAATAGGTGCAGATACCATATTATATGACAGCAATGAGAAATTGTGCGAAGAGGACATTCACGCAAAATCAGAAGCATTCAAATCTATTCCAATATTTCTTGGAAAATTAGATGAAGATATGATAAGCCAAATAAACATTGCAGTTCTAAGTCCGGGAGTTCCTCTGGATCTTCCGATTGTTGTAAGACTTTTTCAAAGGGGTGTGACTGTCTGGGGCGAGATAGAGCTGGCTTACCGGTGTGCAAAAGGTCGTTTGGCGGCAATTACAGGCACAAATGGCAAGACGACGACGACCGCTTTGACCGGGGAAATTTTAAAGAGTTATTTTGAAGATGCAAAAGTTGTTGGCAATATAGGGATTCCTTATACGTCTCTTGCGCTTCAAATGACAGACCAGACGGTAACAGCAGCAGAAATCAGCAGTTTTCAGCTGGAGACAATTGATACGTTCTGCCCAGATGTGTCAGCAATTTTAAACATTACCCCGGATCATCTGAACAGACATCATACGTTAGAGTGTTATACTGCAGTGAAAGAGTCCATTACGAAAAATCAAAAGCCCGGACAGGTATGTGTACTCAACTATGAAGATGAGCTGTTGCGCACATTTGGAAAAACAATAGATCATTATTTAAAGGTGATTTATTTTAGTAGCAAAAGAAAGCTGGAACGCGGCTTGTATTTGGATGAAAAAAGTATCTTTTTGTCAGATGAGAATGGAATACAAAAGATTGCAGATACTTGTGAATTAAATCTGTTAGGAACGCATAATTATGAAAATGTAATGGCAGCAATTGCTATTACAAGGGCGCTTGGCGTTCCGCTTGAAAAAATCAGAGAAGTATTGAAAACATTTCAGGCAGTAGCGCATAGAATAGAATATGTAGAAGAAATAGCAGGAGTTCGTTATTACAACGATTCAAAGGCAACCAATCCGGATGCTGCGATTCAAGGAATACGCGCAATGGAACGTCCGACCTGGCTGATCGGCGGGGGATACGATAAACAGTCAGAATACGGAGATTGGATCGACGCTTTTGATGGTAAAGTGGAAAAACTCGTACTGATAGGAGAAACAAAAGAAAAAATTGCAAATGAAGCATCCGCAAAAGGATTTACAGATTTTGTGATGTGTGAAACTTTGAAAGAAGCTGTAACATTTTGTCATGATCGTGCAAAGCCTGGGGATGCGGTCTTGCTGTCGCCAGCCTGTGCAAGCTGGGATATGTTTCCCAATTATGAAAAACGGGGAGAGCTTTTTAAGGAATTGGTGCACAGCTTCGCTTCCTTTGCATAACATGCGTGGCAATACGCAAGATTCCGGAATCTTTCAGGGAGCCGGACTGATGTAGAAGAAAAATCAGGAGTTGTAAGAGTGGGCAAACGAAACAGGGCGAAACAAAAGAAAATCAAATATTGTGATTACAGTCTGATGTTTCTGGTAATTTTTTTATTAGGTTTTGGCCTGGTTATGCTGTACAGTGTTAGTGCGTACAGTGCGAATAAAACGTATAACGACCCTCTGCATTACTTAAGACGTCAGGGATTGGCTGTGGCACTAGGCTTGGTGGCTATGCTGGTAATTTCAAAAATTGATTATCATGTATGGTTCTATTTTGGAAATCTGGCCTATCTGTTGTCTTTTGGACTGTGTGCAATTGTTTTGATACCAGGAATTGGAAATGAAGCAAAAGGTTCTTCCAGATGGCTTCCGCTCGGCCCGTTGAGCTTCCAGCCGTCCGAGTTTGCAAAGCTGGCAATGATTTTATTTTTGGCAGGGCTTGTATGCCGGATACCAAAGCAGATTGGCAAGTTTACAAATCTGATTAAAGTCATGATTATGATCGTCCCCATTTTTGTAATTGTAGCTTACGAAAATTTGAGTACAGGTATTATTATCCTTGGGATAGCGATCGTAATTACTTTTGTAGCAAGTCCAAAATTTGGACAGTTTATTGCGATGGTTGGAGTCGGCGTTGTGGGCGGCGGAGTCGGTTTTATTATGGCGGCGAACTATCGGATGCAGCGTATTGATGCCTGGCTGCATCCAGAAAAATATACGATAGATACAGCGTTTCAGACGATACAGGCATTATATGCCATCGGTTCCGGCGGCTTGTTTGGCAAAGGTTTGGGCCAGAGTATGCAAAAGCTTGGATTTGTGCCGGAAGCACAGAATGATATGATTTTTTCTATTATTTGTGAGGAGCTTGGCCTGTTTGGAGCGGTTTGCGTGATTCTTTTGTTTTTGCTTATGATCTGGAGGCTGATGGTGATTGCAAATAATGCATCCGATTTATATGGCGCGCTGATCGTATCCGGTATTATGGCGCATATGGCAATTCAGGTGATATTAAATATTTCAGTTGTAACGAATACGATTCCAAATACGGGTATTACGCTGCCATTTATTAGTTATGGCGGTACATCAACAAGCTTTTTGCTGGCGGAAATGGGGCTGGCGCTAAGCGTATCAAGGGGAATCCGTCTGGAAGGTAGCAGTCATGATTAGAAAAAACCGAAAGAAGCGGGCAAGAAGAAAAAAAGTATTGCTTTTTATACTGCTTTTTCTGCTTCTTGCAGCAATATTGATCCTGATTGGTATTACAGGGTTCAAATTAAAAAAAGTGCAGGTAAGCGGAAATGAACTTTATTCAGATCAGCAGATCAAAGACAGCGTATTAAATGATGAGTATTCCTGGAATTCTCTCTATGTGGTGTTAAAATACCGGCTGTTTCAAACGCGTAAGATTCCGTTTATCGATGAGATGGAAATAGAACTGGTTTCACCGAATACGATTCATATTAAAGTGTATGAAAAGGCCATGATTGGATACATAGCAGCGAATAATCAAAATGTATATTTTGATAAAGATGGGTTTGTAGTAGAGATTTCGAAAAGGCAGATCGATCATGTGCCAAAAGTAGATGGGATTGAATGTCGGAAAGTAATTGTTTACGAAAAATTAAATTTGGATGATGAAAATGTACTGTCGTTTCTATTGACGTTTTCCCAACAGCTGATGAAATATGAGCTGGTACCGGAAGCGATCGTTTTTCATGAAAGTAATATTACCGCAGATTTTGGCGGTATCAAAGCAGAAATAGGGGATAGCGGATATCTGGTAGAAAAAGTGATGCGTCTGGATGCAGTGATGAAGCAGCTAAAAGGAAAGAGGGGAACACTGCATCTGGAAAACTGGACGCCTCTGACAACAGATATCATTTTTGAACCAGATTCATAAGAAGAAAAACATGAAATCAATAAATTTTCATATTTTTTCAAAAATTGGTTGATTTCATGCGAAAAAAATAATATTATATAATGCAGAGAGTTATATTTTGTGTCAGGGAAATACAGACACAGGATCATATATCATTAAGGAGGTATTACCTTTGCTTGAGATTACAACAACAGAAGCAGATTCCAGTGCGAAGATCATTGTTATCGGGGTTGGTGGTGCAGGTAACAATGCAGTAAATAGAATGATTGATGAAAATATCGGCGGAGTAGAATTTGTCGGAGTAAATACAGATAAACAGGCTTTAATGCTTTGCAAAGCACCTACATTAATTCAGATCGGAGAAAAGCTGACAAAGGGACTAGGTGCAGGAGCAGATCCGGAAGTGGGCATGAAAGCAGCAGAGGAAAGCGCTGATGAGTTATCTTCAGTCGTAGAAGGGGCAGATATGATCTTTGTTACGTGCGGTATGGGCGGCGGAACCGGAACAGGAGCGGCGCCAGTTGTAGCAAAGATTGCAAAAGAAAAGGGAATATTGACCGTAGGGGTTGTTACAAAGCCGTTTACTTTTGAGGCTAAGGCGCGTATGGTAAATGCCATTTCAGGAATTGAGCGTTTAAAACAGGGGGTAGATACGCTGATTGTCATTCCGAATGACAAGCTGTTAGAAATTGTAGACCGCAGGACTACGATGCCGGATGCGCTGAAAAAAGCGGATGAGGTGTTGCAGCAGGGTGTACAGGGGATTACAGACCTGATTAATTTGCCGGCTTTGATTAATCTGGACTTTGCCGATGTGCAGACGGTTATGAAGGACAAGGGTCTGGCGCATATCGGTATTGGTATGGCAAAAGGCGACGAAAAAGCAATTGAAGCTGTGAAACTGGCTGTTTCTTCTCCACTGTTGGATACAGATATTTGTGGGGCTACACATGTGATTATTAATATATCTGGAGCGATTTCCCTGTTGGATGCAAATGACGCGGTAGGATATGTGCGTGATCTTGTAGGTGAGAATGCAAATATTATATTTGGGGCGAAGTATGATGAATCCAGATCGGATGAAGCAACCATTACAGTTATCGCAACTGGAATTGAAGATGTTGAGGACAAGCCAAAGCCATCCCTGATGCCTGGTATGTCAGGAATGAAATATCAAAATGCAGGCGGCGGCAATCGTACTGTGGCAACTCCGTTTCCGGGACGTCCAAGTACAACAGCAACGCAAGGACAGGCTTCTGCGGGAGGATTTTCCGGTATGCATACAGCGGGGGCAGGAACGAATACAATGCCTCAGCAGAATGTATATGGAATTAACAAACCTAAGAAGCCGGAAAGTACAGTTCCGGTAAAGGATATTAAGATTCCGGGTTTCCTGCAGAATCCGAAAAAGTAAGATGTTTCACAGTATTTTGGTTTTGGTACATAAAAATAATGGTGATATTTATTACAAAAGTTAAGACTGCTTGGATTATGGAAAGATTTCCTGAATCTGAGCAGTTTTTTTGTGTGAAATTAAATCTGCTTTTATCTTGATAAACTGGAAAGTTTGACATTTTTCTGCATCTTTATAGAATAAAATGAATATAGAACAAAATAAAAACAGAGGAACTATTGTTCTGGAATATCGATACGGAGGTGGGTGCAATCTATGAAGTTTACATAGACGTACTGGCTGCAAATAATTTTTTTGCGGACCTGGCAGCGTTGTTAGCGGTAAATATATTCCGAAAGAGGAGTGTTCGGGCATATCGTATTATATTAGGCGCATTCATAGGAACACTAGGGAGTTGTCTGACTTTTGTGGCGTTAGGCAGTCCGGCTTCTTATCTTTTGACGGTACACTTTCTTATAAATCCTGCCGTTTTGTTATTTACTTTTAGAGAAAAATCAAAACAGGATTTTTTTTCCGATTTATGTATTAGTTATTTTGCGTTCTTGATGATCGGAGGAATCACAGAATGGTTGTTTGCAGGAGGAGAAGGTTTTTTTAATTACGAGTTTGCAGTATGTGCGGCGCTTGTGCTATTACTTTTTTTTGCTCTGTGGTGGAGAAAGCAGCTTAAAAACCGTATCCGTTATTTAACGGCTGAATTAATCCAAAATGGAAAGTATCTAAAACTGCAGGCGCTTTCAGACAGCGGCAATCTTTTGACAGATCCGTATACAGGAAAATCAGTCAATATGATTGACAGACAGATATACGAGATGGCATATGGAACGCCAGACAGTGTACGGCTTATTCCATATGAATCCTTAGGCTGCAGGCATGGGTTATTAGAGGCAGTTACGATTGAGGAATTAAATTTTGTATATGAAAATCAGACCAGAAGTATAAAAAAAGCTGTGTTAGGGTTGGCAGACCATACAATGTTTGACAAAAAGACATATCAGATGATTATAAATCCACAAGAAAATCTAATAGGAGGAAGATATGAATAGAATGGATAACATTGTACAAAGGATGATTGGGACATTTCGTTATTTACTAAATCTGGAGGAACCGGAACAGGAAGTATGGTATATTGGCGGTGCGGATGTCCTGCCATCACCTTTAGAACCGGAGCAGGAAAACGCCTGTATTGAAAAACTGTCAGGAGAAGGCCGGGAAACAGAGGAAGCAAAAAGCCTTTTGATCGAGCACAATTTGCGGCTTGTCGTATACATAGCTAAAAAATTTGATAATACCGGAGTCGGCGTAGAAGATTTAATTTCTATTGGGACGATCGGACTTATCAAGGCGATTAATACATTTAACCCAACGAAAAATATTAAGCTGGCTACCTATGCTTCACGTTGTATTGAAAATGAGATTTTGATGCATCTGCGCAGGACGAGTAAAACAAAGCTGGAAGTGTCCATCGATGAGCCTTTGAATGTAGACTGGGATGGGAATGAACTGCTGCTATCCGATATTCTTGGAACGGAAGACGATATTATTTCCAAAGATATGGAATCAGAAGTAGAAAAAAAATTGCTGCACAATGCAGTAGAACAGCTCTCAGGCAGGGAAAAAATGATTGTGGAACTGCGTTTTGGATATAATACGCCGGAAGGAAATGAGATGACGCAAAAGGAAGTGGCAGATCTTTTAGGTATTTCTCAGTCATATATTTCAAGGCTGGAGAAAAAGATTATGAAAAGGCTGCGCAAAGAGATTGTGAGGTTTGAATAAATGATTGTTGTTGCGGTTTGGAATGTTTTTGTGTATACTTAGATTTAGATGAGGCAGAGTTTGTTTCAAAAGAGATGACTATCAGATGAAGAGCGGGGTTCTTAATGCTAAAGAAGGGAGATGGTATTATGTTGTTAGAATTTCTAGGAGCTGCACACGAGGTGACCGGAAGCTGTCATTTTATACAATCTGCCGGAAAAAATATGCTCGTTGACTGCGGAATGGAACAGGGGCCAGATTTGTATGTCAATCAGGAAATACCGGTGAATGCGGGGGCTATTGATTATGTGTTTGTGACACATGCCCATATAGATCATTCAGGACTGTTGCCGCTTTTATACAGCCATGGGTTCCGGGGGCAAATCTTTGCTACAAAGGCTACTTGTGAGCTGTGTAACATTATGCTAAAAGACAGTGCGCATATTCAGATGTTTGAAGCTGAATGGAAAAACCGTAAGGCAAGGCGTGCAGGTAATCCTGAAGTAACGCCGTTATATGATATGGATGATGCTATCGGGGTATTGGAACATTTCATTCCATGTGAATATGATGCGCAGATCGAAGTGAATGAAAATGTGAAAGTGCGTTTTGTAGACGCCGGCCATTTGCTTGGTTCTTCCAGTATTGAATTGTGGGTGACAGAGGAGGAGCAGACGAAAAAGCTTGTGTTTTCCGGTGATATTGGCACAGGAAACCGCCCGCTCATTCGAAATCCAGAATATATCAAAGACGCGGATTATGTCATTATGGAATCTACATATGGCAATAAGCTTCATGCTGCTCCGCCGGATTATGCGGTTACGCTTGCAGAAGTTATTAAAGAAACGTTTATCCGCGGCGGAAATGTTGTGATTCCTGCGTTTTCCGTAGGCCGAACACAAGAGCTGTTGTTTTTTATGCGCCGGATTAAATCAGAGCATTTGCTGCCGGGATTTGAGGATTTTGAAGTGTATGTAGACAGTCCGCTATCCGTAGAAGCGACAAACGTATTTCATAAAAATAATGCGGTCTGTTTTAACGAAGAGGCTAAGGAGATGATTGCTTCTGGCATCAATCCGCTGCGTTTTGAAGGATTAAAGACTTCTGTAACGAGTGAGGAGTCAAAGTCGATCAATTTTATCAAAAAGCCGGTTGTGATTTTGTCAGCTTCAGGGATGTGTGAAGCAGGAAGGATACGGCATCATTTAAAACATAATCTGTGGCGTAAGGATTCTACGATTATATTTGTAGGATTTCAGGTGCCTGGAACGCTTGGCAATATGTTATTAAATGGTGCAAAACAAGTGCGGTTGTTTGGTGAAACCGTAGAAGTAAATGCAAAAATATTAAATCTGCCAGGTATCAGCGGTCATGCGGATAAAGACCAATTGACACATTGGGCAGGTGCGTTTGCACAATGTGCGCCGAAGTTTTTTATCGTACATGGGGAAGATACGAATACAGATGCGTTTGCAGCACATTTACATCACACGTTTGGTTATGATGCACAGGCTCCTTACAGTGGAGATACATATGATCTGCTGACAGGTGCACAGATCAAGCAGGGGCAGAGACAGCGTACAATGAAACGTGCGAAGTCTTCCAAGGCGTCTACGAATATCTTTGCAAGGCTGTTGGCAGCCGGAGAACGTCTGCTTGGGCTGATTCATAAGCTGGAGGGCAGGCCGAACAAAGAATTGGCTAAATTTGCCGATCAGATAAATGCGTTGTGTGATAAGTGGAGTAAATAACATAAAAATACAAGAAATGCATTTGAAGCTACAAAGGAGGATGATATGGGTGATCTGAGAAAAGAAGACGACATGAGCTGGCTGCAAATTCTTCAAGAAAAAGAACAGCGCCGGGCAAAAAGAAGACGACAGGTGTTGATTCAGAAAATATTGCTTGGTGTATTTGTAATAGCAGCTATATTAGCGGTTGTACTGTTTACCGTAGGTGTGCGGGACAAAAAAGAAAAACAGGGACGGCAGGATGTCGCAGGCGCAGTGCCAAATACTTCAACAGAACCTTCTACAGTAGTGACGAATGAAGAAAAAAATCTGAACCAAAGTCAGCAGACAGCTAGTCAGGATGAAACAGATCAGCAAACGTTAGTATCAGATAAGGAAGCCGGTCAGGATAAAACAGATCAGCAAACGTCAGTATCAGTTAAGGAAAATAGTGGCAGTATTTATCAATATCAGGAAAATACAAGAACACTTGGCAAAGGGATATTAAGCAGCCATGCAGTATTAGTAGATACGGACCATAAGACAATTCTGGCGTGCAAAGATGAAAAGGAGCGGATTGTACCTGCTTCTATGACAAAAGTACTGACACTGCTGACTGCGGTAGAACAGTTGGAGCCAGCTGATTTAGACGAAAAATTTAAAATAACTGTAGAGATTACCGATTATTGTTATGTGAATGAGTGCAGTGTGGCAGGATTTCAGATCGGTGAAAAGGTTACCGTTAGGGATCTTTTGTACGGAACGATACTTCCATCCGGCGCGGATGCCGCAATAGGACTGGCAGAATATGTGTCTGGATCGCAGGAAGCGTTTGTAAAGCTGATGAACGCAAAACTGGAGGAGCTGGGGTTATCTAAAACAGCTCATTTTACCAATTGTGTCGGTATCTATGATGAAAAACATTATTGTACGATTTTGGATATGGCAGCCATTATGGAAGCTGCGTTTGAAAATGAATTATGCCGAAACGTATTGTCTGCCCGCACTTATACAACTGCAAAAAATAAAAAACATCCCGAAGGGATTCTGTTATCAAACTGGTTTCTACGCAGAATCGAAGATAAAGATACCGGAGGGGAAGTTTTGGGCGCCAAGACAGGTTACGTGACCGAAGCAGGCAATTGTGCAGTCAGTTACGGAGCAGATGACAAAAAAAGAAATTATATTTGTGTAACCGCAGATGCACCAGGAAGCTGGAAATGCATTTACGACCATGTGAAAATTTATAAACGCTTTTCAAATCGGAAGTAAGCTGGAAGGAATTTTTATGAGTAGTGAAAAAATATTTGGGATGGACGTTTCAAAAGTTTACCAGCTTCTTATAAACAAAGCGGTAAAAAAAGGCCGAACGCGGGAAGAAGTGGATGAGGTAACATGCTGGTTAACCGGATACAGCAGGGAGAACTTGGATGAAATGCTTGGCGGTTCGCTTACTTATGCGCAGTTTTTTCAGAACGCCCCGGCGTTAAATGAAAAAATGGAATTGGTCAAAGGCGTGGTCTGCGGGGTTAGGGTAGAGAGTATAGAAGATCCTCTGATGCGCGCGATTCGTTGTTTGGACAAATTAGTAGATGAGCTTGCAAAAGGAAAAAGCATGGATAAAATTTTGAATAGGAAACAGCGTTAGAATACATATCATGCACCTTTGAATCAGGTGCATGATATGGAACATGGAAATTAAGTGAGTGACAGATAATTTTGCATGCTTTTTAGTGCGGATTTTTCCAGTCTGGATACCTGGGCCTGGGAAATGTGAATTTCTTCTGCGACTTCCATCTGTGTTTTTCCTTCAAAAAAACGAAGCTTAATAATATAATTTTCTCTGTCGTTGAGCCTTTTCATAGCGTCAGACAGGGAAAGCGATTCAATCCATTTGGATTCTTTATTTTTCTTATCTGAAATTTGGTCCATGACATATAAGGTATCGCCGCCGTCTGTATATACTGGTTCATATAGGCTTACAGGTGTTTGGATCGCATCCAGTGCGAATACGATTTCGGCTTTGGTAAGTCCTGCTTCTTTAGCGATTTCATCTAAGGTAGGTTCCTGGTTTGAGGTGCGTGTGAGGACTTCTTTTGCGTGTATGGCTTTGTAGGCGTTGTCACGCAAAGAGCGGGAGACGCGGATGCTGTTGTTGTCACGCAGGTAACGGCGCACTTCACCGATAATCATAGGTACGGCATAGGTTGAAAATTTAACCCCCATAGTCGGATCGAAGTTATCGATAGATTTAATAAGTCCGATGCAGCCGATTTGAAACAGGTCGTCCACATTTTCATGATGATTGGAAAAACGTTTTATCACACTTAATACAAGACGCAGATTGCCATTAATGTATTGTTCTCTTGCATCCAGGTCGCCCTGTTTGATTCTTTTAAACAATTCTTCTTTTTCTGATTCTTTTAATACGGGCAGCTTTGCAGTATTTACGCCGCAGATTTCAACTTTATAAACAGCCATAGTTAACCTCCGGATGATTGATAATAAAAGAATGCGCGATATTGCCAAAATTATTCATAAAAAATGAGTTCGAAAGGAAGTAAGGTTTCGTTAAGAAACAAAAAAGTTTATCCGATATATATAAAATAAGCAATTACATACAATACGCATAGTACAGGGAGGTCAGGCGGCATGGAGGAAGTATCGTTAACTTACACAGGCATTATGAAACAAAAAGATGCAAAAATTGTAAAAGTACGGTTTGCCAGAAACGGCGAAAAGGATTTCGCAGAAGGGGTTATACCGGGAGGGAAAATTGAGAAATCAAAAGGGTTTACGGAAAAAGAACTGGCTTCGCTAAGATTTTATTTAAAGGCCAATGAAAAGCAGCTGTATGAAAAGGCAAAAGAAATTACAGGGCTGCGTGGGTTTTTCCGATAAAAATTAAAAAAGTCTTAAGATTTTAAGTAGTTGGAACTTCATAATAAATCCGTTACAATGTAATTGTGATTAATCATAATGCATGTGACGGATTTTTTATTTTGCATACATGCAGATATAGTTGGAGGAAGTTATGTACAATATTCTGGTTTGTGATGATGAGAAAGATATCGTATCAGCTGTCCGCATTTATTTAAGCAGTGAGGGATATACGGTATATGAGGCGTACAATGGCAAAGAGGCTTTGGAGGTCATTCAAAAAGAAGAAATCCATCTCGTGCTGATGGATATTATGATGCCCAAGATGGATGGCATTGAGACGATGGTTAAGATCCGTGAACGCAGCAATGTGCCAGTTATTTTGCTGACTGCAAAAAGTGAAGATATGGATAAAGTGCTGGGCCTTACGGTCGGTGCGGATGATTATGTGACAAAGCCTTTTAATCCGGTAGAGCTGCAGGCAAGGGTAAAGTCTCAGCTGCGCCGTTATATGCAGCTGGGAGGAGGAAAGCAGCAGCGGGAGGATAAGCTTTGCATCGGTGGCATTGAGTTAGACGACAAATCTAAGGAAGTGACATTGGATGGGGAACCGGTCGCTTTAACGCGGACAGAGTATGATATTTTAAAGCTGCTTATGGAGCATCCGGGCCAGGTATTTTCTCCAAATGAAATTTATACGCAGGTATGGAAGGATATTTCTTATGGAACGGAAAATACGGTGGCGGTACATATTCGCCATTTGCGGGAAAAGATTGAATATGATCCGGCACAGCCGCGTTTTTTAAAGGTAGTTTGGGGACGCGGTTATAAAATGGAAGATATCAAATAAGCTGTGCATACGAGACAGCTGAACTATGACAGGAGGAATCAGGACATGGAAAAATTAAAATCGTCTCTTGCGGCCAAGATAACCGCAGTTGTATTGATGATTGTATCATTGGCGTTAACGGTCGCGGGATTTGCAGGAATGGCAATGATGGATGCAGTAGGCGGTTACCAGATACGCGAAGAAGATATGATTAAGAAAGCTTATGAGGACGTATGCAAAAATTATTCGGTTGCTGCAATGGCAGGATATTTAGAGCAGTATGATGCAGATGAGCTGATGCAGACAAATTTCCGTTATGGGATTGTGAAGGCTGACAATTTGTCAGAGGTAGATTTTACAGACAGAAACAGTTATGTATTTGACAATTTGGATGTCCTTCCGCACACGAGAGAGATGCATTTTGAAGAATATGATATTACAGAAGACGGTTGGTTTGATATTACGGAAAACAGCATTTTTGACGCTTACTATACGTATCATAGCAATGTGTATTCGGATTTGGCCTACAGCGTGGACGGATGGCTGTATGATCTGAAAACAGAGACCTTTTATGTGCAGTCTGAGGATGGGCTGTTTCCGATTACAGATCAGGAAGGGGAGATTATATTAACGGATAACTGGGAATCTTTTCCATTAAATTCTGTTCGTACTATAATGTCGGAAGAAACGACACAAAATGGAACGTTTTATGCATGGAAAGATCATGCAGAGATATTATTTTATGGCTATACTGCTGAAGTAAATGTAAATGATATCGAAATCGTAGATGGGATCGATAAAGTATTGGAAGATTATGGAGAAGTACAGAAACAATCACCTGAATATTTTGAAGGATCTGAATTTTATATCAGCCATAAAAACAAATCAGATCATTATATTATAGCGTCATACGTCAATGAACCTCTGGAAGGGGAACAATCATTTGCACAAGGAGATATGTTTGTGCAGTCCAGGCTGCTTATAGACTTTGCATACCGTATGCGTTATGTCGGAATTGTAATGGCAGCTGTGTCACTCATTGTACTGCTTGCAGCTTTTTCGTTTTTGATGGCGGCTGCCGGACATCGCAAAGGAATCGCAGGTATCTGTCCGTCGTTTATGGATTATGTGCCGTTGGATTTGTACGCGGCAGGTGTTATTCTGGCTGAGCTGGCAGTATCAGCTATGGGTATATATGGTGTGGAGCTGGCAGCCAGTTGGGTGAGAAACAGTTTTTCAGGGATTGTTACATCAGCTGTAATTGTTGTTTGTGCAGCCGTCTTTGCGGTCTTGATTGGAATCGCATTTTGTATGAGTTTTGCAGTTCGCGTCAAGATGGGAAAATGGTGGAGACATACGATAACTTATATGATTATGAAAAAATGCATGCAGTTTTTCTCAAAAGGAATGCGTTTTTGCGCTTATTTAGTGGCCAGTATTTGCCGAAGTGTGACATTGCTCTGGAAAGCTTGGATATTACTTGGTTTTTTAGCATTTATTGAATTTGTGGCAATCCAAATGAGCTGGGCGGATGCACGTCTTACTATGGTCTGGTTTATGGAAAAAATAGTGGTATATCCAATGATTATCCTTGCGCTGATGCAGATGAATCGTCTGCAGAAAGGAGCCAGACAGATTGCAAACGGCCAGCTGGATTACCAGATTAATACGAAAAATATGTTCTGGGAGATTCGCAAACATGGAGAGTATTTAAATGATATCGGACATGGAATTAATTGTGCGGTGAATGAACGAATGAAAAGTGAGCATTTTAAAACAGAACTAATTACAAATGTATCCCATGATATTAAAACACCGCTGACATCGATTATCAATTATGTGGATTTGCTGCAGAAAGAAGAAATTAACAATCCGACGGTTCAGGAATATTTGGAAGTGCTGCACAGACAGTCCGCAAGGCTCAAAAAGCTGATTGAAGATCTGATGGAGGCATCAAAAGCATCTACGGGAAGTCTGAATGTTGTAATGGAAAAATGTGATGCAGGTGTAATGCTTGTACAAACGATCGGCGAATTTGAGGAAAAGCTGATGGCAGAACAGATTGAGCTGCAGATTAAAAAACCGGAAGCAGATATTTTTATTGAAGCGGATCACAGACATTTATGGCGTGTGTTTGATAATCTGATGAATAATATATGTAAATATGCACAGCCATCTACACGTGCCTATGTAAATCTGGAAGAGAACGGACAGCATGCGGTAATTATATTTCGAAATATTTCCAGATATCAGCTGAATATTAGCAGTGAGGAGCTGATGGAACGGTTTGTACGTGGGGACAGTTCCAGGAATACAGAAGGGAGCGGACTTGGAATTTCGATCGCGAAAAGTCTGACCGAGCTGATGGAAGGTACGTTTGAGCTGACAGTAGATGGAGATTTGTTTAAAGTGGCGCTGACGTTCCCATTGTATGGAGTAGAAAAGGTACAGGAAAAACAGCAGGAACAAAAAACAAATTTTGTACAAAATGCCGGCTCTTATGCGGCGGAAATCGGACAGGGAGTGGCGGATAAAACCGGGCGAATCTTCCGCCGCGCCGGAAAATATGCGCATCATGTACACCAGGCGATTCAGCAGGTAAAGGCAGAGGAAGCTGAGCAGACGCAAGCGGATGGCTCGCTGCATCAGACCAAG
The DNA here is from genome assembly GCA_910584345.1 of uncultured Eubacterium sp. Classification (GTDB taxonomy): domain Bacteria; phylum Bacillota; class Clostridia; order Lachnospirales; family Lachnospiraceae; genus Eubacterium_J. The sequence goes on along the minus strand of CAJTZX010000016.1, from coordinate 31,693 downwards.
AAAAAAGAAATATCTTAAATTAGAAAAGACGTGTGCTTACGGGCGCATGTCTTTTCTTACATAGTTTTAAGTAAAACTTGCAAGAAGTTTTATTTTCGAATATACTATGTATCAGATCATTTAAATGAAAATATTTTTTGCAAGGATATTAGGTCAGGTTACATGATAAGGGGGACAAAATAAGTGATACAATATAGGGAACTATCACAACATGAAATAAACAAAGCTTTATTTGCACAATTTAACAGATATCAGGTAGTTACCAAGTGCTGGAGAAAGGAACAGGGGCAATGGGTGATAAAAGATGCCCCGTTTGTGGATGACTGGAAGGAACAGGATTATGAGTTTTTGGTCGATTGTCTGAAACATACAAAGCAAACGGGTGGCTTTGTGTATGCGGCTTTTTGCGATGGACAACTGAAAGGATTTGTGACTGTAGAACCAGCTTTGTTTGGCGGTGTGCATCGATATATGGATCTGTCGAGCATTCACGTTTCCAGAGATTTGCGGGGAAAAGGAATTGGGGCAGTATTATTTCTGGCGGCAAAAAAATGGGCAAGCCGGAAAGGGGCCGCAAAATTATATATATCAGCGCATTCCGCAGTAGAAAGCCAGGCGTTTTATAAAAAAATGGGCTGTACGGAAGCAATGGAATATAATCAAAAGCATGTAAAAAAGGAGCCGTTTGACTGTCAGCTGGAGTGTCAATTATAAAATCATTTGCTGATCCATAATCTTTTTTCAAAAAAAGACGATATGAATGGTAGAAGCAGAAACGGAATTTAAAATTTGTACAAGGATGTGAAAAATATGAAGATTGGCGAAGCACAGCAAATATACGCAGATCAGGTAAATGCATACCGAAAGCAAAAAACGGAACTGTCGAAGCAGCTTAGGGAAGCGCGTACAAAAATGGACCATAATTTTCAATCTGAAGCTGCTACTTTGCAGCTGACACTGGATGCTTTAGACGAAAAAGAGTCAGAGTATCAAAAATATTTAGATCAGCTTGCAGAAAGATACTGTGCCTACTGGAACGCTGAGGTGGCAGAGCAGCAGAAAGAAGCGGGAAAAGAGAGCGCTGCTGAGATGGGGAGAATTATGGAAGTTGCGCGGCGCATTATGAAAGGATCGATCGTGCCAGCTTCTGATGAAAAAAAGCTGATGGAATTTAGTATGGATATGTATCAGATGGCAAAAAACATCGGTGCAATGGTAAGGCAGGAAAAAAAGGAAAAATATGAATCTCTTTGGGGTGAAGAGAAAAAGAAAGAGCAGTCAGATCCAAAAGAAGTGGCAGAAAATGCTGATGCAGGCCCTATGGGACCTGAGATTGTGGATGTATCGGATACGATTGCAGCGGCAGGGCTTGAAGAGTAAGGATGTAGCAGTTTTAGAAAGAAAGGGAGTTGTTATGAAAGAATATTTGCGCAAAATTACATTGCGCCGTATGATAGGAATGGTACTTGGAAATGTTATTTTAGGCATCGGAATTGCAATATTTCGAACATCTCTGTTAGGGAATGATCCATACAGCGCAATGCTGATGGCAGGAGCAGATCGTTTTGGAATTGCATACAGTATGCTAATGCCGATCGTCAATGCAGTCATTTTTATTGTTGAAATCTCCTGGGGACGGCATTTTATCGGAATCGGCACGTTTGTAAACTGGTTTTTATTAGGGTATATAGCTCAGTTTTTTATTGATCTGTTTGCAGTACTGCAGATACCGGAACGGGGGATGGTCATACGGTTGCTGACAGTGGCCGTTGGTGTGCTTGTTGTAAGTCTTGGAGTTTCTTTTTATCAGACTGCGGATTTGGGTATTGCGCCGTATGACAGTCTTTCCATCATTATCAGTGAACACTGCCCACTGCCGTACTTTTGGTGCAGGCTGGCTACCGATGTTGTGTGTACAGCAGTTTGCTTTGCGCTGGGTGGCATTGTAAATGTTGGAACAGCAGTCTGTGCATTTGGCCTGGGGCCATTTGTACATTTTTTTGATGAACATATATCGCAAAAAGCGCTTGGGGTGAAAAAACAATAGAGGAAAGCAGATAGTTGAAACACAATCTTGAAATCATATGCCGGACTATGGTATAATATTTTTATGAAAAAGTAACAAAATCTTTGGAAAGCAAGATTTTTTGCAATTTATAACACATATCAGGGGGTGTTGATATGCCGGCAGTATATGCGATCGATTTAATAGCAAAAAGAGATAAAAAGATGAAGATGGACCGGAGCATTATCAAAGGCTGGAATGTACATTATCAGACGTTGGAAGAAGTCGAAGAAGCGGCACGTGCAAAAAAACAAGGAGAGGAAGAACAAGCACGTAAAAATGCGCAGAAGCATACGAAAGATCCACAAGACTATGATTCGGATCAAAGTTATGACGAAAATGAAAAAGAATTATTGTCAAAAGACGCATATAATCCGAAAACAGGTTCTTATTCCGGACATTATGGGAAAAAGCCAGTAAAAGATGAAGGACAAAAGCAGCAGATTCATGCAATTTTAAACGAAAAGCCGGAGCCTTTTGAGTATGCAATGGCTACCATGCAGGCACATGACGACAGCAGTAATGGATAATGGGACATAACCGTACGGCATGTCTGAATCGGGACGATTGGGTGGTTTACGAAATGATGGCAGAAAGCAGGAAATAACATGAAAAACATAATGGAACAGATGAATGAAGAAGTCGTAGGTGCATTTACTGCATGTGGATACGATGGTAAATATGCGCGTGTTACAGTCTCGAATAGACCGGATCTGTGTGAATTTCAATGCAACGGTGCACTGGCAGCAGCGAAAGAGTATAAGAAGGCTCCAATGATTATTGCACAGGAAGCGGCGCAAAAACTAACTGACAGCCGGGTATTTGCCGCAGCAGAGGCAGTAAAGCCGGGATTTTTGAATTTGAAGGTGCAGGAAAGCTATTTGGCTGATTATTTATGCCAGATGATGGATGCTGAGGATTATGGAAACGAAAAGACAGAACATCCAAAGACCATTATGATCGATTACGGCGGGCCAAATATTGCGAAACCGCTTCATGTCGGCCATCTGCGTTCTGCAATTATCGGCGAAAGTATTAAGCGTATGGGCCGTTATGCCGGACATGAGATGATTGGTGATGTGCATATGGGTGATTGGGGCTTGCAGATGGGTTTAATCATTACGGAACTTGCAGAACGCAAACCAGAGCTTGTATATTTTAACGAGAATTTTACAGGTGAATATCCAAAAGAAGCTCCATTTACGATTTCGGAATTAGAAGAAATATATCCGACTGCAAGCAGCAAATCAAAAGAGGACGACGGATACAAAGAGCGTGCTATGCAGGCTACTTATGAATTGCAGCACGGAAGGCGTGGTTATACTGCATTATTAAATCATATTTTAAATGTTTCAGTTACAGATTTGAAAAAAAATTATGAAAATCTGAATGTATCGTTCGAACTATGGAAAGGAGAATCTGATGCACAGCCTTATATTCCGGCAATGGTGCAGAAGATGAAAGAAGATGGATTTGCCTATATTTCCGAAGGCGCTTTGGTTGTAGATGTCAAAGAGGAGGCAGATACGAAGGAAGTACCGCCATGTATGATTTTAAAATCAGACGGAGCTTCACTTTATAATACGACAGATCTGGCAACGATCGTAGAGCGTATGGAACAATGGCACCCACAAGAAATTATTTATGTGGTTGATAAAAGGCAGGAGCTTTATTTTACGCAGGTATTCCGCTGTGCACGCAAGACGGGACTTGTGCACGCAGACACAAAGCTGACTTTTTTAGGATTTGGCACGATGAATGGCAAAAACGGCAAGCCATTTAAAACAAGAGAAGGCGGTGTCATGCGTCTGTCCGCATTGCTGGCAGATATCAATGAAGAAATGTATCAAAAGATTTCTGAAAATCAGACAATGAATGAGGAAGAAGCTAGAGAAACAGCAAGAGTAGTGGCGCTTTCTGCGGTAAAATATGGAGATTTGTCCAACCAGGCATCGAAAGACTATATCTTTGATATCGAACGATTTACTTCCTTTGAAGGAAATACAGGGCCATATTTACTATATACAATTGTAAGAATAAAATCGATATTAAAAAAATACGAGCAGACCGGAAAAAGCGCGTTAGGAAAGAAGATACTTCCGCCAGATTCAGAAAGTGAAAAGGCGCTGATGCTGGAGGTCAGCAGATTTCATGGAATGATTGCGTCCGCATTTGATGAATTGGCTCCACATAAAGTATGCGCATACTTGTACGATCTTGCCAATGCATTTAATCATTTTTATCACGAAACAAAAATTTTGGCGCAGGAAGATGACCAGCGTCAGGCAGGGTATATTCTGCTGCTGCAGTTGTGCAAGGGTATTATGGAGACTTGTATCGACGTACTCGGTTTCTCAGCGCCGGAACGTATGTAGGATAAGCAGGATAAATTTGATCCAAATATAAGAAATATAAAACAGGAGAAGCTTATTTGGTGTATAGGCTTCTCCTGTCCGTATGTGATACAATATTTTATAAGCAGCGCTTAGGAACTGTCAGTAACCCAGTTCTTCGCCCACTAACAGAACTTTGATGCGGTCTTTGATTCCGCTGCGCCTTGTAATGACTGTCTGGCTGCAGATGCAGTCGTCTCCCAGACATTCGGCACACATTCCGGTAACAGCACAAGGCGTCTGTTTATTCAGACGGATGCAGTTTGGAGGTGAGGCGATGTTGCGTACGCGCCTTATGGCATCTTCTGCAGTAGATACTACTTTGTTCATGCCTGCGACAACGATGACTTGATCCGGCCCATAGATCAGCCCCGCAACCCGATTTCCGTTTCCATCTACATTGACAAGCTGTCCGTCTAAGGTAATGGCGTTTGTGCTTAGAAAATATGTGTTTACGCTGAAAGAGTCACGGTATACTTGTTTGATTTCTTCCGGTGTTTTGGCCAGACTGCGATCGAGGAGGCGAATATCCGTTCTGCTTTTTAAAGCATCTAAAATACCCGTCTCTGTGAGTGTCATAGAACCGCCAAAGGAGACAGTGGTATTTGCTGCCGTTAAAGCCATGGCAGTTTTTACGGCATCCTCTGCGCAAGGGCAGTAATAACCTTTCATGCGGCGTTTTTGCAGATGTTTGATAATTGTATCTGCCTGTGTTTTGTAAAATTCCTGTTTTGGATTCATAAGGTCCTCCTGATAAATCATGTTTCGAATAAATTTTTTGTTGCATTTCAATATATATGTAATTTTTGAGGGTATTATATGATAGTAATCATAAAAAGTCAAGGAGGTATCAAAAGATGTATAAAAATATTGATAAACAGAGGAAGCATCCGGCGGAGATGCAATGGTAACAGTTTTAGAAGGCACGGGCAGATTTACCGTATAATTCCACATGCGGTGTATGGACAGGAGCGGTTTAAGATGCAGCTGATCGTTTCGTTTTAAATAGCTGTTCAGTCCGACATTTACATTCCATTTGATTTAAATAGAGGAAAGCGAAATACGCAGACTTGATTGTTTCAGAAAGATATACTACAATGAAAGCAACGAAAATAAAACAAGGAGGTATTGTAATGAGTTTTTTGAAAGGCAAAACGGCAATTATTACAGGTGCAGGAAGAGCGGTTCTTAGTGACGGAAGATGTGGTTCTATTGGCTACGGGATCGCAACCGCATATGCAAAAGAAGGAGCGAATCTGGTTATTACTGGGCGTAATGTAAAGAAACTGGAAGATGCAAAAGAAGAGTTAGAGCGGCTATATGGGATTTCAGTATTGATCGTACAGGCAGATGTAAATGCAGGGGCAGACAACGAAGCAGTTGTTGCAAATGTAGTTAATAAAACGATGGATACGTTTGGCAGAATTGATGTGCTGATTAACAATGCACAGGCATCCGCTTCAGGTGTTCCGCTTGCGGATCATACGACAGAACAGTTTGATCTGGCGCTCTATTCTGGATTGTATGCTGCGTTTTATTATATGAAAGCATGTTATCCGCATTTGAAACAGACCAAAGGAACGGTTATTAATTTTGCTTCCGGTGCAGGCTTATTTGGGAATTTTGGACAATGTGCCTATGCTGCTGCCAAAGAAGGTATCCGTGGCCTGACGCGTGTAGCTGCTACAGAGTGGGCCAAAGACGGGATCAATGTCAATATTATATGTCCTCTGGCTTGGACAGCACAATTAGAACAATTTGAAAAGGCATATCCAGATGCATTTAAGGAAAATGTAAAAATGCCGCCGGCTGGACATTATGGAGATTCGGAACTAGAGATTGGGCGTGTCTGCGTACAGTTGGCATCAGAGGACTTTAAGTATCTGACAGGTGAGACACTTACGTTGGAAGGAGGCATGGGTCTGCGACCATAAAATAATATTCTGATTTTTATATTTCAAGGAGGATAAGAAGATGAATGGAGTAAATAGTTACGCTGCTTATGATAACTATTATAGCAGTACGATAAACAACAAAAGCAACGATACAAAAGCTGCTTCAGGCAGAAAAACAAACAGTTCTCAAAACAGTGTCAGCCAGCCGAAGTTATCGGACAAAGCACAGGATTTGTTGGAAAAGCTGAAAAAGACTTATAAAAATATGGATTTTATGGTTGCTGGCAAGGGGGATGATGCAAAAGAAATTCTTTCGCGCGGGACAAAAGAATTTTCTGTGTTGTTTTCAACAGAAGAACTGGAAAAAATGGCCGCTGACAAAACGTATGAAAAAGAATACATGAACAAAGTTCAGGGCGCTGTACGTATGTCTGAGCAAATCAACAAACAGTTTGGCTTTGGCCCGACATCTGAGAAGGGCAATATTACAAAGATTGGCATTGCATTTAACAATGACGGTTCTACCTCTTATTTTGCCAGTCTGGAGAAGATGAGCGAGAATCAAAGAGCCAGAATTGAGAAGAATATACCAATTCGTTCAAAAAGAACACAGGTATCAGCAACTTCCATAGACGAACTGATTCAGAAAATGAACAAGATCGACTGGTCTAAGATTCGGGAAGAAGACCACACAAATCATGGATATGGATTAGATTATAGTATTTAGAAGTTTTTAGAAACGCCGGATGATAGTATCGTCCGGCGTTTTTGCTGTTTTATGAAGATAGGAAACCGAAACCAAGAGCAATTCCATAAGCGTCACATGCAGCCCAGTTTTCTGAAAGATCAGTGGAACGGACTGCAAGCTTTCTCACAATTTGAGTAACATGGAATGCATGCTCTACCAAAATTCCCGGAACGCCATTTGCAGCTGCGCCGCGTAGGACGCCATAATAGTCGCTGCCCGAGCTGTTTTTGCGGTAAATAACGGTACCGTTTGTTTTGGCAGAGTCGTTTTTTAAGGTGGAAAAGCTTGCGGCTTTATTTTTCGCACGTGTTATAAAGCCGGCGGTTTGTATGCCAGCTTCCCGGTTGTAGTCCGTCAGGCTTGTACCAATTGCATTTGCAATCGTCATGGCTGTATCGTCAGCGTGTGCCGTTTGATTCACAAAAACAAAAGCTTTGTTAATGCTCTTTGGCTGGCTCCATGGCTTTGTCTGTCGGCTTGTAGAATTTGTATGCAGGGAAAGAAATAAATCGCATCCTTGCAGTTTTGCCATATAACCACGCACAGCGATATTCTTCTGATCTAAATTTTCATTTTTGTATGTTTTTCCATGATAGGTTAAAGCAATGGATGCGCCGTTTCGTGTGAGATAGCTGTCTATGCCATAAGCTTGTTTTAATTCCGTTTGCAGCGCATGAGCAGTTTCCAGGTTAAAGACTGCTTCTGAATAAGGAAAGTTTCCGTCTTTACCGGTAGCATCATAATTGTTATTCAGTGTTCCAAAATGACCAGGATCGATACATATTTTTATATTTGTACCAAGTACGGCGGATGCATCTGTAATCGTCTGATATTCTATCTGACGTGTATCTATTGTCTCGTCTGAGGACAAAATACAGATTTTGTATTCGTATTGCTGCGGGGCATGGGATTTTAGTTTGTCCGTATAAGAATAAGACCGGCTGCCTTTTATGCCATAAGATTCTATTTCTGCAATCGTTTTCCAAGCTCCTCTGCCGACGCTGTTTTTTGTAGCGCGCCGCATAATATAATAATCTTTTACAAATGCATCGTTTTCACAATCCCATTTTATCGCAATAGCTTGGTCAGACAGCTTGGTTGTCTCAGGGGCAATACTGTATACCGGAGCGGATATTTCCTGTGGCAAGACGGTGTCTGTAGTATCTGATGACGCTGATACCGTATGTGGAATACCTGCCAGTAAGCAGAGTGTTAAAAGGGTACCGATTATTTTTTTCTTCTTCATGTATGTAAGCTCCTCTCTGAATGTACTTGCATAAGTTTATTTTAAAGGATGGAGACTACGGTGTCAATGTAGGGGATTTTTTTATTCTGTTCTTAAAAGTAACGTTACATTAAAAAATAAAAATTTCCAAAAGTGGTTGCTGTTTTTTATTAATTGCATATACTATATATAGTTAATGCCGCTGGCTTAACAGGAGGTATATCTCGACCTTTAACAGAGACAGTTATAAGCGGGCATATCTCAGCCCTAAGCGAGACAGTTACAAGTGAGTGTTTCGCCGCTCAAAGTGCGAATTTAACAATGAATGGGACGGATTTTCCGTCCCTGTTTTTATAACAGGAGAGTGTGATTTTGACAATAAAATATATGAGGTTAATCCCCAATATATTGATTTCTTAGTTCTCCATGCGCCGCATTTGTTTCAAAACAAACAGCCCGGACAGCACAATGAGAGGAAATATATTGGCATCGTTCTAATTGTAAATGGCATGAATTATTTTGCGCCATTGTCTTCTTTTAAAACTAAGCACAAAAAAATGAAAAATGGATTGGATTTTATAAAAATAGGCGATTATGCGGTAATAAATTTGAACAATATGTTTCCAGTTCCTGATGGTGAATATACATATGTTGATATTCCGACGGCGAAAAATCCTCAACATCGGAAGCTTTTGATGTCAGAATACCGTATTATCAGAAAACTACAGGATAAGATAATGAAAAATGCAGCAGAAGTTTATAAACATAAAATAAGGAAAGGTAATACAACAGCACTGGCAAAAAGATGCAATGATTTTAGTTTATTAGAAGACAAAAGTAAGAAATTCAAATCAAAATCCTGCTGATGGAGCAGTTGCATGCCTCGGATAGTGTCAACGATAATAGCGAACTTCGGATTATGCTATCCACAATCCGTTTTTATCCTTATCTGATTTCGTTCATATAATATATGCGATATAAAAATGATAAAAAGTCTTGCTATTTTCATTCTGTCGTACTATGATGAAATTGGAACAGGAAAACCACATCTGATCCAAATCCAGAGGGGGGATAATCATGAAAAAGAAACGGTTTGGTGCATGGTTATGCACAATCATTTTAGCAACAATGCTGTCTGGATGTTCTGCCAGTACGAAGACGGGAAATGACCCTGTAAATACGCCGGATGACACATCGGATCAGCCTGATACGGCAACAGATTCCAAGGCGGACGATACACAAGCAAATGACACAGCAAGCGGAGGTAAAAAGATTGCGATATCTATGCCTACACAGTCTGTACAGCGTTGGATAGATGATTCGGAAAATATGAGAAAAGAACTGGAAGCAAAAGGTTATGAAGTTGAGATTCAGTTTGCAGGAGATAATCCGCAGCAGCAGGCCGCGCAGATACAAAGCTTTGTGGAACAAAAAGTAGATTGTATGATTGTAGTGCCAATAGATTCCAAGGAACTTACAGACGTAGCAGAAGATGCAAAGAACGCGGATATTCCGGTGATTTCTTATGACAGGCTGCTAATGGATACAGATGCGGTATATTATTATGCATCTTTTGACAATAAAGGCGTAGGCACACTGATTGGCAAAACAATTGCACAAAAAGCAGGGTTGGATGATCTTTCGGATGGTGAATATAAGACGATTGAATTTTTTATGGGATGTCCAGATGATAATAATTCGCACAGAATTTATGAAGGGCTTATGGAAGTGATGCAGCCGTATTTGGATGATGGCAGGTTAGTATGTAAAAGCGGCCGGACATCGTTTGAGGATACCTGTATATCTCGATGGTCGCAAGAGACAGCAAAAGAGTGGTGCAAGAACTATCTGGCAGGCTATTATACAGATGAGGAGCTGGATATTTGTGCAACAGCGTTTGATGGATTTGCCTATGGCTGTATAGAAGCGCTACAGGAGGCCGGATATATTGCTGATAATTGGCCGATTATTTCTGGACAGGACTGCGAGGCTGTAGCCTGCAAGAATATTTTAGATGGGACACAGACCTTTTCTGTTTATAAAGATACACGCGTGCTTGCACAGAAATGTGTGACAATGATTGATTCGGTTGTGGCAGAGACAGAACCGGAGATTAATGATACCGAACAGTATCATAATCATGTATTAACAGTTCCGGCATATTTGTGTAATCCAGATGTTGTGGATCAGGATAATTTAAAAGAAGTGCTTATTGACAGCGGTTATTATACACAGGAACAGATTGAACAGGCTGAATAAAGTAACAGTTCAGGCAGATCTGCGCATTTACTGTGCTGACAATCGCATCGTAATAAAAACAGGAAAAATGTATTAGCATTCTTTCGGACTTTATGCTACACTGTATAAGAATATGGAGAGAAAAAGGAGGAATAGATCATGGGTATGACAATGACCCAGAAAATATTGGCTGCTCACGCCGGATTGGATTCCGTTACGGCAGGCCAATTGATTGAGGCAGATTTGGATCTTGTATTAGGAAACGATATTACATCGCCTGTCGCAATCCATGAGATTGAGAAAATGAATGTGGATGGTGTTTTCCACAAAGATAAAATTGCGCTAGTTATGGATCACTTTGTACCGAATAAGGACATTAAGTCTGCGCAGCACTGTAAATGTGTGAGAGAGTTTGCGTGTAAGCATGAGATTACCAATTATTTTGATGTAGGACAGATGGGGATTGAACATGCGCTGTTGCCAGAAAAAGGGCTGACGGTAGCCGGAGATGTGATTATCGGAGCAGATTCCCATACGTGTACATATGGGGCGTTAGGTGCGTTTTCTACCGGAGTAGGCAGTACCGATATGGCTGCAGGCATGGCAACCGGCAAGGCGTGGTTTAAGGTGCCGTCTGCAATTAAAGTAGTTGTGACAGGAAAACCGAATATATTTGTCAGCGGAAAAGATTTGATTTTGCATTTGATCGGCGAAATCGGAGTGGATGGCGCATTATATCAGTCTCTTGAGTTTACGGGAGATGGCATTGCAAATCTTACGATGGATGACCGTTTTACCATTGCAAATATGGCGATTGAAGCTGGTGCCAAAAATGGTATTTTTCCGGTAGATGAACTGGCAGAAGCATACATGAAGGAGCATTCCAAACGTCCATATCAGATATACGAAGCTGATGCGGATGCAGTGTATGAGCGGGAAATTGTGATTGACCTTAATACTTTGAAATCTACGGTTGCATTCCCGCATCTTCCAGAAAATACGAAAACGATTGATGAAGTAGGGGAGATTAAGATCGATCAGGTAGTTATCGGATCTTGTACGAATGGACGTTTAGATGATTTACGATGCGCAGCAGAGATTTTAAAGGGGAAAAAGGTAGCAGATGGTGTTCGTGCCATTGTTATTCCGGCGACTCAGCAAATTTATCTGGATGCAATGGAAGAAGGACTTCTGAAAATATTTATCGAAGCCGGCGCAATTGTAAGTACGCCTACCTGCGGGCCATGTTTAGGCGGTTATATGGGAATTCTTGCTGAAGGAGAGCGGTGCGTTTCTACGACAAACCGCAACTTTGTCGGACGTATGGGACATGTAGAATCTGAAATCTATCTGGCAAGTCCGGCAGTTGCAGCTGCAAGCGCTGTTACAGGCAAGTTATCAGGACCAAATGAGTAGGAGGAGAATGGAATGAAAGCAAACGGCCATGTGTTTAAATATGGTGATAATGTAGATACAGACGTAATTATTCCGGCCAGATATTTAAATTCATCTGACCCAAAGGAACTTGCATTACATTGTATGGAAGATATTGATACAGAATTTGTAAAGAACGTGCAGAAAGGAGATATCATTGTCGCTGATAAAAATTTTGGCTGTGGTTCTTCCAGAGAACATGCACCGCTGGCAATTAAGGCTTCGGGTGTGAGCTGTGTCATTGCGGAGACATTTGCGCGTATTTTTTATAGAAATGCGATTAATATCGGCCTTCCGATTATTGAATGTCCACAGGCATCCAAAGGCGTTTCCGCAGGGGATGAAGTTGAGGTAGACTTTGACAGCGGCATGATCTATAACAAAACGAAAGGCACACAGTTTCAGGGACAGGCATTTCCGGAGTTTATGCAAAAAATTATTGAAGCGGAAGGCTTGGTAAACTATATTAATCAAAAAAATGAAACGGATCGTTGATGAAATCTTAAATAAATGACATATCGTTTATATTCATAGTAAAAAAGGGACAGCTATTGGGGCTGTTCCTTTTTTACTAAGATTTTGTAACAGGTTTTTCGCATGAACGATTACATTCTTTTAGCTGTTTTACATATTTTTTATACTTTTCGGAAATTGTTATTTCCGTATATGCCTGGGCATATTCTTTAGCTGACAGTTCCGTAATAAAATTCGTAGGAAAATTTTTAGCAATGCCATGCTGGCGTGCCAGGTCAGCCGCTTTATTATAAGCAATTGCTGCTTCATACAAAGTATCATAAACACCGATTTGGTAATCGCCGCGAATATGGATAGCTGTATGATAAGAAATAATGCCGTTTTGATTCAAACGTCGCACACCATGAAACGGATTGATATTGATGACGTTTTCATAACGAAGGTCATACGGATCCTGATTGGCGAACAGATAATCTTTTCCAGCTACGGCAAAATTGCGTATACCATACCGCGAAAGCACAGTTACCTGCATCCCATAGTCATTTACGTATAAATGGCCGCCTCTTTTTAACAGCTTATGTTCAGAAAAATAAAACAAATCGTCAATATCAAACTTATAGATCTCGTCCGGTGTTAAATAATAATGAAAATAAGAACGGAACATATAAATGGGGTTTTTTATGTAGATGTGGTTGTCACGAAAATTTAGCAATGTAACAATTTTTTCATGTTTTAGTAAATAATCGGAAAATTGTATCTGGTCAATTCGGATGCTGTCATCCTGCAGCAAACAATCTGCTTCCAAATAAGCCTGATGCGCTGCTGTTTCTAATGGAAAACTTCCAAGACTGATATGTTTGCTGCGGTATGTGATATTGGCGCGATAATAAATGCTGCCATCCTTTTTTCTTGCTTGAAAAACTCCTGTTAACATAATAACTCCTTATGTAAACTAAAAGATTACTTATCGTAACATTGTTTTTATTATAATATGTATATTAGCTCTTGTCAAAATCAGAATCTTGCTTATAATAGATAGAAGGATTGTATCATAAATAGAAGTAAGAGAACTATAAAATGAAAGGAATAAAAGAATGAATATCATGTATTCAAGCACAAGAGATGCAAGTAGAAAAGTTACTGCTTCCCAGGCTATTTTAAAAGGTTTATCAGAAGACGGCGGACTGTTTGTGCCGGATCAGATTCCAGTATTGGATGTCAGCTTTTCAGAGCTGTCAAATATGACGTATCAGGAAACAGCATATGCGGTGATGAAGCAATTTTTGACGGATTTTACGCAGGAGGAGTTAAAAAGCTGCATTCGGGCTGCCTATGACAGCAAATTTGATACGGAACAGATTGCTCCGCTTGTGCAGGCAGACGGAGTTTATTACTTAGAATTATTCCATGGTGCGACGATTGCGTTTAAAGATATGGCATTATCGATTTTGCCGCATCTTTTAACGACTGCTGCAAAGAAAAACCAGGTACAAAATGAGATTGTTATTTTAACGGCGACTTCAGGGGATACCGGGAAGGCTGCCTTAGCAGGATTTGCAGATGTAAAAGGAACAAAGATTATCGTTTTTTATCCAAAAAACGGCGTAAGCCCGATTCAGGAAAAGCAGATGATTACACAAAAGGGTGAAAATACGCATGTCGTAGGCATCCATGGTAATTTTGATGAAGCACAGACGGGGGTTAAGCAGATGTTTGCCGATCAGGCGCTTGAGAAAGAACTGGCAGAACATGGTTATCAGTTTTCCTCTGCAAATTCGATCAATATCGGCCGTCTTGTTCCACAGATCGTTTATTATGTTTACGCTTATGCAAGATTACTTGCAAAAGGAGAGATTCAGGACGGAGAAAGCATCAATGTGGTCGTTCCAACGGGCAATTTTGGGAATATTCTGGCAGCTTATTATGCAAAGAATATGGGAGTTCCGATTGCAAAGCTGATCTGTGCTTCCAATGAAAATAAAGTGCTGTATGATTTTTTTGAGACTGGCAAATACGATAAAAACCGTGAATTTATGCTTACTTCGTCTCCATCTATGGATATTTTGATTTCCAGTAATCTGGAACGTCTCATTTACCGCATTGCAGGGAATGATGCACAAAAAAATGCTGCGCTGATGAAACAGTTAACTTCTGAGGGTGTATATGAGATTACGGCCGAGATGAAAGCTAGACTGAAAGATTTTTATGGAAATTATGCAAGTGAGCAGGAAACGGCCAGGACGATACGCGAATTATATAAAAAGACGGGATATGTACTGGATACCCATACGGCAGTTGCGGCAGCCGTGTATCAGAAGTATCAGACGCAAACAGGAGATCAGACAAAGACGGTTGTTGCGTCTACCGCGAGTCCGTTTAAATTTACGAGAAGCGTCATGAATGCGATTGATGAGTCATATGACTCGAAAAGTGATTTTGAACTGGCAGATGAATTAAGTAAAATAGCAAATGTAAAGATACCTAAGGCGATAGAAGAGATCCGGACGGCTAAAGTACTGCATCAGACGGAATGTGAAGTAAGTGAAATGAAAGATGTAGTAAAAAGATTTTTGCATGTATAGATAATAAAAATTCCTGGTAGCAAGGCTGTCAGGAATTTTTATTATATGTAAGACCGTATGCAGTTTAAATACAATATTTTAATTTTTTTCATTGATATGACCATGCAGAATATAAATAATACGTTGTTCCCTGTCAGATTTAGATGGAAAGCAGAACATAAATCGTGCCAAACGGATATAATACCGGAAACAGATAAGAAACAGCGTCCGATCTTAAGCTGACCAGATCTTCATCATGCATTTCCGGAGGTGACAACTGCATTTCAACGGAGTAGTTGTTGGACATATTAACCGTAAACAAACCGTTATGCAAATTTAAAAAGTCTTCCAAAGATGCCTGTACATATTCATCAAATTCATGGAAAGTGTCCATAGCATAACGAGAAGCAAATTCAATTGCCATATCACAGCTCATATCCAATCCGGTAACAATATTGTATTTCCCGTTGATTTGCTGGGAGATGCCAAATTGTGGCGCAAACTCTTCGCATGGGATCGGGGTCATTGGAGAGAAGTCCGCGCCAATGAACCGGATCAGGTTGTTAAACAACAGTGTCAGATAGGATTCAAACAATTCGCTGTTTTCCAGTTCGCCCAGTTTAAAATAGTGCCGAATCAGTTTTGTTACCTGTTCTTTTTGATCAATCTGGATATCCAGATCGTAAATCTCATGCTCTGATTCATAGTCAATGATAAGATCTTCCAGATCTGCATTTGAAATAATGCCCTGTTCAATCAATACCTGTCCCAATAACAAGTATTCGGGACTTTGTTCGGACAGCAGATGATTGACCTGATCCTCAGTAAGATAATTCCGCTCAATGGCAAGTTCACCAAAGTGTTTATCCTCATGTGTCTGGGCTACAACAATATCGTCAATCTCATTTGCGGTCATCAGGTTGTGGTACATGGCCAGAGTGCCAAGTTTGATGTGGCTGGTAGCTTCCTGGTTGATAGCTGCAATCAACTGGTCTGGCGTAACAATGTTGCGCTGTAATAAAAAATTGCCAAAAAATTGTGTATACATAGATTGTCTCCCTTATTTAGTGATCAAAACGAGCTTTAATAATTCTTTGAATGTTATGTGCCGAGAAAGGTTTTTGAATAAAATCTTTGGCGCCGGCTTCAATTGCGTTTTTCAGCTGCTCCTTTGTGCCAATGGAAGAAGCAATAATAATCACTGCTGACGGGTGAGTAGCTACAATCTCTCTGGTTGCGGTGACCCCATCTTTGACAGGCATGACAATATCTAAGAATACAATATCTGCCGGATCTTCATTATATTTATCGATCGCTTCCTGTCCGTTTGCAGCTTCTATATAATGTGTTGCACCGAGATCCGATAATATATCCTTTAATTGTTTCCGTGCCAGAATTGAATCATCTCCGATTAAGATTTTGGATTCAGATAATAACATAATGATACACTCCTTTTTCTAACCTTATATTTAAATTTTACAAGATAAATACAAATTATGCAATGGAAAATTGGAAGAATTCATAAAAAACCCGCTAAATTTGTTGCGAAGACGTTTGGAAATGATTATAATAACAAAAAGCAGCATGAAAAACAGTGTATTTGTTAACTATGAAAGAAGGGAAGTATTACAATGTCATCAGAAATGATTGTCCTGTTGTTTGATATTATCATACTCATTTTGGGCATAGCTGCCATATATGCAGCCATTCGTATGAAAAAAACCGGAGTTCCGTCTGCAATATTAATTCCGAAGGAAGAACAGGCCAGGGTGAGAAATGCAGAATCGTTTTGTGAGAAAATGTATCAGCCAACGATTTTATTCGGTGCGCTGATCTGCCTGTATGGGGGCGTAGATATTTTGAACCGCCATTTTCTAAAAGTTCCTCTTATGGATATTTTGAGCATGGCATGTTTTTTGATTGTTTGCATATGGTATGTCAGAAAATTAAGGGAAGTGAAAGGAGAGCATGTTTGAAAATCATGCCCTGTGGGTACAAACTGTGAAGCACATCTTACAGAAAGTATTTTTCAAACACGCTCTAAAATCCGGTGCATTTGAAATTTGTTAGTTTCAAACGTGCCGGATTTCTTTTGCTGCTGCAATTACAGTTCGGTAATTCGTTCATTCAGCGGAATATAGTCTCTGCGGCTGGAGACACTCATATAAGCAGGACGCATAATCCGCCCGTTATAAGAAATCTCTTCGAGTCTGTGGGCGCTCCAACCCGCAATTCTTGCAATCGCGAAGATCGGCGTGTACAGTTCCAATGGAAGGCCGAGCATCCGGTATACAAATCCGCTATAAAAATCTACATTTGGGCTGACGCCTTTATAGATCTTACGTTCCTCTGCAATGACTTGCGGTGCAAGCCGTTCTACCATCGAATAAAGTGCAAATTCGTCTGTATAACCTTTCTCAATAGACAACCGTTCCACATAAGATCGGAATATTCTGGCACGAGGGTCGGAAAGGGAGTATACGGCGTGTCCCATACCGTAAATAAGTCCTGCATGGTCAAAAGCTTCTTTATGAAGGACAGCTTTTAAGTACGTACGCACTTCTTCCTCATCGGTCCAGTCATTCAATTTGGACTTTAGATCTTCAAACATTTGTACGACTTTAATATTTGCGCCGCCGTGTCGTGGACCTTTTAAAGAACCGATAGATGCTGCGATAACGGAATAAGTATCCGTACCTGAAGATGATACAAGATGTGTAGTAAAGGTAGAGTTGTTACCACCGCCGTGTTCCATATGCAGGATTAAAGCAATATCTAATAACTTGGCTTCCAGTGGTGTATACTTGCTGTCTGGACGTAAAATGTGCAGGATTGTTTCTGCAGTGGACAGTTCCGGCAATGGTTTATGAATAAACAGGCTTTCTCCATCATGATAGTGGCGGTAAGCCTGGTAACCATAGACCGAGAGCAGCGGAAAGAGACTAATCATCTGCATACACTGGCGCAGAACGTTTGGTACAGAGATGTCATCCGCTTTATTATCATAAGAATAAAGAGTGAGAACGCTTCGTGCAAGCGTATTCATCATATCATGGCTTGGAGCTTTCATAATGATATCACGTACAAAACTGGTCGGCAGGGAGCGGTAATAAGAGAGCAGACCTGTAAATTCAGCTAATTCAGCTTCAGTTGGAAGCTTGCCGAAGATTAATAGGAACGCGCTTTCTTCAAAACCGAAATGATTATCCGGTCCGAGTCCGGCGATAATGTCTCTGACATTATATCCACGATAAAACAGTTCTCCGTCGGCAGGAATGATTTGGTCGCCATCCCTTTTTGTGGCACACACTTCTGAAATTTCAGTCAGTCCAACTAAAACGCCTTTGCCGTTGATATCGCGCAGTCCGCGTTTGACGTCATATTTGCCATACAGCGAAGGATCAATCGTAAAATGCTTGCTGCCCAGATCAGCAAGACGCTGAAGTTCAGGTGTGATTTTGGAAAATTCATTTTCTTTCATATGCATACCTCCTGTCTGCCAACTATCTTAACACAGGATAAAACATGAAAACAAGAAAAATTATTCAGATTCTTTAAGTTTTTACATTTTTAATAAAAAATTAATGAATAAAAAGGATAGATTTTTCATGGAAGATGTATTACAATATTTCAAAGAAAAATCGTTTTTAATATTTTTTCGAAAAAAGATTGACAAAAAAATAACATGGTGTATAGTTTAAGATAGTGAGTTTTCCCACTTCCTTTGTGGGAATTTAATCTAAAATTATAATTTAAGGAGGAAATATAAATGTCAACAAAAGCTTTTTATCCAAGAACTGAGATCGGCCCGAATAAGGTAGGTTTCCCAAAAGTGAGTTCTCCGGTCACAAATACGCGTGCGATTATCGAAGCTCCGTTTTATGGCAATAACGTAGTGAAGGTGAACACATTAAGGGAAGCTTATGAGCTTGCTAAGAACTCACCTGGAACAATCGTAACGGATATGCCTGTATACAAAGCAGAAGAGATCGGACTGGAACCGGAAGCAAAAGTATTGTTATTTAATGACGGATCTATTACCGGACGTTATGCAGCTGCCAGAAGAATCACAGGCAAGGAAGGCACGGATTGTGCAAAGCTGGATAAGATTTTGATGGATGCAGTCTATGATACACGCTGGAAGACCATGTATCATGCACAGGTATTTATTGGACTGGATCCGGAATTTATGGTAAAGGCACATCTGCTTATTCCAGAAGGGGAAGAAAATATTCTTTACAACTGGATGTTAAACTTCCAGTATATGAATGATACGTATACAAAGATGTATAAGCAGTCTGTACCGGTTGGCAATGGCAATGAGCCGGATGTATATATTTTCTCTGATCCGCAGTGGACAGGTTCCGATCAGACGGATGTATGTGACGGTAAGTGCTTATGTTACTTTAATACAGAAACAAACTGTGCGGCAATCCTTGGTATGAGATATTTTGGTGAGCATAAGAAAGGTACGTTAACGCTTGCATGGGCGATTGCAAACAGAAACGGCTATGCGTCCTGCCATGGCGGACAGAAAGAATATACAAGAGACGACGGTTCGAAATATGTAGCAGCTGTATTTGGATTGTCAGGCTCCGGAAAATCAACATTAACACATGCAAAGCATGATGGAAAATATCCTTCTATTAAAGTGCTTCATGACGATGCATTTGTGATTAATACAGATACTTGCGCATCCATTGCATTAGAGCCGACTTATTTTGATAAGACAGCAGATTACCCGACTGCATGCGAAGATAATAAGTTCTTGTTAACAGCACAAAACTGTTCTGCAACATTAGATGAAGATGGCAAAGTAGTTCTTGTTACCGAAGATATCCGTAATGGTAACGGCCGCGCGATCAAATCCAAACTTTGGTCACCGAACCGTGTAGATAAGATTGACAGCCCGGTAAACGCTATTTTCTGGATTATGAAAGACCAGACGCTTCCGCCGGTTGTAAAATTAAAAGGGGCATCTTTAGCATCCGTTATGGGCGCTACGTTGGCTACTAAAAGGTCAACAGCAGAAAGGCTTGCTCCTGGCGTAGATCCAAATGCACTTGTAATCGAACCGTATGCAAATCCATTCCGTACGTATCCGCTTGTAAACGATTATGAGAAGTTTAAAAAGCTTGTTGCAGAAAAACATGTAGACTGCTACATTATTAATACGGGTGATTTCATGGGCAAGAAAGTACAGCCGAAAGATACGCTTGGCATTTTGGAAGCAATCGTAGAAAACAGAGCTGACTTTAAGCCTTGGGGACCGTTTACGGACATTGAAATCTTTGAGTGGGAAGGTTTCGTTCCAGATTTGAATGATAAGGATTATGTAGCGCAGATGAAGGCGCGTATGTCAGACCGCTTAAACAATGTAAAAGAGCTGGATACCAAGGAAGGTGGATTTAATAAACTTCCTGCTGATGCGGCAGAAGCAATTCAGAAAGTGGTAGATCAGGCAAATACGTTATAAAAATACCATAAAATACATCATCTTGTATGTAAATAATTGTTGCAATACTGCACATAGTAGAGTATAATCAATTTTAATAAAAGTACTTTCCTGGGGTGTTCGATAACCTGCTATTTTGAACCTACATTTTCTTTTACGGGATTCCAAGATTTTGGAGTAGATGTCAGGCCATCATTACGCAGTGGAAGACAGAAGCTTCATTGAGGTTACCCACCTAGCTTTGCTAGGAGTCAAAATTGCAGGACCGGCATTTTGGGAGTACTTTTACACTATGTATTTAAAGTTATATTTTTACAAAAGAATTCTGGAAAACGGAAGATAATCATGTTGCAGTCATACAAAAGATTAGAAATGTGTTTTTATTTGCGAAAGATATGGACAGGTTAAGGTCTTATACGAAAGATGAGGTTTACGTTAAGGTATTCATAAAGTACTGTTACAAAAGCAAAGAAAAGCATAAAACAGAAGATAATTTTTTGTAAAGGTACAAAAGATGAACATGAATATAGTTTGAAATGCAGATGGAGGAAGTCGGCTATGTATGTATTTTGGTCAGTTATCCTTGCAGCTATCGGGGTCATTATGATTTTTAATCCCAAACTGTTTTTTGACTTTACGGAAAGCTGGAAAAGCTGTACCAGAAGTGACCCATCTGATTTTTACCTTCTCAGTACACGACTGGGCGGTATTCTGTTTCTGTCGGCAGGTATTGCAGGAATTGGAGTTTTTGTGTTGATGTGATGCTGACAGCTATAAACAGAAAGACTTGAATTAAATAACTTGAAATACAAAATTGAAGTTCAAACAAAATTTTAAAATATAAAGCTACTTTAACTCAGTTACAACAAGCAGATAAAAATATGAAAATACGATATTGGATGTTGATACCAATCAGGATAATAAGAAGCTGTGTTTCGCAGCTTCTTTTATAGTTTCTGTTATCCTTCCCCAAGGGGTGTTTCATGGATAAAGATAAAACTGTAACAGAAGTATGATTTATCTTATGTGCCTATACATTTTTAGATGAATAAATAGCCGAATGATTGTATACATATGTAATATGGGAAACGGATATGGTGTTTTGCAAAACGATTGAAAAATATTTTTGGAGCAGTGATATATGGACATGGACAGAGCAGCAAAATTAAAAAAATATGGGACAAAACACAGCCATGTATTGGGAAAGAAAAACAGGGACGCAAGTGTTGAAATAAAAGTCGCTGTGATTGTGGCGGTTATGATTTGTGCATTAGGACTGCTTTTTTTTGCGTTTCATCATAAAAAAGAAGAATCCGCGCTTGGTTATGTAACAAAAGCTGAATTGGCTTCATGTATGTCATTTTTACTGGAAGATACACTGCCAAAAGAATGGCAGCAGGATGCAGACTCTTATGTGACGCAAGGACAGATGAAAGAATTGATCCGCAATATTGGACTTGCCGGTATTGTTTCGGTGTCAGGAGGAAATGAACCGTTAAAGCGGGAAGAAGTTATGAACTATTATGAACAGATTCTTGACTATTTGGATTTGGATCATTCTGTAAACGAGAAGATGATTTTAATTTTATCATCGGATGGAAAATCTTGCCAGACACAGCTTGGTTCCTTGAAATGGGAATGTCCGGTACAGGGAATTGCTGATTTTTATACTTATGAGGTCTACATACAAGATCAAAAAATATTGGGAATAAAAGCGCAGTCTGAAAAGACAGCGGCATTGCGTGAAGTTCAGGTATATTCTGTTTCGGATGATAAAGTTCAGGTTACATATGAACAGGAAGAATATGAGATTGCATGTAAAGATAAAGAGGGGCTTAAGGAGCTGAAAGGTGCGGCAGCGTCTTGTACGTTATGTATCAAAGGCGGAGCAATTACGAAGGTTAAAAATATAAGCAAAGAGAATGCGGCAAAAGGTAAAGAAGATAAAGAAGGAAAAGAAGAAATAAAAGAAAAAAGTGCCAGTCAGCCGGATACGGTAAAGGTAGTGCTGCTTAACCAGGGTGCAGTACATTATGATCAGATTTATCTAGCCTGTGATGGTAAGTGGACGATAAAAAAGAATGAAAAAAAGACAGTACATAAAAAAACAGACGTTGTTTCGGTAAAGAAGTTAAAGATTAAAAAAGGGAAATTTGCAGTAGCCGAGCCTGCAAAAGCTGAAGGAAAACTCTATCTTACGGATAAAAAAGGCAATCCGGTTTCAAAAGGCTATTATGGGACGATCACGATATACAAAGATGGCCAGGGGTATTATCTTGTAAATAAAGTGAACATTGAAAAGTATTTGTATTCGGTTGTGGCCAGCGAGATGCCGGCAGCTTTTGGTTCAGAAGCGTTAAAGGCGCAGGCAGTATGCGCAAGAAGCTATGTATACAGGCAAATGGCAGCTGAGGATTACAGAGATTATCATGCGCAGATCGATGATAGTACAAATTATCAGGTTTATAATAAATCGGATGTGGTAAATGCAGATATGCAGGCGGTGGAAGCAACGGCGGGAGAGGTGATGTATGCACAAGATGAGATTGTGAATGCTTATTATTTTTCCTCTTCGTTTGGCCGCACGGCAAATATGGAAATCTGGGGACAGAAGGAGAAAGATTATCCGTATCTAAAAATAAAATCGTTAAATCCGGCTGATACATCTTCCGATAAGCTGGATTTGTCAGATGAGGAGGATTTTAGAAAATATATCAGCAAAAAAGAGGCGGACGTTTTTGACAGCAGTAGCCGGTATTACCGATGGCAGGCGAAGGCAGAGCTAAGCGCCTGTACGAAAGAATTAAAGGAAAAGATCAAAATACGCCAGGAAATCAATCCAAATCAGTTTACGTTTTATTCTACAGCAAAGAAAAAAGTTCGAAAAGTATCGTCTTTGAAAGGATTTGGCGGCGCTAAAAAGATGTACTGTTCTAAACGAGGGAAAAGCGGGGCTGTTTTAGTATTGACCATTCAGTTTGAGTTTGGTAAAGTTGAGATAAAGTCGGAATATAATATACGTTCGATCATAGGGTGTACGATGGAGCAGATTACTTATGCAGATGGTACGACAGATACGGGATCCAGATTTTTGCCAAGCGCATATTTTTCCCTGTCTTACCATAAAAAAAGCGGACGGTATGTGCTGACAGGCGGCGGCAATGGGCATGGAATGGGTATGAGCCAGTATGGTGCAGCCGGAATGGCACAGGCAGGCTGGAATTATAAGCAAATCCTGACTTTCTTTTATGATGGCGTAAAAGTCCAAACGATCAATAAAAAATAAAGGTCTTTCATATTAAAGTTATATAAGATAGGAGTTTAGGAACTGTAAAGAAATAACTTGCAAATAGTCTGCAGGATTTTTCTTTACAGTTCCTTAGCCGGAAAGGGAAACTATGAAACGGATATTTTTAGACAGTCTGCGTTTACTGGATAAATGTAAAGAAGATAATATTGGCGCCTATGCGGCGCAAACGGCGTTTTTTATTATGATGTCGCTTGTGCCGCTGATAATGTTTTTTATCACGCTCATTCAGTATACGCCGATATCAGAAGCAATGCTGCTGCAGTGGGTGCACCAGTATTTGCCGGATTATTTGGAGCCGATCATTATTACGATATTAGATGAAGTATTTTCCGAATCAACAGGTATTTTATCTACGACGGCAGTTGTTGCCATTTGGTCTGCTTCGAAAGGACTGCATTACCTTTCTGACGGGCTGGATGAGGTAAACGGCGTGAAGGAAAAACGAAGCTGGCTGATTTTGCGGATGAAGGCGATTATTTATACGTTTAGCTTCCTTGTTGCGATTGTTATATTTTTGGTACTGATTATTTTTGGACGGTCACTGGAAGAGCTTTTGATTTATTATTTGCCAGTCATCGGAGGCGTAGTGTCGAAAATTTTGGATTTTCGAATACTGATTATTACACCGATTATGATTTTGATTGTGATGATGGCTTTTTATTCACTGCCTGACCGCAGAGAAGTGGTTGGACACAAAATCAATTTTCACAATCAGCTGCCGGGAGCAGTGCTTTGTACTGTCGTATGGTATTTGTTTTCGGTCGGAGTTTCGGTTTATGTAGGTTATTTTAACGGATTTTCTATGTATGGTTCATTGACAACGATTGTACTTACGATGTTTTGGATTTATTTTTGTATGTATATTCTGCTGTTTTGTGCGGAGCTGAATGCTTTTTATTATAAAGAGATTGAGTTGCGCTGGGAAAAGAGGTGTGAAAAGCGCAGAAGAACAAGTGTTTGACAGTATTGATGAATATTCGCTTATTGACATTACGACAAATGTGATATACTCTGATAAATTGAATAGATAGCATTTAGGTGTCAAAACAATGCGTAAAGCATTGGTTTTGGTGAAAAGGGAAACAGGTGGAAGTCCTGTACGAACTCGTCACCGTAATTAGAGAGCTGACGCCGCGATATCACTGGGAATCAGGGAAATCCTTTCCTGGGAAGATGGCCGATGCGATGGTTGATAAACCGAGATCTTTAAGCCGGGAGACCTGCCTGAATGCTGTACAGAAGCATTTGCTTTTAGGAATATTTACAGGAGAGCATTTGTTTCAGGCCACGAGTAACTGGTTGTACGTTTAAACTTGTAAAATAACCGGACAGTTGTTTTGCAGGTTTATTTGTGTACAAATCCTTTACCGTAGTGGTAAAGGATTTTTTTATACCCCGTAAATGATCGGGAGGCATCTGCGGGAAACGAAGCAGGCAGGGATACAGGCGACGCTTCTAAAGATGATCCGCGTAATCAGGATGAAATCGGTGAAAATGAAATTTTAGTGGTCATCTTTGGCACTTCTTTTAATGACAGCCGTGTAGACGATATTAAGGGGATGAAGATGCAATACAGGAAGCAAATCCCGACTGGTCGGTAAGAAGGGCGTTTACCGCACAGATTATTATCAACCATGTGCAGGCGCGGGATCATGAATTTATTGATAATATGGATCAGGCATTAGAGCGTGCGGTACAAAACGGAGTAAAGAATCTGGTCATACAGCCTACGCATCTGATGCATGGCGCAGAGTACGATGAGCTGATGGAGAGCGTGGAGGCATATCGTAGTAAGTTTGAGACAGTAAAAGTTGCGGAGCCGCTTCTTGGAGCAGTTGGCACGGCTGCGGATGATGTCAATGCAGATAAAGAGGCGGTAGCTAAGGCGCTGACAGAAGAAGCGGTAAGCGATGCAGGATATGATAGTCTGGCTGCCGCAAAGGAAGAGGGAGCCGCGTTTGTATTCCTGGGACATGATACTTCCCATGCAGCTAAAGTTTCCTATAGCCAGATGCAGTCTCAGGTGAAAGAGCTTGGATATGACAATAACGGGAGGGCTTCATGCTGACGGATTCATGGATACCATGGATGCGATACATTCTTACCAGCCGAAGGAAAGAAAGCTGGAAATCTTAAAGGATTCCCTTATTGGCGCGTTTGCAGTCATAATGCTGGCGGTATATGGGCTGATCTGTCTGGGTGCATTGTCAGAGATAGGAACAAAAGAACTTCAAAAGCTGGTATGCAGTGGTTTTTTCCTTTCAAGGTGCTTATCGGGGATCAGTGCAGTTTCTTTTCCGCTGGCTAAAAAGGATGGAAGCTGCCCAGAAGAGGAGGTGCAGTCGTTTTTGCATCGTAACGACAATTGTATTATCATTAGTGATGAAATCGGGAATGGGATTGTACCGGTCGAGGCGTTTGAAAGAGAATACAGGGAAAGGACCGGCAGAATATTAATACAGCTTGCGCAAAAAGCAGAAGAAGTGGAGCGGGTGATATGCGGAATCGGGCAGAAAATCAAATGATACTGGCATTTATCCGTCATGGGGAAACGAAGGCAAACGCACAGCGGCGGTATTTGGGAAAAACAGATGAGCCGCTTACGGAACAAGGGATGCAGGTTTTGCTGTCCTATAAGGAGCAAAATCTGTATCCGCAGGCGGATTATCTGTTTACCAGTCCGATGAAACGATGTGTGGAAACGGCGCAGGGACGATAAGTTTTCCTGGCGGAGAAAGCAGGGAGGCATTTATCAGGCGGTGCGCAAGTGGATTTCAAAGGATGTGCACAGGATTGCAGCAGGCACAGACAAATTCTGGGACAGAAAATAAAAAGGGCCCGGTTCGGGCTGCTGCGATTGTCCATGGGGGAACCATTATGGCATTACTGAGTTCTTATGGAACGAGAGGATGCCAAAAAGGATATTTTGACTATCAGGCTGCAAACGGCAGAGGATATCTGTGCCAGATAGGCGGTTGGAAAAAAGATGCTGTATTATGGAGTAGGAAAGAAACAGAACGAAACGATGAGATTTGGATAAAGGAAGCTGTGGAAATATGAAATATCATGTAATTGCCTTTGCAGGAGGCTTTTTCTTAGATCTGATGATCGGAGATCCTTATGCGGGGACAATTTTGGAATGCCTGATGACCTGGCAGATTCTTGCGGTAAAATGTCTGAGGGTAGAAAGTATGAAAGTCTGCCGGTATTTAAAAGAAGGAAATCTGACGCAGGCAAGGGCGGCTGTTTCCATGATTGTAGGCAGGGATACGGATTGCCTGGATGATGAGGGTATCGCAAAGGCAGCGATAGAGACGGTGGCTGAAAATACATCGGACGGTGTGATAGCACCGATGCTGTATCTGGCGATGGGAGGGCCGGTTCTTGGTTTTTTCTATAAAGCGGTAAACACCATGGATTCCATGGTTGGTTATAAGAATGAAAATTATCTGTATTTTGGCAAAGCAGCTGCAAAGCTGGATGATGCCGTTAATTATATTCCGGCAAGAATCAGCGCATGTCTGATGATTGCAGTAGCGTTTCTACTGCCTGGCGGCTTTTTGGGCTTCTTGCAAAAATTGCAGGACAATTGCCTGAGTGGAACCTTTCCGGCTTTGCACAGGAAGCAGGCTGTGCTTGTGCAAAAGAAAAGGAATATCTAATAGAAACTAAAAAATATGTCAGGCGGGAACGGGAGTTTTTGGAGGAGGAACTCAAGAAACAGGGATTCCTTGTATTTTCTTCTGCGGCAAATTTTGTTTTATTTTATAAAAAAGAAGGAAAAAATGAAACTACTTTGTTCATTTTCCACATATAAAAATAGATTTTGAACAGCTGTTTGCCGGGATTGAATAATTGGCATGAAGAGGCGTCTTAGGACGCCTCTTATTAGGAAGGGTTAAGCTGTCCAGTAGCTTTTGGCAAGCCGGATGAACGCTTTGGCCGGTTCTGACAGATAATGTCCTTTGCGGTAAGCAATCGCGAGTTCCCAGGCAGGCTTTTGCGGCAGGCTGAAATAGGCGATGCTTTCCTGTTCCAGAGCGTAAGTTTCGGGAATGAGCGTACATCCCATAGATTTTTTTACCATCGTATATAAGGTACGGTTACTGGCTGTTTCAAACAGGATATGCGGAAGAAATCCGGCGTTCTCAAATAAAGGATCAATAACGCCACGCAGCGTAGAGCCTTTAAACATCAAAATAAAGGGATCTTTTGCAAACAGTGACAGGTCAATTTCTGTGTAAGGGCCGTAAGGAGTGGCGGCACGGGCGGCAAGCGGATGGGTGCGCGGGATGCCAAGCAAAACAGGCTCTGTCTTAATATGGACAAACTCCATGCCAGGCAGTTTGTCCTGATCGGTCAGCGTGACAAAGCCGATATCAAGATAATCCTGCATAAGCATGGTAAGCTGTTTTTTCACATGGATTTCTTCCGGTTCAATCGTGATATCCGGAAATTGTGCATGAAAATCTGCGTAAATATGTAATAACATCGTTGTGCCACGCTCTGGCGTTAATCCGAGCCGCAAAGATCCGGTATTATTTTTAGCAAGGTCATGAATCCGTGCATAAGCTTCTCGTTTTTCTTCCAGTATGCGGCGTCCATATGTCAGATAGATTTGTCCTGCCTGTGTCGGGCGCAGCTCATATTTGCTGCGGTGAAACAGCGGCACACCAAGTTCTTTTTCTAGTTTTAATAGCTGCTGGTTCAAGCCGGACTGCGAGATATACAGCTGTGCCGCCGCTTTCGTAATGCTTCCTTCATCTGCAATCTTTACGATATATTCAATCTGCCGAAGATCCATAAATTATCCCCCTGTTTGAAAACTGTAAAATTTGGCTTATTTCATAGAATATTGTATTTTATTGGATATTGTATTTTATTGTGCTTGATTGTATCATATGACGGAATTTCATGGATATGAAATGCTGTGATATGTAAGCTTTAACTATAAGTTTTGCTTAGTGAGTATACAAAAAATAGTAATTTGACTAATTCTTCCTTTCTTTATACAATAAATATATCAAAATTGCAAGAGAAAAATAAAAAAGGGAGGATTTTAGAATGCCAAAGATTACGAAAATGGAAGTGTATCCGGTAGCAGGAAAAGACAGTATGGAGCTGAATTTAAGTGGGGCACATGCACCGTTTTTTACGAGGAACATTGTGATATTGTATGCAGATAACGGTGAAATGGGAATCGGTGAAGTTCCTGGAGGAGAAAAGATTACGAATGCCTTAAAGGAATGTGTCCCGATTGTAGAAGGCACAGACATTGCACAGTATAAAAGTATGCTGTTAAAGGTGAAGGCACATCTGGATTCCAAAGGAGAGAACGATGTACGGGGAAATCAGACGTTTGATTTGCGTACAGGTGTACATGTGGTTACAGCAATCGAAGCGCCGTGTCTGGATTTATTAGGAAAATATCTTGGTGTTCCGGTCTGCGAGCTACTGGGCGATGGACAGCAGCGTGATAAAGTGCGGATGCTTGGATATCTGTTTTTCGTTGGTGACCGCAAAAAAACTGATTTGCCGTATGATTCAGAGCTGGATTCGGATTGCGAATGGTATCGTCTGCGTAACGAAGAAGCGTTAGATGCAGAAACGATTGTAGCAATGGCGCGTGCGACGAAGGAAAAGTATGGATTCGCTGATTTTAAATTAAAGGGCGGTGTATTAAAAGGCGATGAAGAAATGAAAGTGATCCGTGCGATGAAGAAAGAGTTTCCAGATGCACGGATTGACCTGGATCCAAACGGTGGATGGCTTTTGGAAGAAGCTGTGGAGTATGTCAAAGGAATGCAGGGGATTTTAACTTATTGTGAAGACCCATGTGGAGCGGAAGGTGTGTATTCCGGACGTGAAATTGTCAGTGAATTTCGTAGAAGAACCGGATTCCCGACCGCTACGAATATGATCGCTACAGACTGGCGCGAGGTCGGCCATGCGCTGGAATCACAGGCAGTTGATATAATTTTGGCGGATCCGCATTTTTGGACGATGAGCGGATCGGTTCGGGTAGCGCAGATGTGTCATGATTTTGGATATACCTGGGGTTCACATTCAAATAACCATTTTGATATCTCACTGGCGATGTTTACACAGGTTGGCGCTGCAGTTCCAGGAGAATACAATGCACTGGATACGCACTGGATCTGGCAGGAAGGCAGAGAACGACTGACAAAGGAGCCGCTTAAGATCGTGGATGGATGTGTAGCTGTACCGAATCGTCCAGGGCTTGGTGTGGAAGCAGATATGGAACAGATTTTAAAGGCGCATGAACTGTATAAGGAACGCTGTCTGGGCGGCAGAGACGATGCAGCAGGGATGCAGTATTTGATTCCGGGCTGGAAGTTTGATGCAAAAAAACCTTGTCTGGTGCGATAGAAAAAAGTATTCAAGGGGCTGTATATCAGATGTAGATAAAATTAGGAAGGCAGCATAAGCCAGCTGGTTCAAAAGCAGAACCGGCTGGCTTTTATATATGATATTGTTTAGTATTCGTACATCGAACACAAACTAACTTGTAACCCAATATAGATAAAAGATGTTTTTTTGCAAAATGTATTGCAGTTTTTATAAAAAGGAGGATTTTTTTCTAATGTCTGTTTTTTGGTGGATGGAAAAGAAGTATTGTCCTATGACGATTTGGATATCAACCAGGTTACAGCGGATTATATAGCATTAGATGAATCAAATATTTTTTTGCGTATCGTTACAAATTCAGACAATGACTATGTAATTACGGATCGTTTTTATGTTTATGACCGATCCAGGCAAAAGCTTTCAGAAGTGGCGAAGTTGCTGGAAGAGCAGTATCATATCACAAATTCATGGGCAGAAGTAAAAAGCGTGACAGATTCTAAGATTCTTATTAATTACCAGATGCAGTTTGATGAGATTGGCAAGGTAAAATGGACGAGTGCCTATGTATTAAAAGAAGGGAAGCTAAGGCTAAAGTCCAATACAATGCATGCAAAAAGTACTTTGGCTGGGACGATGACGATAAACGAAGATCCCTATGGCAGCCTTTTTCAAAAAAATCAGTTTCAGGCGATGAGGAAGATTCGCTTTTATAAGAATACGGATTTAAAACAGCTGTCGTATACGGCTAATCCCAAGGATATTTTAAAACTAACAAAACTGAAATATGTTCAGGATTATTTTTATGTGCAGTTTTCCAAAGGAAACAAAACAGGATGGATGAAGCTGGGGCAGGCTGGGGTGGAAATATATATATATTGTTCAGAATGGTAAGCTTTTATATGAAAGAGAAAATGGGTTTGCAGATTTGCAAAATGAAGGAATAATAAACAATCAAATCAGAAGAGTTCCAGTCAGGATTATGGGAGCCAAACATGAGCCAGTCCAGCCATATTTGATCCAGCCTAAGATGGAACAGTTGTTGGAAGTTTATAGAAATAGTACAGAGCATATTATTCTCCGGCTTGCACGGTTTCATATTGAGTTCGAGGGAATTCATCCTTTTATTGATGGAAATGTAACACAGAGACACTTGCAGAAAGCGGCGTAACAGCGGCAAACTGCTTTGTATATAAAATTGAATAGCGTACATGCCAAAGGACATTTCATCTTTTATTTAGGTGAATGTCCTTTTTTTGTACCCATTTTCAGGAGAAAGGAGATTCACATGGAACTGAACGAAATGGAAAAGCGCCTGATCTTCCAGACGGAAGGCTATGGGAAATCAGATGTCACTTATGAGCTGCGCATGTGCCTCCCCTATATACCGGACCCGGTAAAGAGAAAACGGCGGCGGAGCTTGTCACCTAAGAAGAGTATCCGACCGAACCGCCTTGCAGTCAGCCGACAATGTGGAGAAATTCATCACGACAAGGAAGATAGACAGCTTTGAGAGCCTTGCGAACTTT
>CAJTZX010000015.1 GCA_910584345.1 uncultured Eubacterium sp. | reverse complement strand
GAAGCGGTCATGCAGTCAGCATCAGGGAGATTCTTAAGATCGTATTAGAGTATTCGACGGCGAACATCCATATAGAAACAGATCCGGAAAAATATCGTCCGTCCGATGTGCCGATAATGGAAGCAGACATTTATAAAATACAAAAACTTACCGGATGGGCGCCAAAAATTCCGCTGCATCAGTCTGTTCAAGAAACTTTGGATTGTTGGAGGAAGAAATCCAATAACATTTGAGAAAGGATAAAGACGATGGAAAGGTTTAAGTTAAAAGATCAGTTTTTGAATATTTTTCCACCCATTTGTTTTTTCATTGTTACGTTTTGTATATTTATGCCGTGTTCCTTATTTTTGGGGAACATTGATGAATTTCCCATCGAGTTTGAAAAAATCATTCCTTTGGTCTGCGCGGTAAGTTTGATGGTGTTTATTTTATTGACAGGAATAGGTTTTCTGTTTTCCGGAAAAGGTAAAAAAATAAACCATATTTATATGGGTGTTGTTTTTAGCTGTGCATTGGGATTTTATTTGCAAGGAAATTTTCTAAATCCGCACTTTGGCGTACTAAATGGGAATACTATTGACTGGTCAAAATATAGCTCGAATGGTTTTGTCAGTATTCTTGTGTGGATTCTGTGCATAACAATTCCGCAGATTTTTTTGACATTTCAGAAAAAGAGAACAATGTGTGTAATAAAATGGAGCAGTTATTTTGCTGCTGCTATGCAAATGGTTACGATCGTCATTCTGGCATTTACAAGTGAAAAAACAGTTGAAAATGATTTTGTGATTACAAAAGATAAGCAGTTTCAGTTGTCGGAACAGGAAAATATCATTTTATTTGTGGTCGATTCTCTAGATGCATCATGGTTTGAAGACATTATTTTAAGCGATGAAACCTATCGTGAAAATTTGCAGGATTTTACCTATTTTGACAATGTAGTTTCGGGCGGGGCGCCGACAGTTTTGGGGATACCGCTCATACTGACGGGAAAACCATACGATACTACGGTTTCACTGGATGAATACCATAAAGATGCATATGGAAATGCGAGCTTGTTCCAGGATCTTCAAAAAAATAATTTTGATGTGAGGCTATATACGGATTACAGTCTCCTGAACGGGGCAGACAGAAAAAACATAAATAATCTGGAAGAAGGACAGGAATATAAGATCTCATCTTATCAAGGATTTACAAAACAATTGTATCAGTTGGTGTCTTTTTATGCAATGCCGCAAATATTCAAACAATATTTCTGGATTAATAGCGATGATTTTTCAAATTTCATTTCCGTCTCTGAAAACAATATAGATATGTATCAGCTGGATGATCCGCAATTTTATAAGGATTATATAAATCAGGGGTTGAAAAAGGACAATGAAAGAAAGGTATTCGCTATGTACCATTTGTATGGAGCGCATCCGCCTTATACAATGAATGAAAATTGTGAATTGACAGATATGTCAGAAACATCCAGAGATCAGCAGATTCGAGGAGCTATGAAGATTGTGTTCGAAATCATCAGTAAAATGAAAGAAATCGGCATCTACGATCATAACACGATTTTTATTACAGCCGATCATGGAGGGATGCAGTTATATCAGAACCCGGCTGTTTTAGTTAAGACAAAAGATACCAAACAGAAGTTTTGCAAAAATGCAAATCCTGCTACATTTGAAAATCTACATGCCAGTATCGCAGCTTCTTTTTTAGACGACTATTCTGATTATGGAAAAAGTTTGTTTGAAGTAAACGATGTGAATGTGCAAAGACTCCATACAGCAGCACATAGCTTTGGCGAGGTGCTTTTTCCGGAGAATGAAATTGTAGAAGCAAATAGTTACACTCGCTTTGTAATACCAAATGATGCAAGAGATATAGACGGGGTGGAGGTTTATGACGGCGATCTGAAAAATGTTGTAGAATACAATATGGGAGATGTGCTGCGCTTTACAACGCAAGAAGAGTGGTTCCGGCAGATTAAGACGGGAATTATCAAGGATACATCAGACTCAGGGTGTGGAATTGTGGGAAATACATTTGAAATGACTTTTCAGTTAGCTGATTATCACAATAAAGATATTGCGTTTAGCTTTGAATATGGAAATGTTTTTAAAGACAAACAGACTGTAGAAATCTATGCTAACGATGAATTATTGATGCAAAGCGTTTGCGTTCAGGAGTCTGCCAATAAAGCTGTTTCGGTGGTGATTCCTTCCGGATACGCAAAGAATCAGAAGTTAGATATTAAGCTGAAACTCCCGGATGCAGCAAGACCGTCTGATTCCGACAGTGAAAGCGGAGATCATAGAAAACTGTCTATCAGTCTTATATCGATGAAATTAGAAGAAACATAGACATCGTTTTGTGGATTAGCTGATGTATATTAAGGTTTGCGGAGATTATGATGAAAAGAATAACTGAAATTTATACCTATCGAGAAATGATATTTTCGCTTGTGAAAAGGGATCTGAAAGGAAGATATAAAGGTTCCATGCTTGGCTTTTTCTGGACATTTTTAAATCCATTGCTGCAGCTTGCAGTATACACGATGGTATTTTCAACCATTATGCGTTCAGGTGTGAAAGATTACTACTTGTTTTTATTTGTAACGCTTATTCCATGGATATTTTTCAGTACATCGTTATCAGGTGGAGCAAGCTGCATATTAGCACAGCAAAATATGGTCAAGAAAATTTATTTTCCAAGGGAAGTTCTGCCAATTTCATATGTAACAAGTCAATTTGTAAATATGCTGCTTAGTTTCATTGTAATATTCGCTGTGTTGCTGTTGTCGGGATATGCACTGCGCATAGAAGCTATTTTGTGTCTGCCTCTTGTTATGACAGTGGAATATGTGCTTGCGCTTGGATTTACAATGATTATGAGCGCCGTCACAGTCTATGTCCGGGATATGGAATATATCCTTGGAATCTTTACGATGGCCTGGCAGTTTTTAACACCTGTAATGTACGCCATAGATCAAGTGCCGCAAGAGGTGCGCTGGATCTTTCGGATCAATCCAATGACTTATGTGATTACGGCATACAGGGACATTTTATATTATGGAAACATACCAAAATTAGAAACATTAGCTTTTGCATCCGTGACTGGCGTCGTAATGCTGATAGCCGGATGGATGATCTTTTCTTGTCTGCAAAGACGATTTGCTGAGGAATTATAATGAAACCGGAAAATGCGATAGAAGTAAAAAACGTGACAAAAACATTTCGAGTGTATGTTGATAAAGGTCATACATTGAAAGAAAAAATGCTGTTTCAAAAACGAAGATCCTATGAAGAACGCATTGTGCTGCATGGGATCAGTTTTGAAGTGAAGAAGGGTGAAGCAATCGGCCTGATTGGAAAAAACGGATGTGGAAAGAGTACAACGCTTAAAATGCTTTCGAAAATTATGTATCCGGACAGTGGAACGATAGAAATGCGTGGAAGGGTATCCAGTCTGATTGAACTTGGGGCAGGGTTTCATCCGGATATGAGCGGCCGGGAAAATATCTATATCAATGCTTCTATTTTTGGACTTGCAAAAAAAGAGATCCAAGAGCGTATGGAAGAGATTATTTTATTTTCAGAGCTGGAAGAATTTATCGATCATCCGGTACGCACATATTCTTCCGGGATGTATATGAGGCTGGCGTTTGCAGTGGCGATCAATGTCAAAGCAGATATTTTGCTGATCGATGAAATTTTAGCTGTTGGAGATGCAAAATTTCAGGAGAAATGCTTTGAAAAGCTGCGGAACTTGAAAGCCATGGGAATGACTATTATCATCGTTTCTCATTCTTTGGCTCAGATAGAACAGATTTGCGACAGAACCATATGGATAGATCAGGGAACGATTCGCCAAAATGGAAAGCCTGAGGCAGTACATCCGATTTATTTGGATAATATGGGGTTAAAACAGGCAACAAAGCAAAATTTACAAGGAGATATACAAACGCATGATTAATTACATCACTTCCAATAAACAATATTCGGAATTAAGAGAAATTATGGAAAAAATAAATGACTATATCCGTTGGGGAAACAGAAAAAGCCTAAGCGACGACTTGATAAAAGTACGTTTACAGGATCAATATAATAACTGCAGGCGTGCGTTGGAAACTGTGGCTTCTTTTCATGAAATAGATGTACAAAAACAGATTCTAAGCTCCGGACCCTTAAAAATTATAAAAAAATGGACTAAAAAAACAATAAGAAAAATGATTGTATGGTACTTGCAGGATATAGCAGAACAGCAGACACAGTTTAACGTAAAGTCCGTGGAGACGTTCATTGAACAGCAAAATCTGCTGGAACTATTGATGCGAGAGAATATGGAGTTGAAAGAAAATTTCATAAAACTCTCAAATGATATACATTCAGAAGACGCGGTTACAGATCAATGGAATGCCGCATTTTCATATGAATATTGCAGCTCAAAGGAACAGATGCAAAAGCGGTATCTAAAATATTTTAAAGATAAAAAACGTGTGGTAGATCTTAGATGCGGGAGAGGCGAATTTATTGAGTTATTAACGAAACAAGGCATTCACTGTGTTGGAATAGACAAAAATAAAAAGGTACTGGAAGAAGCTCTGGAAAAGAAACTTAAGGTGAAAAATTATGACTGCATAGAATATTTGAGCAGTTTGAAAAAAGAATCGATGGATGGTATTTTTGCCTGTCAGGTATTGGAACGTTTAAGTGTAAATCAAAGGATACAATTATTTGAACTTGCCTATGAAAAACTAAGCTTTGGAGGAATTTTTGTATTTGAATCGGAAAATCCTCCTGCTTTAGGTGTTTTCAATGATTCCTTGTATATGGATCCGTTTCGCTTTGCTCCGGTTCACCCAAATACTTTAAAATTTATAGCTCTGCAGACAGGATTTCGTTTGCAGGAAATTTGTTATATAGATGAATGTTCAAAAGATTGTAAATTTGAAATTACATCCGATATGAGTGAAGGAGTAAAAGCAGGATTTAAAAAATTAAATCAGCTAATATACGGAGCAAAAAAATTTTATTTTGTATGTATCAAAGGAGAAGATAATGCTTAAGAAGAAAGTGTCCATCATAATTTTAACCTGGAATGGACTGGATTATACAAAAAAATGTCTGCACTCGTTAAAGCCAACGATTGAGAATGAAGGCAATGTAGACGTATATGTCGTTGACAATGGAAGTACGGATCAGACTGTAAAATATCTGAAAACATTGGATTGGATCACTTTGATTGAGAATCATAAGAATATGGGTTTTGTAAGAGGAAATAATGTGGCAATCAAAATGATTCAAGATGGCGATATTGTATTGCTGAACAATGACATTATCATTGAACAGTCTGACTGGTTAATCAAAATGCAGGAAGTTGCTGACAGTGAAGCGTCTATAGGAATTGTTGGATGCAGGCTGGTCAATGAAAAAGGTGAGTTTCTTCATGCAGGAACGTATATTTATCCGGACACATATTGGGGACAGCAGATTGGCGGCAATCAAAAAGATATCGGACAGTATTCCATCACAAGAGAGGTGGAGGGCGTAGTTTTTGCGTGCGCATACATAAAGCGGGCAGTCATCGATAAAATCGGCGGTTTAAATGAAAGGTTTTTTTCTTATTTTGAAGATACAGATTACTGCCTGTCAGCTAAAAAGGCTGGATTTAACGTCGTATGTGCAGGGAATGTGACGTTAATTCATTATCAAAATACGTCTGTAAACATTAATCATGCAAACTTTTCGGACATGTTTTTAAAATCCCAATCTACCTTTAAAAAAATATGGCATAAAGACTTGAGCAAAAAATATACAGCAAGATTGGCATGGCATTCCATTGTTAATTTTCCATCAGGATATGCGGTATCTGCAAAAAATATGATGCTTGCATTGGAAGAGTTAAATGTGGACATCAGGTATCAATATGTATATGGTTATGGCACTCCATATCCTGTTGAAGAACCAAAGCTCAGTGATGATTATAGAATTAATATTATTCGAAAACGAAGATTTGATAAAAAATGTCCGCAAATTGTTTATGGTCAGGGGGATGTATTTAAAAGCAATACTGGCAAATATAAAATCGGATTTACGATGTTGGAAACGACTGGCATTCCAAAAGAATGGGTTCGCCAGTGTAACATGATGGATGAGGTTTGGGTGCCTTCCACATTTAATAAAAAAACTTTCCGTTCCAGCGGCGTCAAAGTCCCTATCCGTATCATGCCGTTGGGTGTGGATGTGAATTATTATAACCCTGAAATTATATCATATAAGAAGCATGAGAAGTTTGTGTTTTTATCTGTGTTTGAATGGGGGGAACGAAAAGCGCCGGAACTGCTTCTTAGGGCTTTTTCCAATACCTTTTCCCAAAAGGATGATGTTATTTTAATCTGCAAGGTAATTAATAACGACCCACAGGTGCATGTGAAAAAACAGATCCAAAAATTAAGACTTACCGAAAATGGACCGGAAATTATTTTGCTGCTGAATGTAAAATTTCCGGATTATGAAATGGCGGCTTTATATAAATCGGCAGATTGTTTTGTACTTCCAACAAGAGGAGAAGGGTGGGGAATGCCTATTTTAGAATCTATGGCTTGCGGTGTTCCTGCAATTGCTACAAATTGGAGTGCACAGACAGATTTTTTCAATGATATCAATGGTTATCCGATTGCAGTAAAAAAACTCATTCCGGCAAAAGCAAAGTGTCCTTATTACAAAGGATTTCAGTGGGCAGAGCCGGATGAAGAACATTTAATGTATCAAATGAAGTATGTTTATGAACACCGGGAAGAAGCTAAACAGAAAGGGAGACAGGCATCGGATGAAGTAGCTCAAAAATGGACATGGACCCATACAGCTCAAAAAATCAAAAGCCGCATAGAAATAATCAAATGATTCAGAAAAAACATTACGCGTGCAAACACTCAGATCACCGGCATTCAAGGAAGAGAGGATCTATTTTGATAAAAAGAAATGACACAGCAAGGATACGAAAAACGCAGGCGTTGTTTTATCTGCTTGTTAGTATAGCGGCGCTTGCGATTGGATATCTATCGCTTGGAAAGAATTTTGATTTTAGTGTATATCATAGCTTTCAAGGTGATGGAACTTTGCTGTCTGCAATGATTAAAAGTATCCAGGAACATGGAATAGCAGGCATATGGTTTAACTCCAGGATAGGAGCGCCGGAAATATCCGCTCTTGTTGACTTTCCTGCGATGGATCTGCTGATGGCATCGATGATATGGATCATCTCGCTGTTTACAAGCAGTACGTCAGCCATTGCGTATGTTTATTTAATGATTACATTTTTATTAGATGCGTTAAGCATGTCACTGCTGTTAAGAAAGATGGGAATAAATGATACGACTGTATTCGTCATATCCATTTTATTTTCGGCTGCTCCCTTTCATTTCTTCCGTTATCTGTCACATGCTGTATTAAGCAATTATATGTCTTTTGCAATTACGATCTATTTGTCTTTTTGCATTTTAGATATTTTTGATATGGCAAAAAACAAATGGAAAATTTGCTTTTGCTGTATTTTATTAGGTTTTGGTTATGGATATTACTACGCTTTTGGGCTAATTGTATTATCTATGGCATATGTAATCAAATTCGTGAATCTAAATCACAAAAAAGAGATTTTCCGTAAACTATGGATATTCGCATTCGTGTTAGCAACGATATTGATTAGCCTGATTCCCAAAATTGGATATGGCGTTTTATATGGAACCAATCCTATCGTTGGAAAAAGAAGCTTTGTGGAGCAGGAAACGTATGGTCTTAAGATTATCCAAATGCTTTTGCCTCCAAGTTATTCCAGATTTTCCGCCTTGCGGGAATTGAACCTGGAATATAGCCAGAAGGCGCCTTATGTAAATGAAAATGCACTGGCAAGTCTTGGAATGATAGCGTCTGCAGGATTTTTATTATTATGCGTTATGCTGATCTGTACGTTTGCTTCCAGAAAAAAACGGGAAGGAAATGAGCGGCTTGTCATTGATTTTTTGTCTTTGTCTACGCTTACGCTAATTCTAATGGGAAGCATCGGGGGATTTGGTGAGATTTTCAATTATTTGGTTACAGCACAGATCAGATGCTACAACAGAAGTTCCATTTATATTGCCGGAACTTCGCTTCTTTTATTGGCCATACTCTTGCATAAAGCATATGAAAAGAAAAAACAGATTTCCTATATGATAAGCGGCATAATTTTTCTCATCGGCTTAGTAGATCAGGTAAATATTCATCCCAATCATTGGCAGGAGGATACAAAAAACAAACAGTTGACATACGAAAAATTTTTTGAAAATGTGGAAGAACGACTTTCTGATGGAGCTATGGTTTACCAGCTTCCGTATCTGGATTTTCCAGAAGTCAGTTCATCTTATGATTATAAACATTTGATCGGATATTTGTTCACAGATACTTTGAAATGGAGTTATGGCGGTGTGAAAGGAAGAAATGAAGTTGCGGGAAATTTGAATCTTGACAACGGAATGAGCAATCGTTTTTTAGCAGAAATTCAAGCGGCCGGATTTGAAGCAGTTTACATTGATTTAGACGGATATGAGGATGGTGGAAGCAGGGTAATGCAATTTTATGACAATATCGGAGTGGAGCCGATTGTTTCAGATGATGGAAAGTTATATTTATTTGATCTGTCGGATATGAAGATATCTGTTGAAAAATTTATTACAGGGTATTCGTTTGTAAATTTCTGGGCGAACAACTATCAAATGAATATCAGGCAGAAAGAAAAAATAGCCATTGCGAAAGGAATTGGTATCCAGAATCGGGACGCATATTTAAAATTGTATGAAGCCGTTTCAGATTCAGACGTTATCAAAGACTGTTCAGACGTAGAATATATAGATTTTCTGTATGAAACTATTTTAAGAAGAAAGGAAATCGAAGAAGAGAGAAATCTTTGGTTGGAATATCTGCAAAAAGGAGGAAGCAGGGAAGATGTCTTTTGCAGCTTCTTAGATTCCGAGGAATTCAGAATTGGTAATGGATATCAGAACATACAGTAAAATTCAGAAAAGCGCAGAAAGGTAGATAGCTATGGAAATTGTGAATCAGGTTTTGGAGTGGGTTATGGCGAAATGTTATGCACTTTGTCATAACTACGGGTATGCAATTATTCTGTTTACATTTTTAAGCAAAATTGTATTGCTGCCGCTGTCCGTCTGGGTGCAGAAAAACTCGATCAAGATGGTAAAAATACAGCCTGAGATGAATTTCATAAAGGCAAAATATTTTGGAGATAAGGACATGATCGCAGAGGAACAGTCCAAGATTTTTAAAAGGGAAAAATACAATCCGTTTGTTTCCGTTGTGCCGTTAACGGTTCAAATTATCCTGCTGCTGGGGCTTGTTCATGTGATTCAGGCAGGGATAAGAGATCCTAAAATCCATATGGACTTTTTTGGCCTGCGTTTAAGCCTGGTGCCGAACGATACAAGAGGCATGCTGCTGTTATCACCCATTTTGGCAGGCTTGTCAGCTTGGGTTTTATGTGCAGCGCAAAATGCAAGCAATGTGCTCCAGGCGGAACAGTCAAAACGAAATAAATATGGCATGATGTTGCTTTCTGTCGCTTTGTCCGTATATTTAGGTTGGTTTGTGCCGGTAGGAGTCGCACTATATTGGATTGCAAGTAACCTTATGGCCGTTGTACAGCTTTATTTACTGAACTGGTGCATCAACCCCAAAGATTTCATTGATTATGGACAGCTGGAAAAAAGCAGGCAGGCTCTTAAGGGGTTAGAACAGATTGGCGGCAAAAAGAAAAGACGCTTCCATGATGAGGAAAGCAGACGGGAAAGGGCGGATTATCAGAGATTTTTCTCTGTTGTAAACAAGCATCTTGTATTTTATTCCGAAAGTTCCGGCTTTTATAAATATTACCAGGGGA
Source organism: uncultured Eubacterium sp. (assembly GCA_910584345.1). Lineage (GTDB taxonomy): Bacteria > Bacillota > Clostridia > Lachnospirales > Lachnospiraceae > Eubacterium_J. Next base: position 53,888 of record CAJTZX010000015.1, on the reverse strand, counting down.
TCATCGAGTATTTGCTAAGCCATACGAATATCCATATCCATTATATTACCAGTGACCCGAAAGACGCTGTCTTTGCGCTTGGCCAGACACAGAAGCAGTTAAAAACGTATTATATTGCAGAAAAGAAACTGATTACCCTTATGATGAAAATGGACGCCGATGTTGTCGTTATGACAATGCCGGATCTTGAAAATTACCATATTAAAAGGAGCTATGTGCGGGAAGACACCGAATATATTTATGTGCCGCATGGAATGGGCAGCAATAACCTGACGCTGCGCAAAGCGGCTCTGGATCACTTTGATACGGTATTTTGCACCGGGAAACATCAAAAAGAGGAAGTGGAAAAAACAGAAACCGCATATGGACTGCCAAAGAAGCATACCGTGGAGTTTGGCTATCCTCTGCTGGACCGGATGCGTAAAAATTATGCGGATTGGGACAAGCAGCTGCCAGAGAGTGCACGCAGGGAAAAAACGGTACTGGTGGCGCCTTCCTGGCAAAAGGATAACATCGTGGACAACTGTTTATTTGAAATACTTGAAAGCTTACGGGGCAAAGGATACCGGGTCATTGTCCGTCCGCACCCGCAGCATGTCAGACACCAGCCGGATAAAATGGAGCGCTTAAAGGAGCGCTTTGACAAGGAGGAAGAAATACAGATACAGACAGATTTTTCCTCAAACCGTACGGTGTTTGAAGCAGATGTTGTGATTACAGACTGGTCAGATATTGCCTATGAGTATGCGTTTACGACATACCGGCCGGTTTTGTTTGTAAACACACCGATGAAGGTTATGAACCCAGAATACGAAAAGATCGCTGTGAAACCGTTTAACATCTGGATGCGGGAAGAAATCGGAAAAGTATTGGAACCGGAACACGCTGCCCGGGCTGCAGGCGTTGTGGAAGAGCTGTTTGCTTCTATGGAATATTATCAGGAGAAAATTGCTGGATTGGCGGATGCATACGTCTACCATGCAGGCAGCAGCGCAAAAGTCGGCGCGGAATATATCATCGGACAAATCCAAAAGAAAGCCGAAGAGAGGAAGAAAGGGAAAACACTATGAAAAAGAAATTAGGGACGGCAGGTTTTGCCGTATACGCGTCCATATGCTGTATGCTGCTGTTTGGCGCAAACGGACAGGCATATATTGATCCGTCTGTGATGACTTATGTCATTCAGGCTGTTGCAGGGATTGTGATTGCAGCAGGAGCCGTAGTTGGTATTTATTGGAGGAAGGCAAAAAGAAAAATCAACGATAAGCTGGGTATCGATGAAAATAGGAAGAAAGAAGTTGAATCGGATGAGATAAGAGTGGAAGAACATTGAAAACGCATACAGGCAGATTTTTCACAGGCAGGCATTTCTCTTTGGCAAGATACCAAAAACGGCTGGTCCTTTGCGCTGTGATTTGCCTGTTATCCTATGAAATATCTGCCAACTGGTTCCAGATCATGCTGATTCAGGGAGCATCGATGGAGCCTTCCTATCATGCATATCAAATCGTTATCCTGGATAAACGGTACCGGGACTTTCAGCGTGGAGACGTGATTGCTTTTACATGCGAAGACTTTCCTGCGCTGCTTGTGAAAAGGATCGCAGCTGTCCCAAATGACACGGTTGAGATTGTGGATGGATGTTTGTATGTCAATCATAAGCTGGATGTGGATGCGTCAGGCAGAGGCAGGATCGATCATGCGGGTATCGCGCAAAATGCGGTGAAGCTTTCGGAAAATGAGTATTTTGTCATGGGAGACAATTACAAAAAAAGCAAAGACAGCCGCGATAAAAAAATAGGATGTGTGAAACGAAGCAGTATTGTCGGCAGAGTATGGCCGCATTGTGATAGGGTGGAAACGGAAAAGATTATTATTGGATCATAAGGAGGAAGGCAGGCGGTCAGCTTGTCACAGAAAAGAAATGAAGATAGAGATAGACCAGGAAATGAAGTTATTTACAGTGGGGCCAGCACAAATGTATCCACATACAGTTGCGGTGAGAAATCAGGTGGTTCCCTATTTTCGTACGCCGGAATTTTCAGAAATGATGCTGGAAAATGAAAAATTCATTAAAAAGTTTGCAGATGCAAAAGAAGATGCAAAAGTCATATTTTTAACTTCTCCCGGAAGCGGGGCAATGGAAGCGACAGTTATGAACTGTTTTGACAAAAGGGACAGGGTACTGGTAATTTCCGGCGGTACTTTTGGAGAAAGATTTGAACAAATATGCGCAATCCATGGTATCCCTTATGAGGGCTTAAAGTTAAAGCCGGATGAAAAATTAACAGGAGCACATTTTCAAAAATATGAAAATAGGGATTTTACAGCTTTATTAGTAAACCTTCACGAAACTTATACCGGACAACTTTATGATATTGAGCTTATCAGGGATTTTTGCGAGCGCAACCATTTATATTTGATCGTAGATGCAATCAGTACATTTCTTTGTGATGAGTATCATATGGAAAAGTACCATATCGATGCAACGATTATCAGTTCTCAAAAAGGGTTGTGTCTTGCGCCCGGATTGTCTGTTGTTATTTTAAGTGACAAAATCGTACGACAGAAAGTTTTGGAACATTCGGTCCAATCGCTTTACTTTAACTTTAAAGAGTACCTGTTAAATATGAAGCGGGGACAGACACCGTTTACACCGGCGGTTGGAATCTGTTTTGAATTGTATGATATGCTGCGTCATATAGAAATACAGGGGATAGAAAGACGTCTTGAGGAAGTGAAGACAAGATGTAATTATTTTAGAGGGAAAATCGGAAATTTACCAATTCATCTGCCTTCTTATCCATTATCTAATGCAATCAGCCCGATTCGATTTGAAAAAGACATTGCGGTGGATATGTTCAGATATCTAAAGGATAAAAAGAAGATGATGGTGAACCCGGTAGGGGGAGAGCTTGGAAAACGCAGTATTCGGGTGTCGCATATTGGAGACTTGAAGTTGGAAGATTATGATGCACTGACAGACGAACTAAAGCTTTTTCTGAGCAAATACTGATTTTTATAAGGAAAATGATGAATACGATTGACGATAATGAACTGATGTCTTTTCTGAAACAAAATCAAAAAGACGCCGAGGGAATTTTGATAGATCCAAAAGACCTGGTATTTGAAGAAAATGTCAAAATGAACTGTTTTTATTGCGGGAAGTATAACAATAACTGGCGCTGTCCGCCGAATCTGCCGGATATTGACTATCAAAAGATGATTGGTGAATTTGACCGTGGCTTGTTTGTAATTCTCAAGTATGACATTAATGAAAATGTGGATTATAGTGACATACGGAGTGAATCAAGCATAACGCTCCATAAGCTTTTACTTTCACTGGAAAAATGGATGTGGAGACACCACCGTTCTACGGTGATATCTTTTATCGGCGGCTCCTGCAAGCTGTGCAAAGGCGGATGCGGGAAGGAACGCTGCAACAATGCGTACATGTCCAGGAGTCCGTTAGAGGCTGCAGGAGTTCAGGTAGTAAAAAGCGTTCGTAAGTACGGGGTAAAGCTCAGTTTTCCAGCAGATAAAGAGCTGACAAGAATCGGCCTGCTTTTATGGCAGGATGAGGAGGGATAACATGCGTTATATTTTTTTAGTGGCAGGGAAGGGAACGAGACTTCAGCCGTTGACACTGAGCCATCCAAAGTCTATGTTTAAACTGGATAAAGATACTACGCTTATGCAAAGAATGGTCGGGCTGATTCAAAAGCTGGACGATGACGCTGACATCATTGCGGTGACCGGACATATGCATAAAAGCATAGAAAAAGAACTGTCAAATGTTACTTTTATACATAACCCTTTCTATGAAGTAACTAATTCTATTGCATCCTTATGGTTTGCAAAGGAATATCTGAATACGGATCAGGTTGTATTGATTGACGGGGATATTGTAATGTCGGAAACTCTGATGCGCGATATTGTATGCAGGCCGGTGGAAGCGCCGCTTATACTGCTGGACAGTTCCATAAAAACGGATGGGGATTATAATGTGGAGGTGTCAGGGAACAGGGTATTGGTCATGAGCAAAGAACTTACATCTTATTACGGGGAGTATGCAGGGATTACCAAACTGGACAGGGATTCCGCGCTGTTAATGAAAAAAGAGATGGAAGCTATGGTGGAAGAAGGCAATTATAACCAATGGTATGAAGACGTGCTTGTACAGCTGATATTTAAAAATGATTTTCGGCTGTATTATAAAGATATTGCTGACTATGACTGGACAGAGGTGGATTGTGTCAGTGATTTGCTTCATGCAAAAAATATTCATATGAAAGAAAAATAAAAGGCCAATAATCTGTCAAAGCACTAAAAATCACCTTTTAATAATGTCATTGAGTATCATAGACCTGCTCCCAGAATTGCAATTCAAAAAAGAAATGTAATGCTTGAGCCTAACCGCTCAGGCAATTTTTTTATACGTGGGAGGAAACATGGAGGACACAAGACTTGTGCGGATTTTCTTGCATTATGGGAGGAAAGAAGAAATGGCATATAAACAACTGCAAAAAGCATAACTTGGTGAACAATATAGATGAAGGGATTGGAAATGGATGAGAAAGAAATATAAGTGGCATTTTTTTTTCGTGTATGATAAAATAAGAAAATGAGGAATCAGGCAGGTGAATATAGATTGAAGGTTGAAAATATACTGGCGAAAAATATAAGCTCCGCAGGAGATAAAGCATCCTATGATGCGGCATGTAAGCGGCTTCTTGCAAATAAGGCGATACTGGCATGGATTATGAAAAGTTGTTTGCAGGAATATGGAGATTGTGAGATTCAGGAAATTATAGAGAATTATATAGAAGGAGAGCCAGACGTTGCAGATGTGTCTGTAAACATTGATGAGCGGCTATCAGAAGAGCAAATAGTAAATGGAGCGACAGAAGACACTTCTATTTATGAAGGAATCGTTACCTATGATATTCGTTTCTGTGCGAAGGCTCCGGTATCGAAAGAAAAAATTCGATTGATCATAAATATTGAAGCGCAAAATGATTTTTATCCGGGTTATCCAGTTATAAAAAGGGGCATTTATTATTGCAGCAGATTAATATCTTCGCAGTATGGCGTTGAATTTTCAGATGCGCATTATGAAAAAATAAAGAAAGTATACAGCATTTGGATTTGTATGAACCCGCCTAAATATAGAAAAAACAGTATAAACAGATATTCAATGAAAGAAGAACAGTTAATTGGCAGTTGTTCGGAAAGAAAAGAAAATTATGATCTGCTAACAGCAATTATGATATGTTTAGGTGATTCTGAAGACGAAAATGTTTCAGGCATTTTAAAATTATTAGAAGTTTTACTTTCTTCGGATCGTGAAGTAAATGAAAAGAAAGAGATATTGCAGAATGATTTTTCTATTGAAATGACAAAGACATTAGAAAGAGAGGTGTCTATTATGTGTAATTTGAGTAAAGGCGTTGAAGAAAAAGGAATTAAGAAAGGGATTGAGAAAGGGATTGAGAAAGGAATTCTTCTTTCGATCCGGAATCTTATGGAAACGATGGGGTGGTCAGTAGAGCAGGCAATGAAAGGACTGAAAGTTCCTGAAGAAGAAAAAAGTAAGTATTTAGATGAATTGAAAAAAGAGTAAGAGTTCAAAATATATTTTATCACTGGCAGCAAAAAGCGTTGTTTTTTGAACTGCCGGAAGCAGAGTGTTGAAAAATGTCCATTATGGAGGAATATGCAGTAGAAAGTTATTTTTTGATAGAGATACAGTTTTTAAGACAAGGTATAGAAAGACAAATACCTTGTCTTTTTTTGCAGACAGTGTCAAGTTTATGACAGATATTCTCCCTGAAACAGATTTTGTATTTGATATTCCTGTATCGGAGAAAGATTTGCTTGAACTCCTTCCTTAAAAAGTATATAATATGGCGGTCTGGAATACTGTTTCAAAATGTATTCTTCTGTTTGCTGTCAGTGAACTAAATTATAAAAAACAGCTATTTTTATGAAAATCGAAAAGGAAAGAAGATTATCTTTTGGTATATAGATAAAAAGGAAAGGAGAACTATGAGAAAACCAGCTTTAAATGATGAAACATTACTGAAAATCGAGAAGCCTGCCCGGTACATTGGGAATGAAGTAAATTCGGTAATGAAAGACAAAAATAATGTGGAAATCCGTTTCGCCATGTGTTTTCCGGATGTGTATGAAATCGGCATGTCTCACCTTGGTATGAAGATTTTATATGAAATGTTTAACCGCAGAGAAGATGTATGGTGCGAACGTGTATTTTCTCCCTGGCCGGATCTGCATCGGATTATGAAAGAAAAGGACATCTCTTTGTTTGCGTTGGAATCACAGGACTCTTTGAGTGAATTCGATTTTATCGGCATTACGCTGCAATATGAGATGTGCTATACAAATATTTTGCAGATCTTAGATTTGGCGCACCTTCCGTTGCTGGCGGCAGATCGTACTGCACAGATGCCGATTGTAATAGGCGGCGGGCCTTGCACTTATAACCCGGAGCCAGTTGCGGCGTTTTTTGATTTGATATACATTGGAGAAGGGGAGATTTCTTACGACCCGTTGTTTGATTTATATAAACAGGCCAAGAGGGAAGGGTGGTCTAGACGGGAATTTTTAGTACATGCGGCTTCCATTCCGGGAATTTATGTGCCGCTTTTGTATGATGTATATTACAAAGCGGATGGTACGATTGAAAAAATGGTTCCAAATACGCCTGGAGTGCCCGAAAAAGTACAAAAGCAGCTGGTTATGGATTTTTCTGGTTCGGTTTATCCGACAAAGCCGGTCGTTCCTTTTATTAAAATTACGCAGGATCGTGTCGTTTTAGAGCTGATGCGCGGGTGTATCCGGGGATGCAGGTTTTGTCAGGCAGGGCAGATTTACCGTCCGACCCGTGAAAAAAATGTGGAAGTGTTAAAACAGTATGCGGATGAAATGCTGCGCAGTACTGGATATGATGAAATTTCTTTGACTTCGTTAAGCTCCAGTGACTATTCGATGCTGGAAGAGCTTGTGAACTATTTGATCGATCACTTTAAAGATAAGGGAGTCAATATATCGCTGCCGTCGCTGCGGATTGACGCATTTTCCTTGGATGTGATGAGCAAGGTGCAGGATATTCGCAAATCTAGTCTGACATTTGCGCCGGAAGCTGGTTCTCAGCATATGCGGGATGTGATTAATAAAGGGCTTACGGAAGAAGATATTTTGCATGGTGCGGGTTTGGCGTTTGAAGGCGGCTGGCAGAAGGTTAAGCTGTATTTTATGCTTGGGCTGCCGCAGGAAACGGATGAGGATATGCGTGCTATTGCCGAGCTTGCAAATAAGATCGCTGTGCGCTATTATGAGATTCCAAAGGAGAAGAGAAACGGAAAATGTCAGATTACAGTCAGTACTTCGTTTTTTATTCCAAAGCCATTTACGCCGTTTCAGTGGGCGAGAATGTATGAGAAAGAAGAGTATCAAAGACGGGCAAAAGTCGTGAATGATGCTGTAAAAGAACAGCTGAATCGAAAAAGCATCAAATATAACTGGCATGAGACAGATGTATCTGTATTGGAAGGTATTTTGGCACGTGGCGACCGTAAAATGGCACAGGCCATTCGTTATGCCTATGAAGATGGGGCGCTGTTTGATTCCTGGTCAGAATTTTATAATCATGACCGTTGGCAGCGTGCGTTTGCCAAAGCAGGCATTGATACGGATTTTTATACGATGCGTGAACGCATGGAAGATGAAATATTTCCATGGGATTTTATAGACGACGGCGTGACGAAAGAATACCTGCTGCGGGAATGGAGACGCTCGAAACAAGGAGAAGTTACCAAAAACTGCCGGATGCAGTGCAGCGGGTGCGGAGCAAACCAGTATGGAGGAGGTGTCTGCGTTGAAAATCAGAATCAAATTTCGTAAAAAGGGTGTGATGAAGTTTATCGGACATCTGGATGTCATGCGTTTTTTTCAAAAGGCTGTCCGAATGAGTGGGATTGATATTTGTTACTCCGAAGGGTTTAGCCCGCATCAGATTATGTCTTTTGCAGCGCCTCTTGGTGTCGGCGTTACGAGTGATGGAGAATATCTGGATATTGAAGTGCATACTTCCAAGTCAACCCAGACTGCGATGGAGGCTTTGAATGCAGTTATGCCGGAAGGGATGGAGATTACCGGATATGTGCAGCTTGATGATAAGGCCAAAACAGCAATGTCTGTCGTATGTGCGGCTGATTATGAGATTTGGTATAAACAGGAGTATGAAATGCCCACGCAGCTTGCAGATCAAACAGAACTGGAACAAAAGCTGCATCAGTTTTTTCAAGAGCCTGAGGAAGTTTTGGTGACCAAAAAAACGAAAAAAAGTGAAAAGATGATGGATTTAAAACAGCTGGTATATGATTTTCAGATATTGCAGCCGCAGGAGAAGTATTTTAACCGTCCGGCGTTTTACTTAAATGTATGCAGCGGAAGTACGGATAATGTAAAACCGGAACTGGTGTTGGAGTCGTTTTTTCAGTTTCTTGGCATTGTGTATGATCCGTTTGCGGTACAGATTCACCGAAAGGATGTGTATTATATGGATGCAGACGGCTGCCGTAAGCCTTTGCTTGAGGCTGGGAAGGTGTTAAGTTTTTAAGAGTGGTAGAAATGGAGCTGGTGATAAATATATGAAGAGAAAAAAATGGATCAAAGGGATTTTGTTTTTTGCAGTGTTTTTGAATGTCAGTTTTTGCCGTATGACAGCTGTAAATGCAGAAGAACATACGGAGTGGGCGGATGCCTATATGAAAACCGTAAAAGCTCTGCACAAAGAAGATACAAAGCTTAAGGCAGAGTATTCGTCAGAATTTACGCCTTATCAAGCTTATACGTATGATTTGATTTATTTTGATAATGATGACATACCGGAACTGGTTGCGGGACTGGATGGGTATTGGGTGAGCATGTATACGTTTGATAAAAATGATGGAAAAGTGTATCAGGTAATAGATCGATGGGGATATGGGGTAATGGGGAATCCTGGCTATGAATATCTGCCAAAGAAAAATTTTCTGTTGAATTATAACAGTGATTTTGCCGGAGCGATTCGTTATATCTTTTGTGGAAAGATGAAAAATCATAAGATCCTAAGCCGTTATCCAAAGGAAATCAAGCAGATGAATTTTACAGATAAGAATCACAATGGCGTACCTGATGAAGGAGAAGAGGCAAAGCAATCGTATTATTATTATGGCAATCAGAAAATTTCACCTGAAAAATATGGTTCGTTTATCAAATCAGGGAAATATAAAGATCTGACAGGGAGGATGTCTTATCAAAAGATGAAAAAAGCACTGATTCAAAACAGGACGTCAGGTAAGAAGGCAGGATGAAAAAATGAATGATTCAAAACACGACAATTATATCCGCGGCATCACAATGATTATTATTTCCGCATTTTGTTTTGCATGTATGAATGTATGTGTCCGGCTTGCAGGCGACATACCGTCGGTACAGAAGAGTTTTTACCGTAACCTTGTTGCAGCTGTGATCTCCGGGACTGTTGTATATCGAAAGCATATATCGCTGCGGGTAGGGAAGGAGGCATGTGTGCCTCTGGCTTTACGGTGTTTTTTCGGTACGGTTGGGATTCTTTGCAATTTTTATGCGATCGATCACTTGCTCATTGCAGATGCGTCTATTTTAAATAAGTTGTCTCCGTTTTTTGCCGTTCTTTTTTCTTTTTTACTTTTAAAAGAAAAGATCCTGCCTTTTCAGGCGATTTGTGTGCTGACGGCTTTTGGTGGATGTTTGTTTATTGTAAAACCGGGGTTTGAAGGAGCAGCACCAGTTCCAGCGTTGATTGGCGTATTCGGCGGGTTGGGAGCAGGAATTGCATATACGATGGTACGTAAACTTGGTACGATAGGAGTAAAAGGGCCGGTGATTGTTTTTTACTTTTCCCTGTTTTCCTGTTTGGTAGTCATTCCATGGATTGTGCTGCATTTTACACCGATGACATTGCGCCAGCAGGCAGTGCTCCTTTTGGCTGGTTTATGTGCTGCCGGTGGGCAGTTTTCTATTACGGCAGCTTACACGTACGCACCTGCCAAAAAGATTTCTATTTATGATTATTCGCAAATTATTTTTGCTTCGGTGTTTGGATTTGCTTTGTTTGGTGAGATACCGGATTCGTACAGTTTTGCCGGGTATCTGTTAATTGTCGGCTCTTCTGTGCTTATTTTTTTGTACAACCGCAGCAAAAATGCTGCTTCTTGAGGAGAAAGCGGACATGAAAAAAACGATCAGACAAATACCAGTACAAAACCAAATGGATACGGAAATGCCCGGTTGGAAATATACGAATCTGCCGGAGTATTTGGTATGCTTAAGAGATCACCAGATGGAAAGCGCTGTTTTGAAGGTAAATCAGAATCGCCGCATTAGCATCGATACGGAAAGAACAGGAAACAAAATTAAACAGCTGTGCATGGAGCGGGGGTTTTCAGTCAGGCGGATACAAGAGCGCCTGAGTATTGGCGGACAGTCTGTCTATGCCTGGTTTGAAGGAAAGTCGCTGCCAAATTTGGATAATATATATTTGCTGAGCAGAATGCTCGACGTTTCTATCGATCAGATGATAGTAGGAACAGATCAGGAAACATGTTTTATTCTACAGCTGGAAAAAACGCAGGACCATAGAGCTGGAAATATCGTATTAAAATATATTGCAAAAGAAATTTTAAAAACGTAAGCTTAGGAACTGTAAATGGGAAACAGGTTTCTAAGAAAATTCTAATAAACAAAAAGATTGGAGGTTTTCATATGATGATACTTTCCTGTCAGAATATATCAAAATCATTTGGAACAGATGTCATTATAAAACAGGCATCTTTTCATTTGGAAGAACATGAAAAAGCTGCAATTGTCGGCATTAATGGCGCCGGAAAATCAACTTTACTGAAAATGATGATAAAAGAGCTGGAACCGGATGATGGGACAGTTGCAATTGCAAAAGATAAAACGATCGGTTACCTTGCACAAAATCAGGTTATTGACAGTGAACGCACAATTTATGAAGAGGTACTTTCCGCAAAACAGCAGGTCATTACTATGGAGCAGGAAATCCGAAATATGGAAGGACGGATGGATACAGTCTCGCCGGATGATCTGGAAGCGTTTATGGAAAAATATGAACGCCTTGTCCATCAGTTTGAACTGGCAGATGGTTATACTTACCGCAGTGAAGTCACAGGTGTTTTAAATGGACTTGGCTTTGCGGAAGAAGATTTTGGAAAAACGCAGGAACAGTTATCAGGAGGACAGAAAACGCGGGTCGCACTTGGGAGGCTGCTCGTAACAAAACCGGATATTCTGCTGTTAGACGAACCAACGAACCATTTAGACATGGAATCAATTCAATGGCTGGAAACCTATTTGCTGAATTATAAAGGCGCCGTACTGATCGTTTCGCACGATCGTTATTTTATGGATAAAATAGTATCGAAAGTAATTGAAGTGTTTCAGCATCAGGTAACGAGCTATACAGGCAACTATACGGTATATGCCGGGAAAAAGGCACAGGTACGCGCCGCTCAGCTGCGCGCTTATTATAATCAGCTGCAGGAAATCCGTCATCAGGAAGAAGTGATTGCAAAATTAAAATCATTTAACCGTGAAAAATCAATCAAACGTGCGGAAAGCAGGGAAAAGATGCTGGATAAAATCGAACGTCTGGACAAGCCGACAGAAGAATTTACAGATATTCATCTGCGCCTGGAGCCATGTATTACAAGCGGCAATGATGTGATGAAGGTAGAACATCTGGCAAAATCGTTTGATGGAAAACAACTGTTTGAACAGGTGGATTTTTCCATTTTGCGTGGAGAGCGGGTCGCCCTGATCGGCAATAATGGGACTGGAAAAACGACGATTTTAAAGATTATTAATGAAGTTTTGCCTGCAGACGCAGGAGAAATTACACTGGGAACGAATGTGCATATTGGATATTACGATCAGGAGCATCAGGTGCTTCATATGGAAAAGACATTGTTCGAAGAGATTTCGGACGATTATCCGCATCTTACGAATACACAGATTCGAAATGTGCTGGCTGCATTTTTATTTACAAACGATGATGTGTTTAAACGGATTGGTGATTTAAGCGGCGGCGAACGTGGACGGGTGTCGCTGGCAAAACTAATGCTTTCAGAAGCTAATTTTCTCATTTTGGATGAGCCGACGAACCATTTAGATATTACTTCCAAGGAAATTTTAGAACATGCGCTTGTACATTACGAAGGAACCGTATTGTTTGTTTCACATGACCGATATTTTATTAATAAGACCGCTACGAGAATTTTAGATCTGCATGAACACCAGATTTTAAATTATATCGGAAATTATGATTATTATCTGGAAAAAAAGGACGTTCAGCGTGCTGCGCAGTTAAAAGGCACCGTCTTGGGTGAAAAAGAAGAGCTGAATAAAACGCCTGTAAAAGGTACGAGCGGAAAAGAAGATTGGAAACAAAAAAAGCTGGAGCAGGCTGCGCAGCGTAAGCTTGAAAATGAGCTGCACAAGGTAGAGAGCCGCATTGAACAGCTGGAAGCGGAAAAAAAAGAGCTCGAAGAAGAAATGGCGAAACCAGAGGTGGCTGTGATTTCCGCAAAAGTCATGGAGCTGCATACATCGATCAGCCAAAAGGAAGAAGAATTGGAAATGTTATATTGTAAATGGGAAGATTTGACAAATGACTAAGTTATTTATATAATTAATGGAAGATATTTAAAAAAATATAAGGGGAAACAGTATTGGGTAAAGAAATTTCACAGGCGGTGATCCGCAGGATGCCGCGTTATTATCGTTATTTAGGAGATCTGCTTGATGAAGGGGTGGAAAGGATTTCTTCCAATGAGCTGAGTGAAAAGATGAAGGTAACCGCATCTCAGATTCGGCAGGATTTAAATAATTTCGGCGGATTCGGACAGCAGGGATATGGCTATAATGTGCAGTACTTATATGATGAAATCGGCAGGATTTTAGGATTGCAGCAACAGCATAACATTATTGTTATCGGTGCCGGAAATCTGGGACAGGCGTTAGCCAATTACAGTAAATTTGAAAAACTGGGGTTTGTCATTATCGGACTGTTTGATGTCAATCCAAATCTGAAAGGACATTCGCTTCGGGGGATTCCGATTATGATGCTGGAAGAGCTGGAGTCGTTTGCAGAGGCGAATCAGATTGATATTGCAGCGCTTACGATGCCGAAACATTCGGCGGACTCGATTGCAAATCGTCTTGTACAGCTTGGAATACGGGCGATCTGGAACTTTGCCCATGTAGATTTGGATCTAATGGATAAAAATGTTGTCGTGGAAAATGTGCATCTGTCAGACAGCCTTATGCAGCTGTCTTATAATATGCTGCGCAGCAAAGAAAATGAAAGCTGCTGATGAGCGCCATCGATGGGAGAGGAAAGATGAAGCGGATTGTAAACAGCGAGGAAATGAAATTTTGTGACAGCAATACGATCAGATATTTTGGAGTGCCTGCTATCGTATTGATGGAACGGGCAGCTCTTTGTGTGATGGAAGAAGCTGTAAAAATCATACCTGCGGCAGGTCGTATCTTAATTGTATGCGGCAGCGGCAATAATGGAGCGGATGGCCTTGCCGTGGCGAGACTTTTGCATCAGCGTGGATATGAGGTAGTTGTCGTCCAGGCACCGGATCATGGAAAACGTACGCAGGAGAATCAAATGCAGCGGGATATTTTGGAAAGATACGGCATAAAGATAACGGAGCAGATTCCACAGCAGTTTTTCTATGACGGTGTCATTGACGCATTGTTTGGTGTCGGCTTATCCCGGGCGCCGGCAGGAATTTATGCCGAGTGGATTCAGATAATGAATCAGCTGGGTGGCTATAAAATTGCTGTTGATATGCCAAGCGGTGTATCCGCTGATGACGGCAAGCCATATGAGACCTTTTTTTCTGCTGATTTAACTGTTACATTCGCGTATGAGAAGGCGGGGCAGATTTTGTATCCTGGATGTGAGCTGTGCGGCAAAGTCGTTATTGCTGACATTGGCATTACGGATGAAAGCTGGCTGGAGCGAAATCCAACCTGTTTTGCACTCGAACCGCAGGATTTAAAGGAAATACCGAAAAGGCCACACCGATCGAATAAAGGAACATTCGGACGGGTGCTTGTCATTGCCGGAAGTACAAATATGGCAGGCGCTGCATTATTTTGTGCACAGGCTGCCTATGAAGCAGGTTGCGGGCTTGTCAGAGTGTTTACGCCTGAGACTAACCGCGTTATTTTGCAAAGTACGCTTCCGGAAGCGATTTTGTCAACCTATGCCTGCGGACAGGAAGGTAATGATTTGAGCAAATTACTTGCAGATGCGATCGCATGGGCGGATGTGATTGCGATTGGCCCGGGAATTGGAACAGAAGCATGTGCATGCCAGATTGCAGAACAGGTGTTTGCAAATGCGGACATTCCGGTTATTGCAGATGCGGATGCGCTGAATATTGCTGCAAAAACGCCAGAGATTTTCAAAACGACATCTGCAAAGCTTATTATAACGCCGCATCCGGGCGAAATGGCCAGATTGTGCAAGAAGCAGGTATCGGATATTTTAAATAATCTGAGAAATGCTGCAGAGCAATTTGCAAAACAATATGATTTGATCTGTGTGCTAAAAGATGCCGTAACAGTAACAGCCGGCCCGTCTGGTACCTGGCTGAATACATCCGGCTGCCATGCGATGGCAAAAGGCGGCAGCGGCGACATACTTACCGGATTGATCGCAGCTTTGGCAGCACAAGGTATGAAGCCGGAAGCTGCGGCATATATGGGCGTATATCTTCATGGAATGGCCGGAGAAGCCGCAGCAGAGCAGAAAGGAAGTTACAGTGTTCTTGCCAGAGACATTTTAAATGCTGTAGGCACTGTTTTTCGAACGATGGCCGAAAGCAGATCGTATGAAATAACATGATATAAATAAACAGAGGATAGTAGGATGAATCCAAATAACCGCATTTATGCAAAAATAGATCTGGATGCAGCAAGGCATAATCTTAATGCTGTTTACAAGCTGATAAAACCTGATACAAAAGTAATCGCTGTCATTAAAACGGATGGATACGGGCATGGTGCAATTCCGATTGCAACGGAACTAGAGCCGGTAGAATATCTGTATGGTTTTGCGGTTGCAACCGCAGAGGAAGCGCTGCAGCTGCGCCGTCATGGAATCCAAAAGCCGATACTTATATTGGGATATGTGTTTCCAGAACATTATCCACAGCTGATCGAACAGGAGATCCGCCTGACTGTGTTTACGCAGGAGATGGCAGAGCAGTTAGCAAAAGACGCACAAAAGTTAAACAAAGATGTTTTGATACATATAAAAATAGATACGGGTATGAACCGTATCGGCATGCAGGCAAAGGAAGAAAGTGTAAAAATAATTGCTCAGATTGCCTCTTTGCCGCATATAATACCAGAAGGGATCTTTACACATTTTGCCCGGGCAGATGAAGCAGACAAATCTGCAGCCAACGAGCAGCTTATACAGTTTGAACAGATGATAAAAATGACGGAAGCTGCGGGCATTCATATTCCGTATCGTCACTGTGCGAACAGTGCAGGCATTATTGATTTACCACAGACGCATATGGATCTTGTAAGAGCAGGCATTATTTTATATGGCCTGTGGCCGTCTGAGGAAGTGCAAAAGGAGCGGATAGATCTGCAGCCGGTATTGGAGCTTTTGAGTCATGTAGCATATGTCAAACAGCTCGAAGCTGGAAAGAGTATTTCTTATGGCGGTACTTATACGACAAAAAAGACGCAGACGATTGCAACGATTCCCGCAGGCTATGGAGATGGATATCCAAGAAGCCTTTCGAATCAGGGATATGTGCTCATACATGGAAAAAAAGCACCGATCGTTGGGCGGGTCTGTATGGACCAGTTTATGGTAGACGTTACCGATATCCCGCAAGTGAAAACAGGAGATAAAGTGGTATTGGTTGGTAAAGATGGTGAAGAAGTGATTACATTGGAAACACTTGCACAACTATCCGGAAGATTTCATTATGAGTTTACATGCTGCCTTTCCAAAAGAATTCCAAGAGTTTATTATAAAAATGGCATGGCATTACCTGAGCCGGATAAAAATCTAAATTGAATAAATTTGATAACATGAATACACTCGATAAAACTGGTAATACTCACCGTATAACCTATTTTGTGGAGTGAAAGAGATGTTAATAAGACGTGGAGATATTTATTATGCTGACTTAAGACCGGTCGTAGGCTCTGAACAGGGCGGTGTACGTCCGGTGCTGATTATCCAAAACGATGTGGGCAATCTGCACAGCCCGACGGTCATCTGTGCAGCCATTACCTCACAGATGAACAAAGCAAAGCTGCCGACGCATGTAGAATTATCCAGCAGTCGTTATGCACTTGTAAAAGATTCGGTGATTTTGCTGGAGCAGCTGCGTACGATCGATAAAAGAAGATTAAAAGATAAAGTTTGTCATCTGGATGGGGAGATTATGAAAAAAATCGACAAGGCGCTATGTGTCAGTCTGCAATTAAACGCTACATAGCTTGACGTAATCTGCAAGAAATGATATTTTATTATTGATACCTAAGACCGTAATCATAGGATTTACAAAAAGGAGAGAGAGTTTTATGGACGATGGCGCGAGTCCCAAGTTAAGTTACGCTGAAAAAAATAATTGGTTCAGTGATTTTTTGAAAAAATTGAACCGGAAAAATGCTGAAAAAATTACAGAACAGGAAATCATTTCCATGGTCAATGAAGGACAGGAAACCGGTGTATTACAGGCGAATGAAGTGGAAATGATCCAAAATATTTTTGAGTTTACCGACAAAGAAGCAAAAGACATTATGACGCATCGGTCAAATATTTGCGCACTGGATGGAACGATGAACCTGCAGCAGGCGCTTGACCGGGTATTGTGTGAGCCATATTCCAGATTTCCGGTATTTTTGGATGATATTGATAATATTATTGGAATCCTACATATCAAGGAAGTCATGGCATTCAGCAGAAAAGAAGAATATTTAAGCTGGCAGATCAAAGATATCGAGGGGATGTTTTCCCAAAGTGAGTTTATTCCCGAAACACGCAAAATCAGCGACCTGTTTCAGAAGATGCAGGCGAAAAAAGCCCACATGGTCATTGTTGTCGACGAGTATGGGCAGACATCCGGCCTTGTTGCCTTAGAAGATATTTTGGAAGAAATTGTCGGCAATATTTTCGATGAGCATGATAAAGAAAAGAAGCTGATCGAACAGCAGCCGGACGGAAGTTTTCTCATGCATGGGATGGCTGCATTTGATGATGTTGTGGATGTATTAAAGATGGAGCCGGAGGAGGATTATGATACGCTCAACGGATATTTAATCGCGATGATTGATCGGATACCGTCCGATGGAGAAACATTTTCCGTACATGCAGACGGATATCATTTTCATGTGACGAAAGTAGAAAACAAAATGATCCAGACCGTGCAGATTAAAAAAGAATAAAACCAGATAATTCTTGTCATCTGTCGGATGAAATGATAAAATATAATCATGTGGAAATGAGTACTTAAACAGAAAAGAGGATTTATATATGTCAGGACATTCCAAGTTTGCAAATATCAAACATAAAAAAGAAAAAAATGATGCTGCAAAAGGAAAAACATTTACGATGATTGGCCGTGAAATTGCAATTGCCGTGAAAGAAGGCGGACCGGATCCGGCTAACAATTCCAAGCTGCGTGATGTAATCGCAAAGGCAAAAGCAAACAATATGCCAAACGATACCATTGACCGGGGCATCAAAAAAGCAGCCGGAGATTCCAATAATGTAAATTATGAAGTGGTTACCTATGAAGGTTATGGCCCAGGAGGAACTGCTATTATTGTTGATGCGCTGACCGATAATAAAAACCGTACGGCAGCAAATGTACGCAATTGTTTTACGAAAGGATACGGCAGCATCGGTACACAAGGATGCGTATCCTACATGTTTGACAAAAAAGGACAGATTTTGATCGACAAAGAAGAGTGCGAGATGGAAGCGGATGATTTGATGATGCTGGCATTGGATGCAGGTGCGGAAGATTTTGCGGAAGAAGAAGACAGCTTTGAGATCACGACAGATCCGGCAGAATTTCCTGCAGTACGCGATGCATTAAAAGATCAGGGCATTGTAATGACACAGGCAGAAGTAACGATGATTCCTCAGACGTATGTGACTTTGGAACAGGAGTCGGACCTTGCAAATATCCAGAAGATTCTGGATATGCTGGAAGAGGACGATGATGTGCAGACCGTATATCATAACTGGGATGAATAATATTTTACTATAAATGAAAATCAATATGGAGGAGCTATTTATGAAAAAAATACTTTTTGCAGCATCCGAATGTGTACCGTTTATTAAGACCGGCGGACTTGCAGATGTATGCGGGGCGTTACCGAAAGAGTTTGACAAAGAATACTGGGATGTACGTGTTGTAATTCCAAATTATACATGTATTCCAGAAAAGTTCAGAAATCAGTTTGAGTATGTGACACATTTCTATATGGGCACTGGGCCAATGCTTCCTGAAAAATATGTAGGGATTCTTAAATATGAGCTGGACGGTGTTACCTTTTATTTTATCGATAATCAGGAATATTTTAACTGCGCGGTTCCTTATGGTGATATCCGTTATGATATTGAGAAATTTATTTTCTTTGACAAAGCAGTATTATCCATGTTAAAGGCCATTGACTTCCAGCCGGATCTAGTACATTGCCATGACTGGCAGACGGGTCTGATCCCAGTATATTTAAAAAATGAATTTCAGGGCGATATGTTCTATTGGGGCATGAAATCTATTATGACGATTCATAATCTGAAATTCCAGGGTATTTGGGATAAAAAAGTATTCCAGGGCTTGAGCGGTCTGACAAATAATCTATTTGTACCGGATAAGCTGGAGTTTAATAAAGATGCCAGTATGTTAAAAGGCGGCCTTGTTTATGCAGATTACATTACAACAGTTAGTGATACATATGCGCAGGAAATTCAGACTTCTTTTTATGGAGAAGGACTTGACGGTCTGTTATCTGCAAGACATTTGGATATGCAGGGAATTGTCAATGGGATTGACTATGATGTATATAATCCTGCTACCGATCCGAAGATTTACTGCAATTATGATGCAAGCAACTGGCGTAAGAAGAAATTCAATAACAAGATCAAGCTTCAGGAAGAATTAGGTCTGGCAGTAGATAAGAAGAAATTTATGATTGGTCTGATTTCCCGTCTGACAGATCAGAAGGGACTGGATTTAATCAACTATGTAATCGATCGTATTGTAGATGACTATACACAGTTTGTCGTGATCGGTACCGGAGATCCGGGATATGAAAACATGTTCCGCCATTATGCCTGGAAATATGGCGATCGCGTATCTGCAAATATCTGTTATTCTGATGATTTGGCACATAAACTGTATGCGGCAGCAGACGCATTCTTAATGCCGTCACAGTTTGAGCCATGCGGACTGACACAGCTGATTTCTTTCCGTTATGGTACAGCTCCGATTGTACGTGAGACAGGCGGTTTAAAAGATACCGTAGAGCCGTTTAACGAATACGAAGATAAAGGTGACGGATTCTCCTTCTCAAATTACAATGGAGAAGAAATGTTAAAAGTCATTAATTATTCAAAGAAAGTATTTTATGATATGAAAAAAGACTGGAACCATATGATTGATCGTGGTATGGCAAAAGATTTTTCATGGAATGCTTCTAAGTTTAAATATGAAGGGTTGTATAATTATCTGATTGGGGATAAATAGATATATCAATGTGAGCTAGAACACGCTCTAGGAAAGGCTGCCGGAAAAAATTTTGTTTTATATCAAAGAAAGTATTTAAAGAAAGTATTTTATATTTGGTATAAAGAAATTATTTCTTGCAGCCTTATTTTTTGCATGATCCATAAAAATATTATTCGTTTTTTGCAGGAGGAATAATACAAAACGATTCGCACATACTGAAGAAAAACGTAAGTGAGGGATCTGTATGAGCGATGTAAAAGAAAAAAAGGAAGAACTGGAAACGGAGCTTTCAGATAATGAAAATATAAAAAATAACGGTGCGGTTACACTTGAGGAAAATTTTCACCATCATAGAATTTACCTGTTGTCCGTCATCGGAGAGATCGAAGGACACGAATGTCTTTCTTCTAATACCAAAACGACAAAATATGAGCATGTTCTACCGAAGCTGGCAGAAATTGAAGATGCAGATAACATTGACGGAGTGATGCTTTTGCTGAATACAGTCGGCGGAGACATCGAATCCGGTCTTGCAATTGCAGAAATGGTCGCTTCGTTAAGCAAACCTACCGTATCTTTAGTACTGGGCGGCAGCCATTCCATAGGAGTACCGCTTGCTGTGTCAACAAATTACTCCTTTATCGTTCCGACAGGCACAATGGTCATTCACCCAGTCCGCATGAATGGTATGGTCATCGGAGCGCCGCCTACCTACGATTATTTTAAGCAGATGCAAAACCGTATTATAGGCTTTATCGCTTCTCATTGCGATGCAAAAGAAGACCGGCTGGAAAAGCTTATGATGAATACAACAATGCTGACCAAAGATCTTGGAACGATACTTGTAGGCAAAGAAGCAGTAAAAGAAGGAATTATACGTGAAGTAGGAGGAATGAAAGATGCTTTGCAGAAATTGCATCAGATGATTGCGCAAAAAAAACAAGGCTAAATTTTTTCTAAATTGCTAAAAGTCCATGACATTTCCTCCAGGATATGGTAATATAATTTCATATGATTTTTTACAGCAGAAAGCGAAAACATCCCGTTTTCGTTTTTTGCTGTTAGTAGGGAGGCATACTATGTCATTATTGGAAGCAATTATTATGGGGCTTATTCAGGGGATTACTGAATTTTTGCCAGTCAGCAGTTCCGGTCATCTTGCTTTATTTCAGATTGCGTTCGATTTGGAAGAAACAGGATTGTTGTTTGACTGTTTGCTGCATTTTGGTACGCTTATAGCTGTTTTTGCCGTTTATTTTCGGGATATCTGGAAAATGATCTGTGAAGGTTTTGGAATTATTGGTGATTTTTTCATCAATGTAGGAACTGCGGTGGCAAGACTTTCCGGAAATAAGGGAAAACAGTACCGCAGAATCATTTGTAATGGATATCGTAAGTTTGTGATGCTTGTGATTGTATCTACAATTCCCACGGGTATGATTGGAGTGGCAGCGTCAGATTTAATTGAACAGGCATCTACGATTTTGATTGTACCGGGTATCTGCCTAATTATTACATCGGTATTGCTTTTTATTGCTGACCGTTGTAAAGAAGGAAGCAAGACGCCAAAACATGTCAGTTATACAAATGCGTTTATCATTGGCATTTGTCAGGGATTTGCAACGCTGCCTGGTATCTCCCGCTCCGGCACTACGATTACGGCATGTCTGTTAAGTGGATTTGACCGCAAATTTGCAGTGAAGTACTCTTTTATTATGTCAATTCCGGCGATTCTGGGATCTGTTGTATTGCAGCTGTTTGACTTGGGAAACGAACAAATTACGTCTACAGAATGGATATACTATTTGGTTGGCACGCTTGTGGCGGCAATTGTTGGTTATATCTGTATTAAAATTATGTTGTATGTAGTAAGGCAAAAGAAATATACGATCTTTTCTATTTACTGCTTAATCATAGGTGTTATTTCGATCAGTGCTTATTTTGTACTTGCGTAATATGCTGCAATTACGATGAATGGTTCTGGAAGCATGGGTGGAATTTTATTAGAAACGGAGAAATGAAATGGCAAAAAAACGTTCCTCATCAACATCCGATAACAATAGCAATCCGGCTGCATCGTTTAAAAACGAAGTAATACTTTGGGCTGTACTTGCGATATCGATTATTTTATTTATCAGTAATTTTGGAATTGCAGGAGCAGTGGGCAATTTTTTCAGCAGCATTTTTTTCGGCCTGTTTGGATTGACTGCTTACATATTTCCGATTTTGCTGTTTGCCGGAACAGCGTTTATCATTGCGAATCAGAATAACAGGGCTGCAATGATAAAAGCTGCGGCAGCTTTTGGATTTTTTGTTTTTGTCTGTATGTTTCTAGAGTTAGTCTGCGGGGACAGCCAGGTGAAAACACCTTTGGATTCTTATTTGTGGGCCGCAGATCATAAGTTTGGCGGCGGATTGATAGGTGGCTTGCTTACATGGCTCATTCGGCCGCATTTGGGTACGATCAGTGCTTATGTGATTGATATTATTATGCTTATTATCTGTATGGTGCTTGTGACGCAGCGTTCTTTATGGAAGCCGATTCAATCTGGAAGCAGAAAAGTATATGATTCGGCAAAAAATGAAACGATCCGTCAGCACAGGCAATATCAGGAACGCAGACAGCGGCGCATGGATAACAAAGTAAGCGGGGTATCGATAGATACCAGTCTGAAAAATACAACCGGATCCGGTGCTTCGGATAACTTAAATGAAATACGACCGGATCCGGCACTGCTGCAGGACTTCCCAATCTATATGATGAATCAACCGCGTCCAACTGAGTCAGATAGGGTAAATATGCGGCAGAATCAGCCAATGCGGCAGGAAGAACCACAGATACAGCAAAATTTGGCTGCGGCAGGCATGGAATACACAGAAGCGATGCCGTTTCCTGCTGCGAAAACGGGTGCAGAATTGGAAACTATCGATAATATTATTCCCATTACAAACCGTAAAGTGGCTTTGCAGCCAAGTAGTCCCGATGATACGGAACAAAATAAAACGATGGCAGAGCCGGATGGCTCAGCTGCACCTCAAAATAATGACGATCTTTTGATCCGATCCAGCGATATTTTTTCCGAATTGTTTCCAGGCGCTTCGGATACAGAAAATAAGATGGACCAAATGTATGAACCGGACGAATGGAACGATACGGCAATGGAGCAAACGGCAGAATCAAATGAAACAGAAGCCTTGGAACCGGAAGCAGAAGTAATAAGCTCAGCTGAGACGATCCTGAGCTCGTACGAACCAGAATCAAATGTACAAGATGCAGGAGAAACCTTCGAAGATGAAGTTCCTGATGTAGCGCCTGTTTCGGCACAAGAGCTGATTGCACAGCAGCTTCAGGCTGCGGCGCCAGCGCCAAAAAGGGCATTGGCAGTCGAACCGGTATCAGCGACTTCGCAACAAACTTTATCGAAACAGCCGAAGCAGTCGGCGGCTGAAGCAGCCGGTGGAGCAGCCGAAGTACAGATGCAACTAACGCAGGCTCCGCCTAAAATAAAAAGAGAATATATCCTTCCTCCGGTAGATTTGCTTAGCCACGGAAATCCGAATCAAACAGGGGATTCCAGGGAACATTTACAGGAAACGGCGTTAAAACTGCAGCAAACGTTAAAAAATTTTGGTGTGAATGTGACGATTTTAAATGTAAGCTGCGGCCCATCTGTGACCCGCTATGAGATTCAGCCAGAAATGGGCGTAAAAGTCAGCAAAATCGTAAACCTGGCAGATGATATCAAGCTGAATCTGGCGGCAGCGGATATTCGTATCGAAGCGCCGATTCCGGGAAAAGCAGCGATCGGGATAGAGGTGCCAAATAAAGAAACTGTTCCAGTAATGTTTCGTGATCTGATTGAGTCAGAAGCGTTTCGCAAACAGACTTCCCCATGTGCATTTGCAGCGGGAAAGGATATCGCTGGGCAGGTCGTTGTGACCGATATTTGTAAGATGCCGCATCTTTTGATTGCAGGTGCAACGGGCTCCGGAAAATCCGTATGTATTAATACGATTATTATGAGCATTATTTATAAAGCAAATCCAGACGATGTTAAGTTAATTATGATTGACCCAAAAGTTGTCGAACTAAGTGTCTATAATGGCATTCCGCATTTGCTGCTTCCGGTTGTGACCGATCCGAAAAAAGCGGCCGGCGCCCTGCATTGGGCGGTATCAGAGATGATGGATCGTTATCAAAAGTTTGCGGATTATGGCGTGCGGGATATGAAAGGGTATAATGCAAAGATTAAAAAAATTGCAGACATTCCCGATGAAAACAAGCCCCAAAAAATGCCTTATATTGTAATTATCGTGGACGAGCTGGCAGATCTTATGATGGCTGCGCCAGGAGATGTGGAAGATGCCATTTGCCGATTGGCACAATTGGCCAGAGCTGCAGGCATTCATTTGATTATAGCGACACAAAGACCGTCTGTAAATGTTATTACAGGGTTAATCAAAGCAAATATGCCGTCACGTATCGCATTTTCGGTAACATCAGGCATTGATTCCAGAACGATACTGGATATGAATGGTGCGGAAAAGCTGCTTGGAAAGGGAGATATGCTGTTTTATCCGCAAGGTTTCCAAAAGCCGGTTCGTGTGCAGGGAGCCTTTGTATCGGATTCAGAAGTATCGAATGTTGTGGAATTTTTGACGGAACGAAACGGTATGTCAGAATACAGTAGCGCCATCGAACAACAGGTTGCAGATGCCGCGTCGTCATCATCTGTATCCGGGGATACTTCTGCAGCAGATGACAGAGATGTTTATTTTGCAGATGCCGCAAAACTGTTAATAGATAAAGAAAAAGCGTCCGTTAGTATGTTGCAGCGATATTTTAAGATTGGCTTTAATCGTGCGGCGCGTATTATGGATCAGTTGGAAGAAGCAGGAGTCGTTGGCCCGGAAGAGGGTACGAAGCCGCGTAAGATTCTGATGAGTCCAGAACAATTTGAACAGTATGAAGAAGAAGTTTTGTAAAATTGATAACATGTGACATAATAAATGAATGGCAATTATGTGAAGAAACGGAAAGAACATGCAGAAAGGAAGTTAAGCAGTGGCAAAATTAATTGATGGGAAACTTATTTCACAACAAATCAAAGACGAACTGAAAATGAAAACATCTGAGTTAGAAAAGCAGGGGATCAAAGGCTGTCTGGCTGTGATACAGGTCGGAACAGATCCGGCCTCAAGTGTTTATGTGCGCAATAAAAAGCGTGCCTGTGAGTACATTGGAATCGAGTCGCGTTCTTATGAACTGCCGCAGGAAACGACAGAAGAAGAGCTGCTGGAGCTGATTGCAGCATTAAACGCGGATGAAAAAGTAAATGGCATTCTGGTACAGCTTCCGGTGCCGGAGCAGATTGATGAAAACAAGATTATTCAGGCAATTTCTCCTGCAAAGGATGTAGATGGTTTTCATCCGCAGAATGTAGGCGCTCTTGTCAGCGGACTTGAGGGCTTTGTTTCCTGCACGCCAGCAGGTGTGATTCAGCTGTTAAAGCGGTCAGATATTTCCATTGCAGGAAAAAACTGTGTCGTAATCGGGCGCAGCAATATTGTCGGAAAGCCGATGGCGCTGCTTATGCTGCGGGAGAATGCGACGGTTACAATTGCCCATTCTAAGACGAACGATTTACAGGAAATCTGTAAAAAGGCAGATATTTTAATTGTTGCCGTCGGAAAACCCAAAATGATTGATGAATCTTATATTAAGGAAGGAGCCGTCGTCATAGATGTGGGGATCCATCGAAAGGAAGATCAAAAGCTGTGCGGAGATGTGGATTTTGATCGTGTGCTGTCACATGTCAGTGCAATTACACCGGTTCCCGGCGGAGTTGGCCCAATGACAATTGCTATGTTAATGCATAACTGTGTGCAGGCTATGACGCGATAAGGAGGCAGCATCAAAAAGATGAAATGCAAAGAATCGGCATCACAAGAGTTTAATTATAAAAACATGGAACAAGAGCTGCTTCATACTGTATGGGAAGAAGAGACGATTCCCGGGATATCGGGGAAATCAATGCTGTATGGACAGCAGACAGAGCTACAGACAGCAACAGGCATGAAAGATCAGAAAGGAATGAGAACAATCAGAGAACAGAACCAATTTGGAGAAATAAATGAACCAGAAGAAAGTGATTATGATGATGAAATACATCAAAAGCAGTCTGGAAAGCTGGCTCTTGCGGTGTTAGCCGGTGCGGCTGTATTTGGAGGATTAGCATTCTTTTTGCAAAGTTTTTCCACAGATTATGTATATGAAAAAAAAGAAGCGGAATATTTAAACTGCTTAAAAATGATGTCAGAAGAAGATTATTCCGGTGCCCTTGGCTCTATTGATTTACTGTTAAAAGATGAGTCTGACAGCCTTGCATATTTGGGGCTGAAAAATACGATATGTGAAAAAAACGGAGACAGCAAGCTGCAAAAAGAAACTTTGCAAAAAATTATCAGCCTGGATGCAGATAACTATCAGGCATACGAAAAGCTGCTGGCATTATATCTGGAAGATGAAAATCAGGAAGGCATTGAAAAGCTGGCGGCAGATGCACCAAATTCTGCCATAGCAGCTATGTTAGGGGAATATTTGGTTGATACGCCGTATTTGGAGCTGACACCAGGTGTCTATGATGCAAATCAGACGCTTGCCATTACAAGTGAAGGAAATAACAGTATTTACTATACTCTGGATGGCTCTTCTCCGCAGGAAAAAGGTGTATTATATACAGCACCAATTCCATTAGAACAGGGCTATATCTATTCTGTGCGGGCGGTCTGCAAAAATGAAAGGGGCGCTTATGGAGAGGAGACATCGGGAGAGTATCAGATTGGCATCGATGCGGTAAACAGAATTTCTGATACTGGTATGATGTCCGGTATGGAAGGGACAGATGGCGCTGAGAATCTACCAGGCACTACCCAGATCGAACAACCGGCGGTCTATCCGCAAAGCGGGACTTATACATCACAACAGAGAATTACGATTGACGTTCCGATCGGATATCAAGCATATTACAGCTGGTCGGCAGCGGATGCATTGACTCCGCAGAACGGGACGTTATATACTGGCGGCATTACAATGCCAGAAGGCAATTCCGTACTATCTGTGATTGTAACGGATGCAAATGGAAATAGCAGTACAGTGAAACAAGTAAGCTATACGTATCAGCCGTAATGTTACCAATGATGGACGGCACTTAGAAACCGGCGCAAAATCAGTATATCACTATTTGTGGTCTGATGATTGAGCCGGTTTTTATATTTATGGTAATATTATTATGCTGATATTATTATGCTGATATTATTATGATGGCATTAATTCTATGATGCCGGCTCCAAGTTTAGAGACACGTACCTGAGAATAAACATAAAAACCTTGTTCTTCCAGTTTCGCGCGTCCGGGCTGGAATGATTTTTCAATTAAAATGCCGATACCTGCAACTGTTGCATGTGCTTTGCGTATTAACCGAATGGCTCCGGTTGCAGCCTCTCCGTTGGCCAGAAAATCATCAATGATTAGTACATGATCCTGTGCACTGATTAAGTGGCTGGCAAGTGTCAGTTCATAGCTTGAGCCTTTTGTATAAGAAGTAACAATTGTCTGGTACATATTTTCGTTTAATACTTTGGATGGTGACTTCTTTAAAATGAGCAGTGGGATATTCATTGTATGCGCCGTCATTAAGGCTGGTGCAATGCCGGAGCTTTCGATTGTAATGATCTTTGTAATGCCTTGATTTTTAAAATGCTCAGCAAAGTCTTCCCCAATCGCTTTCATCAGTTCAGGATCAATCTGATGGTTAATAAATCCGTCCACTTTTAAGATGTTTTCGTTAACTGCAATGCCTTCTTTTAATACTTTTTCTTCTAATAATTTCATACTTAATAGATCCTCCTCAGTTTGTATCGCTCAAAACGATTTGTGACGTATTTTAATCTTGTGGAAATAATTCTTCATAAAATTGTTCTGTTAAATAATCCAAAAAAGCATCCGTATAAGAAGGAAACTGCTGTGACAGCTTTTGTTTCATAAAACCGCTGCGTTTAAAATATTTTTGCTGCAGTTGTTCTTCCGGTATCAATCCTAATGACTCATCAATAGTATTTGCCTGGAAGTTTTCAAAAAACCATGTTTTCGCTGTTTCTCTTTCTTCTGCTTCTTTTTTTACCTGTGATTTTAAGCTGCCAAGCTGCATATAAGAACGGATGCCAATCACAAGAAAAATAAGAAAGAGGATCCCCATTACGATCCCCATAATACTTTTCATATAAGCGGCGAACTGCAGCGGTATGATACCGACAAACATGAACAGCATCAGAATGATACCGGCAGCACCCACAAGAATAAAAGAATAGGCGGTGGACTTCATATCTTCGTATTTTGTTTCCATTTCCACGTAGGCTTTTGTTCCGTCAGAAAGCGCCTGAAGATTTTCATGGCTGTCGATCTGACTGAGTATTTTTGCTTTATCTTCTGCCGGAGTACTGTCAATCTCAACGGGCAGGTCTTTTACTAACGGGCAGCCGCAATCCGCACATATGGTTATGCCGTCACGGTATTCTGCCTTGCATTTTGGACACCACATAGTGTTCCTCCTGTTTATCATATTTTATCTGTACATTCGGAGCGAAATCCGATATGATGAATTTATTATACCACATTTCAAACGAAAATCTATGGTAAATTCGAAAACAGAACAAAAACATATGCGCGGCCGGTTACTGCGCGCAAACATACAGGGGTGAACATCATGAAAATTACAATTCTGACAGTTGGAAAAATAAAGGAAGCGTTTTACCGAAACGCTGTGGCTGAGTTTCAAAAGCGTCTGAGCCGGTACGCAAAGCTGGAAATCATAGAAACGGCAGATGAAAAAACGCCGGATGAAGCATCGGAAACCGAAAACAGAAAGATACGGGAGATGGAAGGGGAGCGATTGATGAAACATATTCGAGCGGATGCATATGTTATTGCTCTGGCTATCGAAGGAACAATGATGGATTCTTTAGAGCTGTCTGAAAAAATACGACAGCAGGGTGTCTATGGCACAAGTCATCTAGTGTTTGTAATCGGGGGATCGCTTGGCTTGGCTGATATGGTGTTAGAAAGGGCCGATTTTAAACTCAGTTTTTCGAAAATGACATTTCCACATCAACTTATGCGCGTCATATTGTTGGAACAGATTTACAGGAGCTATCGTATTATGAACCATGAACCATACCATAAGTAAGGAAGAAAGGAAAAATCTCTTAAGAAAATCTTAAGAAATTTTTAGGACGATCTAACTTGTAATCATTCCTTATTTTGATTAAAATACAGTATGAATTGCAAAATAACAAAATACGATTTTTAGATGTGAGGAGTGATGTAAAATGTTACGCAATTCTGTACTGATTATTCCATCTTTGAATCCAGATGAACGACTGATTTCTTATGTTGAAGATTTCATTTCAAATGGATTTACAAAAATTATACTTGTTAACGATGGCAGTAACCCAAAAGCAGGGTTACTATTTGATACGATTTGTTCCAGGCCGGAATGTGATCTTTTGGTACATACGGTGAATATGGGAAAAGGGCGTTCTTTAAAAGATGCATTTAATTATTATTGTCAGAAATATCAAGACTGTTATGCCGGTGTTATTACCGTAGATGCAGATGGCCAGCATACGCTTGCAGATGTGATTCAGCTGGACAAAGCAATGGCCTCGTATCAGAAATCACTGATTCTTGGCGTCAGAGATTTTGACGATCCATCGGTACCGTTTAAAAGCAGATTTGGCAATAAAGTAACAAGGGAAATGATACGTTTGCTGATTGGTAGTGCAAAGCAGGAAGACTCTGACCGTCATGCAAAAGCGATAACGGATACACAGACCGGGCTGCGTGCGATACCAAATGAGCTGATTCCTGATTATTTGACGATAGCAGGCGAACGATTTGAATACGAGACCAATATGCTTATTGAAGCGCTGCATACACAAACGCCAATGAAAGAGATTCCAATACAGACCGTTTATGTAGATGATAATAAAGAAACGCATTTTCGGCCGATTGCAGATTCTATAGCAATCTACGGGCAGATTTTTTCTACGTTTTTGAAGTATGCGATTGCTTCTCTGTCATCATTTTTTATGGATTATGGTATTTACAGTTTGCTGATTTTAGTGCTTGGCTTTTTGCCGCTGGGTCCTAAAATCTGGATTGCCGCCGCATGTGCACGTATTTTATCTTCACTGTATAATTATACGGTAAATAAGAACGTCGTTTTTAAACAGCATAAGGATGCAAAAAGTACGCTGGAAAAATACTATGCGTTATGCGCTGTACAATTATGCTGCAGTGCGCAGCTTGTATGGCTGATTTGCGGACATACTGCTTTTTCGGAAATTTCTGTAAAGCTGTTTGTAGATACGGTTCTTTTTGTAGCAAGTTATTATGTGCAGAAAAACTGGGTATTCCGAGAGAAGAAATGCAGCAGCCATATGTTTACCATTAGCCTGAAACAGATGTTGTTTAAAAAAGGGTAACATGGACAAGAAAGGATCTTACTGCTATGGAACTCATACTGCGCTTTTCATTGATTCTTTTTTCGATGACGGGCTATCTTTTGTTTTTTCATCAAAAATATCAGATTCGGATAGAATTTGCTCCGGCACTTTTTTGTGCATGGACAAGCAATCTGCTGTTTTTGGCCGGATTGCTGAATGTGCTGCCGCATATGGTATGGCTGCTTTGGGCAGGAGGTGTTTTTTTACTCATATGGTCATGGAAAGAAAAATATAGGCTGAACAGGCGCAGTTTACTGTTTTATGGTATTTTTTTATGCGTTATTGTGTTTTTTTTCTGCATTTTACAAGGAGCACATATAACGAAATACGATAATTTCAGCCATTGGGCAACTGTTGTCAAAGACATGCTGCGTGAAAACCGTATGCCGAATTTTGAAGATGCCGTAATCCGGTTTCAGTCTTATCCGCTTGGAAGCTCGTTATTTATTTATGGAATTTGCCTCGTTACAGGATCAGCGGACGGCTGTATGCTATGGGCACAATTATTGATGCAGATCAGTTTTTTATCTTGCCTGGCTGTATTTATACAAAAAAAGAACTGGAATATTGCATTTGTATTTGTATTTTATAGTATTTGGGCGTTGTCAGTAAATAACAGTATTTATGAACTGCGCGTAGATACGCTGCTGCCGCTGGCAGGCGTAGCTTCTTTTGCAATGATATACGAAGAGAAGCACAATTCACAAAAAGCATTGTATCATGCGTCAGGTATTTGGATACTGCTTATCAATATTAAAAACAGTGGTATCTTTTTTTATGCGGTATGTCTCTTTTTTTATGCGGTTTATTATAACAAGGAGCTGAAACGAAGGAAGCTTTGCTTTTTGTGTACGGGTCTGTTCGCGCCGCTTTTTACGATGTTTTTATGGAAACGGCATGTGGCGTTTGCGTTTTCAGATGGCATGTCGTCGAAACATTCGATGAATCTGGCGCATTTTGAAGAAATGGCGGCAAAAAAGACAGCAGACGATGTGATAGGAATCGGGGTTCAAATTTTAAAAAGATTTCTAAATCCCGATAATTTAGAAGTGAAAATGATGCTGATTTTAACGGTATTTCTGCTTATGATGGCAACATTGCTGCGCGGGCAAAAAATGATGAAAACAATCGTTGTGCTGCTTGCGTCTTCATGGGGATGTCTGGCTGTTTATACGATATCTTTGTTTGCAATGTACGTATTTTCTATGCCGATGGGCGAATCTGCAAGGCTGGCTAGTTACGACAGGTATGTGCTTTCTGTTTTGATTTTTATTTTTGGAATCGCAGTAGTTGTTATAACAGATGTTGCCAGGGTTCTCGCACAAATACAGGCAAACCAGATGCATCATAGCAGCGGCATGTATCAGGTACGTATGCTAGTTATGGCAGCGGCGCTTTTTTCTGCCGTGCTTGTATGGCAGGTTCGGAAACGTCTGCCTCTGCTTTATCAGGCGCCGGATTTTGATGGTACAAAACGAAACTTATTGCAGGAATTGATTCAAAGAGACGGTTTGGAAGAAGGGGATTCTTGTTTTATTTACTGCAATGGCTCAGATGATGATGCCAGATATTTCTTTTACCTGACAAGATATGAACTTTGGTCAAATGACATTCTTGTCGTCACAGCGGAGGAATTTCAGGAGAAACAAGACCAGATAGAAGCGTATGATTATTTGGTTATATGGGAAACGGATGAACAAATCAAACGATATTTGAACCAAAAGGGTATGAGTAAGTATGCGGGTAAGGAAAAAACAGGGATTCCGATTGCAGAGACCAAAAGAAGCCCGGATATATCATTAGGTTAAAATAACTATTTGATACACGAAATTATTTTTCCTTATTAATTTTTATCAGGAAGGGGTGTGAGAATATGGGATTGGCAGAATTTGAGCGTAAAAAAGATGAAAAAATAAATGGTATCATTTACGATATGTCTCCATCGTGAGATTTTAAACATGGAATTATAAATAATAATATAAACAGAATCATAGGAAATAATTTAAAAAATAGTTTGTGTCTTGTATTTATGGAGAATTTGGATTTAAAATATCAACCTGATATAAATGATGATTATTTGTGTCCGGATATTATGATCGTATGTGATAGAAAAAAATTAAAGGGCGGATCCTATTATGGCGTTCCTAAATTTATTGTTGAAACATTAAGCCATACAACAGCAAAAAGAGATAAAACAGAGAAAAAAGATATTTATGAAAAATCAGAAGTAGAAGAATATTGGATTGTTTCTCCGCAGGGGTCAGTTGAAATATATTATCTGGAAAACGGACGTTATGTTTTGCAACAGCATTATATGTTTCAAGCAGACAAAACAGAAGAAGATTATAATGCGGAGCAAGAGATTGTTTTAAGAACATTTCCACATATTAGAATGACATTAGGGGATATATTCGAAGGGGTGGACTAGTACATCGATCACAAAATAACCCATAGTTATGCTTGTCTATTTTTCCGATCGTACATGGCAAAAATCCTCAATGTACCCCGGTACACCTCCGGTTTTTGCCATGCACGCTCGAAAAAATATCCTGCGCCTACCTATGTGTTATTTTGTGACCGATGTACTAGAGCGTGTTTGAAAAATGCTTTAGAGAGAATAAAAAGAAGAAAAATTGTCTGCTTTTCTGAAATTATGAATGAAACGCCCTTATGGTACTTTACACACAAGTCTCTATTTAGTATAATAAATAAAAACACACTGCCAGGAATCGAAGGCGGTTTCATCGTTATTGATTACAAGCAATACAATAACGTTTCATCCGGTCATGATTTAGACAGCGTTCCGAAAGGGGAGATAAGTATGAGTACATTTATTACAGCAGAAATAGGTATTAATCATAATGGAGACGTAGAGCTTGCAAAAAAACTGATTGATACAGCAGTCTTAGCCGGATGCGACGCAGTAAAGTTCCGCAAACGGACAATCGAAGAATCCTATACAAAAGAATTTCTGGATGAACTGGAAGATTCGCCGTGGGGACATACAAGGCGTGCAAAAGTGGAAGGACTAGAGTTTGGAAAAGAGCAGTTTGATGTGATTGACGCATATTGTAAGCAAAAGTCTATCGCATGGTACGCATCCAGCTATGATATCCCGTCGCAGCTTTTTCTGCGTCAGTATGACCATAAATATAATAAAATAGCATCTGCTATGCTGACGAATGAACCGCTCTTGGAAATGGTCGCTGAAGAAGGACGCTATACGTTTATAGCTACAGGTATGAGCACCTTTGAAGAGATCGATCATGCGGTTGAGATATTTAAGAAACATGAATGCCCATTTGAGCTGATGCATTGCATCAGTACGTATCCGATGGTAAGCCTGGATGCAAATTTAAGAATGATCTATACGCTGAGAGACCGGTATCAGTGCAAAGTCGGCTACAGCGGACATGAGATCGGCACGCTTGTCAGTACGTGTGCGGTTGCTATGGGGGCGACTTCTGTGGAGCGGCATATTACACTGAATAAGACATTATATGGAGCGGAACAGAAGGCATCTGTAGATCCAGTGGAGCTTTGGAAACTCGTCAAAGATATTCGTGAGACGGAGCAGATTATGGGAACGGGTGAGAAAATATTTTCAGAATCCGAACTGGAATTAAGAAAAAGATGCAGAAGATGACATAAAACAGACAAAGCTGTACAGAAATACTGTATAGCTTTGTTTTGACGTAAAAAAGGAGGCACAAGTGGCAAGACGCGACAAAATTAACTATTATCTGGATCTTGCAGATGTTGTATCAAAGCGGTGCACCTGTCTGCGCAGACATTATGGAGCTGTCATAGTAAAAAATGACGAGGTTATTGCGACCGGTTATGTGGGAGCGCCAAGAGGAAGAAAAAATTGTACTGATCTTGGATATTGTATCCGCAAACAGATGAATATTCCAAGAGGGGAACGTTACGAGCTGTGTCGCAGTGTACATGCAGAAGCAAATGCAATTATCAGTGCCGAACGTGAAAAAATGATCGGCGCTACGATGTATTTATCTGGACGCGAAGCAGACAGCGGCGAGTACATTAAAAACTCCAGCAGCTGTTCGATGTGCAAGCGTCTGATTATTAATGCAGGGATTAAAAATGTATTTATCCGGGATACAGATGAAGAATACCGAGAGGTTGAAGTGAAAAACTGGATTGAGAATGATGAATCTTTGGAAGGAAATTTTGGATATTAAGTAAAAACAGGAAGGATCAAAGGAAAGTATTAGATAAAAATTGAAAAAGATGTACATATGAGACCAAAATGCCGCATACAATAGAATCAATATTATAACCGGATATTGCCGCTGTTATGAAAAAACGAGGAATTTTCTCAAGCGAATTAAAAGAAAATGTTGTAAGGGCATTTGACCTTCCACCGGATTTGGCTTATGGAAGCGTACTTTTGTCGGTCACAGGTCAAAATGAACTGCTGATCGAGAATTACCGCGGGATTTTGGAATATAAAGACGAGCATATCCGTATCCAGGCGAAAGATTGCAGAATTCTTGTAGTTGGAAAAAGACTTCAGATTGAATATTACACCAACGAAGAAATGAAGATCAAAGGTCTGATTGAACAGATTATTTATGAAAACTGAGGTGTACGATGCTGTTACGTCTGATCAAATATTTTCGCGGCTATGTAGAAGTTGCGTTGTGGGGGTATGCACCCGAGCGATTTTTAAATCTTTGCAGCAACCATAATATCCTAATCTGGGATCTGCGTCAGGAAGGGGACGTTTATTATTTCCATATATCCGTAGACGGCTTTCGCAGCTTAAAGCCGCTGCTTCGAAAATCCGGTACGCATGTAAAAATCAGTAAGAAAAATGGGGTTCCATTTTTTTTCTTCCGTTATCGGAAACGCAAGATCTTGTTTTTTAGCATTTTTGTATGCATGCTTATTTTGTATACATTGTCACGATTTATCTGGAAAATTCAAATTAATGGCAATGACAGTGTTACAGATGACAGTCTGCTGCAGTTTTTGGAAGAAAAAAACTGCTCTTACGGGACTCCTGTTTCGGATATTGACTGTACAAAATTAGAAGAGGAAATAAGAAGTTGTTTTCAAAGTATTATCTGGACTTCAGTGAAACGGGAAGGTACCACCCTAACCATTGACGTACAGGAAAATTTAGTCGTATCATCACAGCCATCCGGTACGAAGCTGCCGGAAGAATTTCAGGAGCAAGATCAAAAGGGATATGATCTGCTGGCTCTGCACGACGGGACGATTGAAAGTATTTTTGTGCGCAAGGGAACGCCAAATGTACAGCAGGGAGATGAGGTAAAAAAGGGGGATGTCCTTGTTTCCGGTGCGCTGCCGATTTACGATGACAGCGGGACGCTGACCGATTATCAGTATTGTACGGCAGATGCAGATATTCAGCTGAAAACAGAATATGCGTACAAAGATCGTTTTCCTGCAAAGCATACCTTGAAAAAATACAGCGGACGGTCGCAAAAGCGTTATGGAATAAGTTTTGGAGATACGTACGTGCAGCTTCCATGGAAAAAGACCGGTTATGAGCAGTATACGGTGATGGATATGCGAACGCAGGTTCGCTTGTGCGACTCATTTTATCTTCCTGTTTATTTCGTGTCCCGCACGTATGAAGAATATGAAGAAGTGAAGTCTGTTTATACCAAAAAAGAGGCAAAACAGCAGGCCGCGCTTCATTTAACGGAATTTTTAGAAAAATTGACACAAAAAGGTGTTCTCATTTTGGAAAAACATGTTATGATAAGAACGGAAAAAAATAAATATACCGTATCTGGAAATATCACAGTGCTAGAAAATACATTTCAATATGCTGTAAATGCGGTACAAGTGAAAGATACGGGAGATGAAGGGAATGTAGAAAATGAGTCTGAATGAGATATGCATGGAACTGCCGTCAGATCATATGGCAAATGTATTTGGACAGTTTGACGCTTTTATGAAGATCATTGAAAGAAATATGCAGGTTACGGTAATCTGCAGAGATGAGCAAGTCAGGATTTTAGGAGAACCGTCACATATTTCATCTGCAAAACAAGTCATTACACAGCTGATGGAATTGTCCGAACGCGGAAATACAATTACGGAACAAAACGTAGATTATGCAATTGCACTCGTCAAAGAACATGAAACGGCTACACTGGCAGACATTGATGATTCCTGTGTTGGCTATACGGTAAACGGCAAGCCAATCCGCCCCAAAACACTAGGGCAGAAACAATACGTAGATTTAATCAAAAACCGTATGATTGTGTTTGGCACAGGGCCGGCAGGTACTGGAAAGACATATCTGGCAATGGCTATGGCGGTGGCGTCATTCAAAAAAGAAGAAACCGGACGCATTATACTGACAAGGCCAGCGATTGAAGCGGGAGAAAAGCTAGGGTTTTTGCCAGGTGATTTACAAAGTAAGGTAGATCCGTATTTACGTCCGTTATATGATGCTCTTCATCAGATCATGGGGGCGGAGACATTTTTAAAAAATATGGAAAAAGGGCTGATTGAAGTGGCTCCGCTTGCCTATATGCGCGGACGCACATTGGATCATTCATTTATTATTTTGGACGAGGCGCAGAATACAACTCCGGCTCAGATGAAAATGTTTTTAACAAGAATTGGATTTGGTTCTAAAGTAGTTGTAACGGGTGATGCGACGCAAAAAGATCTTCCTTCGGATACAAAGTCTGGACTGGATGTTGCGCTGGAGGTGTTAAAGCAAGTAGAAGATATCGGTATTTGCGAGCTTTCCAGTAAAGACGTCGTACGGCACCCGCTTGTCCAAAAGATTGTCAATGCATATGAACAGTATGAAAAAAAGCAGATGGATTCCGCACAGCGTAAAAAACGTGCGAATGAAATGAAACGTAAAAAACAGGTGACAAAATGGCAGGCATGACAGAAGAAAGATTTATTGCAAAGCGGCTCTTAAAGCTTGTATATATAGGAGCAGTTACGTTGCTTGGAGGACTCTTGTTTGGTGTTGTCCACAGAATGGCCATTGGCGATACGCTTGTGATTTTATTTGCGGACGTGCTGTTTGCGGTATCCTTTGCATTTTATCTGGAGAGCGGCCGGCTGCACAAATCCGGGCGTCCGGATTCCTCCGAAGATTATCAGCGGCTTTGCGTATATTATACGGCAGGTATTTTCGTTATGATTCTTGCCTCATTTTGTCCGGCATATACTGCGCCTGCGTTTGGGATTGCTTTTCTTTTGGCAGCGGGATTGACTAGAGAACAGGCATTTGCGGTTGCACTGTTTTTTGATATTCATCTCGCATTAAACGGATCGGTTTCCAATGAAGTCATGACCTGCTATTTAATGCTGATGCTGCTTGGAATTATGCTGACCGGTATGTATGAGCAAAAACAAATTCGAATTTATGCAGAAATTACTGCATTTGCGCTGAATCTGGTAGTCCCGGTGCTGTTTTACTATTTGGATCAGGGAGCTTTGACGCTTCGGCTGCTGATATCTGTTTTGCCGGGCAGCATACTGACAGTAGCAGGTATGCATTTTTTATATGATCCATTACATTTTCGGCTGGAACATTTTGGAGAAATCAGTTTGGATACCATTGTAGATCCGAATTTTCATCTTGTGCGGGAAATTAAGCGGTATTCCCAGGTAGATTATAATCATGCGATTCGTGTGTCCCGCATTGCGGCACATTGCGCCACAAAGATTAAGGTAAATGCAAAGCTGGCTGCGGTCAGCGGATTTTATTACCGGCTTGGCAAATTTGGAGGAGAACCATTTGTACAAAGCGGCGTCACAATCGCACAGGATAATTGTTTTCCAAATGACGTTATTACAATACTAAGCGAATTTGGCGGACAGGAAAATCAGATATCCACGATTGAATCTGCGATTGTACATATTACAGATACGCTTGTGACAAAATTTGAATTGTTAGATCATACAACGCTTTCCAGTTCATGGAACAGAGATATGGTTATTTATCAGACATTAAATGACGAATCATCCTCCGGCATTTATGACCACAGCGGATTAACGATGAACCAGTTTTTAAAAATCCGAGAGTTCCTTGCAAAAGAAGAAGAATTGCTATAGTAAGAATTGCTATCATAAAGGAATTGCTATCATTAAAGAATTGCTATCATAAAGGAACCGCTATCATTAAAGAATTGTGTGAAAAGAACCATAGAAACAAGAATTCTACTGGATATACGAATAAATATAGAAAAAAGGAGGAACATTTAATGACGATCAGCGTCGAAGAAGAAATCAGCGCCGATTTTTCATTTGATTATGAAAAGACAGCCGCAGATGTGATCCGTTATACGATCGTACATGAAAATTTTCCGTTTGAAGCAGAGGTAAATCTGCTTTTGACGGATGATGAAGGCATCCGGCTGATGAACAAAGATTTTCGGAATATTGACAGTCCTACCGATGTACTGTCCTTTCCAATGATTTACTATGAAAGAGCCGGGGATTTTTCGCAGCTGAAAGCAGATGCGGATAATTTTAATCCTGATACCGGAGAAGTAGTGCTTGGGGACATTATTTTAAATACGCAGCGGGTGAAGCAGCAGGCTGAAAGCTTTGGGCATAGTGAATTGCGGGAATTTGCATTTTTAATTGTACATAGTATGCTGCATCTGTTTGGATATGACCACATGACGGACGAGGACGCAGGATGGATGGAGCAGGTGCAGAGAGAAATTTTAGAAGAGATGCATATTTTAAGATGACAGAACAATGAAATTTTTCAAAATACGAAAAGAATGCAGGATAAAGGAAGATAACAGGCCAGTTGTTGTAACTGTTATGAATGAAGTTGATAAGAATGCACAAAATAGATTAAAAAGGACAGAAGACAGAAAGGCAGAGGACAAAGGTACAGACATGGAAAATGAATGGATATACAGTATGGAGCAAGATGAATCTGAGAAAACACAGCACCGATTGCATGTACTGGTAAAAAACAGGTATTTCAGAAAAAAAATCATGATCGGTATGCTTGCGGCGGCAAGCGCCGGTATGATTTTAAGCGGCTGTGGCAAAAAGGAAGAGGAAGCGCCGGCGCCTCTTCCAAAACCGCAGACGATCGTGGAAGAGGATACGGAGCCGGTCGAGGATACGATACCGGATGAAGAAGAGACTGTTGTAGAAGAAGAGGATACCCACGAAGGAGAGGCAAAAAGCTTTCTTACGGGTGAATGGATCGATGAAAAGCTGGCGAGGCAGCGCCCTGTTTCCTGTATGATCGGTAATACAGATAGCGCATTGCCGCAATATGGCATCGGACAGGCACAGATTATTTATGAAGCTCCGGTAGAAGGCGGGCTGACGCGTCTGATGGGTATTTTTCAGGATTATAAGGATATCGAAAAGCTTGGTTCAGTAAGAAGCAGCCGTTTGTATTATGCGTACTATTCTATGGGATTTGACGCGATTTACCTGCATTATGGGCAGGCATCCTATGCGCAGGGATTTTTGGAGAGCGGACAGATTGATGATCTGAATGGTTTGGATTATGCAGTAGATCAGGCGGTGATTTACAGGGATTCATCCAGGAAAGCTCCGCATAATGCTTATGCTACCGGAAAAGGTCTTGTGGCAGGCGTGGAATTAAAAAAATATGAAACGGAATATGCAGACGATTATCAAGGACACTATCAGTTTGCACAGGATGAAGAGCCTGTAGTATTAAGCGGCTCGTCCTGTCAGGATGCAGCTGTCGTACAGCCCGGATATCTGATTAATAAGCCATATTTTGAATACAATTCGAAGGATGGTTTATACTATCGGTATCAGTATGGCTCAAAGCATATCGATGGCAATGATTCCAGCCAGCTTGCAGTAAAAAATATTCTGATACAAAATTCCAGTGTACGTACGCTGGATGATAAAGGATATCTGGAGATTGCGACGACAGGAGAAGGCACCGGCTGGTATATTACAGGCGGCAAAGCTGTCAGTCTTACCTGGAAGCGCGCAGATCATTTTTCGCCAACACAGTATTTTGACAGTGACGGAAATGAGATTTTGCTAAACCAGGGGAAGACATGGGTCTGCATTACTGATAGTTCGCATCTGGACAGAGTTCATATTTATGAAGATGCTGCACAGATGCAGTAGGATTGTGAAGATCATATGGCAAACAGAAACAAAACAAGAAAAAAAGCCCGAGATCAGGCCAGGAATAAAAATCAGGATTTTTTGCTGCAGGGCGGTGTACTGGCATCTGCAGCAATCTTAGGCCGGATTATCGGACTCATTTACCGGATACCGCTGACATCCATTATCGGTGATCTGGGCAATAATTATTATGGATGTGCATTTGATATTTATAATATCTTTTTGCTCATTTCGTCTTACAGTCTGCCGATGGCTGTTTCCAGAATTGTGTCGGACTATCGTTCGAAAGGGGAATCCAAAAATGCATATCGTGTGCTTAAATGTGCGTTTTTATTTGCAATGTTAGCAGGAACTTTAGCCTGCGCGGCCATTTTTTTTGGCGCACGATGGATTACCGGAACTGTCTTTCAGACACCTTTAAGCTTGTATGCCTTGCGTGTATTGGCTCCAACGCTTCTGATTACGGCGTTTCTTGGTGTTTTGCGGGGATTTTTTCAGGGAATGGAAAATATGTATCCAAGCGCAGTTTCTCAAGTTCTGGAACAGTTGGTGAACGCTTTTGTAAGTGTACTGGCAGCTTATTTTCTGGCATCTCGTGGAGAAAATATCGGCAAAGTACTGGCCAACGAAGAGGGATATCATGCCGCTTATGGAGCAGCAGGAGCAGCGGTAGGAACGACTGTCGGCGCAGCTTTTTCGCTGATGTTTTTGTATATTTTATACAAAGGTTTTATTCGGATCTGGCGAAAAAAAATGCGCAGAGAGCATATAAAAAGAATCCCAAACGAGATATTATTTCGCAGGATGATGCTTACGATACTGCCGTTTTTAGCAGCCTCAGTACTGTTTAACATTAATATCGTCATCGAGCAGGGGATTTTTAAGCATATGATGAAAGCGCAGGCACAGGCAGAGCAAATCGCTCTATGGTGGGGCGTATTTTCCGGAAAATTTCGTACATTGCTGAATCTTCCGGTTGCGATTGCAGCAGCCATTGGAGCAGCCTGTATTCCAAGCATTACAGCTTCTTTTGTTAGACAGGAACAGGAAGAAACTGTGGAAAAGACAGAGCTTGCGATTCGTTTTTGCATGCTGATTGCATTTCCGTTTTCTTTTGTGCTAATGCTGTTATCGGCACCATTAATGGAATTTTTATTTCAGGATTCACAGCCGTTAGCCTCAGGACTTCTTTTGGCAGGCGGTATCATCGTTGTTTTCTATTCTCTGTCAACCGTTACAGCCAGTATTTTGCAGGGGATTGGAAAGCTGCGTGCTCCTGTTATCAACAGTGGAATTGCGCTTATATTAGAAGTTATCTCATTGATTGCACTGCTAAAATTTACAAAACTGAATATTTACGCGGTCGTTGCCGCTATGGCAGTATTTGGAATCTGTGTAACATTGTTGAATCAAATCGCATTGTACCGGAGCGGATATTGGGCGCCTGAGTTTATGAAGACTTTCGTGCTGCCGGGCGTATGCGCATCGATTATGGCATCTATGAGCTGGATTATTGAGACGGCTCTCAGTCAGGTCGTAGAGTGGAAATATGTAACGGTGCCTGTTGCAATCGTGTGCGGGGTGATTGTGTATTTGATTTTGTTAGTGACGCTTAGAGCAATGACACCTGAGGAAATGCGCCAGTTTCCTGGAGGAAGGTGGATGGCCAGAATGATGGATAGAATGACGCAGTAAATCATTTGTTGTTTTATCATCAGCGATCGTAATAATAAAAATAATAAGAAAATATTTATAAATATTTGAGCCGATCAGGTATAGAATATCATGATATTGTGCATACTTGTTTGTAAATCAAACTCCGATTTTTGAAAACCTATATTGCTCAAGCAAACAGACTGTGATTCCAACAGACTGTTATGCAGGGCATAACAAGGAGGTTATTATGAATTACAAAAAAAGTATGCGCATATTTTGGCTTTCCCTTTGCCTGCTGCTTGCTGCAGGAACTTTCATCATCGTATCCGTGCAGTACCGGTCACAGAAAAAAATCATAGAAGGTTCTTACGATCATAAGGAAGGCACCGGCCCGTCCATTCATATGTCTCAATCCGAGACAACGGCACAGGAAGAATCAAAGGAGAAGGCCACGTCCTTTGCCGTACAGCCGTATACACAAAAGGAGCAAACTTCAGTGAACTCTGGGATACCACAAACAAACCAAAATACTGTGGAATATCGTTTTGAATTAAAGGTAAAAAACGGGTATTTGGATGTGTATCATTTTCATACGGAAAATCTGTTTTTTCACACAGGCATACCATACAGTGCTATGACAGTGAATCAGCGCCAGGAACTTGAGAATGGAAAATATTTTGTGAACGAACAGGAATTGTATGGATATTTGGAAAGCTGCACAAGCTGAATGGAAAACTGCCAGATGCTCAAAAGACAGGATTCGAATCTATGGTTTTGCTTTCCGTGGGAAAAAAGTATTGATTAATGGTGGTCCGATTCAAGAGCTGCTTGTGGAATCAGGAGAATGAAATGCAAAAAACAATCTATGATACGGCTGTTATCGGTGCCGGTGCATCCGGCCTTATGGCTGCAATTACTGCTTCGCGGCTGGGGGCCAGCGTTCTTTTACTAGAACATATGGAACAGGCTGCAAAAAAAATACTGGTAACCGGAAACGGAAAATGTAATTATACAAATGCAGATCAAAGTCTGCAAAATTATTACTGTGCGCAAAAAGATTTTATTCGTACGGTGTTAGCGCAGTTTTCTTATGAAGACACGATTCATTTTTTCGAACAGCTGGGTATTCGGCCGATTCAAAAAAATGGGTCATGTATTTATCCGGAGATTGAACAGGCATCTTCGGTAAGAAGCGTTCTGCTGGCAGAAATTCAGCGGTTACATATTTCGCTTCTGGTATCTGTTGGCATTCGCAGCATACATAAACTGCACGGTAAAAATATGAAAGGGATTTCAAATCTAAATAATCATCAAGAGCTGTTTGAAATTCAAACAAAAGATGGAACTTTTTACAGCCGTGCATGCATCCTTGCATCCGGCGGAAAGGCTGCGAAAAAAACAGGAAGTGATGGCAGTGGTTATATATATGCAAAACAGCTTGGCCATACGATTTCAAAACCGCTGCCGGCACTTGCTGCGTTACTGACAGATCACAACGACAGGAAGCTTCCTGCAGGCGTGCGTATCGGCTGTACGGCGGCTTTGTATGTGGAGGGTGAACAAAAAGCTCTGGAGTGCGGAGAGCTGCAGATTACAGATTATGGCATCTCGGGAATTGTCATTTTTCAGTTCAGCTCAATTGCGTCAAAGGCGTTAGAGGAAAAGCAAAAAGTATCTGTCTATCTGGATTTTAAGCCGGATATGCAGGCGGCAGAGCTTTTTAAATATCTTACGAAACGATTTTCCGGCGTCTATCACAGACAGCAGAAAGTTTTGGATGGAATGATCGGATTTTTGCCGGATAAACTCATACCGGTTTTGTTAAAACAGTCAGGCATTCGAACAGAGGAAGTATGCAGTCAATTAAATCGGAAGCAGATCGGACAGCTGACAAAACAGCTGAAACAGTATGAGGTTATCATTACAGGAATCAAAGGATTTGATTTTGCACAAGTGACTGCTGGCGGCATTCCTGTGCAGGAAATTTATGCACAGCGAATGGAATCTAAAAAAGTACCCGGATTGTATTTTGCCGGAGAAATCGTAGATGTAGATGGAAAATGTGGCGGATACAACCTGCAGTGGGCTTGGTCCAGCGGTTATACGGCAGGAAAAAGTTGTGTGTCAAAGTAGATTTGATTTACGAACTT
Organism: uncultured Eubacterium sp.; assembly: GCA_910584345.1. Lineage (GTDB taxonomy): Bacteria > Bacillota > Clostridia > Lachnospirales > Lachnospiraceae > Eubacterium_J. The sequence continues at coordinate 9,538 of CAJTZX010000015.1, read as the reverse complement.
TATGAAGAAAGAAAGGAGCAAGAGTAACTCTATGATTCGGATTCATCAGATAAAAGTACCTGTCAGGCATACTAGAAATGACATTGAGCGAAAAATCCGCAAGCTGCTTTCCATCAAACAAGAACAGCCTTTTACTTTTCAAATCCGCAAGCAATCGATGGATGCGCGCCGCGGGCACGAGGTGTCCTATGTCTATACCGTCGACGTAGACTTGCAGCTCAAACAGTCACAGGAGACCAAACTGATACAACAGGTTCACAATAAAAATATTATGTTAACCAAAGAGGAATGTTATCGTTTTCCGAAGGCCGGAACTGCAAAGATGCAGCACAGGCCAATCATCGTTGGCAGTGGCCCGGCTGGATTGTTTTGTGCGTATTTGCTGGCTTTTCATGGATATCAGCCTGTTATTATAGAACGCGGAAAGATGGCCGAAAATCGTCTCAGTGACGTAGAAACATTTTGGCAGAAAGGGATTTTGGATCCATCTTCAAATGTGCAGTTTGGGGAAGGCGGTGCAGGTACGTTTTCTGACGGAAAGCTAAATACACTTGTCAAAGATGCAGTTGGAAGAAATCAGTTTGTGCTGGAAACATTTGTGCAAAGTGGAGCGGACAGCAACATTTTATATGTTAATAAACCGCATATCGGAACAGATCAGCTTGTTCAGGTTGTTAAGAATCTGAGAAATGAGATCATTCGCATGGGAGGAACCTTTTATTTTGAAACATGTCTGACAGATATTCATTTCAAACAGCGAACACTTTGTTCGGTCACAGTAGAATCAGCCGGACAAAAACGAGAAATCCCGGCTGAAATTTTAGTTCTTGCAATTGGCCACAGCGCTCGTGATACGTTTGAAATGTTGGCGAACCACAGTATTCCCATGCAGGCAAAAGCATTTGCCGTAGGCTTTCGCGTAGAGCATCCGCAGCAAATGATTAATGCACATCAGTATCATGGTGCTGACAGCAAAGGACTGCCTGCAGCTTCGTATAAAGTAACTGCTTCTTTAAAAGAAAACAGGGGCGTTTATTCTTTTTGCATGTGTCCGGGCGGATATGTCGTAAACGCTTCCTCCGAACAAGGAGGTCTTGCTGTAAACGGCATGAGCTATCAGAAACGCGATGGCATCAATGCGAACAGCGCAGTTATCGTTTCGGTCACACCGGATGATTTTCCGGGTGGCGGCTGTAATCCGCTGGGAGGAATCCTTTTTCAGAGAGAACTGGAAAAACGTGCTTATGAGCTTGGAAACGGCAGGATTGTGCAACAGCTATATGGAGATTACAAAAATGGGAGGATTTCCAAAGCTTATGGGGATTTCCCTTCACAGACCAAAGGCGCCTGTACCTTTGCAGACCTTGGCATTTTGCTGCCGCATGATATGAAACATGCATTTATTCGTGGAATGGAACAGTTTGCACAATATATCCCGGCATTTAACCGTTATGATACCATATTGTCAGGAATGGAAAGCCGCACATCTTCTCCGGTGCGTATCCTTCGAAACGAAGACTGTTTAAGCGATGCAGATGGCATTTATCCATGCGGGGAAGGCGCCGGATATGCCGGCGGGATTATGTCGGCAGCCATGGACGGGATGAAAGTGGCAGAAGCAATCGCAAAACGATATGCATCGCTATAAAACAGGAAAAAGAGAGGGGGTCCGATATGCTGGTATTGCAGGCAGATGAAGAACAGGAACAAATATTTCAGAAATTAATGCAGACAATGGGAGAGCAGGTTGTTTGGAATGGACGCTTTCTGATTCGAGATGACGAACTGATTCTGGAAGGAACAGTACGCTCACTAATTTTTCAGTTTGAAACTAAAAAAGTGGCGACCAATCTGGTAGATTTCCCATATAAAGACGAAGAGGTATTAGATATATCCAGGCATCCCACACTCAAAGATTTAGTCAATATGGTGCTGTATGCATTTGGAAAATGGGGAACGCTACGGGGGCTGAACGTTCGGCAGGATTATCCTCAGCTCAATCAGCTTTTTGCAAAGATATTAAATACTTTTTATATTGAGCCTTCTTTCCGCAAAGAGAATTTCCGTTTTTATAAAGTAGGCGTGCGCATCACTTATGAAGAAGTACTAAATACCATACTGGAATATGAAAAAAAGCAGGCTGAAGATCCTGCAGCAGAATCACAGGGACTTTGGCACCGTCTGATCTGGAAAAATTGTGAACGAGCTTTTCATAAAGAAGAAACGACGCTGCTGGAACGAGTGGAAGACCGAATTGGAAATAATTTTTATCTGGTAGGCTATCAGTGTCCGAAATGCCAGCAAAAACTACATATGGCAGTCTATCCCGAAGGAAAAGAAGTGCGTATTGATACCGAAGAAAAAGGCGTTTATCTTGCACGTACTTATACGTGTAGCCACTGTAATTGTTTTTATACTCCACGACCGAACCGTCTGATTTCAGAAGGGATTATTTATGAGATGGATTTTGAAGAAGACAGCAAAGCTTATGAAGACTATCTGGAACTGATGGGGTATTATGGAGAGCGTGCTGCAAACTTTCATTACAATGAATACGAATCCATGCGAAAACAGCGGCTTTTAAAAGAAGCAAAGCAAAAAAGACAAGCACGTCAAATTGGAGAAGCAGGAGAAATAGAAGAAATTGAACAATACAGTAAGAATTTAAAAGCTCTCCCGCAAGAAGTGTTCGATCGGTTTGTACATCGGGTGGAAGAAGGTTTTTATCCGGATGCTATTGTCGCAAAGCATGAAAAAAAGATATTAGAAGAAATAAAAGAACGGGATACTAAAAAAACGCAGGAATCAGATAGGAAGACTGCATCCAAGGAGCTTATTCCTGATCCTGGGTTGCCAACAAATAGCCTAAATAAGTCATCGTTGCATACGTTATCGACGAATAATAGCAAGCATTCAGATGCTACAGATACAATGAAAGATACGGTACCATCGAAGGATAATTTATTATTAAAAGATACAGTACCATCAAAAGATAATTTATCATTAAAAGATACGTTACCATCAAAAGATACTCTGCCATCGAAAGTTTCTGATAAAGGGAAAGCTGCCGGGAAAAGCAGCCTGTCCTATGAAAGAAAAGCTGCTAATTTAAAACAGCTGCCACCTGAAATGACATTCGATGAGATGGGGCAGGAGCAGAACTTAAAAAATGATAGGTCAAACCAAAATTCCCGAGACTCGGAAATGATTTTAGATGATATGGGACAGCCACAAAAGCCTGAAAACATGGCATTGGATGCTGGATATCCGCATGTGGCTGCAAAAAAAACGATGTATCATACGGAGCCTTCCGCGCAATTGGCAGGCAGTCCAAAGGAAGAACATCTGGAAAGCTATCATAAAAGAATCCAAAAACTGGAACGACTGTCAAAGCGGCAGCGGCAGGATTTAAGAAAACAAATACAACAGGATTCCAGGCTTGATGCAGCTGAAAGACAATTGCTTACAGGACAGATCGAAGAAGCAGAGTTTCAGGAATTGGCAGAAGAAATACATAAAAAAGCAGAACAAAGCGCGAAAAAAAGCTATGTCCAGCTGCAGAAAACAATTCAGGAAACTGAAAAAGAAGATTATCCTGCATCAATCAAAGGCCCGTATTTGGAAAAACTGCAGGATTTGAAAATCCGGCGCGGCAAAGAAGAAGTACGTCAGATCATAGAACAAATGCCCGAGCGTATGGATCGTGCAGCGTTCCAAAAACTGGAACAACGACTGCAGACATATGAAGAGGTAGATATGTCCCCGTATCAGGAAACACTTCATCAAAAGCGTGAAGCTGCAGAAAAACAGGAAATTGCAGGTATGGTCAAACGATCTCGCAAAGTCAGTCGAGGGGACTATGTAGGATTGATGCGCCGTTTGGAGGAGCAGAATTTCGCCGATGAAAATGTAGCTCCTTATATGGACAAAATTAAGGAAAAAGTAACGGCATTAGATCAGGATCGTTTAAATACATTGTTGGATCAGGCTCAGCAGATGGATTTTAATGCTGCAGCTGCCGTATACGAACAGATTACAGATGAAAATTTATTGCCGGAGCTAAAAAACAGTGCGTTGGAAATGCTTGCGAAGCGGCTGGAAAAAATCCGTACCGATGAATGTGAGCTGTTAGTACAAAAGCTTCAGGACGAGATGCAGGGAACGATTAGGGATAACGCCAGACATCATTTTTATCCGGCGAGAAAGGTCATGTTAAATACGGCAGAACCAAAAGAAACGAGTGCGGTTGACGCAGCGCTTTCCTCTTATGCCAGTGGGCGCAGTATGTTTGAATATCCGATTTTTTCAGTAGATACGTCCAGAACTGGCAGCGGCAGGGAAGGTATGTTACTGACACCAGATACTTTGTTTTACAGTACAAGAACACATGCATATGAGATCCCGGTTGCCGATATTGCGTCACTGGAAGCATCTACGGGACTTTTAAATCGTAAAATCACCTTGACAGAAACAAACGGGGCAGAACATAAGCTTCCTTATGCAGTAAAAACCAGCGAAATGGAAGACTGGGCAAATATTTTAGAAGCATTTATTTTTTATCTGCAGGAAAAACCAGCTTCCAGAAAGTTGAGATATCTTGCGAGAGAAACACATGATACGATCTGTTGTTACCGATGCGGATATGTGTATCATGACAGAGATGTTTGCCCGGAATGTGGATATAAGAAAAATCGTTAGTTTTTTCTTAACAAGTAAATAGAAACAGGTATATACCGAAACTCCCTCTGCAAATAAGCAGAGGGTAATTGCATAAAGACAAGGTATTTCCTGGTTGTCACCAGGAAGACAGACCCTATTTGGTAAGATATTTTACAAAATATTACTACCAGGAGGAAGCAAAATGATTACGATGAAACGTTTGTCAGCAATATCGATCCAAACGGACGAGCTATTGGGAGTATGCGCTATATCCGTCCGGGACTGTCGTATTTTTGCTGATTTGTTATACTGTCTGGCGCTATGGCATACGACATTATCAATCTACCAGATCATGATGACAGACTTTCATACAATGTTTTCTGTGTATTAAGGCAGAATCAATCATTTCGCCCAAAGTTAGCAGGTCAGTTCTGGGAGGAGTGCGGCAAAACCGTATCGCCAGTGTCTCGGTTCACCTATGATTATCCCGGAGGAACACTTGGCGGCTGACGCAGTATTTTACCAAAGTCGTAAAAGATCCAGGAATGGCATAAATATTTGCAGCTGTTGACTGATGCCTCCAAAGGGCTGCTCCCGGTATCCCGGTTAAGATGGCGCAGGTTCATACTAGAGGACTGTTAAGGAAAAGTGACAGGATCTGTTTTCCCCCTCATTTTGCGTGTTTTGTGGTATGATGGCAGTGTGTTTGAAAGGATGGTGGCAAGGCTCCTTATGAACCTGGCGCTGATCCAGGACGGATACCCGCCTGCCATTGTGCCGCCCATCCTGCGGGTGGATTATGTGTCCCTGTTAGAACGGGCACACAGGGATGACAGGGATTTCATGGAATTCATTGCGGAACGGGAGTTTGAATCCCAGAAGGAGATGCTGAGGCTGTTCCAGATCCCGTTTCCCAGGGAGGGGCAGGAGTAGAAGGTAATGGACCAGTCCCCCACATTACAGTAAGACCATTTCCTGTGCAGCATAGCAGAGGATGTAAGACTCCGTAGTTTCAAAGAGGCTGACAGGCTCGGTTCTTTCATCGTCTGTCACGGCGATCATAGTGTCTTTCAGCACTGTATGGCTGTCCAGGTCATCGAATGGGGAGGAAGGGAGTTGCTTATGGAAATAAAGATTATAGATTTACCAATGATTACTATTATTGGTAAAGAAGGTTTATGTACTACAGAAAAAAATATTGTTCAACAGTTATGGGAAGATGCTAATTCTCATTTTAATGAGGTGGCTGCTCTTGGAATGAAACATTCAGATGGGACATATGTTGGATTTTGGGGAGCAATGAGTGATGAGAGTATGTCTTTTCGTCCATGGACTCATCAGTTTACAAGAGGATTATACCTTGCAGGTGTTGAAACTTATGCTGATGCAATTGCACCTGAAAGATGGACGAAATGGGTTATGCCAGCGCGAAAATATATTGTTGTGGACGTTGAACCAAACAGATATGGCGAAATATTTGACGAGATAATCAATAATACCATTTCTGAAAAAGGAATGAAACTCACAGGGGCAGTGTGTGATTATACTGAGCCTGCGACAGGAAAAAACAAGCTGTTTTTTCCTGTTGAATCTTTATAGGAAATTCCGATTTATCGAGCAGTTATTCATGATAGATAATTGCCCGCATCGTTATTTTGACGAGAAACCAGGAATTGGAACTTTCATTAACACATTACTTAGTTCATGTTTTTTTATTTATAACGTGTATCAGAATTACCGATAAAGTTTGCCAAAGATACGAATAGTTATAGTTATCAGGAATTATGGATGGTAAACGGGGATATCGTTGTTGAGATTACGAAAATGACATTTTACGGGGAAAAGGAGCTGATGGATTGGTAAAATCAGTGCTTGTCAATCACATAAGCACTGATTTTATATAGAGATAAAGAAAAGGGAATTTGTTATATCATTAAGATATAAATTAAAATATCGATATAAATACGGAAAGGATACAAATGAGTACACTTATTTATTTTGCTTCAAATAACCATCTGAAAGAAATAACAAGCCCACATAACAGGACGATGTCTGTGAACGAAGCGATAAGGCTTGGAATAGAGATTCCTGATATGTTAAATTTGGATCAAATAGACAAAGACGACCCGGATATGTTGCTTTGGTCAGAAAGTTATGTTAAAAATGAAGAAACAGGAATGTATGAAGACAGCGGATTTGACGATGATATTTCTATTATAACAATGGATGGCAAAACAGAGGATATTTTAACAGAAAAAAAATACTATGCCAGCCTTTCATGGCCCGGTTACACGAAAGGGCGGGCACAGCAGTTGATTGCATATATAAAAGAACATCTGAAATATTCACCGGAGATCGAATTGTGGCATATTTGGATGGGCAAATCTTATCCGACGCCGGATATTAAAAAAACCTATATCCATATAGAAGATCTGAATGCGGAAGCGATTAAAAAGCTGTATGAATGCAGTGTATGTGAAATAGAATCGATCGCCTGCCGTGTGCAGGTTCCGCATGACTGGAACATTGCAGAGGACGACATGAAACGAGATATCCATTATTGTTATGTGATCGTAAGCAGTCATACATCTTAAAATGTAGGGTTCTATGCTGATAAAAAACTTGTTGATCTTGAGCAAAATATTATGACGATCTTATCCGTTCATTACATAGTTCGTGCTATTTGCTTTTTTATTTATAACGTGAATCGGAATTGTCGATAACATAAATATCAGGTAAGTTTGATGAAAGCAAAAGAACAGAAGTGGAAAGACTGCCCGAACTTATATTTCAAACCCACCATCTTTCGTATTCCCTATTTGAATGGTTCCGGCGTAAAATATAAATTTGCCGGAGATACGAAAAGTTATAGTTTTCATGAATTTATACAGGAACTTGACAGAAGATCAAAACAATAGCTATAGCATTTCAGACAGTGAATAAAATTTCACATAATTACAGCATAGCTTTCATCTTTACCTGTCAAAACGAAAAGCCCTTCGCTATTTGGCGGAGGTGTTCATATATGAGTGTACTGACACGGGGAACAGACTCACAAACCGACTGTTTTTGCTTATTGGAGTGAAAGATTACTAAAAAGGGAGTTAAAAATATGCCAAGAAAAGCAGGGATTGGAATACAAAGTTTTGAAAAAATGATACAAATAAATAATTTTTATGTTGACAAAACACATTTTATCAAAGAATGGTGGGAAAATCATGACGAAGTAACACTTATCACTCGTCCAAGACGATTTGGAAAAACGTTGAATATGAGTATGATGGAATGCTTTTTTTCTACAGAATATGCAGGGCGGGGAGAGCTCTTTGAGGGACTTCATATCTGGAAAGAGGAAACATATCGTGCTATGCAGGGAACTTATCCGGTGCTCAGCCTTTCCTTTGCGAATGTGAAAGAAAATACGTATGCAAAAGCAAAGATACAAATTTTTCAGATACTTTCAGATCTGTATGTGAAAAGACAATATTTAAAAGTGAGCGGTCTTCTGATAGAACAAGAACAGAAGTATTTTGACAGGGTATCCGAACAGATGACAGAAACAGATGCATCTATTTGCCTACACAAACTGTGTGATTTTATGCAGCGTTATTATGATAAAAAAGTGATTATCCTTTTAGATGAATATGATACACCTATGCAGGAAGCTTATGTAAACGGATATTGGGATGAAATGGTCACTTTTATGAAAAATTTATTTCACGCTACGTTTAAAACAAATCCATTTATGGAAAAAGCGATAATGACAGGAATTACAAGAGTCAGTAAAGAAAGTATTTTTTCTGATTTGAACAATCTTGCAGTCATAACATTAACATCGAATAAATATGCTGATGTTTTTGGTTTCACGCAAAAAGAAGTTTCGGATGCCCTGCATGAATTTGATCTGTCTGACATGGAAGATCAAGTGAAAGAGTGGTATGACGGATTTACTTTCGGAAATATTACAGGTATTTATAATCCGTGGTCCATTATTAATTTTCTTTCAGAGAATAAGCTGTCAACTTACTGGGCAAATACAAGCAGCAACAACCTTGTCAGTAAATTGATTCGTGAAGGAAGCAAAGAAGTTAAAATGATTATGGAAGACTTGTTAGAAGACGGCGTCCTAAAAACGAATATTGATGAACAAGTAGTATTCAGCCAACTTTTGAACGACGAGGATGCCATATGGAGCTTGTTGCTCGCAAGCGGATATCTGAAAATAGACTCCTGTATTTTTGATTCCGATACCGGATTATATGAATATGCGCTAAGACTTACGAATAAAGAAGTAAAGATTATGTTTCGAAGCCATATTCAAAGCTGGTTTAAAAATTATAGCCCATCCTATAATGACTTTATTAAGGCATTGCTGCAGGATGATAAAAAAGCAATGAACCATTACATGAATAAAGTGGCTCTGGATACGTTCAGTTTTTTTGATACTGGAAATAAATCATCAAAATACACAGAGCCGGAACGCTTTTATCATGGATTTGTACTTGGTCTTATGGTGGAGCTTCGTGATCGATATGTCATTACATCTAACCGTGAAAGCGGATTTGGACGATATGACATTGTTCTGAAACCCAAAAATTACACAACTGACAAAAATGCTGCCATTATAGAATTTAAGGTGTATGACGCAGAAGATGAAGAAACACTAAAAGATACTGTGGATGCAGCGCTTTCTCAAATTAAAGAAAAGCGTTATGACGCTGCGCTTTTGGCAGAAGGGATTGATGCAGAACATATTAAGACATATGGTTTTGCATTTCAAGGGAAGAAAGTGTTGATTGGATAAAAGAAACAACTTAGAATAGAATGTTACATTTTGAGGATTCCCGGACGCTGGGAGATGGGAGTTGCCCGGTCTTCC
>CAJTZX010000014.1:64124-64246 GCA_910584345.1 uncultured Eubacterium sp. | reverse complement strand
AATAAGTCTATAGCCTGTTCTGACTGGCTATAAACTTATTATACGAGGGGGATATCCAAGTGGAAAGAGCAAAAATCGTAGAGAACAAAGGCTGTGCAGCATGTGCAGTAGGAGCAGCATGT
>CAJTZX010000014.1:0-64024 GCA_910584345.1 uncultured Eubacterium sp. | reverse complement strand
CCGATGGGCCGATACCGGATTTTGAAATAGCCGGGGTAGTAGGAGTATATGGCATAACAGGTTAAGGAAGAGAAAAGAAAAAAAGAAAAAAGAGAAGGAAAAGGAGAAAAAGAAATGAAAAAGGAAAGAGAAGAAGTAAAAGAAACAAAGGTAGAGAAAGCAAAAATCGTAGAGAACAAAGGCTGTGCAGCATGTGCAGTAGGAGCAGCATGTTTAGCCGATGGGCCGATACCGGATTTTGAAATAGCCGGGGTAGTAGGAGTATATGGCATTACTGGTTAAAAAAATAAAAAATGTTTTAGACAAAAGAGTTTGATCTTTTGTCTAAAACAAAAGAAATTTATATGCAAATATATTTTATATGATTTACAAATCAAAGTCAATAACTACGAATGAAATTAGGGAGGGAAAGTAATGCAGCTAAATAAGCAGATGTATGTTGGTATTTCTAAAAATGTATTAATGTATTTAACAAAAGGAAAATATAATCTTTTGTCAGAAGTCTTAAAGGAAGATTCGCGTTATTATAGATTTTTTACGATAAATAAAACAGGAAAAGATATTGTTATGGCTATAAATGGTAGAAGTACGGTTGATGAATTAGAAAGTAAATTCTGCAAAAAAATGGGGATATCATTACGTGAGAATGAAGAGTGGTTGGATGAGTTTATTTTAATGTTAATGAAAAAAGAAACTATTATTTTGAGTAATGAACCTATCGAGCAGGAAAAACTGAAAATAACCGGAGATGGAAAATTGATTTCGCCAATGATGGCAACGATTGAAGTGACTGAAAAGTGTAATTTGCGTTGCAAACATTGCTATTTGGATGCATCATGTGAGAAAGCAAATATGATGACGTATCATCAATTTGAGAATTTAGTCAAAATACTTAAAAAAAATCATGTTCTGAATTTAGAACTAACAGGAGGAGAAATTTTTGTCAATCCACAGGCGTATGAAATATTAGAGTTAGCCCTGAAGCAATTTGCAATGGTAGCAATTTTAACAAATGGAACCATACTCAGTGACAAAGTATTGGCGTTGCTGGCAAAGTATAAAGACAAGATAATTATTAATGTTTCCATAGATAGTACGAATCCACAAGTTCATGACAAATTTCGTGGTATGAAAGGGGCGTTTGAAAAATCTTGTTATAATATTAAACGTATGACTGGAGAAGGTATTACAGTTAGAGTTGCATCGAGTATTTTTAACGAAAATATGAGGGAAATTGATAAATTAGCAGATTTGGCTGTTTCTTTAGGAGCCAAGATGTTTGTATTCAATTTTGTGGAGGATTTTGGACGGGGAACGCAAATGGAAAAGGGCGATAAAATTGAAGAGAGTATTGATGCAGCAGCTTATATTCAATATGTGAATGGAATTATAGAAAAATATAAAGATATTATCCCTATTGTCAAGGGAGAGGAGCATATTTTGGGATCACAGAATTGTGGATCAGCTGTTAATTCTATTATGATAGGGGCTGATGGAAATATTAGACCATGCGCTTTGTTTCCCAAGATGACTATATTTGGAAATATTTTTAAAGAAAATTTTGAACAAATATTCAAAAAGGATATTTATCGAAGAATTTCTCGGATTTTGCCACCAGGAGAAGATAACGGTTGTGATAAAAAATGTAAATATTATGCAAACTGTAGGGGATGTTATCTTAAAGGATTAGAGCATAATAGAGACGTAGAGGAACCTTGTGAATGGATTAAGAAAAATAATCTTGAAGATATGCTAGAAGTATATGAAAGAGGGTTTTGTTCATGTTTAGTCTGACAGATAGAGCAACCAGCACATTACTATCAAGAGAAGTAAACGAAACTATTGATGAAAATGTTCTAAAACTGTTTGTCCAGAAAAATAAATATCAAAGTGAGTTTACTTTTTTTAAGAATGATATGGTTTGTTCCTGGAGTACCAAAGGGAAATCAGATAATTTTAGCAGTGAAGTACTTTATGTGTTGTCTGAAAAAGGAAAAAATATTGATGCACAGGGCATTAATACAATTTTCAGTGAGAGTGTACGTTTTTTTCAAATCCCGAATTATTATGAATATGAGCAGCATATGAAACGACTTATGAATAGCAGGGATATTATAAGAAATATGATTGACTATTTAGCAGGCAGTCCAAAAAAAATTTTAACTGAAGAAGAGTATCACGATCAAGCAAAAATAATTTTAGATGCAGCAAGTCGGATATTTAAACGAGGAATTCATTTTAATAGTAGTAGTGACTTTTTATTGATAAGAAATGAATGGGATATTCGGAATATGAATGTAAAAGATCAAGAATTGTCATTTATGGGGAGTTATTGTTTTTGTGATATTGGTGGATCATTGAAAAAGTTATTAGGATATAAAATTTTAGAAAAAATATATGGAACGAATGAAGCTGACAGTATTTATTTTACATTAAGATGTGAAGGAAAAATTTATACAGCTATTAGTTCTTTTATAATGGAAAAAGGATTATTCATAACGGGTGTAATGGCAAACTATAATAATGATCTATTAAAAAGAACTTTGGATTTGACAAAGGGCGCAAAAATATTAGAAGAAATATTTTTAGCTGCGAAAAGACGATTAGTAGATGATATTAAATTTGTGGCATTTCAGTATGGAGATATGTTTGCGCTGCTGCCTTATATATATGCTATTAAACGTGAGGTTACTATGCGGGAAGTGCTGAATGTAATCAATCATATTATACTTGAAGATATCGAGAAGCTGGTAATAAAAGATATGAATGCGATTGCTATGGGGGTGAGACAATGATGGATATGATGGATAATATCCGCTATCAGGGTGATATTATTTATTTTGATATGAATTCAGATGTAACAGTAGTTAAATTTGTAATACCGCTTGGATTTGCAGATTTGATACAAAAAAGTGGTTATGCACATTTGATAGAGCATATGATAATACAAGCTAATAAAAAATATTTAACTTATCTTGAAAAACAAGGCATCCAGTTTAATGCAGAGACAAAAGATTGTATGACGGAGTATATTTTTATTGATCTGCAGAGTGAATTACTGTTAGATGAATTAAAAGAAGGTAATCTGGAAAAAATTTTTGATACAGGATTTAAGGAAGAAGCCCTCGCAATAGAAAGAGGTACGATTGCGCAAGAGCATTTATTACTGAGTAATCAAATGGATGAAGCAGACGTAAGTGAGATGATTGGAAATCGAGAAGAAATTGCAAACTTTAAGTTAGCGAGAGCAGACACAATAAAAAAAGGAATTTATTCTAAATATCATACAATGGTTTTTACGAATTCTGGGATCCCAGAAATAAAAAATGACAGACATGAAGCGAATATAGATGAGTTTCATTGGTTTGACGATATTACTTTTTATAAGTTTGTAAAAGATTCTGACTATGTCGAAATTAAGATGAATAGGGATATTTACTCAGAAATTTTAACATATTGTCTAAGAATATTATTTTGCGATATGCTGAAAGATTACGGAATAAAGATTAAAAGATGCAAAGAGGATATAAGTGTAAAAATTTTTGGTGATGTAAATAATATTAGAGGTATTATTCAATATAAAAGCAATGCTTATCATCATTATTATTTGTTGCTTACATCGTTTAAATATTTATGTAATGAAGTAACCTATGTAACTCAGCATTTGGTAAATAATATAGATATTGAAAAGGTTTATATGTCCGGTAATTGGGAGGAGAAATTGTGTGAGAAAATTGACAATCAAAAATAAATTTATTTTGCAGGTTGTATTGGGATTTCTTTTTTCAGGGCTGGTGTATATTAAGGTATTATGGGGAAATAAGCGAATTGATGAAATTGCAGCTGGTAATTTTGAAGTTTTCTTAGCGTTATTTATAAGTATTGTTTTGGCTTCACTTTTCATAAATTATATATTTGTTTGCTTAAAGGATAAAATTTTTGAGAATCCAGGAAATCTTGAAAACCTGTTGCGTATATTGAACTATCAGGTTGCATTGTTTGCATTAATGTATTTTTTTATGGATACACTTTTTGATAATGTATATATTAAAATGCCATTACATGTGACTCAATATAATCAATTCGTAAACATCAGCATATTAATTATTTTTTTCATTGTATATAAATTAAAGAACAAAGATTGTACCATGAGGCAATTAATAAAAGTGATAGTGGTTTTCGCTTTGTTGGCACTTCAATTGAATTATATAGAAATTTTGTTCTTTAGTTGTTATTTTACTGTTTTATTAATATTGGAGAAGAATAAGAGTCTTGTATCAAAATGGATTAATACTTATAAAATACATGGAGAAGACACTAAGAAAATAGTGATAGGAGCTTTGTTTGTTTTCCTAAACATGTTCAGTAGAGATGTGTATGGGTTGATGACATCAATGATTATAATGATAATATTATTATATATTGCATACCAAAGTCAGCAGGCTTATTTCAATATATGAAAGTATTGTATAGAAAGATTTTTGCAGATTGAAAGGAGAGCAGAATAATGAATCAAAAACAGAAATTTTATTTTAGATTAATTTTATCAGTAATATTTATTTTAGGTGGATGTGTATATTTTATGAAAGGTGATTTCGTTTTTGCGGGTGCTTTTTTGGTAGCTGGTTTAGTTTTCGGATGGAAAGGGATTAAGGAAAGGAACAAGGAGGAATCGTAATGTTAGAGTGCAAAAATCTTTCTATATGGTATACAAATGAGAAGAAAATAATGGATCATGTTGATTTCAGTGTGGACGATCATCGTGTAATTGGGTTATTGGGTATTAATGGAGCAGGAAAGACAACATTGATAAATACAATCAGTGGAATACATACAAAATATGAAGCTGATAGTATTTTAGTGAACCAACAGGAAAGTGATTTTATGGATCATAATTTTCGCCTGAGCAGGTATACAGTATTTACTGATGAGCAGGCATTTCAATATTGGACATTTCCTGAATATAAGAGTTATATAGAAAAAGTATATAAAAAAAGAATAGAAAATGAATACTTAAATTATCTTTTAGATGGATTTAAATTTGGAGAGTATCAAAAACAATTTATAAAAAATTTATCAACCGGAAATAAAAAGAAAGTTTTTCTGATTACAGGATTTGCTATGCAATTACCGTTATTAATTTTAGATGAACCATTAGATGGCCTGGATTTTAACTCTTCAGAGTTTTTATACGAGGTATTAAGACAACACAAAAAGTATGGAAGTGTTTTGATGAGCTCACACATTGCAGAAAGTTTTGAAAGAACATGTGATAAGGTATTGCTTTTAAAACAGGGAAAAATAAGCGCCAAATATGTATCCGATCATATGGATATTCGCAGGGAATTAAAGGGGTGGTTAGATGACGGAAAATAAAATGTTTTTAAGAGATTTTATGACACAGGCAAAGATAAAGAAATATATTTTATATATGCTTGGATTTGCTGCTCTTATTAAACTTTTTTTTCAGGATAAAACAATATTTTATATAAGCGATATAGCAGGTAGTATGATTGGATTAGGGATAGCTTTTACATCTACGGCATATATCATCTATACGTATTCGACTTTGGAAAATATAAAATTTTATCTGACGCTTCCAATAAAAAAATGGAAGATGTTTCTAGCATATTTTCTAGCGTTATGGATATGTACACTCATTCAAAGAATCTCTTTTGTTATCATTATAATAGCAGATTTTGGAACTCATGTAGTGCAAAATATTATACTTCTCGTAATGAGTTCAGCAGCTGCTGTACTTATTAACATTGGAATTTTATTAGGAAAAAATGCAAAAGAAAGAAGCATGATACTATGGAATGTCATTTTAATTTGCGCATTATTTTTTCTTGGGTACTCTGAAATCGCATTTGGATATAAATTATTACTTTCCTTTTGTATCGGTGTAAGCGCTATTTGTACGTATCAAAAAGTAGAAATTACAGATTTGGTTATCACACATCAACCGAGCATGAGAACACAAAGACGTGGTATAGTGAATTATTTTTTCAGAGTGGCTATGGCAGAAAAAATATATATAACCAATACCGTCTGTATCGTAGCGTTTCTGGTCGTTTTATGCGTAATGAGTAAGAATAATCCCATTATGATGAGCCTGGTTTGGTGTATTGGATCAGTAAATACTCCTTTTTTGACAATGATATCAGGAGATTTATGGATAGCGCGTCAGATTGATATGTTGCCAATCAGACAAAACAATATATATAAACAATATTCATTGTTTCTGGCGAGTTATTTTTTGCTCACGAATTTTATGATTGTACTAGTAAAATACATTATTTTAAAAGAAGTTTTGATAAAAGATATTTTATTAGCGCTGTTGCTAGTAATATTAGAAACGGTTTTGGCAATTATGCTGGAAAAAACCTATAGAGTGAAAGGCTGGCAGACAAAACAAGAGCTGTGGAAGAATCCAAGAAAATATATTTTGCCATTTGCTATTTTTGTTTTTGTATCTTTTTATAATTTTGTATAGAATAAAAATGAGTGTTCGGAAATTTGTGGAAATAGAAACGGAGGTGAGTTAAATTGTCGGAATTTACAATTGTTAATAGATATTTTGTTTTATTAATATTTGTTTTTTGGATTGTTGCTTTTAATATTTTGTATATTAAATTTCTGAAATGGAAGATTTTAGCGCATGAGCAAGAAAGACAAATTACAGAGCTTGAACACATGAACGAAATGCAATATATTTTCTTTCATGAAAAAAATAAAAATGATGATGAACTAAAAAGACTTCGGCATGATTTAAAAAATCATTTAATACTGATAAAAGATAAGAATGTTATAAATAATAAAGATTATTATGAAGAATTATTTGAAATTGTTGAGAGGGAGCCTTTAGTTTTAACTGGCTGCAAAGTTTTTGATATTTTAGTAAATGAGAAAAAAAAGGTTGCGGAAGATTATGGGATTTCATTTCGGGTTCAGATCGTTAAAGATATTTCAGGTTTGAACAATATGAAAGAACGTGATTTATGTTCAATATTTGGAAATGTATTAGATAATGCGATCGAAAGTGCAGCAGAAATTGTTGATGGATATGTAGATATTAAAGTTGATATTATAAATTGTTTTTTTTACATGATTATCAGTAATTCATTTCATTTAAAAAATGTGAATGAAGTTGACGGAAAATTTCAGAGTTCGAAACGAGATCGGGATATTCACGGAATAGGATTAGAAAATGTCAAAATAGCCTTGAAGAAGTGTGAAGGCTACTTAAAGATAAAGCATGGAAAAAGTGTATTTACAGTGGAAATTATGATACCAATGGATGATTCTGCCAAATAGGCATTTCAAATGACCGGTTATCTGAAATACTTGAAATGTAACAACAAATATTATATACATAATCTGAATGGGAGGTGAAAATTTTAGTGAAAATCTGTATTTGTGATGATGAAAAAGTATTCCTTGATCTGATATATCGGGATGTCAGAAAGGTTTTAGTAGAACTAGATGACAGTTTTACCGTGGAGTTATATCAAACAGGAAAAGATTTTTTAGAAGCTTATACTAAAAATCCAGAAGTTGATATAGTGTTTATGGATATTATATTGGGAGTTGAAAATGGATATCAGATTGCCTCTAAAATTCGTGCCAGTAATGAAAAGATAAAGATTATATTTTTAACGGCTGTTAGTAAATATGCATTTAAAGGATATGAGATAGGGGCGAGCCGGTATTTAATGAAGCCGGTTTCTTTTTCAAAATTGAGGGAAGTTCTTATTAAAATGATTGATGAAATCAAGCAGAGTAATAATGAATATATAATTGAAAAAAATGATAATGGGATATATAAAATATTCATGGATGATATTGTGTACATAGAAACACTTAAAAGAAATACGATGATTCATACAATAAATCAAGATATTTTAAGTTATAAAACAATGAAAAGTCATCTTTTAAGACTAAATACAATGTTTATAAGGTGTCATTCCGGCATAATCGTAAATCTTGAGTATGTAACTGAAATGAGAAAAGACAGTATTAAATTGCAGCCTGGCAATATAGTTCCATTAAGTAAATATAGAAAGAATGAGGTAAAAGAAGCGTTGATGTCGTATTTTAAAATGAGAATAGAAAGTTGAAAAAATAGAGATATTTGTGAATGCGATTGATATTAGAAAGCGAATCACTTTGAAAAGAAAAATTGCAGGTGTATTTAATTTTTAAAATGAAATAAGAAAGAAAGGTGGTTATACAGTAATGATTATTTTACAGACAAATGGATTAAAGAAATATTATGGTGTTGAGCCCAACATTACACGTGCGCTTGATGGGGTTAATTTCAGTGTGGAAAAAGGGGAATTTGTAGCTATAGTTGGTACTTCTGGCAGTGGAAAATCTACTTTACTTAATATGATAGGTGGTCTTGATACACCTACTTCCGGCAGTGTTATTGTTGGTCGGGATATTTTGTCAAAATTTGATGATGATCAGCTTACTGTTTTTCGCAGAAAGCGGATTGGTTTTATCTTTCAAAATTATAATCTTATTCCGAATCTTAGTGTGTACGAAAATGTTGTACTTCCTGTTGATCTAAATGGCGATAAAGTAGATCAAGTATTTCTTCGTAATATTTTCGAAATATTGAATATCAAAGAGTTAGAAAGAAAAATGCCCAATCAGCTTTCAGGTGGGCAGCAGCAGCGTGTAGCGATTGCTCGTGCCTTAATTACGAAACCGGCTATTATACTGGCTGACGAGCCAACGGGAAATCTTGACAGTAAAAGTAGTGCGGATGTCTTGAAATTAATAAAATTTACGAGTGTAAAATTAGGGCAGACAGTTGTGATGATAACACATAACGCTGATATTGCAAAATTGGCTGGACGTATTATCAGGATTGAAGATGGTAAGATTGTAGAGGAGGTGTAATTATGATTTCAACAACTAACTATGCGATTCATAAAATTGCAATACGTAGGATAAAAAGCAGCAAAATACGAAATTTTTTCGTGGGAATAATTATTTTGGTTTCTGCAGCAATTTTATCATTTATTTTGGCTTATGCGTATAATATTACTTGTGAATATGCAACTCAAACCGCTTACCAGGCTATTTATATAAATCTTTCTAAAGAAAATATATTAAATTTGCAGAAGGATCCACGTATTATGTCGGTAGGATTATATCAATTGGCTGGCATGACTGAAAAAGAAAATGGAATTACGATGGGATTGGTTTGCTCAGACGAAAACACCATGCAGCTTTCCAATATTGTATTATCAGATGGTGTTATGCCGAAAAGTTCAAATGAGATTCTTGTTGAACAGGGTTATTTGGATGCGTTGCATCTGGATGCGTGCATAGGGGATACTCTTTTGGTTACTTATCGCAATCAGGCAAGCCGAGAATTAGAAGTATGTTCTTTTGTGATAAAAGGTATTATATCTACAACAGCAGAAACAGATAAAAATAGGATTGCTTATAATGCAGTTGTTTCTGATCAATTTATTCATGAAAATGCGGCTCTATCCAAGCAGCCTGTATCTGCCATGGTTTCTGTTAAAGAAGTTGAAAAATATGGAAACCAGGAGTTAAAAGAAGTGGTACAGGATATAGGAACAGGTTGTGGGATTTCTGAAGATCAAATTCAAATGAACAATCTATATATTGATAGTAATAATGCTTCTGGTGGAACAATTATGATGGTTTTGGCCGTAGCAGCTGTTTTGCTAGGAACGTGCGCACTTGTAATTTACAATATTTTTTATATTTCTATTGTGGGAAATATATCTGCTTTTGGTCAGCTTAGAACGATTGGCACAACAAAGCGACAGGTAAAAAAAATTGTGTCTATTGAAGGAGGAAGATTAGCGTTATACTTTGTACCGTTTGGGTGTCTGTTGGGATATGCGTTGACCTTTTTAGCTGATCGTCATGCATTTCATCCGTTTATAGATTTATTGTTTGTTCTGCTGTCGGGAGTTGTTTGTTTTGGTGTTGTAAAACTATCTGTTAAAAAACCAGCTAAGATAGCAATGTCTATTTCGCCAATAGAGGCATTTAAATATAGCGCTTATTCAGGTGGTAAAGTAGAATGTAAAAGACAGCATAGGCTAACACCATATTCGTTGGCTTTTATGAATTTATCACGTAATAAGCAAAAAAGCATAATAACATTTGTTTCTCTCGTGCTAAGTGGAATGTTAATGGTTAGCTTGTCCTCATTATTGACATCTTTTGATCCAGTAGAACGAGCAAAGCAGAGTTTTCCTTATGGAGCATCTTACAAAGTGGAATTAAACCGAGCGCTTATTTCTCCAACTGTTTCTCTTACAGATCTGCAGAAGAATAACCCGCTTACAGACGAGTTGTACCAAAGTCTTTCAAAAATAGATGGAATCAGTGAGATTATAAGTAAGAAAGAAATGGGGGTTATAATAGATGGTACAGAAACTACAATATATGGTATGAATGCAAATGATAGGGAGAAATTAAGCAACTATCTTATGACGGGGATTTTACCTGATATAGATAAGCAAGGCAATGATACTTTGATTGTTAATATCAACAGTCCAGAATTGAATTACTTGAATAAAAGTTTTGAAGTAGGAAATATTGTTACATTTATTTTAAATGGCGTTAATGGTCAGAGAAGAATCTCATTAGTTGTAGCTGCGGTTATTTCAGACCCAAATGATGCATCTAGTTTCATTTTGCCGGAAAGCGCTATTGAGAAGTTTGTTCCGTATAATACAAACAGTGTGTATGTGATGCGTGCGGAAGAAGAATATTCTCCGGTTATAGAAAGCGCTATTCAGTCTATGATTGATGGAAAAGATACTTTACGCTTAAATACATTGAACGATTTGATTACTCAATATAAGAGTGTGTTTAGCACAATTTCTGTTGCTGTATATTCTTTGCTGGGATTTGTTGCAGTTTTCAGCATTATCAATCTTGTGAATACGAGCATGACAAATATTATTTCCCGAAAAAAAGAAGTTGGTCTGCTGCAAGCTGTGGGGTTAGATCATAAGCAGCTTTTTAAAATGTTAAGCACAGAAAACTTGTTCCATACATTTGGAAGTTTCTTTTTCTCTATAGTATTGGGAGTGATGGCGGGGTGGATGATCTGTTCTTTTGTCCAGAAAATTCCAGGATTTAATTTTGTACAGTATACATTTCCAATTTGGCCGCTTCTAGCTTATTTGCTGATAGCAATAATTTTGCAGGTTGGAATTACATGGTGGGCCAATCGATATTACAATAAGAATAGTGTAATTGAGCAAATTCGTACCAGTGAATGAAAAAGATCCGTTTTCTTTTTTGAGTCAACCTGTTTCATCATAGTTTTTGTAATATTTCTATAAAGAAGTAGAACAGGATTGAAATACAAACAGGCAATTTAAATGTCCAATCAACCGAGTATGATTGCAAAGATTTTAGAAAAAGTATATATATAAGATATGTTTTAGATCTGAGACAATAAAAAGAAAGGATGACTGTAATGAAATTTAAAATTAAAAAGTTATTATATATTGTTTTATGTGCGTGTTTTCTTTTAAATATTGAAAGTATGTTTGTATATGCAGCAAATGATACAGTTCCGCAAAGGGTGGCTGAAATAGCGTCGGGCTCTAATAATATTTATGGAGTTGGGATACCAATAGAACATATAGCTAATCCAAATCAAAGATTTGTGAGCGGTGGTCTGGATCATACGCATCAATATATTGTTGCACAAGCTTTAATGGTACTGAACAATGACTGTGGAGCGAGTATATTTAATCAAAGTGATCATGCAGAAACATTGTTATATAATGCAGACTGGCCGGATACATTTGGTAACGAAACAGATGCAGGCACTTTTTCGGGACATTTTTATGATCCTGATACGGGTAAGAATTGGATGGGACAATCTTCACCAACAGCTAGAACAAGAGCAGAATATTATTATAGACAAGCGCTGCATGATTATAATTTAGGTGATTCTCAAAGTGCGATGGTGTATTTGGGAAGGGGAGCTCATTATGTTGCAGATTTGAATGAGCCGCATCATGCATCAAATCTAACAGCGTTAAATAGCAACCATACAGAATTTGAAACATATGTAGATAAAAATAGAAAATCATATTATATTGTAAATCAATCATTGCCATCTGAAAAATATGAGGAAGCTTTAAATAGTAGCGTAGGTGATTTATTGTATTATGCGGCTAAAAGCGCTAAAGCGCTTGCAGGTAAAGCTCAGGTTGTATCACAGTATGATGAAGCTGCTTCCAAAAGTGTGACTGGAGCAATTACCTCCATATCGCAATATTATTATAAGTTTGGAAAAACAGTAGGAATTTATGAATGAATAATAAGGGGGCCGCTTGGCCCCTGTTTTTATTTTCTATATGGAGGAATTTATGCGTATTGCTATTATAGATACTGAAATATACAATAAAAATGATAGAGTGGTAACGAGTAATGAGTGCAAAAGTGATAATAAAACAGATTATACACATGGAGATAATATTGCAAAAATAATTCACTTTGAGGCTCCGGAGTCAGAAATCATTTCTATAAAAGCGCTTGCTGAAAATAATAGGGGAAATCTTGTTGATTTGATAGAGGCTATAGAGAAAGCAATAGATTTGAAAGCAGATATTATCAATATGAGTTTAGGGTTTACTTCAAATTCATATAAAGGACTGGAAGATTTGCATAAGGTTTGTATAAGAGCATATGGGGAAAGACGTGTTTTAGTCGCAGCTTATAAAAATGGTTTGTATAAAACAGTAAAATCTTATCCTGCATATTTTGATGAAGTGATTGGGGTGGGATATGATATAAGGCATTATGAGGGGATTAGCCGGAACAATAGTAATCTTTTATTTGCGAATAATACTGTTTATATTCCAAATGTACAAAAAAATTCGATCAGAGTCGGGAGCAGTTATTTGACAGCATATGTATCGGGTGTGATTGCCAGTTCACGATTGAATAAATATGAATGTATTTTAGAATTTTTTACTCAAAACATAGGAAAAAATATTTATTTTAATAAGTATACGTTCGATTTTCGTAAATTTTTTTATGAAAAAAAATTTTGTTATTTAGGAGATATAAATAATCTGATAGACATAGGACAGGTTAGAGATTTTTATTTGAGATGGATGCAAGGAGAACTTATTGATTATAAAGATGCAAGAGTTTTGAAAAAATGTAAGAATGCAGATATCATTATTTTAGGAATGATCGAGGAATGGATAAATAGTAAATTTGTATATGACATAATTATCTGGGCAGCCATCCGTGGAAAAACTATAATTATGCCATTTCCATATATTAATACAAACGAAAGAAAACGAATGAAAGAGAACTATGGCGCCGATATTATTTGTTTGTATTTATAAGTTTGTCCAGATATCTGTTTTAGCTACCCAGGTGAGCAGTTTGGCTTTACTATAAATTATAAACTATGATATAACATAATCAGCCAAAGGAAATAATTTGGTAATCAAAGAAAGGAGGAAATGACCATGGAAAAAAAGGAAAACACAACAGCAGCAGTTGATGTGACTGTAGAAGAAATTGAAGGGTATGACTGGTGTGGTACATATATGCAAGCATGCTTGAATGATTGTCTTGGACCTTGGCATGGAACACCAACAATGAATGATCTTAATTAAATGATCATGCCAAAAAGGCTATCGCATTTGTTATTCTGTTTATAGAAAACAATGTGTTAGCCTTTTTCAATAAACTGTGGAGGTAGTTATATGGAAAGTATATTATATTTGACTGATGGATGTAATATGGAATGCAGTTATTGTTATGAAGGCAATACCAAAAAGCCAAAGTTTATGAACATGGAAACATTGAAAAATGCTCTTGGATTTATAGTAAGTAATCGAAAATCAGACGATGAGACTGTTTCTTTAGTATTTCTTGGAGGAGAACCGTTGTTAAATAAAGAGATTTTAGTTCGTGCAATGGATCTGATTGATGAGAATTATGAGAGAATAAAAAAATATTTTCAATATTCAATTACGACTAATGCCACCATGTTGGATGATGAGATTTTAAATCTTTTTCTCAAATATAATTTTACGATTTCTGTCAGTGTAGATGGAGATGAAGAGACACATAATATTAACAGGAAGAGTAAGGATGGCAGTAATATATATCCTGTTGTTTACAGAAATTTATTAAAAATGTTGCAAAAAAAGATGGTATTTAATGTAAGAATGACTGTTACATCAAATAATGTACACTTTTTTATGCATAATATTAAATATTTTACTGAAATGGGTATAAGTAGAATTTATGCTGCTTTTGATTCTTTTTCAGAGTGGGATGATAAATCTTTATCTGTTTTGGATGAGCAATTAGGATTGATTGACGAATACTATTTGAATGAAATAGAACCGAAAAGAAATTATATTTTAAATTTTTATGATTTAAAGTTTCCGACATTTATAGCAAAACGGGAGGCAAAGTATTGTTCGGCAGGTTCCAGATCCCATATTACAATTACAAGTCAGGGAGAAGTATATCCTTGTGGTTATGTAGCAAATAGAGAAGACCAAAAATGGATATTAGGAAACCTTAAAGAAGGTGTGGATTTTACTAAATTTTTTCCTTTGGTAAAAGAAAATCTTTCAGAAATTTCGAAATGTAAAGATTGTGAAATACAGTTTACATGCAAAGGAGCAAAATGTAGTTTCCAAAACTATATGGAAACAGGTTTTTTAAATCGACCTTTAGATACTATTTGCAGAATGGAGAGAATTTTGTATAAGCATGACTGTTATGTGATACGTGAATTGTACAAAAAATCAAGTCCACGTTTACTTGAAAATATAGAATTGGCAAAAAATTATAATATTGAGTTTAGTAATATAATGTTGGGAATTATGGATTTAGCCAGATTGAAATGAAAAGTACAAATAAAAGTCGTCCAGGAATATTTTGGGATATATGAAGTTTTATAGAATGGCAATATTGAGGGAGGAGAGAAGATTCAGGGGTTATGTATGGGATGACATTAGAAATTAATCAAAGATGTAATTTACATTGTAGTTATTGTTATTTAAAAAACAAAAATGGCCAAAGAATGGAATTAGATACAGCGAAGAAATGCGTTGATCTTGCGTTTGAAAATGCAAGGGTTCAAAAGCAAGAGAAAATAATTTTCGATTTTGTTGGAGGAGAGGCTTTACTGGATTTTGATTTACTCGTTGAAATAGTTGAGTATATAGAACAAATTAGTAAAGAAAAAAATTATGAAGTGCAATATGGACTAACTACAAATGGAACTATTTTTAATGATGAAATTGTAGACTGGTTAATTGATAAAAAATTCAATTTGAAACTTAGTATTGATGGTGACAGAAAAGTGACCAATTTAGGTAGAGGTTCAGATACATTTTTTGATGTATATGAAAAGATACAAAGTAATTGGAACTTTGTATTAAAATATCAGAAAAATTCAGGTAAGTTTGCTCAAGTTACAAACGTAATAACGAACAATAATTATATGTTTTATTTTGAAAGCTTTAAACATTTAATAGATCAATTTCAAGCTAAGGTTATTTACACAGTATTTGACATAGATAGTGAATGGAAAGAAGAGCAACTTGCAAACATTGCAGATCAAATCGAACAAGCTTATTTGTTTTTTAAAGATAGATTAGTAAAGTATCCTTTTTATTGGCATTTTATTACTGAAGTGAAAAATTCTATAAAAATAAAAAAACGATTTTATTCTTGCGGAAGCGGGATTATATATTTATATGTAAAATCTGATGGAGATTTTTATGCATGCGCTAATGCAATTCAGAGTAAAAGTATATTAGGAAATATAAACAACGGTTATAATCAGACCAAAATTGATTTATTAAAAAATCTGTCGGGAATTGATAATCCTGAATGCATATCATGTGAACAGTATGATTGCTGTGCTGCTAAAGGATGTATTTATAAGAGTTTATCGGAAAATGGAAGTATACATAAGCCGAGTAGGATACTGTGTTGGCAGCAAAAGTTCTATGCTGAGTTTTATCATAAACACAAAGAATTTATAGATTGTTTATATATAGAGTAAAGGAGTAAATGGAGTGGAAAATATTGTAAAGATTTCTGAAAATGGCAATACTGTGTTATTAAATAAAAATAATTTTAGATTTGTTAAGGTTGCGGAGAAAATGTTACGCAATAATGAAGAGAAAGTATTGAAAATATTAGATAAAAATTATAATTTTTTTCAGAATCCGGTTAAGAATGAGAGAAAAACGGTGTATTATACAATTACACGCAAGTGTAATTTAAGTTGTGAATTTTGTGCTAATAATTCGTCACCAGATGCTGATACTAAATTGGATTTGGAATTAAGTGATATTGAAAACATAGTATTAGATAAATTAGAAAAATTGCATGTTACAAAAATAGTAATATCAGGAGGGGAACCTCTTATTAAGAATAATTTTAAATCTTTGGTAAATCTGTTTTACCAAAGATTTGGCGCTGAAAAATTAGTTTTACAATCTAATGGGATGCTTATTACAGAAGAAATAGCCAAATTTCTTAACGGAAAGATTGCTTACATTGAGATCAGTGTAGAAAACATATTAGAATCATCAACGTTAAAAAATAGAATGATGAAAATTTTTGATATTCTTTTTGCTAACAATATTAAGCAGGTATTTTCATTTGTTGTGACAAAACATAGTAGAAGTTACGTAAAAGATGCTGTTGATTTATGTGTTAAATATCAGGCAAATATAGAAATACGTTTTGTTGCGCCTTTGGGAAGAGCTCTCATAAACAGTGATAGCTTGTTAATGAAAGAAAATGAAATTTTAGATACATATTTAGAGATTATTAATTATTTAATTGAAAAGAATTATTATATGACAGAATTTGAAAGAGTTTTATTTTTTAAATTGGCTGCAAAAGATTCGTGTGGGGCAAGAGGGAACATCATATCTATGCAGCCAAATGGAGAGTTATATATGTGTCCAAATCTTCAGGGAGCACATTATTATTATGGAAATATAATTGATGATAAAATTGATGATTTAAAACAAAATATTAAGAGCAAAATTGAGGAAAAAGAAATTGATAATTGTTTGAATGTTGATAAACGGGAAATGTGCAAAGACTGTAGAATTAAATATTTTTGTACAGGAATATGTGCTGCTGAATTAAAAAATCAAGAATTTTCTGAAAAACGTTTGTGCAATATTAATCTTTTATTTTTTGAATTTATGCTTTTTTACTATGATAAAAAGAGAGGGATGGAGTACAATTTAAAGTTATTAAAAAAACATATTCAAGAGTATCAGCAAAGGGTAATAATATGATGAAAATCTATTGGGCTTTTTTAACAAAATACTTGTTTTGCAAAACAAAATGGATCATAAGTATATTGATACTATCGCTTGTGCAATGTGTTTTAAACATATTGATTCCGATATATTATAAAATTATAATTGATAAAGCTATTGTTAATAATGAGATAAGACTTTTTTTTACTATGCTTATATTCATGGTGATATCCTTCGCTCTTATTTCAGTATTTGCAGTTTTAAAAGAGTATTTGCTATCGAAATTGTCTGAAACAATGGCGGCTGCTTTGAGAATGCAATTGAATGATAAGATTAGCAGTATACAATATCAAATGGTGGAGGAGCACGAATTAAGTGATATTGTTGCTCGTTATAGCAAAGAAGTCGAAATAGTTAAAGAAAACGCAGGAAAATATTTTGTGAAACTATCAACAAATATATTTACTGTATTGCTTGCAAGCGTAATGATTATAATGTTTGACTGGAAAGTTTTGCCTGTTACTCTATTAATTATATTTATTTACATAGAAATAAATAAATATTTTGGCTCCAGATTGAAAAAATGTTCTGAAAAAGTTATGGAATGTAACGAAGAAGCAATTGAGTGTTTATCAGAAAACTATAGAAATATATTAACAATTAAAATGTATCATCTATTGAATTATACCGCTGCGCGATTTAAAAAAATATATAAGAAACAATATGATGCACAAGTAAAATTTGATTTAATGTGTTCAGCCAATATTAATTGCGGCACACTTCTAATTCAAATGTTGGGTTGTATTATATGGGGAATAGGTGGATATTCCGTATTTATGGGTATATCAACAATTGGAAGTATAATGGCAATTATAAATTATCAGAGTATGCTGCTGTCGCCTATTAATTTTTTATGTCAATTTAATAATAGCTATCAGTCAGCGCTTGCAGCTATACTTCGCATAAAGGATATTTTAGATTTGCCTGATGAGTCTCTAGATGGAGAGTTATATAATGGGATAATACAAAAGGTGTCAATTGATCATTTAAGTTTTTCATATAGGACAGGAATTAATGTTTTAGATAATATTAATGTTATTTTTGAGAAAGGGACAATGACTGCATTAATGGGACCGAGTGGTTGTGGAAAATCGACACTTTTAAAGGTTCTTCTTGGTTTGTATACTTACAAAAATGGAAAAATATGTTTTAATGGACAAAAAATGCGTACAGAAGACATAGTATCTTCCAGAAAAAGAATAGCTTATATTTCACAAGATAGTGTTTTTTTTAAAGGTACCATAAAAGAAAATCTTTTTTTGGGAACTAAAGGTAGTATGAAAGCTGTTGAGGAACTGAGTGAAAAATTTGATTTATATGAGGAAATAAAAGAATTACCGAATACTTGGAATACATTATTAAATTCGGGAACGACGAATCTTTCTGTCGGTCAAAAAAAGCGTTTGGATTTAGTGCGAGCCTTTCTTAGAGAAAAAGATATCATTATTTTGGATGAGCCTACTTCAGCATTGGATATGCAAAGAAGAAAAAAACTTTTTGAATATCTGGAAAGTATTAAACGAGATAAAATTATTATTGTTGTTACACATAATGTTGACGAAAGAGAGTATTTTGATAAAATAATGTTTTTTGAATGAAGTGACTTTATGTTTCTGCTGTTTGGATTATATACAACAATGATTTCTATTTCAATGATCTTTGGGCTGCAGGTGCAAAGATTTGAGAATTAGCGAGAACCGTGTTGCAGATGCACAATGGTGTGCAAAGCATAGCGGTTCTTTTTTATTATGGTATTTCATTCAGAAGGAGAAGCAGGTTATTTTCTTGAATCTGATACAATTATGTATATAAAAATGACAATTCTTTCACTCACAGGCCATTCCGTTATGTTATAGTAGGATATATGACATAATTTATATAATAAAAACAAACATAAGGAGAACAACAAAATGAAACAAATATTTCTCGTTGAAGATGATAAAGAAATTTCAAAAAATCTTGCCCGCCTGCTGCAGTCCGAAGGTTTTGCTGTCACTTGTGTATCCACGCAGAAAGAAGCTGTTTCGATGTTTCTTCCGGATAAATATGATCTTGCACTTATTGATCTTTCCCTGCCAGATGGAAATGGATTTACGGTATGCACACAAATTCGGCAAACGCATAATATTCCGGTAATTTTTCTGACCGCATCGGGGGATGAAGCAAGCGTGGTAACCGGATTCCATATGGGGGCGGACGACTATGTAACAAAGCCGTTCCGGCCGCGGGAGCTGGTTGCCAGAATAAAAGCGGCCATGCGCAGGTCGGAGCCGTCATCTGCAGTATTTACGTTTGGCGGACTGTATGTAGATACAGCCAGCGGTATTGTCAGAAAAGACGGAAAAGAAGTTCAGCTTTCCGCTCTGGAATATCGTTTGCTGCTTATTTTTATTAATAATCCCAATAGGATCCTTACAAGAGATCGGCTGCTAAACGAACTATGGGATGCGTCGGGCGAATACGTGACGGACAATACGCTGACCGTTTATATTAAGCGTTTAAGAGAAAAGATAGAAGATGATGCGTCACGGCCGCAGATGATTCTGACAGTGCGTGGGATAGGATATCGTTTGGGAGAGACATATGCTGCGAAATAGGGAAATCCGTCGGTTAGCGGCCTTCTTTGTCGGGATTTTTGTGATAACTGGGATATTTGGATTTTGGATAGACTGGAGAGCCGGAATGCTGTCGGTGCTGTCCGGTACTGCTTTTGGCTGTTTATTTGCTGTATTTACGAGGGAGAGATATCAAAGGCTTGCACGCATGACAGAGCAGATCGATTTCGTTTTGCACAATGCGGATCGCCTGTATATCGAAGATGCTGAAGAAGGAGAATTATCCATCCTGCAGAGTGAAATTACAAAAATGACTCTGCGTATCCGGGAGCAAAATGATGCGCTCAAAAAAGAAAAGCAGCATCTTGCCGATTCACTTGCCGATATTGCACATCAGATACGTACGCCGCTAACGTCTGCCAATTTGATTTTGTCACTGCTGGAAAAAGAGCCTGACGTACAAGAGCGTAAAATGCTGCTGCATGAAACAGCGGAATTGTTTGCACAAATGGAGTGGCTTGTAAATTCGTTGCTAAAGCTATCCCGTTTGGATGCCGGCATTGTGGAATTGGAAAGCCGGCCGGTGGATGTAGAAAGTATGATTCAGGCAGCCGCCCAGCCGCTTTTGATTTCAATGGATTTGCATAATGTTTTATTAGAGACAGAGATTGAGGATGGGATGACGATTCAGGGAGATTTCAGCTGGCTTTCGGAAGCTGTGCGGAATATTTTGAAGAATTGTATGCAGAGTGTGGGGGACAATGGTGTGATAAAAATAGTATGTCACACGACGTTGCTTTATGATGAGATTATCATTCATGATAGTGGCAATGGGTTTTCAAAAGAAGATCTGGCTCATTTGTTTGAGCGATTTTATCGGGGAAAAAATGATGATGCATCGGGCTATGGAATTGGAATGGCGATCAGTCGAACGGTCATCGTAAGGCATGGGGGAACGATAAGCGCAAAAAACCATCCGCATGGAGGCGCGGTTTTTTGCATTCGGTTTTTAAAGTGAGAAATCTCTCACGAAAAAGTCATGGAAATGTAAGAGAAAAGTTCTATGATCGTACTGTAACAGAAATAAGCAACTGTTACCGGATTACTTAGAAACATAGTAACAAGGAGGTTCATGGAATGGAGTTTTTAAAAGTTGAAAATTTATGTAAAGTCTATGGAAAGGGAGCGAATAAAGTTACCGCGCTGGATCATGTTTCTCTTACGGTTGAAAAAGGGGAGTTTGCTGCAATCATCGGCTCGTCCGGCTCTGGAAAATCTACTTTGCTGCATGCAATTGCAGGCGTGGATGTGCCGACAAGTGGGAAGGTTTATTTAAATGGGCAGGATGTTTATGCAGGAAGTAATGAAAAGCTGGCTATTTTCCGTAGGCGCCAGGTTGGTTTGATCTATCAGTTTCACAATCTGATTCCAACGTTAAATGTTGTGGAAAACATGACATTGCCGATTTTGATGGATAGGCGTAAGGTGAACAAAGAACGGTTAAACAGCCTGCTAAAGCTGCTGGGACTGCAGGAGCGGCAAAATCACTTGCCAAATCAACTGTCCGGCGGCCAGCAGCAGCGGGTGGCTATCGGGCGTGCATTGATGAACGCGCCTGCAGTCATGTTGGCGGATGAACCGACGGGAAGTTTGGACAGCCGCAATGGACATGAGATTATTCGTCTGCTGAAAGAAAGCAATCGGATTTATGGCCAGACATTGCTGCTTGTGACCCATGATGAAAATATTGCGCTGCAGGCAAATCGTATGATTGTAATTGCGGATGGAAAGATTGTGCGTGATGAAAGGCAGGTGGCCAGGGTATGAATATCTTTCATAAGGTTGCTTTGCAAGGATTGAAAAAGAACCGTACGCGGACGTTTGTGACAGTAATTGGAGTGATGCTGTCAGCCGCATTGCTGACAGCAGTGTCTTCCTTTGGAATATCCATGCTGCATTATATGACGCAGGGAGCGATTTGTAAAAGAGGGGGCTGGCATGTGGCGTTTGCTGATGTAAACAGGTCTGCTTTCCAGACATTAGCTGCGGATAGCGATGTTTCGGATGCAGTATCCTATGAAAATATTGGATATGCGATGTTGGAAGGAGGGCAGAATCCGGATAAACCGTATTTATTTATCGCGGGATTTTATCAAAAAACGTTTGATACGCTGCCGATTGAAATGATTGGAGGCAGACTGCCAAAAAACAATACAGAAGTAATCGTTCCGATGAGTGTTGCCGTTAATGGAGGTGTTAAATTTACGATAGGAGATACCTTAAATGTGAAGGTTGGAATCAGACAGGCAGGTGAGTCCATGCTCAGTCAGCACGATCCGTATACCGGTGAAGCAGAGACACTTGCTGCCTTATCCTCAAAAAGTTACACTGTGGTCGGTACTTACCAAAGAGCTGCATTTGAAGAATATACAGCACCGGGATATACACTGATTACAGGGGTGGATGCGGCACAGCAAGAAACAGTGTCAGACAGTTGTTCGGCGTTTGTGACATTGAAAAATCCGTATCAGGTGCGTGCTTATGCGGATGAACATGGTGCAAGTTTTTTGAATGACGATGTGTTGCGTTTTATGGGGCTTTCTGATGACAAGCTGTTTACAACGCTTTTGCTGGCAGTTGGCGTCATAGTAGTCATTATTATTATGACTGGTTCTGTCTTTCTTATTTACAATGCATTTCATATTTCCTTAAATGAGCGTATGCATCAGATGGGCATCTTGATGTCAGTGGGCGCAACGGCAAAGCAGCTGCAGAATGCGGTATTGTTTGAAGGAATATGTATTGGCGCAGCTGGTATACCGGCGGGGATTCTTGTAGGTTTGGCCGGTATGGGTGCAGTAATTCAGATTGTGAATAAAAGCTTTACGAGTATTATGTATGACCAGGTGTCTTTGACACTTGTGATATCGCCATTTGCAATTGGCCTGTCAGCAATGGTCGGTCTGATTACGATACTGATTTCTGCCTGGATACCGGCGCATAAAGCGGTTCGTGTGCCTGTGATGGAATGTATCAGGCAGACAAATGAAGTGAAGGTTGAGACCAGGGCTGTAAAAACATCTGCCTTTGCTGCACGTATTTACGGGTTGGAAGGTATCCTGGCATTAAAAAATTTTAAAAGAAACAAAGGGCGTTACCGCAGCATTGTGCTGTCTCTTATATTAAGCGTTGTATTATTTATTTCTGTCAATGCATTTGTTATTGATTTAAAACAGGCATCAGAAATGGCAGTTGCATTTACGACGTATGATCTTGCGCTGGATGCACGTGAAATGCAGGATGACCGAATGCTGCCATTGTTTGAAACATTAAAAACGATAGATGATATTTATGAAAGTTCTTATCAGGAAATACTGTCTTATTCCTGCCATGTAAAAGGAAGTGATTTAACAGAGGATTTTTGCAGGGTAATGAAGATTGAAAGTGCAGATCAGGAATTGCAACTGTCTATGAGCCTTTATTTTTTGGATGACTCTACGTATGTAAGAATGCTGAAAGAAGCCGGACTTGCGGAAGAACAATCTACAGGGGAACAAGTAAATTTTATAGCTCTGGCAAAGGCTGACGATCACAGGCAGCGTCTTAAGGATGTGAAGGAGTTTGCTGATATATTCCGAAATAATGAGATACAGGCGTCCATTGCTCCGGTAAAAGAGGGCATATCTTTGCCGGAACAGAGTCGGACAGCAGGGCTTACGTTTGTTAATGTTGTATTTCCAGATATGGTGCCAAATACAGAGCAAACGAGGATGTATGCAGATAACCCGTATTATTTTATGGTGGCCGTACCGTATTCGCTGAAAGAGGAGTTTCAGACGCAGGCAGCCGATGTTTTTAGCAGGGGGATGACATTTCGGTCAAAGAGACCTGCGCAGTCAGCAAAGGAAATGGAAAGGTTGATTTCAGAGGAGAAGATAACAGAGGATTATCAGATTTGGAACGTTTCTAAGATGCTGGACGATAACAACAATATGATTTTTATTGCAAATGTATTTGCCTATACATTTGCGGTTATGATTTCTCTTATTGCAGTAGCCAATGTGTTTAACACGATTTCAACCAATATCCGTATGCGTAAACGGGAGCTGGCAATGCTCAGATCTGTCGGGATGTCAGAGCGGGACTTTCAGAAAATGATGAATTTTGAATGTATTTTTTATGGAATGCGTGCGCTCGCAGTTGGAATCCCTTTGTCTGTGCTGATTTCCTGGTTTATATATTTGGGAATGACAAAGGGCGGTGCAGATGAAATTGATTTTGTGCTGCCGTGGGGGAGTATGGCAGCCAGTGTTATTGGTGTGCTTTTGATCGTGTTTATTACGATGATGTATGCGACGAGCAAGATTAAAAAAGAAAATATTATTGATGCGCTGAGGGATGAGATGGTGTAACATGGATTTTTTGTATTTTCCAAAGAATTATCCAGCAGATGAAATAAAATGACGCTGATATCGTCTGCAGCAACAGCGCCATTGTTTGGGAATTCCTCCGGCATTTCAATATCTAAGAGCGGCAGATCAAAAACGCAGTCGCATAATGCATAAAGCAATTGTTCGCCATTCGTAAAGGTAGAGATCAACGGAAAGATATTTTGTTTGTTCAAGCACTGTTTCGTTTCAGCTTCAATGTTTTGCAATGACACGGGTTCGTCATCGCAAATTGCGATCTGCAGCATAGCTGAGATTCCTTTCTGATTAAAGAAAGCAGAAAGTCTTTGTATGATCAGATACAGACTTTATTACTTACTGTTTATGGATATGATTATAACGCATGATATAGTAAGTGTAAAGCAGATTTAATCGGTCAGTCGTAGGAGTTCCAGCCCGCAGATTCCTCGTCTGAGAATACTTTCTGCTACGGATAAATGTACAACAACAAAGCTCATTCCTTTTGAGCCGCGGATATGTAAAAGGCCGGGCGCTTTTTCAGCAAAATCCTGTGAGTCTATATAAACAGCTGCCGGGATGCCGTTAGATGCGGCAACGACCTTTTTTGGGACATAAGGCAGGCTGGGAACAAACCAAAAAGTTATCTGTTCGACAGTTTGAGTATCGACAAATACGCAGGGACGCCATAACTGTTCTGGCAGGTATTGTTCCAGTAGTTGTTTCAAACGGTCACTGATCAGATGTTCGCCTGCGATATAGTCAAATTTTTGCAGAGACGGGATATCATGTATGATGCGGACAGAAGGATCTTCCAAAGAAGTATCTTCTGTCTTTGGCGCTTTTGGGACCGTGACCGTTCCTGATTGTTTGAGAAGAAAATAATCCATGTTTGCATTCCTTTCTGTAAATAGTGGTTTGATTCCTCGTCTTAATCAATGAGAGTGATTGCCTGCATTTGTTCAGGGGACAAATTAAATTGGTGTAAACGCTTGCGGTCGATAAGGGTGCCATCCATAATAGCTCCGGTAAAATCTGCATCTTGAATTTTGGTTCCAGTAAAATCTGCATGGGTAAGATTTGCGCCGCAAAAACGAATGCTCCGGTATCCGGTAATGATCCATTTGGAACGATTTGGAACGCCGCGGTAAGCTTTTGCAGCAGTAAAACAGGCATTTGTAAGGTCTGCTCCAGTAAAATCAGATTCATGCATCAGACAGTATCTAAGGTCGGCGTTTTGCATACAGGCGTGGCAAAAACGAGTGCCGAACAGCATGGAATCCTGAAAATCTGTGCCGATAAGAGTCGTGCGGCGCAGATCGGAATAGCGCAGGTCAATTTCTGACAGATCAGCGCCGGAAAAATTAAGTCCGGTAAAATCTTCAAATGCATATTCATATTCTTCCCGCATGGAAAACCAGTCAAGCGTTTTTTCCGAGGTGCGCTGCCGGTTCTCTTTGTAAATAGCTTCGGTATAGGCCATGTATTCTCCGACATTGATCTCAAATTCTTTCCCTCGCTTTACAGAGAGAAATGGTTCCGATTCTATGCAGGGAAGAATAGAAAAACGGAAGGCAGAGACGATATATTTGTAAAACTGGCTGGCACATGAGAGCAGATATGCGGTAGTCTCCTGTGCGGTTACTGCATTGGCAAATCTTTTTCTGGCGGACATCAGTTCTGACCATAGCTCTTTGTATTTTGTAAACAGAAAAGAAAAATCGAAGCAACCGACTACGCGCTGTTTGGCGTCGAAATACCAGTTGTCATCGTATATGCGCACCTCCGCGATTTCTTTTTTGCGTATCAGATTGGTAAATAAAAGTGTATATTCCAAGTAGGAGATTTCGTCTAATTCCTGCTTTTCCTGCAGGTTTCTAATGGTTTCACATATTTGCCGAAAATGTTTTTGAAATATGGGGATATAGTCATCAAGATCTGTCTGGTAAATTTCTTCCAATTCGAACAGTTTTTCATTTTTTAACTCGTCAGCGTATTGTTTGAATTCTTTGGTCATTGAATCATTTCCTCCACTGAAAAAAGTGTTAGCATTTATCAAAATTTAGTTTATCATAACAGTGTTTATTTGTCATGTTTTGTCGTTTGTGCAATAACTATAAAAATAGAGTACTATTTTTGTTGCTTTCTAACAAAATAGTTAAAAATTATATGAAGTTTGTATAAAAATGTAGACAAAATTAGTTTTTGGTATTATGATATGGATATTATAATATGATAAAATACCAAGCTTACGTAACCCCTAAGTACAATGGAGGAATTTTATGGAAATTATAGAACAGACAAACCGGACGATCCTGTTTGATGTAGTGAATCCGGAAGTGTTTAATATGTTCAACATTATGTCGGACGTGGATGAAAATTCAAGAAGCCTTACGGATGAGAAAGTAGCGGAAATCAATCAGGCTCTTCTCGTAAAAAATTTTGATGAATTTTTAAAAAAGTTCCAGCCGACGATTTACAGCTATTTCGATCAGGAGCGGGGGATGGTATACGAACTGACAAAGCCTGCCGGAATTCCTGATCCGCTTGTGAAAAAAATAGTGATCGACCGCAGCAATACATTTTTAAAAATGTTCATTTCTATTATGGACAATAAAAAAGCGTCAGGTGCGACCAATGCATCGTTTAATTATGAAAAGGTTACGGAGATGCTGGCGCCTCACAGAACGCTGAAAGAGATCAAGAAGCTGAAAAAGGACATTTCCTATCTGGAAAATAAAAATGCAGAATTTGAAAGCGATTCACCGGCGAAGCAGGATGCCGTAGTAAAGCTGAAATCCAAGCTGGATCGGACGAAAAAGTATTACAATGAGACAGCTTCCCAGCTGACATTGATGCTTGGGATGATTAAAGATAATCTGGATACGGCTGTGCGTGCGTCGCAAAAAGGCATTACGGAGTTTCGGCCGGCGCTTCCTGTATTTAATGAAAATGCCGAAATTGTTGCATTGCAGGTATCAGACAATCCGGCAGGGCTGCTGACGGATAAGGGTGAAAAAGGAGAAAGCACAGCGCTTGCCAAGTCCGGCAAGGCGGAACTGGCCGCTCCTGCAGATGCGCCGAAAAAGAAGAAAATCAGCTATAAAGAGCTGTCAATTTCTGTAATAGAAGATCAATATAACGAGACGATGCATGAGCTTTATACATCAGTCGGACAGGAATACGACGAGGAAACGGCAGCGTCGTCGCTGTCCAAAGAGCTGATTGTAGCTGCCTTTACAGATAAAATGCCGGATAAGCTGATTGCGATGGATATCAATGATAAAATTGAACTTTATAATAAATATTCTGCAATTAATACAAGCTGGCAAAAGGCATTTATCCGTACGGCAAAGCTGTTGATTGAAAAGATATTAAGCGTAAAGGCATTTTTTGACCAGTATCAGCCAAAATCTCCAATGATGCGTCCGTCCCTGCTCATTGTAAATGCAAGTATGGATGAGATTTTGGAAGAAAAGAATCTGGAAAATTTGAAAAAGTATCTGGAGACAGTCAATAATAAGTCGGATTACAGCAATACGATCTGGTTTGGGATTGTTCCCAATATTGAGTATTCCGAGGAAAGAGAAATGGAGCTGGATGAGGATACGATGCGTCAGTTTGGCTATACCGGAGATTTGGACCATGGGGTTACGCTTGTGCCTACGCCGATTTCTGATTTGCAGTTTTTGCTGGATTCCATTAAAGATTATCGCATACAGGTATTTTTCTCGTTTGAAGCCAGTGAAGATACGACGTTTTTGAAGCTTGCGACACATGGCATGGACCAGTATATGGAAAATACGGAAGACCTGGAAAATTCTGATTATAGTCGTTACGCAATTCCCTGTCTGCCGAATTTTACGGTTATTCCAAGCAACAAATCCCGTGTAGTGCTTGGCTCGAAAGCAATCCGACATGCGGATGGCACGCTTGAGTTTTCCAAAGACAGGGATGATTTTATGAAGTTTTGGATTTACGGTGTTTATATCGGAGCTGCTTATGTGGCTGCCGGGATCGTAGCGGCTTACCAATGCCCGAACTTTTTATCTTCCAGATTTGCCGGTAAGGTAAAGAAAGAATATCCGGGCGTCCGGTTTGATATCGAAGCCGGAGATAACGCATTGACAGTAACGACGACGATGCCAAAGGAAATTGCAGGTTATACGGCAGAAACAAAAAGTGTGATTAACGAGCATAAATATGGGTTTGTGTTTTCTTCGGATAAAAACCAGCTGAACGGCAATTCCATTAATTTGATTACCGTGTATAAGTCCCGCTGCATGAATGAGAGCAAGAATGGCGGATTTGAAAGTATTTTCAGGGAAACGACCAGAACGTATCTGTATCGGATGATTGGCGCAATGACGAGTGATTACAAAAAAGACCGTATCGACCGGATCTTTGAATCTGGCGGTAAAGTAAAGGAATGGCAGCTTTCACCGAACTATGCGAATTCTATTTTGCGGGAAGGCGATGGGATAGAAAAAGGCGATTGTAACGATACAACCTATAATATAGAGATTAACTTTGCGGGAGTTTCTGAAAATATGGAACTTCAGATCAATACGGATTAATAGGCGGATGGTTGCGTCTGTTAATAGAAATACAGTAAAAATAAAAAAAGGAGGTATTATTCATGGCGTACAAAATTGTGATTGCCGATGTGACAGAGTTGAGTGAGGAGATTATTGACGTTACTTTTAACTCTAAAATTCCGGAAGATTCCTTTGCAAGATCTTCTGACATTGAAGCAGAACTGGTGATTCATGGAAAAGTTTCTTTTGACGCAGACAAGCTTTTTATGCGTGATGCTGCAAAGAGTATGGCTACCTGGGCATTGGTAAAACCGGAGAGTGCAGATGCGTACAAGAAAGTGACTGTAGAGTACCAGCATGCGACGGCACCGAGAAAATATGAATTTTCTCATGCATTTGTAGTATCTTATAACGAAAAATTCACAAAGACAGACGGTGAATTTGAACTCGTTGTAAAACAAAAGAAAGACAGAATTGACGGCGTAGTGATCGAGTAATCATGTCTTAACGTTACATCAAATATGATTAAGAAGAAAGGCGTGCAGTACATGTACGCCTTTCTGAAAATACATGGGAGAGCATATGAAAACAAACCAGATAGCCGGCAGATGTGTTTTGGCATGTGTTTTTGTCTACCTGCTGATTCAGATATATTACTTATCCAATTATATTGTACCTTCTGCCACGAAGGAACCATGGAGAGATTTTGTCTGCCTGTTTCTGATACAGTCTGTATTTTTTGCAGTCTGTATTTTTGCAGTTTTTATCTTCCTTTTTTTGCAGCGGATGAAAAGAGAAAATACATCGCCGTTTGAGGCATTGCTGCTTGTAAACAGTGAAGGAAAAATAAAGAGAGAGGTCTTGCTCTCTGATAAACATTCTTTTCTTATTACGGGTGCCAAAAACGGCAGGGATGTGTTTATCGAAAGCATACAAGATCCGGATTCTGACCGACATTTATACGGTGTATGCAATTTGGTCAATGGCCGCTGGTATTTTGAAACGATGACTGTGAGCCGACCGATTGGATTGAAAAGGGGAAATGAAAATGTGATTTACAGGTTAAAAGAGGGAATGCTGTATCAATTGGATGCGGCAGATGTGATTTATGCAGATACATGTAAAATTGTGATAAGAGAACAAAAGAATATCTGGAGGGAACAAAATGGGTCTGATTCGTTGTGAAAACGGCCATTTATTTAGTGAGAAAAAGTATGGGAATGTATGTCCATACTGCAATACTGCCGTGAATAAAAACAGTAACAAGGAGGAAGATCCTCTTGGAAAATATAGTGACGTCGTATATTTAAATGATCTGGAAGTGTTAAAGCCGGTGACCGGGTGGCTGGTATGCCTGGAAGGGCCATCCAAAGGAAGGGACTATCGGATTATTGCAGAAAAAAATTTTGTGGGACGCGCCGGCGATATGGAAATACGGATTATTGGCGACCAGACGGTCAGCCAGAGGAATCATGCGATTATAGTCTATGATCCGGAAAAAAATCGAACCATGCTTTTGCCGGGCGATTCTCAGGGGCTTGTTTATATATTGGATGAGGAAGATAACTGGGATGCAGTATATGAACCTCGTATGTTAGAAGCAGGAGACCGGATGAAAATTGGGCAGAGTGTTTTTATTTTTGTACCGTTATGCGGGGAAAATGATGGATTTGTATTTAATTGGAAAGAGAATGAATAGACGTGCAGGAAGCATACAAGATCGGAAATGCCCAATCGATAGGTTCTTA
This sequence comes from uncultured Eubacterium sp., assembly GCA_910584345.1. GTDB lineage: Bacteria > Bacillota > Clostridia > Lachnospirales > Lachnospiraceae > Eubacterium_J. The sequence continues at coordinate 33,420 of CAJTZX010000014.1, read as the reverse complement.
TCAGATACAGAGCAGTTACTTTGCCACATATTGTTCTGACTGTGGGTGTCTGGCTGTCCTTGCGGATGGAACGGCAGACCATATAAACGGCAGAAGATGTGCTGTGCTTGCAGCAGAGGCGTGCATATGGGAATTTCAGAAAATGCAGCAGAATACAGACTATCCGGTTTATTTTAACGCTGCAGCAAAGAGGATTTTACGGGATATGCGGGAAATTATCTTTCTGGGAAAGACGCCTTATTTGTCTGTCAGTATACAGTGGTTAAAAAACACAGAGCTGTTTTATTATTCGGCAGGGAACAACAGGAATTTTTTATTTGACGGAAGCAATTACCAGATCTTAAGCGAAAGCTGCGGAAAGGCCAATATACGGAAAGGCATGACGGCTGGAATGATTTCACGGGGAGTATGGGAAGCGTTAAATGAAAAAGAACTGCTTTCTTATCTGCAAAAAAAAGAACATCCCTATGATAAAGCACAGCAGGTTATCATGGGTGTGAAGAAAAAAAACAGAAAAATGGCAGGTACGGCCGCCGTTTTGTTAGTTGAGGGTTGTTTATGAGAAATTTAAACAGTAAGCTGGTGATGGATTTTATCTCGGAACAGGGATATGATTCCATAGAAAAAACGTATGTCGCATATACCCCGCTGGAAAAGTACGTCTGTATTGCCGTAGCAGAAAGCTATGACAATGAGAGGGAAGAAAACAGTGCACAGCTTGCTGTAGAAGCCGTATTGACGGCATTTGAAAAAAAGCCGTCTCTGAAACGTCTGCGGGAATATATCCGGTATGCGAATGAGCAGATATTACTGCACAGTACACGCAGCCAGTTAAAGGTAAGCATTACGGTGCTTGTGTCGGACTATACGCGAATGCGTTATGCATACTGCGGCAATACAAGGCTTTTTATTCTATATGAAAATATATTTACCCATATCAGCAAGACACAGACAAAGTTCCAGCAGATGTTGGAAGAGGAAGGGGAAGACCGGCCCGAACCGGAAGAGATTCATAATTTAACAGAATATTTGGGAAGAGAAAAGCGTGTCAGACCATTTGTGTCAAAGACGATGGAATTAACTGAAGGGTCTACGATCTTATTTGCGACAAGCAATCTTTGGGGACGTCTGTCGGAGATTGAAATACTGGACGCTTATGAATATACAAAAACCGGCAGGGAATTTTTGGAGATTTTACAGGAGCTTTTGCTGAGCCTGCAGGAAGAACACGATCAACGGATGGGCAGTTTTACAGCTGCGTTTCTATATATTGAAAAAACGTTTAAAGAAGACGTTCAGAAAAAGAAAAAAAAGAAACGGATGATTTGGATCGCAGTTATCATACCGGTTGTTATTTTTCTACTGATTAGCATCGTGATCATGTGTATGCGTGCGCTGGACAGGAGAAAAATAAGAGAAATTGAAAAACTGGACCAGCGGGGAGTCCGTTATATGGATTATGCCAATTATAATAAGGCGCTGACAGAATATGAACAGGCAGTAAAGCAGGCAGAAGCGTTAAGCCTGAACAATTGGCAGTATATAGAAGAAAAAAGAGAATTATCGGAAACGGTTACGGACAGAGAAGCGATTCTTACACTGTATCAGGAAGCCGAAGCGGCGTTTCTGGCAGGAGAATACGAGCAGGCGTTAAAATTGTATGAGCAAATTCAAAAAGAAGCGGTTTACCAGGGATTTGATTCGCTGTCTGCGGACGCGGAAGCAAAGACAGAGGAGATTACAGCCCGATTGCAGATTATGCAGTATATTTCCCTGGGGGATATGTACCACTCTACAGAGGTTTATGATGAGGCGTTATTACAGTATCACCGTGCATTAAATGAACTGTCAAAAATGGTGGATTTACAATTGCAGGGGGATGTACAGGCGAAAATATTTGCGATTCGTCAAAAGCAAAAAGAGGATACACAGGCAGAAGAAGCAGCAAAACAGGAAGCGGCACAGCAAAAAGAAGAGGAAGAAGCAGCGGAGAAGGCCGCGGCGGCAGACAAAGCTGTCATTAAGATCAATACCTATATTGCAAATGCGAATATTGCACTGGAAGAAGGCCGTACAAGACGTGCAAGAGAATTGTACAAGCAGGCATTGTCCAGATACAATAAATTTACAGGTTCCAGCGAAGATGCGGATAAGCTGTTTAAAGACATTACGGCATTGGGACAGGCGATAACAGAAGCAGAGGTTAAGGCGGTGGAAGAAGCGCAGGAAGAACGTCTGACACAGGCAGCGAAATATGTGCTGCAGGCAAAAGAAGCAGCAAGAGGCGGAGACACTGTAAAGGCAAAGGGGCTGTATGAGGATGCATTGGCAGTTTATCAGGAATTAAATATCTGGGACGAGCGAATGGAGGCCGTGTATGCAGCTATGGATGAACTGACGCAGGGTACCGGGGCTGTGCAGGCGCCGGATACCGGACAGGGCCAGACAAGCGCGGCACAGAATGCCGGGCAGGAATCAGATATCGGACAGCAGAGTACAGATCAGGAATCAGATAACACACAAGATACGCAGGCAAAGGGATAAAGAGCAGGATAACGCCACGGCAGCGGAGGATTTGACGGATGGAGCACAGAAAGGAATTATTGAAATCCAGAATTTCACAAATTCAGGATCCTGTACAGAAAAGGCTGCTGCAGGATGTACTGGTCGATGTATTTGGAGAGTTATTAGATTACAGCGAAGAGACTTTTTGGAATCTGGAACAAAAGATAGACAGAGAAAGAAGTGACCCGGATTTCCATTATTATATTTATACCGGAGTCTGTAAAAAAGATGGGCTGGACAGCGCCAGCCGCAGCCTGTTCGAGATTCAGCGAGCAGGTCAGCATACGCAGGGATATTTGGGAACGCTGTTTCTGGCTTGTGATTATCTTAAGATTCTAAAGTGTCTGTCCGAAACGTTTCGGGCAGAGGTAGAGACAGATTTGGGAAACTATCATACGACGATAGCTTTTTCCTATTGCCAGGCTTATCAGGAAGCATTTTACCGGCTATATGAGCAGTTTATGGCAAATCGGAGACAATGGCATACGATCAATTGTCCGTTTTTATATAAAATGCTCGATATTACAGACCGTCAGGGTATTGTACCACAGGATGCGGTGATTTCAAAAGTGGCCATAGAACTGGGGGAATTTTCTGACTTTGTTATGGATGATATGGTGCTTGTCTGGAATGTGTCGGAGCATATTTGTAAACCAAAAGTGGATATGTCTGTGGCAGGCAACGTATCGTATTATGTCCATCGGATTCCAAAGGAAGATGGTTATGCCGGATGTCTGGCTGTGCCGGAAGGCGAGGAGCTGTTTTCTGTTATTTTTTCCGAACAGGAGATGTATGTACGGACGGAAAAAGAAGCGCATCCGAAGTTAAAGCTGCTGCATATAGAGTCTATGAATGAGGAAAAAGACCATACGGCACTGGAATTTCCGTTGCAGACCAATGCACGAAAGCTGCGCCATGCGGACAGACAGGCATTTTTACAGCCGCGCTATTTATGGACAAAAGGGGAAGTAGAACGTATTTTAAGCTCTTATGAAGTATTTAGAGAGTTTGAACTGATAGATATCTGTCCGGATCTGCAAGGGGAAACAGAACCGATATTTATGAATCCGTTTATCAGAGTACAGTCTTTTTTGAAGAACAAAAGAAAGATAGCGGTTATTTTACATGCAAAAGACAGGGAAGATATTTTTCGGTACGAAAAAATGTATTTCCTGTTGGCGGAACTGCAGCTGTGTACGGAAGAATATGAATGGATCGGAAGACTGCAATAGATCGTTGCAGGAAATGAGGTGGATCAATGGCAGAGAGCAACCAGATATGGGCGCCGTATTTGATGATGCTGCAGCAGGAGAAAGACCTGAGCAGAATACATTATGTCGTAAAAAATAACAGGGTATCTCCTTACCTGGAGCTGCAGGCGGAAAGTCTGCATGGAAATGGGACTTATGAGGATGGCAGGGCACGGCTGGATGTAAATCCGTATGTGCGCTTTTTCTCGATTTTTGATCCGCTTTTGACAGCGGATGATCTCGGATACGAAGAGTTTGAACAGGCATTGTCGGATATTATGCTTCACTATCTGGCAGATTTGGATATCAAGATGGGCATGTGCAGACATGATTTTTATATCCGTCTGCTTATGCGGGATTTGGAACGTGGCGTGTATGGCGGCCTTGAGGAACTGAGCGTTTTTACGAAGATGGAAAGGCGTGTCATTGCAGAGTGGCTGCTTACGTTTTACCATACCGGAGACGGTCCATGCAGCCTGTCCGGGGCTGTCCATGCGCTGCTTCCGATCTGTGTGATTTATATCCGGGAAGGTGAAGAGTTTGTTTTTTACATGCGGGAGCCGCAGGAACCGGTAGAAGAAAAAAAGATACGCTTTCTCATCCGCTTGTTTTTGCCGCTGGCGTGTTCCGGTACGATTCATTGGACAAAAACGTATGGTGTGCTTGGATATGAGGAAACAACACAGATGGAAGATTTTATTCTGGCATAAGTAGAGCGTGTTTGAAAAATGCTTTCCGTGAGATGTGCTTCACAGTTTGTGGAGAATTTATCCCAAATTTAGGAGGCATAGCGGGCTATGTTGACTAAATTTGGGATGAATTCTCCGCAAAGTGGGGAGTACAGATCGCGGGAATGATTTTTCAAACACGCTCTAGAAAAGAAGAATCGTTTTACATGTGCGAACGGTTATACAGAAATGGCAAATGAGGTGCGCTCGATGCAGTATGAGACTTATAAACTGGGAAAATTGAAGAAAAATCCGATCCGGCGGCTGTATACGCGTGAGGAGCTGGCAGCATTTGAATTGCCAAGGCTGCGGGAAATCTGTCGTGCGGAAAATATCAAACCGCCTACAATGGAAATGTTTCATCATAAAGAAGAGCTGGCAGCGTTACTATACCGCTATCTTGGGGTTGTCAAAAAACCTGGCATTGCAGTTTATACAAGAGAAGGATGCAAGCGGCTGGAAGATGCGTTCGAAAAGGCAGGCAGCGGACAGATGGGCGGTATTGAAGTGCCTGCCAGGATGGAGCTGTATCAGGATCAGACATCTTTGAATACAGAACAATCTCCTTATCTGGCTGTGACAAGACAGGATCTAGGCATTTATGCATTTTTAGCAGATGATACATGTGAAATTCAGGCAGTGCTCATGCTGGATCAGGTAAATGCAGGGAAATATCAGATGCGGCTGGACAGGGAGCGGATTTCACCGGATATTCCAGCCGGACGTTTTCATCAGTGGGAACTGTTATTTATCGAGCCGGCGTATGTAGAAGAAGCAGTGCGCTGCTATCAGGGAAAAGAACGGAAAAAAAGCATGATTCCTTATATCCGTATTCCACTGCCTGAAATCTGGATCAAAGAAGTACCGCAGTGTACGGAACCGCTCATTATTGACTATGGGACTTCTTATACGACAGCGGGAACCTGTTTTAGCTTTCATCAGGGAATCCAGTGCTACACGCAGGACGAGCTTTCTATGAGCTGGATTCCTCTGCAGCAGGGCAGAAAGAATGATGGCAGCGGCGGACGCATTTTTTTTCCGTCGGTTTTGGACTGTGAGTGGAGACAGCAGGGAGGCTGCGCCAGCTGCGGGCTCAGTCCGAGTGTGCTGGCAGTCAAAGACTGCAGTGACGGAATACCGGAGCATATGACGTTCCTGTATGGGGAAGAGGCTGTGCAGGAGGAGAAAAACAGAGGATTTATGGCCAGAAACAGTATTTTTTATGATATGAAACGCTGGGTTGGCCGCTACAGAGAGCGGATTCAGGTGGCAGATCTGGAAGGAAATACGTGTGAAGTAGAGCGTTTGTTTTTAATACGAGCTTATTTATTATATATTATTGACCGCGCGCAACAGCAAAACCGAGTCAGGTATCCGAAGCTTTGCTTTACTTGCCCGGTCAAGCAGAAAACGCTTTCTCTGCGCATGTATCAGGAAGCGCTGCCGGAATATGAAGTCATGACAAAAAACATTACCGATGAAGCAGTCGCCGTTGCTTATCATTTTTTGGAACAGGGCATTCGGGAATTGGATTATGAAGACGGCGTAGCAAAAAAAATGCTTATTTTGGACTGTGGCGGTGGAACGAGCGACATGGTAAACTGTAATTATAAGATTACAAACGAAGGTATTACAAGCCGTCTGGAAATGCATGTAACTTATGCGCATGGAGATACGAATTTTGGCGGAAATGAGCTGACATGGCGTGTCATGCAATATTTGAAAATCCGTCTGGCAGAGGTGATACAGCGGCGGGAACCTGTTTCCATGGATGAACTGTTTCCGGGCGTATTGTCGCAGCTGTATGAAAAAATTGACCGGGAAGGGGTAGAAAAGGCGTATGAGACATTCTCAGCGGTTTATCAAAAGGCAGAAGCACTCATACCAACCCGTTTTGATGATTATCAGAATCAGCCGGAACATGCATTTTTAAAGGTGAGGAGCAATTATTATTTTCTTTGGAATCTGGCAGAGACAGTGAAAAAGAAGCTGTATTTTCAGTCGGGTGTCTGCAGGGCAGCGTTACGTCCGCTTTTTTCGGATTTTGCAGGATATGGCTGTTTTGAAGATTTTCATCTGTTTTTGAAACGGGAGATCGGAGGATGGGAAACCCGTACGCTGTGTCCAGAGCTGGTTATAGAGAAAGAAGAGGTCAATCTGTTATTAAAGCCAGATATCTATGGATTTTTAAAAAATTTTATTGAACCGTGGTATGAAAGCGGACGATTAATGGATATTGACCGTATTATCCTTTCCGGCCAGAGCAGCAAGATCGAACTGTTTCGGGAGGTTATGAAAGAATATGTCGCTGGCAGGAAGGCAAAGACAGGCGGAGAGACCGGATGTGAACGGAAGTTTTTGTGTATGGATGGAGCAATGGCCTATCAGCAAGACCGAAGGACCGGAAGAATACGTACGACGATCAGCTATGAGCCTGCGAGAGCGCCTTATTCTCTGACAGCAGAGGATTATGAAATGGCCGGACGGCAAAAAACACTGCTGGAAAAAGGTACGCCAATGGGGGAAGTATATGGATTTTTATCAAGGCCGACAGGTACTGAAGAAATTTTGTTTTATTTAAAAAACGGGATGGAACAAGAAGTCTCCTGTATTCCCTATACGATTCAGGAACAGGGCAGAGAAGAAACCGGATACGGCGAACTGCTTTCTGCGTATCCGTTTATCCGCCAGGAAGATTTGGACAGTATGCGTAACGGTGAGCTGCGGCTGTTTATTTATGGAGATTATGAAAACTGGGGATTTTCTGTGCTGGAGACAGCAAGGGAGGCAAACAGGCTGTATACCCGTCCGCCCGGGTTTGTGCCTTTTGAGCCGGGCGCCTGGGAGACAGATTTTTTTGACGGGAGGCATTAGCAGATGCAAAATTATGCGGAGCCGTTGTTCAGTAAAGGAAGGGTACTAAAAAGAGAAAGTCTGGAAGCGTTAAGAGATTTTCCAGGCGGGTTGGCCAAACTTGCCTTTGCGGATTGGTCAAATGGGGTGTTATACGGGTTTGATATATCTTATGAAGCAAAGGAACGGGAGAATGAAAACGGAGAGGTCGTCATAGATGCAGGTGCGGTATGGTATGAGGGACAGGTCATACTTACAGCAGCGGAGACAATTCCGTTTCGGGCATATGAACAGCAGATTACCGTTTGTTTAAGAATCAATCCGGGAGTGTATACCGAAGACTTTTACGTCCGGCAGCTGGAATTACGGCTAAAAAACGGAGAACCGGGTAATACAGAGCTGGAGCTTGGCAGATTCCGCTTGTCAGAAGGTGCACGTCTGCGAAAAGATTACCGGGATTTGCGGGACTGCCGTACAGCCTACAATACGCTGGATGTTACGCAGATACCATATGCCGGGCCGGGCGGGGTTACGGTATCGCCGATGCTGCTGCGGATGTTTGCAAATATGATGATGGAAAATATGGATGCTTCGGAGACGGATATTCAGTTTGCGTTGTTATGCCTGAACCAGCCGCCAATTTCCAGAGAATGTCTGCTGCGTTATATATGCAGAAGGCTGGGGGAGCCTTTTCGCGAGTTTTCTCATAGCGAGATCTATGAAAGGCTTGTACGGATTGCAGGAGCCGGAGGCCGAGGTATGGGACAGAAAAGGAGAACACAGGGGCCGGCCGTATTTTAACGAATTTCCGGCAGCAGATTCCGTACGATACATTAGAAGGGAGCGTAGATTAGAATATGGGTCAGACTTATGTAGTTAATGGGGCAAAAGTGAAATGTACGATGGGGACGATAGATGCGCCTTTGAGAGTCCTCCCAAGCAGACGTGTGCAGGTGCGCGGAAAAGCGAAAGCAAATATTTTAGACTGCAAGCCAATGATTAATGTAGGCCCGTTTGGCGTATGTAAAATGACGCATGTACCATGTGTTCCGGCTTGTGTCGTATGGCTCAATGGCAAGATGGATGTGTTGGTGCAGGGAGCTCCGGCGTTGCTGAACAAATCGGTTGCGATCTGTCCGGTTGGCGCAGGCATACTAAAATTAAAAAATGACGGCCAGTAAGGATGGAAGGAAGGGACAAAGAAAAATTGTCTGGAGGCATGGAAACATGAAAAAATATGGAGATGAGGGATTTATCCGTATGCTGCAGGAAGGCCAGGAACACGCCAGAAATACAGATATTCAAAAAGGCAGTGTTTTAGTAGGCGAGCAAGAGCTGTTGTTTCAGGAGTTGGAAATTTTTAAAAATCAGATGTGGATGTGGATTCCTCAAAATTTTACGCTCCTTGGCAAAGAGTTTATAAAGATGAAATATCCAAGTGAAAATCGTCCGGATCTCATTTATTCAAATCCGGAAACTACGGTAAACGTTTGTTTTTTACTGAAACAAGAAAAGCTTGCAGCGGGGCAGGAAGTACAGGTGCGTGATTATATGGGCCATATCGTTCATAATCTGTACCCGGGCTGCGGTATTTTGGATAAAGATTGTGTAAAGGCCGGAGAGAACGAAGCGGCATGGATGGATTTTTTAGCTCCTGCTATGGATTCTTATGTATATAACATGATGTATATTACATCGTTCAAAGGCAGGCTGCTGATGGGAACTTGCAACTGTCCGGAATCGGACAAGGAAGATTGGAAAGATTTGTTTGTGCAGATGATTGCAACGATACGCACAGCCTGATTGGCTGCAAAAAGAAAGGAAGGTGTTTGGAATGGAATTGCAGGAAGTTGGAAAATACATCGTGGAACCGTTTGCGCTGGAGAGAATTTTAGACCTGGAATATGTAAAAACAATCAATGACCATGCCAGGCTTTACGTGCGCGGCGTCTTAAAAGAAGGAGAAGAAGACAGTCTGATCGGGCAGCAGTGGGACGCGATGCCTGTAAAACTTACGCAGGCAGGGGATACATTGTTTTGCGGTGTCGCTACGGACGTAGGCGTCATTTGTGAAAGTGGTGTTTACTATCTGGAAGCAGAAGCCGTTTCATGGACGGTAAAACTGGATCAGACGGAAAAGAAACGCTCCTTCCAGGAAAAAGGGCGTGGCTATGACAGTATCGTAAATGAGATTGCAGGAGAAGCCGGAGGTTCGGCAACCTGTGTCGCCCCGGCAAAACAGATCGAAAATCTGCTTTTGCAGTACCGGGAGACAGACTGGGAATTTTTAAAAAGACTTGCTTCGCATAGCAACAGTGTACTCGTTCCAGATCCAACACAGGAAACGCCTGTATTTTCTTTCGGTTTGTCAGAGGGAAATTCATATTCACAAGAAACAGCAAAAGCTGATTTTTCCGTTCGAAAAAAAGTAGCCAGATATCGGCAGCTCTCACAATGTGAAGAGATATCCTACCAGGAAGAAGACGCTGTAGAATATTCCATTCGTACCGAATTTGCAGCGTTGGAAATCGGCGATCAGGTCAGCGTCAAGGGCAAAAGTCTGTATGTCAGGGAAGTAAGACTTTCACTGAAAGGCTCTGTCTTTTTATGTACTTGCGTCGCCACGACAAAACAGGGAATATCGGCGGCGAAAATCGATCATCCATACATCAGCGGACTTACACTGGATGGAAAAGTATTAAATGTGAGCAATCATACGGTAAAAGTGCACCTTTCCATTGACAAATCTCAAGACGAGGGAAAAGCATATCCGTTTCCTTATGCAACCGGCTATTCTACTGAAGGGAATACAGGCTGGTATGTTATGCCGGAAGTGGGAGATACCGTTCAAATCATATTTCCGACAGAAGATGAAAATAAAGCTTACGCAGTTCAGTCTGTACGTCAGGCAGAAACGGACCGCACTGCCGATCCAAACGTAAAATATCTGCGTACAGTAGATGGAAAAGAGATCAAAATGGATAAAGATGAAATATTAATTACGGCGCAAGACTGGCTGACATATGTCCGTATCAATAAAGATTCCGGTGTAGATGTATTTACCATTAAAGATGTTAACGTACTGAGTGCAGGCAGTATCACACTGTTGAGCGGAAATGATATCTCCATGGCATGTTTGAACGATTTTAATGTCACAGTAGGAAAGGATATGAAAGTAAATGTAAAGGGTACGATTGATATTACAAATAAGGAAAATAATTTGCATATGGATCCGAAAAAAGGCATCAGCATGTCGGCAGACCAGGACATTCAAATATCTACAGAAAATACGATGGATATTGCAAGTAAGAAAAAATTTACGGCAGGCTCCAAAGATGAAATGGATATTTCTTCAGTGAAAAATTTAAATATATCTTCCAGAAAAAAGATGATTTGGACAGCTTCCAAATCTTTGCAGGAAAATTGCAAAGGAAGCGCGATCTGTATCGATGGAAATGTTACGATGAAGGCAAGGCTGATTAAGGAGAATTAGGATGATAAAATCTGATCTGTATACGGAAAATAATATGGACCCTGTAAGCTGTTCAGATGTCATTCAAGTCGTATTAGACGTTGCAGGAAGCATACCGGTAGTTGGCGATGCCGCTCAGGCAGCAGTTGGCGAAGCTGTTGGAAAATTGGGGAATGCGGTGTTAAGAGCCATGCCGGTATTAGTGCCGCTGATGGCAAGTCTTCCTGATATTTTTCAAAAACTAAAGGATTCAATGCCAAAAGGAAAAAATCCGGCGCCAAAGCGGGCAGTTACAACGGCAAAAGCAGCAAAAGCATGTTCCGGTATGAGTAAAGGAAAAGTGCAGACAGGGGCCAAAAAAAGCAAGTCCGGGGGAACGAAAGATTTAAATAGAGAAAAGACAAGCGGAAAAGCGGTATGTGTGAATGGGAAGTGCTTTACCGCAGATACGCTTGTTTTAACAAAATCAGGACTTCGTCCAATTAAGGAAATCTGCAAAGGTGACGATATTTATTCCAGAAATGAAGAAACCGGAGAAACGGGATTTCAGAAAGTAAAAGAAGTATTTGTTACAGAAGCGCATACGATCTACCATATCTGGCTGGATGGAAAGGAAGAAGTAAAAACAACTGCGTATCATTCCTTTTTTGTGAAAGACAGAGGATGGGTAACAGCGATTCAGCTGAGGGAAGCTGATCTCTTGGAAACGGCTGAAGGGACTGCAGGTATTACAGGGATTACGAAAGTCAGGCATGATGAGCCTGTGGATGTGTATAATTTTCATGTGGATGAATGGTCGTCTTATTTTGTTACGGAGAATAAGATTTTTGTTCATAATAATGAAGAACATGTGGAAGAAAGAAATGTTGATGTTACAACGGGTGAAGGATATGGAGCGGGAGATCCGCCTGTAAGAATAAATGGAGAATGGTCAGACAATGATATAAAACAAGCATTATTAGGACACTCTCCAAGAGGATTAGGTAATCCAGATATTCATCATGGTGATCAGATGCCAGGAGCTTCTTTGCATGAAATACGTCCAGGCGATCATAGAAATAATCGTGCACTCCATCCTAATAAATACAATCAGGGAGTGACAGCTGAGATGCGACAGTCAGACAGAGAGTTGCATTGGTGGTATAGAGCACGCGAGCAGGGTGCGGATCAGAAATTTCCTGATTTGATATACGATAAAAAATGAGAAAGGCAAGTTATGGAAACAATTGAATTTAATCAGTTAATTGAAAAAGTAAAAAAGGAAAATCCAATGATATTTTGTCTGGAATCAGATTGCAAGGCAAATATAACTAAAATAGAAATGATTGAGAATTATTATGGTATTGTATTACCAAAAAGTTATAAGGAGTTTTTAATGCAATATGGAGGAGGATACTTTGCATATACAATAGTTTATTCGGCGGATGACGAGAGTCCTTATTATTTAATAAGTAATGTCGATAAGCAGTTTTCAAAAAATAGAAAATATCTTCCTGTTTTTGATTTCGAAACAGGTGATCTTGCCGGATTTAAAATTGAAGATGGAGTATGTGAAGATTCAATTTTAATATATGATCATGAAGAAGATAAAATTTCTGATACGGGATTGGATTTTTATACTACATTAGTAAAGTATGGACTTAAGTTAAGTAATATGTAAGTTAATATGCGTATTATTAAATATATGCGATTTTTTGACTAGAGAAAAAACAGTATGTATTTTATTGAGATGAGGCAGATTATTTCATTGATGAAATGCCGGCCATGAAAAAAGTTTAATTTAAATGAGAGATATAGAAACTTAAAAAACATAATATTCACGCAACGAATCCGTACGGAACAAGTATGGATTAAAAAACAGTACGTTTTATTTATAGAATAAATAATCGTACTGTTTTTATGCTTTATTCAAAAATAGGTTGCAGTAATAAGATGTACTTGATCTTTTTATGTATTGGTCAAAATGTACTTTTGGATGAAACATCTGCGATACATAAAAAATATTGAAATTATAAGACTTTTTCAATCCATGTATCATAGAAGTTCAACGAGGAAGAACGTGCTAGACGGTACATTGAAAAATTAGTAAACAAGGGTACTACACTGTTCAGTTATGAAAAATAGGGAATATAATGGCATTTATTGTGTCAAAAGAAGAATATACTGTTTACTTGAATTTATATTATGGGCATGGTATTCTTTTAGTAAGAATTTTATTTAGATATTGGTGGATTGGAACAAAACTTTTAGCATGTATAAGGAATTTATGACGGGAGATGAAGTTTTTTGAAAATATATTTTGATAACTGTTGTTATAACCGTTTATTTGATGACAGGTCAAATATTAAAAATTATTTAGAACGTAAGCGGTTCTGATTGTGATGCAGAAAGCATTTGAAAACGAACTGGAAATTATCGGTTCAGATATATTGGAAATAGAAGTTAAAAATCCGGTTGAATTTGTAATGGAGGTGTTTGGATATGATGAATCAGACAATGAAGATAGTAAAGGTCAGTGAAATCAGGAGATTAGGTACAGAAGCTTTGGTAAAAGCACTGGGACCTGTTGGTATGGCCAGGTATCTTGAGGAATATGACAATGGAGGCCAAGGAGATTATACAAAAGAAAAATACGAAGAATCAGATTATTCTATTGACGAAATTTTAGCTATGAAAAAAAGTTTGATTTAAAATAAAGCTTTAATTACTATATGAGCATCAGCAAGAAATTGAAAACAAATGACATGATGAATAGATTTAAATAAGCATACCTTTGACTGAGAATAAATTTTAGGGAGTGCATGGCAAAAACTGGAGGTGTACCGGGCGTACATTGAGGATTTTTGCCATGTGCTCCTGAAAATTTAAGCCAGTCAAAGGTATGCTTATTTAGCGTGGGTTATAAGTATCTTGATACTAAAATACCATAATAAAGGGATAGTGTCTGGCAGTGGAGCATATTCTTCCACTTTTGCACGTATAGAAGGCAAAAATAGGATTGGTTCTCCAACATTATCAGCGAGTTGTAGAAAAGGGTATTTTTTGACAAATTAACGTAGCATATTTGTGATATCTCATGAAGTCATTAACAGCATAGAATATGCTAAAAACAACCTTCGGCAAGCTGCAGGAAATGTATAAAAAATGTACTCCAAGGCATGTATATTCAGGAATAATTATTTGAATGAAATTAATTAAAGCTAAAAATGAAATGTTTTTAAGGAATTTTAAATATTTTATAAATTACTATTGACATTAATATTAATTTGCATTAAAGTATATATATAAACAAACGTCATACATAATCAAGAGAAAGGAGTACGTTATGACACAAATGAAAACATCTTTACAAACGGCTGTCATCCGAATTGCTGTTATGATTGCAGCAGTTCTTGTTATGGCAGGCATCCGTCCGGTTACGGCCAAAGCAGCTTCAGATGGCTTTTATGTAAACGGAACAACTATTTATGATGCGAACGGAAACCCGTTCGTTATGCGGGGGATTAATGTTCCTCATGCCTGGTTCCCTGCAGAGACAAAGACAGCGATCGATGCGATTGCAAAAACCGATTCCAATACGGTTCGAATTGTTGTTGCAGACGGTGAGACTTACACGAAAACGACTTATAACGAGCTTGTACAGATTATTGAATGGTGTAAGCAGAATCAGATGATTTGTGTGCTGGACGTGCATGATGCAACGGGAAGTGACAGTGTTGATTCGCTGATGAATGCAGTAAGATATTGGATCGAGATGAAAAATGCTCTGATTGGGAATGAAAAGTATGTCATTGTGAATATTGCAAATGAATGGCATGGTACGTGGGATGGCGCGAAATGGGCAGAAGGCTATCGGACAGCAGTCCAAATGCTTCGAGAAGCAGGTATTAAGAATATGCTGATGGTCGATTGTGCAGGCTGGGGACAATATCCGGATTCTATCCGGGACTACGGAAAATCAGTTTTTGAGTCTGATCCTCAAAAAAACGTCGTATTTTCCATTCATATGTATGAATATGCGGGCGGTTCCGCTGATACTGTAAAGCAGAATATAAATAATGCACTAGGCATCGGATCGCCATTAGTAATCGGTGAATTTGCCCACAGACATACAGACGGAGACGTTGACGAAGATACAATTATGTCTGAATGCCGTACAAAAAATATTGGATATCTTGGCTGGTCATGGTATGGAAATAATGATAAGTATGCTTATCTTGACATTGCGACAGACTGGGCGGGCACCGGTTTAACGGAGTGGGGAAACCGTCTTGTCAATGGAGTGGACGGTATCCGTCAGACTTCTCAGATTTGTACAGTATTTAGTGATCCATATATTTCTCTGTTTTGGGGAGAAGTTACAGCACAGCCATGGAAACAGGCGGTTACGATTCCAATGGCAAAAAACGGCGGAAGTTTCAGCGCTGCACAAATGAAGCCAGACGGCTATTTTTATGTAGAATACAGCGGAGCGGAGCCGGAGTTTATTTTACAGAGCTGGTCAGATGGTGATAAGTGGAAGGTTGTACGTGCCAGTGAAACAGGCACAGCAAACGGCCATTCTTTCGCAAAATATTCTTATCAGAATTGTGTACAGGCATTTGGAACAGATAATTTTGAAAATACGCTGGATCAGATTCTTGTTGGAGCAGGAGAGCATGCGGTGACGATTTATTCTGTTTGCTATTGCAAATAATAGTTTTTTGAAAAGACCTCAGAATAGAATGGCTGAGGTCTTTATATTTACATACAGTTCCTAATATTACAGCTGAGAAATTCAATAAAATGATTATGGATATGATGTGTTTTCCGAACTTTCTGTTAATTTTATTGTTTGCGTTTCAAAACATTCGAAGTCTGCTGCCAGTTTTTCATCATGTGTTACTATAATAAGAATTTTTTTGGCTATACAATGTTCTTTTATAAATTGTATAAGATCATATTTGGAAGATACATCTAATGAATTTGTTGGTTCATCTAAAATTACTATTTGCCGATTTTGAAGCGCAACTCTTAGAAAAGTAATAATTTGTTTTTGTCCTCCGGATAGATTTGTGCCATTATGCGTAATAGGATGATTTAAATTAAGCCCAAGTTTTTCAAACATGTTTTCAAGCCGCAATTCTTTTAATTTCTGAATGATATTTATGGAATCTTTGGAACCAATTAATAGATTTTCCTCCAGGCTTCCTTCAAAAATCCCTGTATCTTGAGACATGTAAGATATCTGATTTCTTAAATCTTCTTTGTTTAATGAATTAATATTTATATTTCCAATAGTGATATTGCCCTTTTGTACATCGTATAGGCCTAAAAGCAAAGAGAGTAATGTTGTTTTTCCTGAGCCGTTATTTCCGATTAATAAAACGGGTTTGTTTTTGGATATTGTGAAAGTCAGATTATTTAATATGTATTTGTTCTTTGAACTACCATAATGAAAGGAAATATGATCGATTCTTATTTTTTCAACAGAACGTTCGCATTTGTCAGGGCCGTTTTTTTCCTGATCTATATGATAAAACTCTTTTATTCTTTTAATGCTTACGATAACCGGATTGATTAATACGCTAAAGCTGGAAAACGAAAGCACATTTCCAAATAATTTTCCGCTATAGCCTATATATGTTATATATAAGCCGATGGACATTTTTCCTGTAAAAATGAAATATCCGGCTACTGCTAAAATAAGAAGATTATGTAAGCTGCTTATTAATTGGATAGATTCTGTATAGTTGGTATTCCATTTAACCTGTTCATTTTGAGTGTTTAATAACTGTTCCAGTTCGCGGTTTGTATTTTGTGTTTGAAAATGATAAAGATTTAATATTTTGATAAATTTTATGCTGTTTAGAATGTTTACAATGGTACTTGTCACTTTTGCGTTTTGTTCTGCAACTACTGTTGTGGCTTGTGTAAGTTTTTCTGAATTATATTTTATTAAGAAATATAGTAGAGGAATAAATGATAGAGTAATCATAGTCATCTTTGTACTGATAAATATAATAGCGATGAATGATAACATCAAATCCAGTATTCCTAATAATAGTGTCACCAAATTAGTAGAAAATAATCTTCTTATATTTTCACATTCATTTATTCTTGAAAAAAGATAACCACCATTAATACTGTCGATGTAGTCCATTGGAAGGTAAAATGATTTAAGGATTAAATCCATTTTCAGATCTTTAACAATATGATTTCCAAGTCTTCCTACATTTTTTTTGATGGATTTGGATATCATAAATTTTGATATATTTATAAATAAAATTAAGAATATAAAAAAGAAAAACTTAGGATATTGATTCTGTGCTGTTAGCATATCCATACATGCTCCGTTAAGAGCGGGAAGTGGCAAAGCTAATATTGATAATCCTATGATAATTATCAAGTAGATAAAGGTTTTTATTTTATATGGTTTTAAATAAGGTGATAAAAATAATAGTTCTTTCCAAATGATTTGTTTTTTCACTATTTAATTTACCCTTTCTGTTATTCATTGGTCATAAAATTTTTAGAGCGATATAGTATGATATTTAGTGTATTTAGTATTAATACTATTGTTAATATTAATATATGATTCAATTCAAATTGCTTAAAATATTTATTCATTGAGTACATAATAAAATATAAGCAATAGATTGCAATCTGCATCAGGCTGCTTGCATAAGCAATCTTGAAATGAAAAAAGAATAGAAGAAGAATACTTCCCATCAGCCAATATAAGCATACTGAATTTAAAAAATAATTTATCGTGTCAGAAAAAAGTAAAAATGACGACATATTTAGAATGATAATAAATATCAAAATAGTTATATTTTTTTGAATAATTAAGAAGTATCTTTTTTTGGGAAACAATGTATAAAAACAGGCGGTATGATTAGAAAAATCGCTATAAAGTATATTAAGTGTACAATAAAAATAAACGAGTCCCTGCAGCAGATGTATAGGTAACTTATATTTTGTAATATAAGAAAATATAAGCAGAACGTAATATAATAAAAAGCCTTTTACTGATAATTTTATATCATTCAAAAATAGCCATTTCATTTAAATACCTCACTCTTTTCATAAGATTTTCTTGCAATTATATAAGAAAATAATGTTAATATAATATTGATTGCAGTTAAAATAATACATGTTTGGCAGCTGAATTCGAAAATTCTACCCAGTTTTTTATAAACATAATCATTTTTAGTCAAAAAAACAACTGAAAAAGCAAGAATAATATAAAATTTGCTAATAATCTGTCGGCATTTTTGAGTATCTCCATATTTAAAGAAAAAATGAAGCCAACTTATGTGATATACGTTGCATATGGACATACCAAACATACTAAGTCCCAGTATAAGTCTTAATTTATCGCTAAGGAGTGCAAAATCTTCAACTTTAATGAAAAAACAGCTGATTCCCCATAAAATAAAAGCTCCTGAAATTACTAGATAAAACAATAGATTTTTTTCATCAGGATAAAGGTTTTTATCAGGAAAATTTTTGTATAATTTCGGTAATTCCATTATGGCATTTGATTTGCATATGTCTCTTTCTATCTTAATGATAAAAAGGATGCCAATCCATCCTGCGATAGGATATATAACGACAGTCACAAGTAGAATGATAGTATAATATATAATTAATAATTTTTTGACGCTTTTAAAATCTACTAATAATAAATATTTCATACAAATTCTCCTGCTATTCTTCCATTTTTAAGATCGATAATAATCGGATCATATTTCATAAGTTCTCGCTTATCATGAGATGTAATGATTACCAGGCTTTTATTTTGAACTCTTAGATTTTCAAGCTGTTCAAATAAATATAAAATGGCAGATTCATCTAAATTATTACAAATTTCATCAGCAATTAAAATATCCGGATCATAGGATAACTCTAATGCTATAAGGACTTTCTTTTTCATTCCATCTGACATAGAACCAATTGGCTGATTTTTGTCATTAATTTTGAGCTTGTATAGATGCTCAATAAAGCGATTCGAATTAAAGCTGCAGTACATACTGTTATACAAGTTAGAAAGAAATTTTGGGGTAACATGTGAGGGTAATGCTACATAGTTCGGGATAAAGGCAAATTTGTTTTTAATAAAATTTTCATTTCCTTTTATCGTTTTACCCCAAAATAAGACTTTTCCTGAATCAGGAAATATGAATCCGGCTATGATATTAAATAAAGTTGTTTTACCTGAACCATTTTTACCTTGCAGGTAATACAAATGTGCCTGCTTAAATTGATAAGATATATGATCTAAAGAGAAAGAATCAATTTTTTTATTGATATTTAAAAGCTCTAAATAAATTTCAGACATAAGGACTCCTTACTGTTTGTCACAACACTTAAATTCGTTATTAGATGACTGAATTTTATATGCTTTGCAGTTTATGCACATTAATCGTTCCGCGCAATTTTTGCATTCAGGATCGTTTTCGTTACTCATATTCCAGAATTTTTTATGCTTTTCTGCTTGGTATACTTTATATAACCCGTTTTTCATATTTCCCCATTTATAAGTTGAGTGTGTTAAACCAATACAAGGATAAATACTGCCATCGGCATCAATGAAAGAACCTTTTCTGAAACATAAGTTTGTGTTTTCTGCTTGTTCATAATTTTCCAACCATATTATACTATTTCTGATTTTTATTTTTAAGGGTTTTTCATAAGATAAAGAATCTTTTGCAGAAGGCAAGGCATATTTTGTTTGTAGCTTATTTTGTTGTATTAGTTTTATTATAAATGGATCTTTCAATTCTTTTTCAGTATATTTATTTATAACAAATTCAACATGATAGTTTAGATTGAGCAAATCAAGCAGTTTCATTTTTTCTTTTATAGAATATTCATAGCCATTAGTTCCTGTAATTTGGTATTCATATTCTTTTCTAAAGGTAAATACTCTAAGAATGATATATACTTTACGTTCTCTCAACCTTATGATATCATTTTTATTTAAATGAATTCCATTTGTATATATTACAAAATGCAAAGGAGCATTTTTATAGCTATCTAATATCTGAAAAACTTTGTCTTTGTGTAAAAAAGGCTCTCCTCCAATAAGTTCAATTTGACGAACTCCTAATTTCTGGGCCTGATCTATGCTCTCATAAACATAAACATTTTCTTTTTCTAACGATTTAAAACACATGCATGGAACTTTTATGATATCATTTCTTTTGGTGCAGTAACTACAATTCAGGTTGCAGTCACCGTTTAATCTAATCATGATACTATCTATTGAAAATTTTTTCATTCGTTCAACTGAATTTTTAAAGGGGCTTTTTTTTATAGTAGAAACATAGGTAGTTTTGGAGCTTTCAAAGAATCCAATATGCTTTTCAATAAGGAATTTTTGTACATTGTCAATGTCTTTTTCATCATATTTTTCTTTAAGTTCTGCAAGACTTTTTTTATGCAAGAGTTCTGCAATTATATTTTTATGTATAGCATCAAAAAAATATATTTTGCCGTCAAGTAAGGAATGGCAAACATATCTGTTTATACCTGCAACCATTTTCATATTTGCATTTAATGTAAAGTACATTCATATCACCTCTCGATTTATATAAAATCAACTCTATTTTCGCGTGCAGTGTAATAAATAGAAAAAATTTGTGCAGCATTTTTTTTCATTTTTTCACACATTTCTAAATTTAAGTTGAAATTACCATCTCCATTTGAGCATTGCGAATAGCATTGATTACATATGTTTGACAAGTTGCAATCTATACAATGCTTATTTCTCATATCAAAGTATTCTTTCAGGTATTTATGCTGTAACTTAAAGTCAAGTCCATGGTCAACATCACCTATAGGAGACTGATAGTCAATTTTTTCACAGATATAAAATTTTCCGTCAGATGAAACAGCCAGTTTTTCACCAGCAATACAGGTTCCTCCTGAAATATTATTAGAAAACTGAGTATTGAAAGCTGGTATTAATACATTTTGTTTATATAAAATTTCTGCTATTTTGTTTTTAGTTTCATTTTGCATATATTTTTTTATATGAAATGCAATTTCGTTATTTATTCTCGTTTCAGAACATTGATTTGAATAATAATTTGTATCAATTCCTCTAACTTTACTCATTCTGGCAAAATGAGCATACAGCTCTGAATTTTTATCAGCTTCTTCTATCAGTTTATTTATAGAAGTTTCATTGTCGTAAGTCATTACAAATTGGTAAGATGTTAGATTTTTTTCCGGTTTATTTCTTTTTTTAAACTCTTCTTCTAATATGGAAATGTTTTTCATAATGTCTTCGAAAGTGGCTTTACCGGAAACATATTTTCTATTGCGATTGTGATTTTCCTTATAACCATCAATACTAATATTAATAAAGAAATTATGTTCAAGCATGAAAATAATTTTTTCTCTGTCCATCAAACTGCCATTTGTTGTAATAGAATACATTAAATTATTAAATGTTTTTCGATAGTTACTTTCCACATAATTAACAACTTTAACAATCAAATTCCAGTTGATAAGGGCTTCTCCGCCATAAAAACCTATACATGGCAAAAGCGTAGGATTATAGGTAAGGCTCTCTTTGTTAAATGCCATATAATAATCGATTGATTTTTTTGCAATTGACCATGACATGGAATTAAAACTATGGTATCGTGAGTATGAATACATATCTGAGTAAATACAATAGTTACATCGAAAATTACATTGTTCGGTTATCATTAAGATTAATTGCCTGATTCCATTTTCATGTACGTGCTGAAAACAATGATTGAGTAATTCTTCTTGTTGTTCTTTGATATTGATATCAGCAAATAATGGTATATCTGGATAGTCTTTTTGGATTTCGGTAAGTAGCCGTTCATCGATAATAGTTGAATCTTTTATATGCTCATTAGTAATGTTATAGTTATTTACTGGTAGAACCATTCTTGTGCTATTATCATATATATATTTATTGTGATTCGTGGTTTTAAAATAGATAGGATTTATCATATTTTCCTCCCGTTATTGCTATAGAAAAGGCCACTGTACGAAATGCAATCAAAAGGCAAATCGTACAGGGGTCTTAACATACGTGCCATTATATTAGCTATCGAAGTCTGAATTTATAGACATAGCGATTCCAACAGTATCAAACACTGGTATGCCTGAGTCAACTACACAAGTAAGAGTGCATCCACCGCCACATATAACTAAGCACTGTAAACTATAAGGATCTGCATTGTATTCACCCATAATTCTTCCTCCCCTCGATTAATTTATTCAGCAAAGTGCTGACAAATACATACAAATTATCGAGCTGCTCTGGTAATTTATACTATAATAATAACTTTATTCGAATCAATTGTCAAGTGTAAATCACCTATAAATTAAATAATAAAAATGAAGATGGGGACAATATCTGCTATTTTCAGAAGACATAACGAAAAGAGATAGATTTTTATCCTAAAATAGTATATAATAGCGAAGTACTTTACAATAATGAAGGAAGGGATTGTATTTATGAATAAGAGAAAATCAACCTACTATTTGGTTCCATTGATTTTATTATTGACCATTGTGCCGCTCATTGTATTTGTGCAGAAATACCAGCCTAATTTGATTCAATTTGGATGGGCTTCGCTAGAGGTGGAAAAATTTGATTTTTTTATGTACCATAAGGCGATTGCAATCACTGTGATTGGCGTGGTGATGTGTATTTTGCTTGCGTTTCGGTACAAAGCGAAACAGATGGAGTTTAAGCTGAGTTATCAATTTATTCCGGTGCTTGTGTATGCAGCATTTACATTGTTGTCAACACTATTTTCGCAGTATAAATATTTTGGCATTCATGGCTCTATGGAAGTTTTTGAAACATTGTGGGTGTTGCTAAGCTATTGTGTCATAGCTTTTTATGCGTATCAGTTTGTAAATACATTTGATGAGCTGGATTGTGTGATGAAATGGATGACAATCGGTCTGGCGGTAATGCTTGCGCTTGGTGTGGGACAGGCGGCCGGGTATGATTTTTTTATGACACATATTGGCCAGGAATTGATTACAGGCGGCAGGGCCAGTGACTATGGAATTGATTTGGCGTTTGAAAAAGGGAGAGTTTTTTTAACGGTATATAATCCAAACTATGTAGCCTCGTATTTTGCATTGATGATTCCAATGGAGGTTGCGCTGCTGATCCGACATAAAAAATGGTATATGAAGGCGGTCTATGCGGTTATGCTTGTTGCGTCTTTGGTATGTCTGCTTGCATCCGGAAACCGAAGCGGAATTGTTGCGTTCGCGCTGACCGGCATACTTGTAATTGTATTTTATTTTAAGAAAATCATGAAAGCATGGAAATTTATCGTCCCGGCAGCAGTTGTCGCAGCAGTTATTTTTGCGGCATTTATATCCAAAAATGATTTGATTATAGAGAAATTTGTGAGATTGTTTACGGCTTCTGAGACGCCGGATCATGCGATTTCAAAAATCGAAACGAAAGATGATATAGCTATCACCTATCAGGGCGAGGTATTTCATACAAGATATGATACTACAGAGGAAGGATATATAAGCGTATCTTTGTATGATGATAAAAATGAGAGCATTAATCATACATTTGATGAAAATAACTATCTTTATGTTGTGGATGATCCGCGGTTTCCGGGCTTTACGGTGCAGGCGGTAAATTTGAATGAAGAAGTCGCATTAGGGGTGGTCGCAGATAATATCACCTGGTATTTCAAAAAAGGAGACGATCATACTTATTACTATTATAATATATTTGGACGATGGGATAAGATTAATAATCCGCCGCGTGTAGCAGTTAAGTTTTTAGAAAGAGTATTTGAGGAACGAGGAACGATTTGGTCTAAAACAATACCAATGCTGAAAAACAGCATTTTGTTTGGAACAGGGGCAGATACTTATACCGTTACGTATCCGCAGAATGATTATGTAAATAAGACGTATGCCGGCACACAGGCAGCGTTGGATGTCAAACCGCACTGTTTTTATTTGCAGGTAGCTACGCAGAGCGGGGTTCCGGCAATGATAGCAATTATTGTATTTTATGTATGGTATTTTATTACAGGTGCGAAGTTATACTGGAGAGCTTCTTATAAGGATGGTATAGAAGTGCTTGGCGCTGGTATTATGTTTGCTACCTTTACGTATATGATAGTTTCGATATTGAATGACTCTACGGTATCCGTTGCTCCGATTTTCTGGGTTTTGATGGGCCTTGGTGTTTCTGTAAATGAAATGGTAGATAAAAAGCTGAAACTGCAGCTGGATCCGGTACCGGCATCGCAGATAGAAACCAATGTGAAAAGCCATTCGGTGGATGGAAAAGCAATAAAAAATAAGTCTAAGAAAAGGTCGAGAAAATAAGTATGAATCATATAGATAATCATAATGGTGTGTTGATTGCATTTGAAGGAATTGATGGAAGCGGAAAGAGTACGCAGATACGTCTGCTTGCAGAGAGACTTCGGGAAAAGAGGATTTCTTTCTATACGACGATGGAACCATCAGATGCGCCGATCGGATCGATGATTCGTCAGATTTTGACGGGGAGGATGCAGGCAGATCCAAAGGTTATAGCGGCGCTGTTCACAGCAGACAGATTGGATCATCTGCTGAATGATGTAAATGGAGTTGTGCGCAAAATAGAAAATGGTACGGTTGTGCTGATGGACAGATATTATTTTTCGTCTTATGCGTATCAAAGTGTGGAGCTTTCAATGGACTGGCTGATTCATGCAAATGAACCATGCAAAGAAATCTTGAGACCAGAGGTGAATCTTTTTCTTGATATAGAGCCAAAGCTTGCGATGGAACGCATTTCGAAAAACCGGTTTCAAAAGGAATTATTTGAAGAACAATCCCGACTGGAACAGGTACGGCAGAACTATTTGGAAGCGTTTGACAAACTGCATGGAGAAGAGCGGGTGATTATCATTAATGGAAATCAGGAGCCGCAGGCTGTCGCAGAGGATATCTGGATGGTTGTACAGGAATACGTTACAGTGCGTGCAGCAGGCAGGGTGTAAACATGAAATAGGTTACAGTACGTGCAGCAGGAGGGATGAAAGTATGAAATATGCAACAGCAAATGAGTGGAATCATTTTGATTTTTCACAATCTTATATTCAGGAAATACAAAAGATCAATGGTTGCCTTCAGTTTACGCTTGATAATGTGATGATTCATCCTGAAAATTCACAAAATCGGGATATTCGGCAGATGCGTGCGAACGAGCTGTATTTTCAGATACATAACGCAGAGATTGTAAAATTTATAGAAGAAGGTTATAAAGTCTATAATGCAGACGGCAAATTGATGGAACAGTACGAAGATAAAGAGCTGAAGCCGGACACTTATAATGAAATGTTAAAATCATTTACGGATGGGGAAAGCTGTATTTATGCATTAGAAAAATCAGAAGATACATACAGGATAACGATTGATGCTGGTAACGAACGGACTTATGTACTGCATATTGCAGGTACCCGGGATGCGGAGGAATGGAACCGTTTTCTGAATGTATAGATCAGGGAGTGTTAGAATGATTCAGGATATTGCACCAAAGAAGTTTCATAATGAATTTCAATTAAAGAAACCAAATGAAAATGATCGTATAGCAGTTTTTTTGAAAAATAATATTTTGATAAAAGAAAAAGACAGTCATTGGCAGCTGCCAAAGCGTGCAGAGATAGAGAATGTTTTGGGCCATTCCTTAACGGTAGATACGTATTTGTTCTGCATAGATCAGGATTCGTACTATTTATATTCAGATGATCCGGGTGCATGGGAAGCATGGGATGATACAAAAACAGATTTTCGATGGGTGAAAATGTCAGGGCTTCGGGCACATGCAGATCGTGAGCTTTGCTTTGTGGTTTATACGGCATATCACTTGTACCAATGGTATAAAAATCACAGATTTTGTGGCCGCTGCGGCGCTAAGACTGTGCCGGATGTAAAAGAGCGTATGCTTTCTTGCAAGGAGTGCGGCAATCAGATCTATCCAAGAATCGCTCCAGCGGTGATCGTGGCAGTGACCAATGGAGACAAAATACTGCTGACAAAGTATGCGAATCGGGAATATAAACGGTATGCGCTAATTGCCGGATTTACGGAAATCGGTGAAACAGCGGAAGATACGGTAAGGCGCGAGGTTATGGAAGAAACAGGGGTACGAGTGAAAAATATCCGGTACTACAAATCGCAGCCGTGGGGAATTGACGGGAATCTGCTGCTAGGTTATTTCGCACAATTAGATGGGAGCGATCAAATTTCACTGGATGAAAACGAACTTGCATCTGCAGAATGGGTCAGCCGGGAGCAACTCAAAGATATGGACGATTCATTCAGCCTGACAAGAGAAATGATGCGTGTTTGTTATGAAAATGGACGGTCTGTGTAGCAATTTTGGCAAAAGTGTTGTATGATAAACAAAAAATGGAGGTATAAATATGGTAAATCCGGCTATGATTTTTAAGATGAAAAGTATGTGGGATGAATTTACGCGCAGTCACCCGAAGCTGCCGCGATTTTTTCAGGCGGTTGTTAGCCGGCCTTTCGAGGAAGGAACAATTATTGAAATGACTATCCGGCGGCCAAATGGGGATACGCTTACCTCAAATGTAAAGCTGACTGCTTCGGATCTGGACTTAATAGAACAGATCAAAGAACTGGGAACAGCAAATATTTCATAAGGAACGTTAAAAATACAGATGATAAGGAAACTGTTCCAAGTATCCGACATACTGTATAGATAGAGAATGCAGGCGGTAGGAATGATTATGGAAAAAACAGCACAATTTAATGTGGAATCAGTAGAAAGCCTGATCGATCGGTTCCGTGTCAATGGACTGGAAACGATTAATTTGGGGCTGCTTTGTTTTCGGTTTGCTCCGGCATTAAAGGAAATGAATCTGATATCCGTACTGACAAAGATTTCGAAAATGCTTCAGACAAAAAAGGTTGCACAGGTAGAGGACAGCCATATTACAAGCTGGTATTTTAATTTTTATGCGGGATTTATTCAATATCTGGTTAATCGAAATATTAAGTTTGAATTATATTACTCTAAAAAAGGAAGAAATTGGAAAGAAAGACTGGATTTGGCACTGTTATGCAGACAACTAGGCAATTACCGCAGAGCATACGAAAAAAAGCTGAAATCAGCTTGAACTTAAGTTTTCCCGTATTCTAAAATTTTCCAGTATAAAAGAAGTCTCTCTGTCCATACTATCAATACAATGTTTGAACAAAACATTGCAATTATAGATAGGAAAATAGGAGGCTATGAAAAATGGCAAAGAACAAGACATCAAATGCATCTAACTCTACAAATGCAAATAACGCAAATAATGCAAATAACGCAAACAATGCGTCAAATGCGAGCAATGCAAGTAATGCAAGTAATGCAAACAACAGCTCAAACAGAGCCAGCAACGCCAGCAATGCTCAGAATGCTAAAAACCAGGCTTCTAACAAAGCTGACAGCAAATTTTCAGACTGCCACACAAAATAAGAATGGCAATCGCTCCTCAATTGAATAGACTATATTAACAAAACAGCTCTGTACAAAAGAAACAGCCGTTCCTTTTGCACAGGGCTGTTTGTATATAGGAGGAGCTATGGATTTTGAACTGATTAAATGTAAAGATGCACCAGCGTATTTAAATCGAAGGGATACTTTTTTTGTAGACTTAAGGGATCCAGAACAATATATGGAATATCATTTGCCTGGGGCCAGAAACTTTCCATATGAGCATATGGCAGAATGGGAGCATAGGCTGCCAATCAGAGGAAATATTATTTTTTATTGTGAACATGGAAATCTGAGCCTGATGGCGGCAAAGAGGCTAAGTAAAAGAGGCTATCATGTCGGGGCGTTAATTGGAGGTGTTGAGTGTTTTTTGTCACAAAATGCACATAACAAATAAAATTTGATTGACACCGTAAATCAGACAAGATAATATAAACTAAGAAAAACAGATAACGGAAACAAAAAGTTAAAAAAAGGAAAACAATGGAGAAATGATGCAGACATTTGAATTAACAGCGCCTTGCCATTTTGGACTGGAAGCTGTGTTAAAAAAAGAAGTATACGATCTTGGATATGAAATTACAAAAGTTGAAGATGGGAAAGTCACATTTATAGGAGATGCGCAAGCCATCTGCCGTGCCAATATTTTTTTGCGTACGGCAGAGAGGGTGCTGCTAAAAGTTGGCAGCTTTCATGCGGTTACTTATGATGAATTGTTTGAAGGCATCCGTGCGCTGCCGTGGGAAATTTATTTGCCAAAAGATGCAAAATTCTGGGTTACAAAAGCATCCTCTATCAGGAGCAAGCTGTTTAGCCCGTCAGATATTCAAAGAATTGTGAAAAAAGCAGTTGTTGAAAAGATGAAGGAATATTATGACCAGGAATGGTTTGCGGAGACAGGTGCACAATACCCTATTCGAATTTTTTTGTTAAAAGATGAAGTGACGGTTACCATCGATACGACAGGGGAATCGCTGCATAAGCGCGGATATCGTACGATGAGCGGATTGGCGCCAATTTCTGAGACATTGGCAGCCGCGTTAATCAAGCTGACACCGTGGCATGCAGACCGTATTTTGGTCGATCCGTTTTGCGGCAGCGGCACATTTCCTATTGAAGCTGCTTTGATGGCTGCAAATATCGCGCCAGGTATGAATCGGGATTTTACGGCGCAGGAATGGGAGAATATGATTTTGAAAAAGATTTGGTATGAAGCGTCAGAGGAAGCGAGGGATCTCGCAAAGCCAGATCTTGCTGTCGATATTCAGGGGTATGATATAGATGGAGACGTGATCCGTATCGCACGTGAGAATGCAAAGCGCGCGGGAGTAGATCATTTGATTCATTTTCAGAAAAGAAGTATTCAACAGCTTCGACATCCAAAGAAGTATGGATTTGTAATTACGAATCCGCCATATGGGGAGCGTATGGAAGATAAACGGGATTTGCCAAAGTTGTATGAGCAGATAGGAGAAGCATATCGGAATCTGGATGCATGGTCGTTATACATAATTACCGGATATGAAGATACAGAACGGTTTATTGGACGCAATGCAGATAAAAAACGAAAGATTTATAACGGGATGCTTAAGACGAATTTTTATCAGTTTATGGGGCCAAAACCTCCAAAAAGGAAAAAGGAAGTATGCATGAATTGAAAAGGTATGTCTGGTCTGCGGTCATACTTGGAATGTTAATGCTTTTGAAGTTTGAGTTTATCGGACAGAGTTTTGCACATACAGCGAAAGTTCAGGGAGCAAATCTGTCCAGGGAAGAATGGGATCCGGTCATTGCAGAAGAAGTAAATCAAATGTATTTGGCTGTTCATATAGACGGACGTAAATTTTCCAATCTGGAAGATGGTATTTATATGGATGATGAGCGCAGGATGATGCTTCCGACGGATTTGCTGCGGGACGGCTTTGCATGCAGTGCACATCTGTATGATGAAAAACTTTTTGTTATTGAGAAAAGCGAAGATACATTAGAATTTGAACCAAATCAAAATTATTATATTAAGAATAAAGAAAAGATAGTTAAACAGCCGTCTCTTATAGAACAAAACGGCAGATATTATCTTCCACTGGATATACTGATGGAAGAATTTGGATATGCGTCTCAATGGGACATGGAGGAAAACGTGCTGATTGTCCAGAGCGTACGGTCAGATGACGACATACATCTTCCCTATCAGTATGATTTAAGAGCGAAAGGACGCGCGCCAAAGATTCGCGATCAGGGGCCCTATGGCACATGTTGGGCGTTTGCATCATTGACAGCGCTGGAATCAGCGTTAATGCCGGAAACGAATATGCAGTTGTCCGTAGATCATATGAATCAGAATCATAGCTTTACAAGCTCACTGAAAGATGGCGGACAGTATACGATGGCGATGGCATATTTGGCTGCATGGCAGGGGCCGGTCAGAGAAGAGGACGATCCTTATGGAGATGGTGACACAGATCCTTCATTG
Source organism: uncultured Eubacterium sp. (assembly GCA_910584345.1). Classification (GTDB taxonomy): domain Bacteria; phylum Bacillota; class Clostridia; order Lachnospirales; family Lachnospiraceae; genus Eubacterium_J. The sequence goes on along the minus strand of CAJTZX010000014.1, from coordinate 3,557 downwards.
ACGGCTGTAAAACATGTGCAGGATATGCAGATTATCGATGCGAAAGATTTGGACGGGATTAAACAGGCGGTTTTTCAATATGGCGGGGTTGAGAGCTGTATTTATACGACGCTGCAAAATGCGGATGGGGATTCTTCTTATTATAATAGAGAAAAACATGCTTACTGCTATATGGGAGAAGAAAAACCAAATCATGATGTAGTTATTATTGGCTGGGACGATAATTTTCCACGAGAAAATTTTCAGACAGAGGTTGCAGATGACGGTGCGTTTATTTGCCAGAATAGTTGGGGAGCAGACTTTGGTGATGATGGAGTTTTTTATGTGTCCTATTATGATACAAATATAGGGATCCATAATCTTGTTTTTACCGGAGTAGAAGAGGCGGATAATTATGATAAGCTATATCAGTCTGATTTATGCGGATGGGTCGGCCAGATGGGATACAATAAAGAAAGTATCTATGGGGCAAATGTTTATCTGACAGAGGAAGAAGAGGATATAGCGGCAGCAGGGTTTTATACGACAGGTAAGAATACAAGCTATCAGGTCTATATCGTTTCGGAATTTACGGATATATCATCGATGGATGAACGGATACTTGTGGCAGAGGGAAGGCTGTCTCATGCGGGGTATCATACGATTCGCTTTGACCAGTCGATTCGTGTAGCAAAAAACAGAAAATTTGCAGTAGTAGTCTGGCTGTCTACCCCAAACGAAGTTCGGCCGATGGCAATCGAATATGCTGCTGATGAGCTGACTCGAAATGTTGATTTAGAGGATGGTGAGGGCTACGTCAGCGCACAAGGAAAGAATTGGGCAGATGTAAAAGAAAGTTCAGACTGTAATCTTTGTATTAAAGCATATACAAGGCGTCCGTCAAAACGGCTGCATATTACAAACGAAGAAACCAGTGAAAAATAACGTACAAATGGATTCAGCTGCAGGCTGATGAGGGAAACAGAGGAGGAAGCAGTTATGGAAAAGAGATTGGCACGTTTTACAGCATTTTTTACGTGTGCATTTTCTCTTTTTGTATGTGTGGCAGTATGGTTTTTGCCGGCACTGGAACAGCGAATAGAAGCGTTCAGCGCCAGTATTCGCGCAGATCAGCGGGCAAGGGAAGAACGATATGCATTATTAGAAAAAATGTCTGGATTGGAAATTATGGATTATAATACGCAGCAGGTACAGGAACAGGCACAAAAAGCAGAAAAGGCGGAGCAGGAAGTAGTCGAAGAAGGAGGGGAACCAAAACCCCAGGAAGATGTGATCGTTATCACACATCAGATGCAGCTGGAGCTGCCGAAAGGTGCGGATGCAACGAACGTAGAAGTTGTTGAGAATCTTATTTCGCGGCGGATCGATATTCGGATACCGGGAGCAGATGAAAACTATATTTATGACTATATGGTGCTTGGTGAAAGTGGAGATATGCAAAGTCTGGATTATTCCAGTGAGGGAAGCAGCGGTACGGTTGCTCTGACGATGGATAAGATGGTAGAGGCAGATTACAGCTTTGATGAAGATTACTTATATTTGGATTTTTTGTCACCAGGGGAGTTGTACGATCGGATTGTCGTTGTAGACGCAGGACATGGTGGAGGTGCGCCTGGGGCAGTATCTGGAACAATTTATGAAAAAAATATTACCCTCGCAATTGTACAGCAGATCAAAGCATTGTTTGACGAGGAAGATGATGCCAGTATTGGAGTTTATTACACAAGATTGGATGATTCAAATCCATCGCTTTCCGATCGGGTAGGACTTGCAAACGAGCTGGGAGCGGATTTGTTTTTAAGTGTGCATATTAATTCCCTAAAAGGCAATCCAGGGGTGGAAGGCGTTGAGGTCATGTATAATGAGCTGGCTCCAGATACGGAATTTGATACCCAGGATTTTGCACAAATATGCCTGGATGAAGAAGTAGCTGCATTAGGTGCGAAAAAGAGAAGACTTATCAATGGAAATAAAATCTATATTATAAGAAATTCGGCCGCACCGGTTGCACTCGTTGAAGTAGGATTTATGAACAATCCGAATGAATTGGCGAGACTGACAGATCCCGGATATCAGCGCAAAGCGGCCAGGGGGCTGTATCACGCGTTGCTGAAATCGCTGGATCGCCTGGATCAGATTGAAAAAGAGAAATAGTAGCCGCGAGGTATCAGGAAGAGAAGCTAATAAGAGAAGCAACAGCTAACAGCAGGAGGAAGATAACTGATGAATAGAATCATATTTGCAACAGGAAATGAAAACAAAATGAAAGAAATAAAAGAAATATTGTCAGACTGCAATTTGGAAATTTTGTCGATGAAAGAAGCAGGAATCAAAGCAGATGTCATGGAAGACGGGACAACTTTCGAAGAAAATGCATGCAAAAAAGTGACAGAAATTGCAAAGCTGGCGCCAGAAGATATTATACTGGCAGATGATTCCGGGCTGGAAATTGATTATCTGAATAAAGAACCGGGAATTTATTCCGCCCGTTATCTTGGAGAAGATACTTCTTATGATATCAAAAATCAGACATTGCTGTATCGGCTTACCGGTGTGGAAAAAGAGCGCAGAAGCGCACGTTTTGTCTGTGCGATTGCAGCAGCAGTTCCAGGCAACGGTGTGTTTACTACAAGAGGCACGATAGAAGGGTATATTGGATGGAAAATCGCAGGTACAAATGGATTTGGGTATGATCCGATTTTTTACGTAGATGATTATGGCTGCTCCACGGCAGAGCTTACGATGGAACAAAAAAATGCGTGCAGTCATAGGGGAAATGCGCTAAGGGCAATGAAACAAGAACTGGTGTACAGAGGCATACTTAAAGTACATGAAGCAAAATGAAAACAGGGAGATGGGTGTTATGAGAGTATTAATTATAAGTGATACGCATGGATATCATAAAAATCTGGACAAAGTGCTTAAGCTGGAGCGTCCATATCATCAGGTCATCCATCTGGGAGATATTGAAGGGGATGAAGATTATCTGGAAACCGCTGCAGGCTGTCCGGTAACGGCAGTGAAGGGAAACAATGATTATTTTTCCAGGCTGCCGCAGGAGCAGATCATTGAGTTGGAAGGAAAACGTATTTTCATTACGCACGGTCATTATTATTATGTAGTGGCAGGTCTGGAACATCTGATTCGGGAGGCTCAGGGCAGGGATGCCGATCTGGTGATGTTCGGTCATATCCATCGTCCGGTCATTCGAAAAGAAGGAACATTATCCGTAATTAATCCCGGAAGCCTGTCCTTTCCCAGGCAGGAAGGGCACAAACCTTCTTATATCGTGATGGAAACAGGGGATGACGGAGATTTTCAATTTTTTTTAAAATTTCTTTAAAAAAAGTGTTGACAATTTGGAAATACTAGGGTATACTTTATCTTGCGTTCGGGAAAACAGAAAAGTTAACACAGCGGGGTGTGGCTCAGCTTGGCTAGAGCGCCTGGTTTGGGACCAGGAGGCCGCAGGTTCGAATCCTGTCACCCCGATCGTTACAAAACATGCGGGTGTAGTTCAATGGTAGAACACCAGCCTTCCAAGCTGGATACGTGGG
>CAJTZX010000013.1 GCA_910584345.1 uncultured Eubacterium sp. | reverse complement strand
GTAAATTTGTTGTAGTTTACAAGTTCAAGTACCGCAAACCCTTGATTTTACTGGTTTTCTTTGCCAAGCGTTTTCATTGTCGGGAACAACAACACATCCCGAATCGCCATCGAATCCGTCATAATCATAACCATCCGATCAATCCCAAATCCTATCCCTCCGGTAGGCGGCATCCCAATATTCAGAGCATTCAAAAAATCTTCATCCGTATGATTTGCTTCATCATCACCAGCCGCAAATGCTTTTTCTTGGGCTTCAAATCTTTCCCGCTGGTCAATTGGATCATTTAGCTCAGAATAGGCATTTGCCATTTCCCATCCATTCAGGAAAAACTCAAATCGCTCCACATATTCTGGGTTATCCGGTTTTTTCTTTGTCAATGGAGATGTTTCAATCGGATGATCCATAACAAATGTAGGCTGGATTAAATGTTCTTCTGCAAACTGCTCAAAGAAAAGACTAAGAATATCCCCTTTCTGATGCCTTTCCTCATATTCTATATGATGCTCATCGGCGATCTTCTTTGCATCTTGTGTTGAGCTTATTTCGTTAAAATCTACTCCTGAATACTTTTTAACAGCTTCTACCATTGTAATTCGTTCAAATGGTTTTGACAGATCAATCGTATGTTCGCCATACTTTAACACTTGTGAACCGGTTACTTCTTCTGCAACATACCGATATAAATTCTCAGTCAGATCCATCATTCCGTTATAATCGGTATATGCCTGATATAATTCCATCAACGTAAACTCTGGATTATGTCTGGTATCTAATCCTTCGTTACGAAATACTCTGCCTATTTCATATACACGCTCCAAACCGCCCACAATGAGTCTCTTTAAATATAACTCCAGTGAAATACGAAGCTTCAAGTCTTCGTTTAATGCATTAAAATGTGTTTCAAACGGTCTTGCAGCTGCACCTCCTGCATTGGATACAAGCATAGGTGTCTCGACTTCCATAAAATCCTGCGTACTTAGATATCGGCGAATGGCGCTGATTACTTTTGAACGTTTGATAAAAGTGTCTTTTACATCTGCGTTCATAATCAAATCTACATATCTTTGGCGGTATCGAATATCTGTATCTGTCAGGCCATGATATTTTTCCGGCAAAATCTGCAGGCTCTTTGAAAGAAGGATTACTTCACTTGCATGTACGGAAATTTCTCCGGTTTTTGTTTTAAAAACTTTACCTTTGATGCCTAAAATATCACCAACGTCATATTTTTTAAAATCTTTGTAACTGTCTTCTCCAATATCATCTCTTGCCACATAAGACTGTATGTTTCCTTGCAAATCCTGAATATTGCAGAAAGATGCTTTCCCCATGATACGTTTAAACATCATACGTCCTGCAATTGTTACTTCTTTATTTTCAAGTTCTTCAAAACGATCTTTAATTTCCTGACTATGATGTGTCACATCGTATTTTGTAATTTTAAATGGATCTTTTCCATTTGCCTGCAATTCCTGTAATTTTTCCCGTCGCACCTTTAATAACTGATTAAGGTCTTGATTCTGCTGTCCGGCCATTTTCTTTCCTCCGTTGTGTTTACACATTTGATCTTTGAATTTCTAATACTTTATATTGTAAAATACCTGCCTGTGTTTCAACGTCTACGATATCTCCGATCTGATGACCAAGCAATGCACGTCCTACTGGAGATTCATTCGAAATTTTGCCTTTTAAACTATTTGCTTCTGTAGAACCTACGATTTTGTATTCTAATTCTTCATCAAATTCACAATCCAGGATTTTTACTAGGCAGCCTACGTTGATTTTATCCAGGTCTACTTCCTCTTCTACAACGACTTCCGCATTTTTCAGAATTTTTTCCAACTCTTCAATACGTGCTTCGATGTCACGCTGCTCATCTTTAGCCGCATCATATTCGGCATTCTCGGATAAATCCCCCTGCTCTCTGGCTTCCTTGATTTTCTGAGCAATTTCTTTTCGTTTTACCAGTTTCAAATCCTGTAATTCATTTTCCAGTTTCTGTAAGCCTTCGTAAGTTAAAATATTTTTCTTTTCCATGCCTTTCAACCTTTCCTGAATTCCCGATCCAATCGATCTCTTTCGTTCATGTAACGGTATTCCAGCCAATCTACAGGTAAAATACCACCCACAACCAAAGTATTATACCCAACAGGCACGAGAATGTCAAGGTTTTCGCTAATTTCCCATGGTCTTTTATAGATCGGCAAATAAATAGCTTTGGAATCAACTGTATTTTTTCTAAAAAAACCACTGCTGCGTTCAAAATCTAAAATAACATTTCCACGCGCCTGCTGACAGACAGATTTTGAAATCTGCTGAACGATCAGACCGTTCTCTTCATACATTTCATCTGCAAATGTTTCATATCTTTCAGGTCTGTCAGTAACCATCAACAGATAATTTAACTGCTGGTTCAATTCGTCAAGAACTATCTGAATGTCTTCATCATCCTGATCTTTATTTTCTTCGGCATCAATAATTACTAATTCCATCTGTTGATAGGAGATTTTTTTTTGGTTAATTACATCTGCAATAATCTTATGCATATATACCATATATGGATTTCGATACGTCATGGGTGAGAATACATTTTTTGCTTTATCATTGTATAACTGAATTTCTGTTTCTGCTTTGTGACCACTTTTTCGACCTCGGTACTGTCCTATCCATGCTCGTAATCTGTGAAATAGCAAATCATCCTGTCCACCTTCACTTTTTCTAAATTATATGCCAAAAGATTTTGATTCATTCTTTAAATTCTTTAGCAAACCGTTTCATTAGTTTCTCTAATTGCTCATATGTCTCAACACAATTCAATTCATTGCGCAATTTAGAGGCATGTTTATATCCACTCGTATACCATGCTGCATGTTTACGCATTTCTCTGATTCCTATATAAATGCCCTTAAACTCCAACTGCATTCTTGCATGGCGCAGTACCATCTGAGCAATCGCATCTGTTGAAGGCATCTTTGCTTTTTCTCCTGTCGTAAGCACGTGTAAAATCTGTGAAAATATCCATGGATTTCCTTGTGCGCCCCTTGCAATCATAAAACCATCACAGTTTGTTTGCTCTTTCATTTTCTGTATATCCTGTGCTGTACGCAAATCTCCGTTACCAATCACCGGTATGGATACTGCCTCTTTCACCTGTCGAATAATATCCCAATCAGCGCTTCCTGCATAATATTGTTCTCGTGTTCTGCCGTGTACTGTTACTGCAGCAGCGCCGCTCTCTTGTGCCACATGAGCCAATTCAACAGCATTCAAATGTTCCTCGTCAAATCCCTTCCGAATCTTTACTGTCACAGGCTTTTGAATCGCCCTGGCCATTTTCTCGATAATTTTGCCTGCTAATACCGGATTTTTCATCAGCGCAGATCCTTCGCCATTATTAACTACTTTCGGTACAGGACAACCCATATTAATATCCAGAATATCAAATGGACGATCTTCGATCTTTTTTGCCATCTCAGACATAATATCCGGATCTGCACCGAAAAACTGCAGAGAAACCGGGCGCTCTTTCTTATCAATTGTTAATAATGCCTCTGTATTTTTATTCTGATATAAAATCCCTTTTGCACTGACCATTTCCATACACACAAGACCGGCACCCTGTTCAGCACAGAGCAGACGAAATGGCAGGTCTGTTACGCCTGCCATTGGACCAAGAATTAAATTATTCTTTAATCTTACATTTCCTATTTCTAATTGCTTCATTTCGTATTCCTTAAATCCTTTATTGCATTTATAATCTGTATGCCTGTAATCTTTACTCCGTTTCCTCTGCATGATTACTGAATTCAGACATTATGTTTCTCAATCATATAATAAATGAGAACGTTCTCCGGTTAAAACCAAACCTCATTCGATGATTATTAGATTCTATGATCTTTGTTTTTCATAAATCAGCCTCATTCCATGCAGCGTTAAATTTGGATCATAAATATCAATAGAATCTGTCTCAGATGCAATTGTTTTGCCAAGTCCCCCAGTCGCCACAACTTTCACATTTTTATCTGAAAATTCTTCTTTCATATGTTTGATAATATATTCTGTTTGTCCAATCTGCCCATATACAAGTCCTGCTTGCATACTGCTGATCGTTTCCTGTGCCAATATACTTTTTGGCTTGCAGATTTCAATTTCCGGAAGTTTTGCAGCTTCCTCCCATAATGCCTTTGCAGAAGTGCGGATCCCTGGCGCAATGACGCCTGCTGCAAAGGCACCGGATGCATCTACAAGATCGAAAGTAGTCGCTGTCCCGTAATCTATCACGATTACTGGTCCTCCATACAACTCATAGGCTCCCACCGCATCTACAATGCGATCCGCACCAATCTGTCTCGGATTCTCTGTTGCAATTCGTATGCCTGTCCTGATTCCCGGTGCGACAATAATCGGAGTGACATGGATATACTTAATAATAGCGCTTGTCAGCGAATGCATCACATTCGGCACGACCGAAGATATCACAACAGCCAGAATATCTGTTACTTCAATTTGGCTATGCTGCAAGAGGTTGCGCAAAACAATCCCATACTCATCTGAAGTACGTGGTATTTTCGTCGTCAGACGAAACGTAGCCTCCAGTTTCTCTCCGTCAAATACACCTAACGTAATATTTGAATTTCCAACATCTGTTACTAATAACATCCTTAGTCCTCCTCAAGCTCCTCTCCCAGAAAAAACACTTTGTAAAACATTTCCAAGGCTTCGAAAAGATCTTTCTTTGTCTGCTGAAGCTGTTTTATTTTTAATACGCTTCCAATCTCATCATACATAAAATCATTTTCTTCACATTCCGTACGAAAAGTCAAATTGCCCTCTTCATCAAATATAAGCTGTAAAGTTCCGCCTACATCTTCTGTATATAAAACACAAAGTATTTTCAAATCATTTTTTATCTGCTCGGGCAGATTTTCAAAATCTTCGTTTAGATAAAATTTTCTAGTGTATGCGCTGGAACCGCATAATACAACTTCGTCCTGATACATAGTTACTCCTTATAGGTAGCCATAAATTCCGCGCACAGACACTTCTCCTGACGATACGAGTTTTCTGGATTCCCATGTATCTACAAGGAGTTCTCCTCTTGTAGTAATGCCGCGTGCTGTGCCCTCGTATGTATCTTTGGGATCTAATACTTTCACCGGCTGATTCCGGTTAACCATATAAGCATCATATTGCTTTGATATGGCAGATAAATCTTCTGTCTGGAGAAAGACTTCAAAATATGCCTCAAAATATTCGCATATCCGCTCAATTAACGCAGCTCTGTTAATTTTTATCCCCAGCTCTAAGAAAATAGATGTCGCAATATTTTTCAATTCTTCTGGGAATTCATCAATATGCACATTGATTCCAATACCAACTACTATATGATTCACATAATCTGCCTGTGCGCTCATTTCTGTCAGTATCCCACTGACTTTTTTCCGATTAATTATTACATCATTTGGCCATTTAATACCGGCTTTCAGTCCTGTTTCATCTTCAATCCCTCTTGCAACTGCCATCGCTGCTATCAGCGTCAGCATAGATGCATTATTTGGATCGATCTTTGGCCTTAACAGGAACGTCATCGCAATAGCTTCTCCTGCCGGTGATTCCCACGTTCTTCCTCTTCGCCCCCGCCCATTCTTCTGATGGTCTGTCACTACAATTGTCCCATGCGGAGCGCCTTCTTCCGCAAGTTTCATTGCTTTTGTATTTGTAGAATCTATCTCTGCTTCATAATAAATTCTGTTTCCAAGCCATTCCGTTTTACGAATGCTTCTTAATTCGTTTTCACTCAGGATATCCGGCGTAGATACAATATGGTATCCACGGTTTTGAACTGCCTCAATCTCATATCCTGCCTGTTTCAGCTGATTAATTGCTTTCCAGATCGCTGTCCTGGAAACTCCAAACTTTCCACATAACTCCTGCCCGGATACATAACCATCTGATGCTCTAAGTGCCGCTAGTATTTCTGCTTTCATTTCGCTCTACCCCATTTCTTATACAGGAGCCTTTGCATATTCAAAATATCGCTGTTGCGTCTGATATCACAGAATACACGGTTCCCAAAAGCAGTTACAGATTGCGTTTTTTTCAGCGTGGCATTGTTGCATACATAATCGCTTTGATACTATGCATACGGTTCTCTGCTTCATCAAATACAACTGACTTACCGCTTTCAAATACCTCATCTGTAACTTCTAACTCTTGTAATCCGAATTTCTCATATACGTGCTGACCAATCGTTGTTTTCAAATCATGAAATGCCGGCAGACAATGCATAAAAATTGCACTTTCCTTTGCCGCTGCCATAACATTTTCATTTACCTGATATGATTTCAGATCATTGATCCTTTCTTTCCATACCTCCTCCGGTTCCCCCATTGATACCCATACATCTGTATATATAACGTCTGCTCCGGCAGCCGCTTCTTGTATATTTTCTGTAAATGATATCTCTGCATCTGTCTGTGCAGCAATATCTTTGCAAGTATTTACCAGATTATGATCTGGAAAATACTTTTTATTCGTACAGGCAGTAAATTTCATACCCAGCTTTGCACAGGTTACCATTAATGAATTGCCCATGTTATATCTGGCATCACCCATATATACAAGCTTTATTCCCTTTAGCCTGCCCAAATGTTCTTTTATCGTAAGCATATCAGCAATCATCTGTGTTGGATGGAACTCATTGGTCAATCCATTCCATACCGGCACCCCGGCATACTTTGCCAAATCCTCAACAATTTCCTGTCCATAACCACGGTACTCAATACCATCAAACATTCTTCCGAGTACTCTTGCCGTATCTGCTATACTTTCTTTTTTTCCAATCTGAGAACCTGATGGATCCAAATAGGTCACATGCATGCCAAGGTCATGAGCCGCCACTTCAAAAGAGCAGCGTGTCCTCGTGCTTGTTTTTTCAAAAATCAACGCAATGTTTTTACCAGACAGCTCTTGATGCATGACACCCTTTTTTTTCTTTTCCTTAAGTTCTGCCGAAAGATCAATCAAATACAGAATTTCTTCCGGCGCATAATCAAGCAACTTTAGAAAGTGCCTGCCTTGTAAGTTCATGATAACTCCCACCTTTCTTTCAATTAAATTCTTTAAAATACATATCTTTACATAAAATATACTTACACAATTTATTAATATAATACTAAATCTGCATAAATATAACTATTTGTGAAACGGTGAATGGCAGGAATAGGAATTTCCTACTCCTGCCACCATTGAAATCAGTCATCTGCCTATTGCTTAATTTTTTTCTGTCCCAACTTCAACAATGGATTTTGCCAGTCCTGCTATGCCCTGGATTTCTGACGGAATAATAATCTTTGTAGCCTTTCCGTCGGCAGCCTTTGCAAATGCCTCCAGACTCTTTAACTGCAAAACAGCCGCATCTGGCGCCGCCTCTTTTAAGAACCGCAAACCATCTGCATTTGCCTGTTGCACTTTAAGGATCGCCTCAGCCTGACCCTCTGCTTCACGAACCATAGCTTCTTTATGTGCTTCTGCACGTAGAATTGCTGCCTGTTTTTCTGCTTCTGCATCTAAAATTGCAGATTCTTTCTTTCCCTCTGCAACAAGTATTGTAGATTTTTTCTCTCCTTCTGCTTTTAAGATCGCCTCACGTCTTTCCCGTTCCGCCTTCATCTGTTTTTCCATCGCATCCTGAATCGCCTGCGGCGGAATAATATTTTTCAGTTCTACACGATTTACTTTAATTCCCCATGGATCTGTTGCTACGTCCAGTGAAGCCCTCATCTTTGTATTGATCGTTTCTCTGGAAGTCAGTGTTTCATCCAGCTCCAAATCACCGATAATATTACGCAGCGTTGTTGCTGTAAGATTTTCTATTGCCATGATCGGATTTTCCACACCATACGCAAACAGCTTTGGATCTGTGATTTGAAAATACACAACAGTATCAATCTGCATAGTTACGTTATCTTTTGTAATTACCGGTTGCGGTGGAAAATCAACAACCTGTTCTTTAAGCAATACTCTCTTTGCAACCCGATCAATAAATGGCGCTTTAAAGTGAATACCAACACCCCATGTTGCAAGATAGCCGCCAAGTCTTTCAATAACAGCCGCATGAGCCTGTGGCACAATCTTGATGCATGATACTGCAACCAGTAAAACAAGAACCACAAGAACCACTGCAGCAATTAATGCTTCCATATGCATTCCTCCTTATTTCGAACATTCGTTTGTTTCCTATTATCTGCTACACTTATACAGCTTATCAATAAAACATACGATGATCTATAAATTTTCTTTATCATACTATAATTAAACTCGATTTACAACCATGAAAACACCGAAACATACGATAATTAACAAAAAAAGACCACTGTACCCACGTACAGCAGTCATTTTAGCTCAATTTTTTAATAAAATACATGATTTCCAATCACAAGTCCTGCAGCGCCGTTTACCCGATGGAAAAACTTTGCTCCTCCCGTATTATCACTTCCTGCCAACGCTGCCTGTGCAGCTGAGGTACAATGTCTATAATTTCCGTTAGAAAGAGCTCTCGAAAGAGCGCCGTTCGCCACTGGTGAAAACTGCCCACTCTGATAAACAACCCCGGAAATGCTATTTGGGAAAGAAGAACTTTTCACACGATTGAGAACAACTGCACCTACTGCTACCTGACCTGCATAACTTTCGCCGCCTGCCTCACAAAAGATAATCGCTGAAAGTAATGTCAAATCACTGGAAGATACCGCTGATGCGCTTGAAACAGCTGTACTTCCTGATGAAGATACGCTGCGAAGTGATGCCTGCTCTGCTTTTCGCTGTGCTGCGAGCATTGCCTGTTCTTCTTCGATAGAGATTGCTTCACCAACTCCAAGTCCTACTTTTACATAATCTTCTGACACATAGCCTTTCATACCATTTAACTTCACAACAACCCATCCGTCTTTTTGTTTTGCTTTCTCATTTACGAGCAGCTTATCACCTTTAAATGCTGCCTCTAATGCTATGGAATCTTCGTTTGCTTTTTGACGAATACGAAGCCCATCCGCCTGAACAGTTGCATACGTCTTGCAGATTTTATTTGCATATTTGTAAGCTTTTGTCCCGTATACACAATATTCATTTTTTACATAACCGGTTACAGATCCGGATTTAATCTTCGTCCATGTTTTTCCTTTTTTTACAACTTTAGCTGCATCCCCTTTGCGCAGTTTTCCGATAACTGCTGAATCTTCGCTGGATGCTTCCCGTATATTTAAACAATCATCAACTTTTGCCATCAGCTTATTTTTCCATTTTTTTGCTGAATCAGTCTTTGTCTGTTTGTTTTCTTTCACATTTTCTTTTTTAGCTGTTATCTTCTTTGCTTCTTTTTTGTCTGTTTTTTTTGATACGGATGTACTTTCCTTTGCAGGAACCAATATACTTTTGTTCTCAGGCATAACTGCATCATCTGTCCATGTATTGATATTCAGTTCAGAACCAGGCAAAACAGACGAAACTCTGTCAACATCAAGTTTTGCAATGGATAGCTCCTGTTCCAAACTATCCTCGGATTCTGCCTTTAAATTTACTGCTGTCATAATGCCTGCCGTTTTATTTTCTGTGATCTGGATAGTTTCTTCGGTCTGCATTATCTGTGGTTGGGAAAAGGTAACTGTACATACAAGTACTCCCGCTGCACCGGCAACTGCAATTCCTTGTACCAGTCTCTTATTTCCTCGCATAATAATAAACCTCCGTTTTTTCCATGAATAAAACATAATTTCTTAATTACATTTTTGTTCTATTTTATTCATTTTTTATTACATTTGTTACAACTTTATTACGATTGCATTCTAACACTTTGTAATCATTTTGTCAAATTTTTTTTATATTTTTTTACGGAATATTTTTCCTGCCTAGTTTTTCACTTGAAAACTGTGAAAAATAGCAATAAAAAAAGGAATGATAGTCTCCTATCAATCCTTTTTTTGTAAAATATGACAACTTATTGTAACAAGTTGTAACAGATTTCTTGCCCAAATGATTACGGTTGCCTATTATAATCTCTTTAACAACTCTTCTTTTTCTGCTTCATATCCTGGCTTGCCCAAGAGTGCAAACATATTCTTTTTATAACTTTCTACACCTGGCTGATTAAATGGATTTACTCCGAGTAAATATCCGCTTACGCCACATGCAAATTCAAAAAAGTACAGCAATTCGCCCAAATAAAACTCATTTTGCTCTGGAATACGCACCATCAGATTTGGTACATTACCATCTGTATGTGCTAAAATCGTTCCATTCATTGCATTTTTGTTAACAAAATCCATATCTTTTCCTGCCAGATAATTCAGGCCATCAAGATCTACAGCTTCTTCCTTGATCTCAATACGGCAGCGTGGCTCTTCCACATTCAAAACAGTCTCATACATAATTCTGGAACCGTCTTGAATAAATTGACCCATAGAATGTAAATCTGTCGTCAGATCTACAGAAGCCGGGAAAATTCCTTTCTGGTCTTTACCTTCTGACTCACCGTATAACTGTTTCCACCATTCCGATACATAATGAAGGCTTGGCTCATAATTAGCCAGTACTTCTACTGATTTTCCTTTTCTGTGTAAAATATTACGGATTGCTGCATACTGCAAAGCTGCATTATCCTCAAAGTTGCTTTCAAGCGCAAGTTTTCTTCCTTCTGCCGCACCTTCCATCAGTTTTGTAATATCAGCTCCGCTAACTGCAATCGGTAGCAGACCAACAGCTGTCAATACAGAAAAGCGTCCGCCAACATCATCTGGAACTACAAACGTCTCATATCCTTCTTCATCAGAAAGACTCTTTAACGCTCCCCGTGCTTTGTCTGTAGTAGCATAAATTCTCTTTGCTGCTTCTTCCTTGCCATATTTTTTCTCCAGCATTTCTTTAAAAATACGGAAAGCAATGGCCGGTTCTGTTGTAGTACCGGATTTGGAAATTACATTCACAGAAAAATTTCTATCTCCAATTACATCTATCAAGCCCTGTACATACGAACCGCTGATACTATTGCCTACATAGTAAATTTCCGGAGTTTTACGCATTTCTTTTGGAATATTGTTATAAAAACCATGTCTTAAAAACTCAATTGCAGCTCTTGCACCCAGATAAGAACCACCGATTCCGATAACTACAAGCACATCAGAATCTGACTGAATCTTTTCAGCTGCTTTTTGAATACGGCTAAACTCTTCCTTATCATAATCTACCGGAAGATCAATCCAGCCAAGAAAATCATTTCCCGCACCAGTTTTCGATACAAGAAGTTCCTTTGCATCATTTACCAATTTGGTCATATAACTTACTTCTTCTTCGCTGATAAATCCAGCTGCTTTTGAGTAATCAAATGTAATTTTGCTCATATTTAATCTCCTTAATGTTTTGTTTTACACAGTTTTTTCGTGAACTGCTTTTTATCATAACTATTATCCATTTTAACAAAATACAGTAAAATCCGCAAGCTATTTTGGCAATATTTAACAATTTTACTTTATCCATAATCTGTTTAGTCAAATATCTCCTGTAATACCGTATCTAATAATTCTTCGTCTTTTTTTTGTTTTTTATGCGCAAGTGTAACCCGCATATTTTCTTCCTGCCTGCTTCTTAATGGTTGTTCAACTGTCAGATGTGTTTCTCCTTCTTTACCTTCTCCCTCATTTTCTGGATGTATCTTTATCTCTGTTCCTATGTCTGTTTCTTCTGTTTCTAATTTGTCATCAGTATCTTCACGAAATACCACATTTAAGTATCTCTGCAGCCAATGTCCCGCACGGCCCAGCCTTTTGTTCATCCGGCGCGTTTGTCCGATATGTATAATCTCTAATACTACCGCTACTAAAATCAGGGCAGCAGTTATCAGTTGTACCTGTGACACTGCAAATGTCAAAATCTGATCGAACATACCTCAAACTTCCTTTCTACATATATTTACGGGATATATATCATGATAGTAGAAAGCGATTGCGGATATTGTCGAAGGTAGTATGTAAAACAGCTTGTTTCATGACAGTCATTCATAAGCAACCTACATATTATAATAGCTACTAAGGTTTTATCGCATTTCTTTTTCTTTATACCTGATCCGTTTTTTCAGTAAGAAATCCATTAAAACAACATCCATATTCTTCATTTAATAATATAATCCGGTAACGAGCATTTTTTGCTTTTATTTCCCTCAATACCTGATTCTGCATTTTTGAACATTGCGGACAAATCCAAAAAACAGCATTCTTCTTAACATCCATATCTGTTAAGCTGCTTTCCCAATTATATATATTTCCACAATTAGGTACTGAAACCGCCCGTATTTGCGAACTTATCATCTTATAATGATTTTTTAATTCCTTAAAATGTTTACTTAATCTGATATTGCCAAGCAATAAAATACCTGCTCTCAGCTCAGTCTCTTCCGTACGGTGACAATGACACACATCGTAGTCATTGTACAGCATACACTTTATTGTACATCTTCCATCATCTTTTTCAATATCCGCATGACAAAAATCTTCTTTATCAATAACTATTGCATTCAGTACACAATCTGTCTGTGTTGCAATAATCTCCGTAGGACTACAGAACATTGTCAATGTTTCCATACCATGATCGCTAAATGCCTTTCGATATGCAAGCAACATTTTCATAATCTGTCTTTCATCAATTTTGTCAATCCATACACTTTTTGCATAATGAAATAAAAAATGTCTGATTCTGCGCAAATCAATACCAAAATATCCAAATTGGAACAACATTCGGTTGTTAATCATATGACCTGCTTTCACGACAGGTATACGATATCCTTCCATCTCTTCGATAATATCCAGAATTTCTTTATCCTGCGATTCGAAATATATGCCCGGATACATTTCAATTTCAGTTTTTTCAAATGTCTTCCCATTTCCATATATAAAAAAGAACTTCTTCACCTGAGACTTTTTCATATACAGATATGGAGCTTTTATAAATTCAATAATATCAGGATCTTTTATTTCCTGTCCCTGAATCATCTGCATAATCAGAAAACGCTGTATCGGCGCCACATAAGGAATCACCACCATATCAGGTGCATCCTTTCTAATCGTATGAATCAGACGTACCGCATCTTCAAAAGAAAAGCTTCCCATAATAAACAAATGAACTGAGCTGCCATTATATGACAACGATCCATCTCCGTTCTGCCAATTTGTCTCTGAAGGATTGTGGTTCATTTCACAAGAATACACATAACAAAGCTGCTCCTGCACCCCTTTATCCCATATACATCCTGACATAATAACTGCATTTGATGTATTTTCAAACAAATAACGAAATAATCTAACATCCATTTACTTCTCCTTTTGTACCCCATAACTTATTTCAATAATAACTACAATCTCTATCTATATTCTATTCTTTTATTTTGTATTTACAAGTCTTTTTATTCCTGTTTTTTCATATACTTAGAAAATAAAGATTTGACATTTCCCGTATTTGGGTTAATAATAGAACTATATTTTGGAGGAAGGACGTTCAAATGAAAAAGATTATTCTAACCGGCGGAGGTACAGCCGGACACGTGACACCTAATATAGCATTGCTTCCGAGACTTCGAGAAGCCGGATTTGATATTACTTATATTGGATCTTATAATGGCATTGAAAAACAACTGCTAAAGGAACAAAAAGTACCTTATTATGGCATTTCATCCGGTAAACTGCGCCGATATTTTGATATTAAGAACTTTTCTGACCCACTAAAAGTAATCAAAGGTTTTGGACAATCTATCCGTCTGATGCGTAAATTAAAGCCGGATATCGTATTTTCCAAAGGCGGCTTTGTATCTGTACCGGTAATACTTGCAGCTAAATTTTGCCATATACCATCCATTATACATGAATCAGACCTTACACCCGGATTAGCAAATAAACTTGCCATTCCAAATGCAGCCAAAGTATGCTGCAATTTTCCGGAAACATTAAAATATTTGCCTGAAGATAAGGCTGTTCTTACAGGTTCCCCAATTCGAAAAGAATTGTTGTCAGGAAATAAAGAAAATGCCCGCAAGCTTTGTAATTTTACAAATGAAAAACCTGTTCTTTTTATAGTAGGTGGAAGCAGCGGATCCAAATTCATCAACGATACGATACGAGGACTGCTGCCTGAATTATTAAAATCATACCAAATCATACATATGTGCGGCAAAGGCAATATAGAAGAATCACTTAACCGGACTGTAGGATATAAACAATTTGAATATATTGGTTCTGAATTAAATGACATTTTTTCACTGGCAGATCTCGTCATATCTCGTGCAGGAGCCAATTCCATCTGTGAGCTTTTAGCGCTGCACAAACCAAATATCCTAATCCCATTGTCTGCCAGCGCCAGCCGCGGAGATCAGATTTTAAACGCACAGTCTTTTGAAAAACAAGGATTCAGCGTTGTAATTGAAGAAGAAATCATCACACCGGATAAGCTGCTCAATATGATTCACGAAACATATAAAAATCGTGAACGTTATATTCATGCAATGAAACAGAGCAATAGCATAAATTCTGTAGATAAAATTGTATCTATAATAGAAGAAACAGCCAAATAGCCTACTTTTAGAATCCAGTCCTTCCTGTATGAAATCGTATCCTTATTAACAAAATATTTCCAATACAAACTTTCCAATGGACTGGATTCTATTCATTAATTTTCAGCATCCAACGTTAATTTCTCACAAATATGATCCTGTTCTTCATCTGCAAACTGTTCATGTGTCCAATTTAACAAATCGTTATTTTTCATTCCAATATATCGCGGAATCAAATGCATATGGAAATGAAAAACCGTCTGTCCTGCTACTTCACCATTATTTTGTAGCAAATTGAATCCGTCACAATCCAATACTGCTGTCATATGACCTGCTAATCTTTTTGCTAATTTTGTTGCTTTTGCAAGTAATTCTTCGCTGATTTCGTATATATTTGCACAATGTTCTTTAGGCAGTATCAATGCATGTCCTTTGGAAGCCGGATTTGCATCCAATATTACTTTAAAATCATCATCCTCATAAATTGTTCTGGATGGTATTTCTCCCGCTATAATTTTGCAAAAAATACAATTGTCCTCTTTCATATTCTCTCTCCTTCTTTAATTATTTAAAACCGTTACAATTTATCATTGTAATAAAAAGCAAAAAATGCTAGAATTTAACAATAATAACATTGTATAGGGGGTTTTTACTATGAATTCACTGGATTACCAACACGTTTTTCACGAAATCAAAAACACAGTTACCTTAATCAACAGTTCCGCACAACTGCTAAACACAAAATGCCCACAGTTAAACACAGAACCTTACTGGGATAATATCAAACATGAAATTTCTTATCTAAAAAACATGGTTCTTGAAATATCACAAGCCGGCAACGCAGATCATCTGCAAAAACAATTATTGGATATAAATTCTCTTCTGAAAGATATTTGCCGATTTATGAAAGATTCATATTCTGAATTAAAATGGAATTTGCAGCTGGAACATCATCTTCCTTTTGTAAATGCTGATAATATAAAATTAAAACAAGCTATATTAAATTTGCTGAAAAATTCTGCTGAAGCTGACTCCGAATACATTACTATAAGAACACAAAGCAAAGATACAAATGTGCAGATTACAATTGCTGACTGTGGCGGTGGTATTCCTCCAACATTAGAAGAAAAAGTTTTTGATCTTTTTACTACTTCCAAAGAACAAGGTACCGGATTAGGTCTTGCAATTGCACGACAAATTATTGAATCACACTGTGGCAGCCTTCTCTTGGATAATCGTCCTGGTGAAGGATGCACCTTTACAATTATTCTCCCTGCTGCACAAATGAAACTTCATGCAACTACGTAACTTTTTACTATACATCTTGCTGCCAGAAAGTTAAAACCTATCTGGCAGTCAGAGTGTATTCACGTAAAATATTATCCAAAAATAAATATATCATCTAACATTCGTAATGTCTTAAAATTTCCTTTTGCTGTCAATTCCCCAGTCATAAATGCTCGCTGAAACGTCATCTTTCCTGCTATAATACGTTCCAGTACATCCGTAGTCATCTTTGCATATACATCCACACCATCCTGCTTTCCATAACTGCATTTTAACTGATCTTCATCAACTTCAATTGTTAATGGCTTTCTTTTTCCATCAATAATAAATAAATATTTTGCTTTAAAATCCGCTTGCGGTTTAAAATGCGACTCCAGATCTTCGATATATGGCACTACAGGTTCATCATCTTCAACCATCTTATCTTTATCTAACAATCCTTTAAATTTATTTGCCAGTTCTTCAATATCTTCCTTTTGCTTTTTCACATACGTATCATCAGATACATATTTAGATAACTGTTCGCTTTCTTGCGGGGTTAATCCCAAATCCTGTGTACGAAGCACAGTCTTTGTTACCGCCTGATTGCTGTTCGGTAAACTCTTCATTTTTTGTGAAATCGTGCGATACAGATTTTCAGCTTTTTTTTCAATAATAACCGAATAATCCTGATTCATTTCAAATGTCAGCAAATCGGCAACATATCCGCACAATCCTGCACATGGCAGTCCACCTAACATCTCCCATGCATTTGCAAGTGTCAACTCCCCTTCCCGCTCACCGTAAGCCGTTGACATTACAACCGGCTGCATATAAGTCTGGCTAATTTTTTCTTTGTCACCATACAACCAACATGCATCTAAAAATTGCTGCATATAGCCACCAATGCCCAACCATTCCACTGTTGTAGCAAGTATGATTCCATCTGCTTCTTTTATTGTCTGCGGAAGCGTTGCAATACTATTTTTCTGTTCATAAATATTATAACGTTCCACTGTCACGCGCAATTCTTCCAAAACTTGCTGCATTTTATTAATTACATACAAAGACGGATCATCTAATACACCCCTGCCGCCATAATAAATATTTACTTTCATATGCTACCTCTCATTTGTATGCTCTCCTCTTATTTTACCTAGTATATAGATTTTTAAAAAGAATTTCAAGTGTTCTCTTATTTTCTATACAAAACAATACATAAAAAGAACCCGCCAAGAACTCCGCCAATGTGTGCCCAGTTATCTACTCCTGCAGTTGTAATTCCATAATACAGGCACAAAAGAATCATAAATAACAATCCTTTTGTTGTAAGACCTTCAATTTTTCCTTTATTACGGATCGCCGCCCAGGCCAGCGCACCTATAATCCCAAATACAGCACCCGATGCACCTGCACAAACCGCATAAGCTCCTGAACGTATCATAACATAAAATGACAATAAATTTCCAGCTAACCCTGCGCCTATATAAATCATCAAATACCGAATGGACCCAACTGCTGCCTCCAATTTACTCCCTGCTGCTGCCAAAAGAATCATATTATTAGCCAAATGTTCAGCACCAAAATGTAAAAACATTGCTGTAAATAACCGATAAGTTTCTCCATTACGCACAAGTTCCGGATACATTCCTCCATATTCAGCAATAAAAGTACCATCCAAAGTATTCCCCATCAGCTCCAGAATACACCAGACTGCCACATTAATAAGCACTAAAACAATTGTAACAATCGGACGTTTTTTCTGACATAAGGCTTCCTTCCAATCTGAATCATCCAAAGTATCTAATCTCACCCTTCCACTTTTATACCATAACATAACAACAATGCAACAGTAATCGAACATAGAAGCCAACCTGTTACATACTATCATATGTTACTGAGAAAAACATATCACGTCCTTGCTGCACTGTCAATGAAAACTGTAACATTCTCCTGCAAGACTAATAATATCCCCTTTCTGCAGCATCCTTTTTTCCCTGTACTGCAGGAGCTCTCCATTCACATGTGTTCCGTTTGTAGAATTTAAATCTTCTAAAAAGGTTCCTTCTGTATCAATCTCAACACTGGCATGCACTCTGCTAACCATTGGAAACGGAATATAAATATCACTCTCCTCTTTATTGCTTCCGATCAGCATCCTACCTTGTATACAATGAAAATCTCTGGAACGATCGGCTCCCTGATAAACAAACTGATTTTGAAGCTCTTCTGTCTCTGGCATCAGACATACAGTTGGATGACTGCACTGTATTTCTTCTTCATCTGCGTCAAATACGGTATTTTCTTCTGAATATCCAGTTTTATCCGTATATATTTTTTTTCTGAGCATACGCTTTAATCTTTCTGCAGCCTGATTTCTCAACGACTCTTTTTGCCTTACTTTCGTTATTTGGTCTGTTTTACGCATGAAACTATTTTCAGATTCTAATTTTACTTGTCGCTTTTCTATAAAATGCGGATTTAAATACATATTTGAATGAACGTTGGATTGAATGTTTAAATGAGAATCCGAATGTAAATGATGCTGAATACCATCCAAATCTGATTTATTTTTATATGAAAATTGCTCTGTAGGTATTTGCTCTTCCTCTTCCGTTTTCTTTTCAACAGATATTCGATATAATTCCTGTATATGTTTTTTATCTCCCAATACTTTATGAAGTGCAATCCGTTCTTCCACCACACTTTGATAAACACCATATCCTAGCTGTACTGCCTGTTCGTCCTTATGATCTAATTGCTGTAATAAATATTCCATAAATGCTTGAAACTGCATACATATATTTTTCTGATTTCCAGGCAGATAACAAAAATTCATACATTCTGCATGATAATCTGCAAACACATACTCAGGTTCCAGCAAAATATCATTTTCTGTCATCATAAAATCTTCTGTCTGTATACATGCCTGATCTAAGGAGTTTAAAATAGACTGCAACATCTCAAAATCCAATGTTTTATATTCCAACAATTGTTCAAGAGACCTTTTTCCTGTAATATCATAACAATACTGAAACTTCATATCCTGTTTTTGCTGCTCCATATTTAGAAAATAAGGTATTTCATTATATCGAAACATTTCTATACAATCTTGTTCATATATACTATCTCGTATATTTACACAATTTATTCCGTTGATACAATCTTGCTTATTACTATTATTTTTTTCATTGATATAAGTTTGCTTATTACTGCAATTTTCTTTGTTTACATAATCTTGCTTATTACTGCAATTTTCTTTGTTTACACAATCTTGTTCACTCTCCTGTTCTGGTATTAATATCAAACTGCTTTTATTTAATTTTCGGATATATTTTGCTTTCAGCACTATGATTCCCCTCTCTTTATATTAAACTCTTTCCCGATACTTGAAACACACCCTAAATAATTTATTTATATTTTTCGAACAACGAATTTCTACGAACAATTTCTACCGGATCCAATTTTACCAGTTCTTCATGTATTTCGATATTTGTTCGAGCTTCCTGGAATAAATGAAATCCTAAATTTATTCCTCCCACAATGATAAACAAAGTAATTGGTATCAATATAGAAGCTTCTACCGTAAGGCTGGCTTTCCTTTTACGCTTAATCACACCCATGTTACACGCACCCTTTAAAATTATAGAATAAACTTTCACTTACAAACGCCAATAACAAAAATGGGATAAAGGCAATCTCATATTTTCTGTTCTTTTTTCGAATCATCGATAGGAATACTGCATAACTGCCGGAAAGAAGCAACGCATATAAAAATATCCTGAATGTATATGCACCTCCAAGAAAAATACCTATAATCATCAACAATAACCCATCGCCTTCCCCAATACTTCCTTTTGTAATAAATGACAATAACAGTACAAACAAACCGGTACTGACTGCTGGTACAATTTCAAACATGGAATGTGTTCTTTCCATAAACCAAAGGAAAACACCTTCAACTGCAAATACAAACAGCCATACAGTACCAATCCGTCTACTCTTTAAATCCTCATATCCACAAATCACTAAAATTGCCAGAACTGACAATTGCTGTATCATAAATCCCTCCTAAAAGATCTGTCTAATTTTTTTTCATATCTATTCTCTGCATTTACTGCACATTCTTTTTTCCGTAGCTTTTGATTTTCTTATCATATAAATACTTCTCTTTAATCCGCTGCATGTTAAACTACAGTGATAACGATTCCCATAATCTGTAATGTATACCATAGGACCGTTCAGCGCTGAGCTTTCACACTTTTCACATTTATAATATTTTCCTCCGCTTTTATTCCGGCTGCTTCCTACTTGTTTATCGTTTATTGCACGGATAGACAAATCGAGATAAGTACAAGTTCTGCTGGCATGATATACTGTTCCATGTTCCGTGTAATAAAGCCATGTATCCTCATTGTGCATATCTTGTCCAACAACATAACCAATCCACTTTCTGCACTTTACCTGCTGAACAATATGATATTGAATATTCCCAAGCAATGCTATCGGCAGCTTCATTTTGTAAGTTGCTTTTAATTCTACATAATTTCCTGAAAAATCTGACTGCATCAAACTAATTCCAGCTATACCATTGCTAATATATTGTGTTGGGCATTTTTGTTTTTTCAACTGCTTTTCAAATAACACTTTAGCCCGTATCATTCCTAAAATAGAAGTTCCATCCCGCTGCGCATCCGTATCGCTACCTAATTCTTCTCCATATATTTTATCGCTATTTACTGTTTCAGACTCTTCACGATTAACATTGTTTTCGACCTGCCCGCTATACTCTGCAGCAACCCTTCTGCCTGCATACTGTAAAGCTTGAGATACTCCGGTCTGTACCTGGAGAACCCGAAAAAAATAAAGGATAAATACGATAAAACATACAAAAAAAGGTATTACAACTGCTGCTTCTACTGTTAGCAAAGCTTTTACGCAGGTGCATCGGGCTGTCCCTCTGTTTTTTGTATCAGAATTTATATGGTTCAAAACGTTTTTCATACTGATAGAGAGAGATTTTATAATATGTATATTTATATATTCGGATCCATTCTGTTTAAAACCGAGGGACACCACGATGCACCTGCCTTCCTTAATAATTGTTGTACTGAATATGTAATATTTGCAGCCCTATATCTAAACTATTTGGTATCTTCTTTTTGATCTATATAAGAAAATTTATAAGTTTCCTCATAGTGATAGCCCTTTTTAGACAGACGGGCAATCGTTACAAATGTTAAAAATACCTGCCTGGCATGATATTTATGAGTTGTCTCCATAGCCGTAATCATACAGTCTAACTTTACTTGTTCGTAGCCTTTATATAAACGGATATTTTTTTCCAACAAATTTGCAAAACGATTTCCTATTTTTTTAATATTTTCGATAGCCAAAAATGTCTGTAAATAATCTTCATATTCTAATCCACTTTGAACTTCTTTTGATTTTATCGCATTCTGAAAAGGAACAGAAGCCGCTTCCGTTAAACTTACCGTCCAGTTTTCTGACGCCTTTACCACCGCAATCTTTCCACCAGTAAATAATGTACGCAGCTCTGCAATACTTTCTGCATACGCCCACGAAGCAAGAATCCCCATCTGAATTGCTTTTACTGCCGCTGGAATTTGCGCTACTGCTGCAATGGATGCCGCGACAGCAAATGCTTCTTCACACTTTACTGTATCTGTCATTAAATATGCAAAATTAATTCCTTCTCTTATTAATAACAATCTGGATGCCATCTTTTTTAAATTATCTTCATCGGAATCTTTGCCAAACAAAAGATATTCCTGTTCATATGCAAGTGCATGAGGCATTGAATCTTTATTGATAAAATTAGAAGTATATTTTTTCAAATACTGCAAAATCACAATTTTATCCATCATTCCAAAAGAACCAGAGCTATCATAATTACCTACATTTAACGTACGTTTCTCAATGGCATCTTCCTTTGATATCTGCTTAGATGAAACTCCCACTTCACTGGAAAGAATCTGTGATAATAAAGGCGAACTTTTAGCATTTTTTATTTCTTCCATAGGATTTTCGACTTCTGTTCCCATACTGCTATCTGTATTTCGTTCTGCTTTCAGATCTGCTTTCTGACTTAACACTGCCTGTCCTTTGCTTTTTGCATTTGATCGTAACACCAGCTTCCTATTTGCCGCTTCCTGCTCTGATTCTTTTGCCTGCTCAATTGTTTCAAGCGCACCGTCAAGATATTGATCTGCTTTCTCTCCCTGCTTTCCTGACTGCTGCACATCCGTTACTTTCTTATATACATCCTCTGCCAGATCAGCAGCAAATTCTTTTTTCATAAACTGTGATATTTGTTTCAGCAAAGGTTCTGCATTCTGATCTGTTGCAAGTTCATAACGGACAACGCTGCTTTCGGTCACATTCATTTGCAGAAAATTACTGTACCTTCCAAAACCAATCACTGTAGGGTTCAGATTTTCCTGTCCTAATTCCTGCATTTTTTGGTTCACTTTTGACAAAAGCAGCTGTCCGCTATCATAACTGCTGTCAAACATCAGCAAATGATAATTCTGATAAGCAGGGACATGATATTCAGCAAATAGTGACTCTGTAACACTTTGACTATTCAGTACAGCCGTCATCTTAAGCATCATAAATCGAGACACCTCCAAAAGTGCAAACAACAAAGATGCGACAACCATAAGCATCAAACTCATAAATATAGTAATGCTCCCTGTTCTCCTAAGCTTCATCTTATTCCATCATCCTTAATCCATAGTTGAGACATCTGTTGCACCTTTGGTTATCGTATCAAATATTTCTTTTACCAATTTCCGCAGGCTATCTTTAAAAATTAATACCAAACCGATCAAGACTACCAGTATTAATATTAACTCCACGACACCGATTCCATCTTCCTCTTCCCAAAATTGAATAAAATTTTCCATATACTTACCTTTTCCTTTCCTTAATTTATATATTCCTTATCATCTACATTTGAAATGTTAAAAATGCAGGAACTAAAATGATTACCATTACAATACAAAGCATTAACATCATTGGAAACAAAATCTTTGTCCCCGCTTCCTCCCCTGTTTTTTTCGCAAGATTTTTACGAAGAACAAATGCATCTGCCACTTCCTTTTCCAGGCTTTGCCGTAATCCCGCCGAACCTTTTCGCAAATTTTGTATTATCAGCATCGCCAATTTTCGATACTGTGGTGTACCGCAGCGTTCGCCAAATTGTTCATATACTTTTAACTCACCAACTCCATCCTGCATTTCCCGATAAGACACCAACATCTGCTCGTATACCTCTTCGGATTCTGTCGGATGACAATCCAATTTATGCTGATAATTTAAAACAATTCTTTCCCACGCCGCACTTAATGTCATACCGGCACCTAGCAGCAATGATATTTTGCTAACCATATCTGGATATTGTTTTAAAAGCTTTTCTTTCCGATCCTGCTCCTTTCTCTGTTCTTTTACCCCCTCCTGTATATAAATGACTGCGGCTGCGACAAATCCAAGCAACAAAATAATCCGGTAAGTATGTTCTTCCTTCTGCGACCATTGCAAGCTGATTCCTCCAATCTGATGTGGTAGCCTTAAATAATTTTCATTTTTACTGATTTCCTGCTCTTCTTCAAAATAAGTCTGCAAATCCGCCAACAATTGTTCTACACGGGACAATTTTTTTGGATAAACGAAACATCCGAAAGAATGTTCTCGTACTTCGTCAAAATAAGTCATTGTCAGGGACACCATGACAAGAATTCCTGTATCATCTGCTTCTTCCAGCCATAATTCTCCATCCGTATCAATGATATTTTCAGGATCGAACTGCCATTTTGCATGTATTTGTCCATCCTGAAGACTTTTAGGAAGTACTACTGCACGATCTACACAATCTAATGATAAATTATCACCTACAAATTGTCTTTCCGCCTCATCTGCGGCATCCGCAAATAACTGTTCCAGCTCTTCTCCTTGCAATCTTTGTGCTTCCAGCTCCAATACATACTGATAGTCTTTGAGAATTCCATTTGCATTCAACTGTAATTCCTGACTTTCCGTATCCTCGCCTGCTTTGTTACGCAATAACCTTCCATCCTGCTGTAAACGTTGACTATTACTTTCCGTTATACAAAGGATAAAACCTAAACAGCCAGTTAACACAAGTACTTTTACCGCATCTTTTTTATTCTTTTCCTGTTTCTTTAAACAGAACCAAAGTAAAACCAACAAACTGGCCGTTGTGTATACCACACATACAATTTTTCCTGTCATTATTTCCCCCTGATTGATTTCCATTCAAAAAATCCATTAAACTGTTATGTATATTTGCTGTACTCATCTATATTTGTATTGACATAATTTTCTCGGACAGCAAATATGCTCCAATATACACAGCAAGACAAATCGTCATTACAATTACTCCAAGCGTATTATGATACAATCCGTCCAAATACCCTCCAAAACTAAAATCAATATACACTAATATAAATAATGGCATTAGATTCATCAGTTTTTGTTCCATTTTTTTTCCGGATATTTCTGTCTGAATTGCTTCTAATAAATCATTTTTTTCTGATATCCTGGCTGCGGTTATATGAATAATTTGAATAAAATCACCTCCGCTGCGTTTTGCAAATACAAATACCTCACAAAAACTCCGTACATCTTCCAAACCACTACGGTTTGCAAAATCATATAAAAGCTCCTCCAACGGTATATTTAGCGACAAGCAGCTATTGATACAGCGAAGCTCTTCTGTCATCAAGCTATGTTCTCCATATTGCATATACATTTGCGCATATGCATCCCGAAATGCATTCTCAATAGAATATCCTGCTGCCATCGATGATGCTACACACAAAATGCTGTCTTTAAATTCCCTGCATAAAACTTCCTGACGCTTACAAATCATCCGTTTTTTTACACGCTTTGCATAAAGCGGATAAAACATTAAAAATACTGCAAATACCATCCAGGAACGATAAAACAAATATGCGAATCCTCCGCTTGCCAAAACAAACTGCGTAATCATTTTTATCCGTTCCTTCCATGAAAAACGATATTGCTGATAGTTCATTTTGCATTGTTCTTGATTTTTTTCAGATACTTGTTTATTTTTTTTCAGCACAGACCTGCTTCTTTTAGTTTTGCTATATTTTGAAGCATTCCTGTTTTTACCCATTTTCCGGTTACCTTCCCTTCAAGATTCTCATTTTTTGTTTCTGTAAATTGATAAATAGAATGTAACTGAATTTCTCCGTCTTTCATTCCATCTATTTCATCCACTTGCAATACCTTTCTGGAACAGTCTCTAAGCCTTCCAAGATGAACCAAAATCTGAATCCCGGATGCAATCTGCCCGCGGATGGCAGACAGCGGCAAATCCATTCCCATCAACACCATTGTTTCCAGACGATTTAGCATATCCCTGCTAGAATTGGCATGTCCGGTGCTAATACTTCCATCATGTCCAGTATTCATAGCCTGAAGCATATCCAATGCCTCTGCTCCTCTACACTCTCCAACTATAATTCTGTTTGGTCTCATGCGAAGCGATGTCCGTATCAAATCCCGAATCGTAATTTCCCGAACACCTTCTATATTTGCCGTCCTTGTCTCCAACCGAATCAAATTTGGAATTTCCTGTATCTGCAGCTCTGCCGAGTCTTCAATTGTAATAATTCGTTCTTCAGATGGTATAAATTCAGACAATGCGTTCAAAAACGTAGTCTTTCCTGCTCCGGTTCCGCCGGATATAAACATATTATATCCGGCTTGTACAAGCTGCTTTAAAAATCCAGCCACTTCTTCTGAGACAGCTCCAAGCTGTATCAGCTGTTTCATGCGCATCGGCTGTTCTGGAAACTTTCGGATTGTTACTGCAGATCCATCCAACGCAATGGGCGCCAGTACAATATTTACACGAGAACCATCTTTTAACCTTGTGTCAACAATTGGATTTGCTTCATTGACGATCTTATTTCCTGCTGCAACTATCTGCTGAATGACATCTTCCAGTTTTTCTTTGGAATAAAAATGCCTGTCCCATTTTCGAACATGCCCATCCTTTTCAAAAAAGATTGAATCCGCACCATTTACCATAATCTCTGTCACATTTGGATCATCTACCAATTCCTGAAGAGCATCCAGCTTTCTTAATGAATGATAGATTTCTTTTTGAAATTGTTCCCTCTGCTTCAACGATAATCCCTGTTCTCTGCTGTAACTTCCCACTTCTTTGAAAATCAATTGTTCTAATTCTTCATCGCCGGTTTCTCTTGTCAAATCTAATTTTGTCAATATCCGCTGCCGAAGCTGTACCATTTCCTGTGTCATAAAATCCTGTCCTCATAAACATACGACCTCTCCATGAACAAGCTTTTACATATATTTTCCATTCCCTTAATGTAAGATCTTCGTTTTTTATTATTCATTCGTAGTCTCCTCCGTTATTTTTTTTACATGTTTTGCAAACTCTCCGCTCCTTAGCTGCGTCAACATATCTGTACCTTGTACAAATGCTCCGCTTCCTATCTGTGGACTGATATACAAAACTTTTTTTCTGAGTCTCAGATATAATTCCTTTTGCAAAAATTTCTCAAATTCTTGTTTTCGATACTTACCGTATACATTGTCCCTAACCAGACAAAATACTTTTCCACAACATTCCATTACCCGTACCGCAGCCTGATTCAATGTCCCGCAATTCCATATAATCTTTTTGTATTCTGTCTGTTCCTGCAGTAAAGATAACAAACATGCCAAATCTTCTTCCTGAATTTCATATAAATCTTCGGGATTTTCAGGAGAAAACACGTAGTCAAATTGTTCCGTATGATGCAATACGCCCTGTAAACAAATTAAAAACCGCTCCTTCTTCTGTCGAATTCCAAAAATCAAATCACTAAAATTACCTTTATCTTTTTGAGAAAAAAACATCCTCATTCCTGAAAATTCAGATAAATCTAAATATAAAACCTTTTCTTTTTCTCCGCAAAGTGATGCATAACACACCGAAAATGGAAGCAAAAAATCATGTCCTCCCGGAGCATAAAAGGCGGTCATTTCCATTTCTGCCGTTTTGCACCGGCAAACAAGAGATTTTTTACTATTTTGTTCATATATCTGGAAAATTTGTCTTAAAATTTCTGACCCTCTTTGATAACGGAAAATATACTTTTTTTCTTCTCCAACATCTTTATGATCCGCAAGATAAATCTGAACGATGTGTTCTGCAAGATTTTCATTTTGTATTGTTCCCTCATCACAAAGTATCATATCCGGCTGCATACGCGCTAAAAATCCCGGTAGCTCCTGATACCCTTTGCAGGTTAAAATTTGCAGGTACTCAGGCGCATTCTTTTGAAGACATTCTGCCAGCCTTCCTAAGTAATTTGTTGTCCCTATAACTGCCAGTTTTATTTTTCCCAATCACATTCCCCCTAAATACATAAGATATCCTATCAGCACAGGTACAGAAAAATGGATAAAATTCTGTTTTCCATCAGATTCGTAATCATATTTTGTTATGGATTTTGTTAACAGAGCCGTTTTGACATAATCAGAAAAATAATGAAGACGACTATAAAGATTTTTATTATGAACGATCTTGATACAGGACAATACTGCTCCTGCCAAAAATGAAAAAATCACTATTCTGCATAAACTTTTAAGCCCGATACAGCTGCTTATTACGGAAAACAATTTGATATCGCCTGCACCCAGTACATGCATAAGAAAAAATAGATAAAATACTAGAACCGGTAAAGAAATTTGAATCAGAAAATGAATACTGCCATCCCAGCCATATTCTTCAAAATTACGTATATATCCTAAAAATAATCCAAACCCGATCAGCCGGTTACTGATCTTATTTGTACGTATATCCATCCACACTGCCATAATTAACAGAAGAAGCAGACAGATCATAATAAAACTCCCAATGGAATCCCCCCTTTTTTAATACTGTGAATTATATCTCAAACAAATCTGCAACTTAGTCAGATGTGTGTTGTAAGTTGGATTATACGAGCTTTTTTTTCGTTTGTCTACCCTTTTTTCAGGAAAAAATAAATTTTGTGAAATGCTTACAACAAACTATAAAATAAAATCCCATAAATCAATGCAAACCCGCTTGTACCAAGGCTTCCGATTGTCAAAAGATTCAGCGGATTTAAACCTGCAGATACAGGGATCCCTTGTTTGTTCAGAAAATCATTTAGTAAAATAATTCCAACACAGCCAACGATCGTACGCACAAAAATATTTAGCACAATTGCCGCTTTTTGTTTGAGCAGACCGATTAAAAGCACCAATGCGCATATTCCGATCATAATGATAAATACATTTTTTTCCTCCATAGGAACCCCTGCAAATTCATTTTCAACATAACATATGCGCCCGTCCATGAAAATATGCCTGTCTTTTTTCAATGAATTTTTCCTTTGTATGCATATTTTACCAAGTGCTGATTATACTTATAATATTCATAATGATTCAGTATGTTCCTAATTTCGAATAATAGAAAGCGAGGTAATACATTGTTTCCTTTTTTTAAACAAGAACCCCAGACAGATGAAAATTATCAAACCCTGCTGGATAACCTGACGCAAACGATGAATAGTCTGCATCTTGCTTACCAGAATTTCGAAAATGCCACGGATCCGGAACTAATAGACAGCTATATTTATGAAGTGAACGCGATACAAATGCGATATAAATTTTTGCTCTGCAGGTTAAAGTCCTATGAAACGGCAGAACCATTATATGAATCGAAAGGATAACGAACTAACAGTCTCTATCATTTCAATATACGAAAAGCCATGTCGAAAGAGGCTTTCCAGCACTATGCCAGAAAGCCCCATACATAAATCTGTTTCAGAGATTCTATTTTATAATTAAGCAAAAAATCCTCGTGAAGACTGTATTTCACAGCTTTCATTTAAATGATTTTTTCCATATGTATATCCTGCATAAACCTGCTGCGCATTCTGCATCAGCGGTTGAGACGTATCCTGCTTTGCGGATGCCGCAAATGCTTGATACATCTGCTGAAGCATTTTTGTGCTCTCTTCCAGCTCTTTCAGAGAATGCCGTACCAATACTTTTGCTAACTGTCTGCGATGAAAATCATACAGAGCAAAAAGCTGTCCTGCTAACTCATATTGGAAATCCAATGTTTCCTGAAAGCTCTTTAAAATTGCATCTGCATAATGCACGTAATTCGTCAGTTCCCGCTGATCTTTCTTCTGAAACGCCTTTTGAATATCCTCTATATATACAAATAACATTTCATACTTTATCAGTACCAGACCGCTGCGGTTTGCCTGTGTAATCCTGCGCGTAAAATCCTGTTTTTGCTCCTTTGTCATAAGCAACCTGCCTTTACTGCAGCAAAGATAATACCTGCTGCGGCAGATCATTCGCCTGTGCCAATACGGAGATAGATGCCTGCGTCAGTACATTTTTATTCGTATACTCTGTCATTTCCTGAGCCATATCCACATCACCAAGACGTGAAATCGCATTTGTCATATTTTCTTCTGAAGCATCTAAACTGCTGATCGCATAATCTAGACGGTTTTCATACGCTCCCATTTTGGAACGCGCTGCGGAAACAACGCTAATTGCATAATCTGCCTGACGGATTCCTCTGCCCCCTCCATTTATTTCTGTTACATCCAGATCATCGATATAAAGAGTCTGTGTATTCAGAACCGGTACGCGAACAGCTAATTCCTGATCTTTATTGGCGCCAATCTGCAGCTGCAGCGTACCAAGATCCGTAGTTTCTAATGTAATTTCTTTGCCGCCGATGATCGCGCCGTTTTCTACCAATATATCCGCACGTATATCACAGCTGATTTGAAATCCGCTTTTATCTGTAATAATGACTCTGTCTCCCTCATTCTTAACAACTGCCTGACCGGAATAATTTTGATTTGCTGTAATACTGTCAATTTCTACTTTTACATCTGCACCTGTTATCTGCACTGCATTTGCATTCAAGCCTAAAAGATTGCCGACATTCGGATTGCTGCAGGTAACCGATACTTTATTTGGACCAAAATCTTCTGAAACAAATGCCAATTGATCTGTAAAAGATGTATAACCGTTCTGTAACTCATCAAATCCCTGTCGGTCTAAGTTATCCGGCTGCAATGTACTTGTAGCGCCGTTTGTAGGAAATACTTTTACTCTGCCTTTTTCACCAGCTTCCCGGATTGCTTCGTACACTTCTCCCGGTGTCATTCCCTCTTTAATCTCTGCTGTCACTCCATTAATTGTGACGGTGCCTGCCTCTGCAGCCGTAACAGTTGCCCCGCCCGCGCCTGCACCGGATAAAACAACTTCATGTGACGGTGCCTGGGTAATATTCATATTATAAAAATCTGCTTCCACTTCATCAGAAATAATGACATTGTTTATTTTTTCAAACATGCTGTTTTGATTCTGATCTGTAACATAGGTTCTGCGATCTAACGTACCATCCAGTAATTTTTGTCCATTATATTCTGTGTCTGCAGAAATTCGATCTACTTCTTCTTTTAACTGCACAATTTCTTTTTGGACTGCCTTCAAATCTTCAGGTGTATTTGTGTCATTTGCTGCCTGCACACATAACTCTCTCATACGCTGAAGTACCTCTGTCATCTGGCCAATCGCATCATCTACTGTTTCAACCATGCTAGAACCGTCCGTCGCATTTAAAGATGCTCGATTTAATCCGTTAATCTGCGCCTGCATTTTAAAAGAAATCGCCATACCAGAGGGATTATCCTTTGCATTGTTAAATTTCAAACCGGAGGACAATCTTTCTACGGATGCTGATAAACTATTTTCATTTCGAAGCAATTGATCGTTGACAATTACCGCTGATAAATTCTGATTAATTTTCATTCTGCATACCTCATCTCTTTGATTATTAGTTTATTTCGACCAGATATTCCATTTCCATAATAAAAATTTGAAAATTTCATATTTTATCCTTACAAAATGTACATATTGCTGTTACACTAAGCAGCCTGTTCCAAATGTTTCACTGCACGGATAAAAGCTTCTGCCATCCCATACAATGTCTTTGTCTGCACTTCTCTTAACTCTTCTGATTCCGGCTCTTCACTTTCTCCGCTGGTTGCTGAGAAACTATTCAAGTCCAATCTGCTGTTCATGATAAAGTTCAAATCCAACGGCCCATCTTCTACCTCTTTCAGCGCTTCCGCAATTTCCTTTCGTTTTGCCTCTAACAATTCTGTCGTCTGTCTGGAATCTGCAGTAACATATCCGCTGAAACCTTTTTGCTTTGCACGAAGCTCTGCTGCAATTTTTCCATGCAACCCGGAATCTAACGTAATATTTACAAGCCCTTTTTGTTCTTTATTACGTACAATTTTCATCGTTACATTTGTAACTTCTCCATCCACAACAATCGGCATGGAAAAACATTCTGAAGAAGCCATTTTTGCACCAATAGAAATCTGTGCATTCATCAATTTAAGCCCTCTGATATCAAGACTCGTTGTATCTGGTTCGAGAATCATTGTACTCATACATTTTTCAGCACATTCTGCCAGTTCTGCAACTGCTTTTGCAAGTTCTTCTGGCTTTTTAACATCTTCGCCAAACCTCCTGAGAAGCTCCTCTTTCAGCGCTTCAAAATCTACCTCTGTACTCCCATCCTCATTTTCTGTTAAATACTCATCTGGACGAATCTCCGAATCCGGCTTTCGCCCATTACCTGTCCCAAACAACCTGCGGAAAGCAATATTGCGGTCATGCAGCAATTCGGAAACTGCCATCACATTCAGCATCGTATTTGGTATTTCATATTGTTCCAAAACATGAAATACTTCTTCTGAAGATTTTGCACATGTTTCTAAATCTTTTAATTTCTGCTGATCGTAAGCTTCTCTTGCCGCTAGATCTTCCGGCGCTTCCTGAAGCTGCCGCAAAAACTGCTCTGGTGTCAGATCTTCCCACCCGCTTTCATTCGTTACAGTACGAAGCCGTTCCGGTGAAATTTCATGGAATGCCTGTTTGATACACTGGCTCTGATAACCGGACTCAATCTGATCTGTAATGGAATCAACATATCCACCGCTTTCCAGTTCTCCAAAGGACTTATCCACTTTAATATCTAATTCTCCACGCCGTTGTGTACGTACTGCTGCCATAAGATTACGCATCGTAATCTCTGCACCTTGTTCAACAAGAGCGCCTACTGCTGCTCCATCCGACTCCACAATATGATTCATCAAACGGTAAATACCAATATATGAATTTCTCTCTTCCTGCGAAATGTTATGATTTTGTTCCAGCTTAAATAAATATTCACTATATTTATCTTCCGGTGCATCAATATGCAGTTCTGCTTTAATCTGCTCCGCCTGCTGATTGAGTTCCCGAATATCCATATCTAACGGATTCATTCCCCTGCCAATAAATTCTCTTACTACTGACGGCGTTAAATTATGGAACGCTGCCTGTACCTGCTGATCTACCGCTTTCATCTTTGCAATATTTTCCGGCGTAATCTCAATCTGATTATAACCAAGAATCCGTACCGCGCGTTC
This sequence comes from uncultured Eubacterium sp., assembly GCA_910584345.1. Classification (GTDB taxonomy): domain Bacteria; phylum Bacillota; class Clostridia; order Lachnospirales; family Lachnospiraceae; genus Eubacterium_J. The sequence continues at coordinate 32,949 of CAJTZX010000013.1, read as the reverse complement.
ATTTTCAGGGCTTACTTCCTGGCCAATCTGCTCTAGAATATCGTCAACATTCCTGAACGCTTTTTGTATAGAATCACCCAGATCTTTACGGACTCCTGTCTGCATGGATTCGTACCGCTCATTCGCCTGCTGAAAATTCTGCTGCATAGCGCTGCCTTCCTGATGCAGCTCTTCGAGCGTAGAAACCTGCATATTACGGGTACCAAGCGCATATGCTGGCATCCCCTTTAACTCTTCCAGCTTTGCAGACGTCTCAGCAAACAAGCTCACATTCGCCTGCGTTGCCTCTACTCCGCCCTCTTTTAGCATACTTTTATAAAAATTATCTTCAAACTTTTTTAAATGAGCAATCAGTTCTTCCATAGGACTCGTATCCAATGAAATACCATTCTTAAGCATTTTATAACTGGCTTCTATGGTCATTGACATACGGATTTCTTCCAGCTGCCTACGAGCTGCAACCAATGTAATTTCAACGCTGGTAAGCTGAACCAGTCTCGTACGCAGCAAAATTCCCGGAACTTCCTGCGGAATGGGCGCAGTGCTGCCAACCGGTATGCCGTTTGCAGTAGTTACCCCCGCACCGATTTTTTCTGAAATATCTGGCATACTTCTGCTTTCTGTTTCCGCATCCGCAATCTCTGTATTTGTATCAGACTTTGTATCTTCCCCTTTCATTGCTATCTGAGCGTTTTTTTCTACGTCAGACGTATTCTGTATTAACTGTGCAATTTCCTCTTTTTCTGATACGCTAATACCAGCCAAATTCTGGTTATGTGCCTTTTCCAGATTTTGAATTGTAACCGGTTCCCCCTTACTTATCACATAGGCCAGGTCTTCATCTGTCGTCTGCTGAATAATATCAACAGCTTTCTGCGCCTTTTCAGCCAGAGAAAAGCCATCCAACAATATCGCATCCTGCGGCCTTTTCCCGTCTGCTATTGCCGTAATCATCTGGTCTATGAGCTTATCAGTATCACCTGGAACATCTATCGTTTTTAACTGTGTTAAATAATTTAAATTCTCAGCTGTCAGGGCAATTTCGTTTTGCATCAGCCATTGACTGTCTGCCAGTGTACGCTCATCCTCTTTCTGCCCTGATTGCGCTATAATTTTAGAGATCTGTTCTTCCATCCCCTGGAAATCCAAAGGTATTGTATTTTGATTCCTATATATTGCACTGCCGCTGTATTGTGCCTTGTACAAATTTGCTATGGACGGTTCCAGCTGGTTATCCAACATGTATTTTAATGCCCCATCATTAAGCTTATGCAATTCCTCTGCCTGTAATAATGCCCGTTTACAATCTGTCACATTATCTTCGGTCAATGGTATATCTGCCTGCATATGCTGGATTCTTCCAGAAAGCGTCTGCGCAAACGCAGCATTTCCGGCAAATGCTTCGATCTGTTCCGCACTTAGGCTATCTCCAAAATAACTGATATCCACACCTGCTTTCGCCAGCTCCATTTTTATTTTATCCGCTACAGTCACAACTGTTTTAATATCCGTTTGCTGCAGAGAAAAACCTTCTTCTTCCATTTGTCTGCAATCTGCAGAAGTTGTTGTATTGGAAGCAACTACCATCTGATTTTTCATAGTTGCCGTATTCATATTTTCTGCCTGCTGCATGACATCTTCAGCCGTTCCCGTTTTACTCTCCTGCTGAGGCTTCTGATAGGTTACTTCCTCTGTCTTCTCTCCTTTTGACAATTTCTCTATTTCAGCCATCCTGCCCACGCCTGTGGAAACTGTTCCAAAATCAAAACTCTCCTGTTTTACACTGCTTCCAATTCCATCCAGCAGATTTGTACCATCTATCTGTATATTCTGCACTCTATGCATTCTGTTCATCCTGCCTTTCCTGCGAAAATCTATCGGCTGTCTCGCAGTCTTATAGAATATGTCGGCTAATTCTTTTGAAAACTTTATAAAATAATAAGGTACGTGCACAATTGCACATACCTTTTTACTCTTCTCACACTTTATAATTAAACTCAAATACAGCTACTCCATATGCCGGAAGCGGATATGCAAAAGAATAATCTCTGCCGTCGCATTCCGCTTTCACCGTTTTATAGCTCACAGGTCTCTTCTGGCCGGTACCTCCAAAACGACTTTCATCACTGTTTAGCACTAACTTATAAGTGCCTTTTGTCGGTGCGCCAACCCGGTAATCTGTTCTTTCCACTGGCGTAAAATTACAGATGAACAGCAGATTTCTCTTACCATTTTTACTCTTACGCACAAAGCTGAAAATGCTCCGCGAAGCATCATTTGCATTGATCCACTCAAAACCATCCCAGGAGTGATCCAATTCATACATGGACGGATATTTACGGTAAATATGCAAGAGTTCCTTAAAATAATCATTTAACTGCCTATGGCTCTCTTCTGCCATCAGGAACCAGTCCAGCTCCCGCTCCTCGCTCCACTCCCGCAGCTGTGCAAAGTCCTGACCCATAAACAACAGTTTCTTACCCGGATGGCCCATAAAAAAGGTATATCCAACCATAAGGTTACGGAATTTATCTTTTCCGAGTCCTGGCATTTTATTTACCATAGAACATTTTAAGTGAACAACCTCATCATGGGACAGCACCAAAATATATTTTTCAGCACAGTTATAGCTCATTGCAAATGTCATCTTATTATGACATCCTTTTCTAAAATAAGGATCCTGTTTCATATAATCCAAAAAATCATGCATCCAGCCCATATTCCACTTAAAGTTAAAGTTTAATCCGTCTTCTTCTGCTTTACCCGTTACATTTGGCCATGCCGTAGATTCCTCTGCAATCATAATGGCGCCCGGATTTCTGCCTGTCAGTGACGTATTGATATGTTTAAAAAACTCGATAGCTTCTAAGTTCTTATTATCCCCATATTTATTCGCTACCCATTGTCCGTCATTTTTACCATAATCCAGATACAGCATGGATGCAACCGCATCTACTCGCAGCCCGTCTACATGATAATTTTCAATCCACATCAAAGCACTTCCGATCAGGAAATTTTTAACCTCTGACATTCCATAGTTAAAAATCTTTGTTCCCCAATCTGGATGTTCTCCCATTCTTGGATCGGGATACTCATATAACGGACAGCCGTCAAAGTCTGCTAATCCATGCGCATCTCTCGGAAAATGTGCCGGTACCCAGTCAACAATTACACCGATTTTATTCCGATGCAGATAATTAATAAGATAAGCAAAATCTTCTGGAGTTCCGTAACGGGAAGTAGGTGCATAATATCCAGTTACCTGATATCCCCAGGATCCTTCGAACGGATGCTCTGAAATTCCCATCAGTTCTACGTGTGTATATCCCATTTCCTTTACATACTCTGTAAGCGCTCTTGCAAACTCACGGTATGTATAAAATCCTTCGTCATCTCTGCCCGGATGTCGTTTCCAAGAGCCAGGATGCACTTCATAGATTGCCATTGGTTTTTCGTAAGGATTTGTCTGTGCACGTGTGTCCATCCAGTTCTGGTCTGACCATTTCAAATGTGAAACATCAAAAACTATAGATGCACTGCCCGGTCTCAATTCTGCATAAGTTGCATAAGGATCTGCCTTATAAAGAAGCTTTCCGTCTGATGTCTCTATCAGATATTTGTACATATCTCCATTTGTCACACCTGGAATAAACAGTTCATAAATTCCCATTTTCAATGGTTCTAACCGTTTCATCTCATGACGTGTTTCATCCCAGTTATTAAAGGAACCGACTACCCACACTCTTTTTGCATGAGGTGCCCAAACATCAAAAACTGCCCCTTCTTTCTGGCGTACTGTCATTAAATGTGCACCCATCTTTTTATAAATATCATAATGTGTGCTTTGACCGAATAAATACATATCCAGTTCTGTCATGTTTCTCATTATCATAACCCTCCTGTTACTTGTCTTTCCAGCATTTATTTTGCTGTGATATGATTAATAAACTTCATGATTCCTCAAAATCCTTCTCTCTTAAAATAATGTAATTGTCATCATTGGCTCTGGTTGCTGTCAACATTCCAAATACTTTCTTTAAGACACCTTTTTCTGCGTTATCAATTGCCTCATCCACGATTTCTTTCACTTCGGTTAATGTCGTTACATGATCTAGCTTCTGAATCGCGCTAATTCGTTTATATAAAGCCAAAACTCCCATTTCATCAATATCATAATTCAAGTCATTTGCATATGCCTTTCCAAATTCTACCAATTCATCAGATGAAAACAAAGGAATTGATATCTTTTCCGTGAATTTTGCGGCAAAAGAACTATCCCGTTCCAATGCTTTTTGAATCCCTTCCTCTGTATCTTCTATAATATACAGTGTTCCCGCATGATCGTTTTCCATACATCTGGACAATCTTACGGCTGTTTCTCTCGAAATCTTTCCTGCTGATTCTATAATAAGACAGCCCCCGCTTATTTTATCCATTAATACATCCAAATCTTTCTGATTCAGCGCATTTGCATCAATCTTTCCTGTCTTGCCTATCGGACGCTTAATCTCTTTTTGCAGAACTTTAATAATATCCATAATCAAGACGGTTTTACCGCTCCCACTAATTCCTTCAATAATAATATTTCCAGATAGTGCATGTTTTTCATATTGTAAATGTTCAGAAACACCGTTCAGCAAATCATATATTTGTGCTTCCATTCCAGCGATCGGCACAAAATAAGAAAAAATTTCTTTTTGCTCTGGCGTAAGTCGTTTCATCGTCTCTATATTCTGACTATTATTATGTGAAATGCTATTTTGAAAATTTTCTATATGGGCCGCCGCCATAGCTTCTTTTGAAAACTCTTTCGTAACCTGTGTGCTCTTCTTTCCATCCATAACTGATTCTGCCTGAAGCTGTGCCTGAGTAAGAAATCTTGGTTTCGCTGCCAAAAAAATATTTTCCTGTTGATTTCTAATCTCCGGTTCTGCATTCCTCCCATAATTGTTTGCTTCGCCTAGCATATTCTCTGCTAAGTCATTTTTCTCCGTATCCATCTGATTATATGCATACTCGAAATTCTCTTTCCTATCTTCCACATTGATATCAAATGCACTCTCAGCTTCCTGCTCTTGCCGCGGCAGCTCCTCTAATATCTCATTTTGATAAGAAAGATTTCTGCCTGAAGAAACATTTGACATCTGAGATGCAATCGTTTCTTCTCCCGCTGCTTCCGGCATCTGATGTGTGAAAGTTTCCTCAGGCATTTGCGTATGAAATATTTGCTCTTCTGCGTTTTGCAGCATTTGTTGATCGTTTTCTTCTTCTGCTGTTTCAGGCGGTATCTGCCAATCGTATACTTGCTCTTCTAATGATACCTTCTGGCGCATCACTCCGTCTTCATATACTTCCTGCTCTTGATACTGTGACAGCTTATTTGCTCCTGCTGCTTCCATTTTCATATTTCCTGCCTGAAGCTGTCTCAACGATTCCAATGCCGAACTCCCTGCCTGAAGCTGTCTCAACGACTCTAGAGCGGAATTTCCTGTCTGCACCCGATTTGTAGTTTTTATATTCTGCGTTTCAATATCATTATGCTGTGATCTATCCGGTACCCTTGTTTCACCTTGCTGTATTCTGCCCGGTACCTCTGTTTCGTTTTGCTGTACTCTGCCTGGTACCTCTGTTTCATATTGCTGTACCTTGTCCGGTATTTTTATTTCACTCTGCTGCGCTCTATTTACTGTTCCTGCATCATTTTTTCGGACTGTTTCTGTATTTTTTAAATAGGTCTGCTGTTCCACATCTGCTGCTTTATTTTCTGCCTGAAGTTGTTCCATAGAAATTGCAGAGTTCTTTTCGATACGTACTCTCTGCAAAAGATCTATTGCTGAAATTCCCGGTTGTGCTTCTTTCCAGGCACTCATGACCGGATTGTCGTCTTTGTTTGACGAACTTTTTCTTAATGAATCTTCACTTGTCTGCACCTTCTCTATTGCTCCAATCCCCTTACCTTTTAACATATTTTCAGGCAACTGCGGCATTTCCCTTGTTGGATCTGATACATTTGATATTGTCGAAGACTCCTGCTGTCTGCATTCTGCCTGCAGGCTGTCAATCTGTTCCTGTAACAATTGATTGATACCTGCAACAATGTTGCCTGCCTGCTCCAAATCATGCTGCATTTTGGGCTGCTGTTCACGAGTATCCATCTCCTGACCTGCCAATTCTTGTTGTGCGGCCTGTTCAGCCAGTTGCGGTACTATACTAAGCAACCTCTGCATCAGCTGCTCCGCTTTCTCGATAGATCTTTCTTTTGAATCTTCCTGTTGTGCATCCGGCACATCAAGAAGAGCGTCATTCATCTCTTGCTTCGTCTTTTCCCACTCTGCCTGTATTTCTTCCATTGTCATTGAAGTAGCTGACTCTTGCTGCATCGTTGGATCTATGTATGATTGCTTCTGAACCTGTGATTGTATATAAGGATCCTGCCAATTTTGCTGCATGTATACATCCTGCTGCATATACATATTTTGTGATTCCGGCTGAACTTGCTGCGTATACATACTTTGCGATCCTGACTGAACTTGCTGCGTATACATATTTTGCGGTTCTGGCTGAACTTGCTGCGTATACATATTTTGCGGTTCTGGTTGAACTTGCTGTGTATACATATTTTGCGGTTCTAGTTGAACTTGCTGTGTATACATATTTTGCAATTCCGGCTGAACTTGCTGTGTATACATATTTTGTAATTTCGGCTGGTTGCGGCTTCGCTGTGCGGTCTGCTCCTGAGTCCTGTTTTGTTCCATTCTTTGTACCATACCCTCATGCGCCCGCTGCATTTTTACCGTATGAATCTGCTGCATTCCTTTAGCGATTTCTTTCTGTAGATTTGCCGTATTATACTGGCCTGTATTTGTCTGAACAGAAGGAATCTCTACTGTTTCATGAACAATTTCTCCCGATTCAAAAGAATCATTTGGTTTTACTTCAATGACTCCGGTTCGTTTTTGACGAAATGCGTGATACTTCTCTTCTTGTTGTTTACTTAACGGTTGGTAATGCATTTTCAGCTCCAATGCTTTTTCTACATAGAGCCCATCACCAAACCATAAAATCAGTTCATCACATGCCTCTACACATTTTTCCGGCTGCATATCTTTATGGTATAAATATGCAAGCTCATATGCCCATTCCTCTGAATATTCCTGCTCCTTTAGTTCCTCAAGAATTTTAATCTGTTCTTTATATGGAAGCCCCTGTGCCGCTGTCATCTTATATTTTAAGACATACTTTAAATTATCGTGAGGCGCAATGTCTACAAATTCATCATAATATTCCTGCGCCTCGTCAAATCTTCCTGTCTTAATCGCGATCTCCGCCAGACGATATATGATATTTCTGCCAATTGGCGATTTATCATATGCCAAAAGAAGGATTTCTTTACTATCCTCATAACGACCCACCTGTTCAAAAACCTCTCCAGCAAGCACAAGAGCATTTAAATTGCGAATTTTCCGCCAGTTAATTGTCTCTGCAATCTCTGCCGCTGCATTATAATTACGCGCACTAACCAGTGCCTTCATCTCGTCAACTTTAAGTTTAAACTCGTATTTATCCACGCTTGTCACCATCTATCTATAAAGGTCTGTGATTCACCTTCGTTTCTATCCTGCATTTGATTCCAATGCTAGTTTACCATAGGTAACCGCTCATGTCAAAAAACTACTTAAAAAATTAACAAATTTTGGTTACTGTACGTAAATGTTTACATCTCTTCCTCTTCTTTCTCTTCCTCCTGATCGTCAGAAGATTTTTCATCTGCATACTTTCCATACCAAAGCTGGTTACCTGAAGGCTCTACGCCTGTTGCTTCTATATAGACTTTTGTCTCAACCGGCAGCTTTTTTTTCTCCAAAAAGAAATGTACAATCTTTTGCACAATATAATATATGACTGCAAAGACCGGACATCCAAGCAGCATTCCCATCACGCCGAACAACCCGCTTCCGACTAAAATCGCAAACATAACCCAAAACGACGATAAACCTGTTGAATCTCCTAAAATCTTTGGGCCAATAATATTACCGTCTATCTGTTGTAAAATCACGACAAAAATAACAAAATAAATTGCATACAACGGATCTACGAGTAAAATCAAAAATGCACTCGGTATTGCTCCTATAAATGGTCCGAAAAACGGAATAATATTTGTAACACCGACAATCACACTGACTAGCAATGTATACGGCATTTTAATAATACATAATACAATATAACAAATAATTCCAATAATCAGCGAATCCAACAACTTTCCTTTAATAAATCCGCCAAAAATCTCATTTGTCGTATGAAATACCTGTATGACTTGATTTGCCGCACGTGCCGGAAACAATGCAAAAATTATTTTTTTCGTCTGACCCTCAAAGCTTTCTTTCTCGCACATAACATAAATGGAAACAATAAGTCCTATGATAAGATTTTTAAATACATTCAAAACATTCAGCACACCGCTGGTAACTGTTGCTACATAGTCTTTTGTCTGTGGCAGCAGCGAATTTTTTAAAAAATCTTCCATCCAGTCTGCAGCTGTCGTCAAATATTCTTCCACAACCGCTATAATTTTCTGGTTTCCATACTCCCAGTCATTTAAATGCACGATAAACGAATTGATCTGCGCCGGTAATGTATCTACTAGATTCGATATATTTGCTGATATCTCTGGAATTACCATAGATATGAGCAAAACAATAATAAATATAAAAACAAGTACAGCTAAAATACTCGAAATCGTTCGAACCATTCGACGCAGCTTTTTGTTGGCACCTTTTCGATCTGCCAGCTTTAACAAAAATTTTTCAAAAATCATCATAATCGGATTAATCAGATATCCGATCGCAAGACCATATAAAATCGGCTGTGCAATTCCGACAAACATATGAAATACTGACTTAATGTCCTGAAAACGAAACAATAAGCATACAACCAAAATGCAGCAGCTAAATACAATAAAACAAGTCAGTCCCATTGCCAGATACGGCCGGATATTCCAATCCGAACCTGACTTTAACTGCTGCCGTATCGTTTGTTTTTTCTCGTCTTTTTCCATATCCCTACACCGTTTTATTTCCTGTTAAAATTAATCAGACAGCCTTTCAGTATAATTTCACGCTCATCATCTGTCAGTTCCCCCAGCGTCATATGAAACTCTTTCAAGTTATCATCTTTTACCGCATATGCTACAATATCCGAAGCCTTCTCTTCTACCGCTTTACGGATATCAGGCAAAAACAAATAATCACCATTTGCAAACGGAAGAGTATCTGTCTGATCTGCTTGTTGGATTAACAATGGAAGCATACCCCAGTTAATCAAATTAGAGCGATATCTCTTTGTCGCATATTCACGTGCAATATTTGCCCAGCCACCTAATACTTTCTGACAAGAGGCTGCCTGCTCACGCGCAGAACCATCGCCTGGTTTTACTGCAAAAATGGTACTTCCGATACCAGTATTGCTTTCGTTTGCATTTGGAAACTTCTGCAATATCACATCAACCGCATCTTTTAATTCTGGCAGCACTTCATAAGGATGACCGCCGTCTTCTCTTACCTTTTCTGCTTTCTGCACTTCCTTCGCGCGGCCTACATAAGCAGGATCTTTTCTGGATAAGGTAAACTCAGCCAGGCCAAGCGGATTTGAACGGTAGGAAGAAGTCTCCCCAGATGGAATTAATTCATCCGTTGTCGTAACCGGATCGTGAATCTCTGATACAACCTTTAACAGCAAGTGATCTGTCAACGCACACATCTTTGGCCAATCTTTGATATTAGGCCCCATTTTTACTTCTACAGAAGAATCTGCCTGACCATGGCTATCAAATACGCGATTTTGGTAAATAGTCCGGTCAAAGAAATATTTCGGCTTTGTATAATTTACATCCACATCTGTTGCAGCAGTCAGATAGCCTTTATTTGCAGCTGTTGCAGCAATGGACCGCGCATCCATCAATGCTACGGATGCTATCTGTCCGCTTTGTACTTTAGAACCTTCACGATTCGGAAAATTCCTTGTAGAGTGGCGAATCGAAAAACCGTTATTTGCAGGCGTATCCCCAGCGCCAAAACAAGGTCCGCAAAATGCTGTCTTCATCACTCCGCCTGCAGCCATGATCTTTGCCGCAGCCCCATTGCGTACCAGTTCCATATAAACCGGCATACTAGCTGGATATACACTCAGTGTAAATTCGTCTGCTCCGATACCTGCACCATCCAAAATATCCGCCGCATCGCAAATATTTTCAAATCCTCCTCCTGCGCATCCCGCAATAATACCCTGATCTACATACAATCTGCCATCACGTACTTTTTCTTTCAAATTCAAATCCACCGCACCATTAAAACTAACCTGCGCCTTCTTCTCACAATCAGCAAGTATATCCATCAAGTTGTGATTCAATTCTTCGATTGTATATGCATTACTTGGATGGAACGGCATTGCTATCATCGGTTTTACCGTACTTAAATCCAGTTCAATCATCCCATCATAATAAGCCGTATTTCCTGGATTCAATTCTGCATATTCATCTGTACGGCCATGAATCTCATAAAATTCTTTCACCTGTTCATCTGTTTTCCAAATAGAAGACAGACAAGTCGTTTCCGTAGTCATAACATCTATGCCTATACGAAAATCTACACTCAAATTGGCAACACCAGGCCCTACAAACTCCATAACCTTATTTTTAACATATCCATTCGCAAATACCTCTTTAATGATTGCAATTGCAATATCCTGAGGGCCGACACCCTTTTCCGGTTTTCCTGTCAAATATACACCAACTACTTCTGGCATATTAATATCATATGTCTGGCTTAGCAGCTGTTTTACCAACTCAGGTCCACCCTCTCCCATGGCCATCGTTCCTAATGCTCCATAGCGAGTATGGGAATCAGAACCGAGTATCATTTTTCCTCCGCCAGCCAGCATTTCTCTTGCAAACTGATGAATCACTGCCTGATGAGGCGGCACATAGATTCCGCCATATCTTTTTGCACAAGATAATCCAAACATATGGTCATCTTCATTAATCGTACCGCCTACCGCACACAAACTATTATGACAGTTCGTCAATACATATGGAATCGGAAACTTCTCTAATCCTGAAGCTCGTGCAGTTTGAATAATTCCTACAAAAGTAATATCATGTGATGTCAGCTTATCAAATTTTATCTGAAGCTTCTCCATATTTCCTGACTTATTGTGCTCCTCTAAAATATGGTAAGCGATCGTTTGCTTTTTCGCCAGCTCCGGTGTAGCCTCACTGCCTGTCTTTGCTTTTAAAACCGAGGCTGCATCTGGAGTATCTTCAACAAGCTCCATACCATTTACCAAATACACACCTTTGTCATAAAGTTTCATAAAATAATATCCTCCTTGCGTTTATAATAAAGTCTTCTTTTTTCCCATTAACCGATCTAATAATGAAAGCTTTTCATTATGTGACTGTTTCATACTCTCTTCTGTCTCTTCATTTTTTTGTCTAAAATATTCTGCATCCAGATTTACCTTAATCTCAGCTGTTTCAGCTACTTCCTGGACTGACTGCCCGGCTGTATCTGTTGTATTTTCTGACGACTGTCTGCTAGCCGGCCGTTCAGATCGATCTATTCGTTCCCCCGCAGCTTCCCGTTCATCATCAGTCTGATCCGCTGCAGCCTGTTTTCCTGTCTCCTCTGCTGCATGTTCTTGATTCGCCTTAGATTGTCCGCTTACTTCTTCTGTTTCGCTAACAGCCGTTTTCTCTTGTCTTATACTATTTTCCTGTCCAGCTTGCTGCTGTTCAGCTTTTTTCGTATTCTTTTCTAAATTTTTATCTTCTGTAAATAATTGCTGAATATCTTCCGCCGCTTTTTTTAAAGTAGACTCAATCACGCCTTCATCTTCTAACGGCTGCATGATTTCCTGTTCTTCGATTGTCTGCTTCTCCTCTTCTTTTTCAAATGGAATGCCTGCTTTTCGGAAATATTCTTCGTTAATTTTTATTTCCGGTTTTATCACTGTATGCTTTTCACCGAAATTTTCTAACGTCTTTCTGCCCTTTTTCTCTGCTCGCTCACGTTCAATCTCACGATTACGCTCCTCTATCAGCCTTAAATACTTTTCCGTATCTGCTAACAGCTGAAGCTGGCTCTTTAATTCCAGCTGATTTTCCCGGATCGTCTCCTGCTGCATCTTAATATTTTTTTGAAATTCCCGATACATTCGATCTACTGTTGCATCTGCTTCATCTACCATTACATTTAAATGATTGAGTGCTTCTTCTGTATACAAGACTGACGCTGCATAAATATCCTCCGCCTGACGGCTAGCATCCCAGATAATCTTGTCGCCTTCCTTCTTTTTTTCCCGCATTGCCCGATCTCGGCTCTGCTGGGTCAGCTCATACTCATCCATAATCTCATAAATACTTGCATTCAGGCGGTCAATCAAATTAAAAATATCCTGCTTTCTGACGATGATCCGGTCCGTATCATACGTCTCACTCTTGGAAATCATTACATGTATATCCCTAAGTACATTTTCAAGTCTGTCCTGTGAGCTCATCTATTCGCCTCTTTTCTACTCCAGATATCGGATCAAATCCCGCTCTGTCTCCACCAGCCCAAGAAAAATTGGGCTTTCGCCTGCTTCTTCCAGATATTCAGCTGCCTTATCAGCAGCGTCTTCTGCTACAATCAATAACATGCCAATACCCATATTAAACGTCTGACGCATCAGTTGGATATCAATATTACCGTCTTTATGAAGCATCTGATATAACGGAGGTATCGTATCCGTCCTTCGTTTAACAACCGCACCATATTTTTCATGAAGAAGCAGACGCAACGCCCGGTCCAGACCACCATGAGCAACCTGTATGCATGATTTCACTTCTATCCCTGATTCCAGCAAATGTTCCATACATGCCCGATACATTTTCGTCGGCCGTAACAGCTGCTCTCCGAGCGTACTGCCCAGCATATCATAATAGACTTCCATCGTACCTTTTGTTAAAAACAGCTGTTTTCTGGCTAATACATACCCATTGTTATGTAAGCCGTCTGAAGGAAGACCAAGTATTACATCGCCGCTTGCAAGTCTGGAACTGCCTATTTTTTTCTTACGATCCAAAATGCCTACGATAAATCCTGCCAGCTCATACTGGTCAAACGCATATTTATCCGGCAGCTCAGCTATCTCACAGCCCGCAAACTGAATCTGCGCCTGTTCACATCCTTGTGTGATTCCATCCTCAATAATCCTGACTTTATCAGCACGCGGTCTTACACACGAAATGTTTGCATAAAAGAACAACGGTTCTGCTCCGAGCGCTGCCATATCATTCACACAAGCAGCCACACAGTCATATCCTATTTTGTCCATTTTATCCATTTCTGATGCAATATATAACTTACCGCTCAAGCCATTTGTCTTAGACACTAATGTCGGCTGGCTCATTGTACGAAAACGATCGAGTAGAATCTCATTTTCCAGTTTTTTTAATCCAAATTTTTCTCTCAACTTCCTGTCCTGCCTTTATTTTATATTGATTCACTGTTATCATCTCCTGTATTTTATTGACAACAATAGGCAGATCTAACAGGCAGCCCTGCTATGTGCCATTTTTTCTGCTTACCTCTTATAATAGTTCAGATAAACCTGTATATTACTATCTTTTATCCTTTTATATTTGAATCAGCTCATATTGATCGTGCCCAAGCCCAATCTTTACTGCATGTTCGATACAGGACTTCCATTCCGTATCTGGATGTGTCATATAAAAATGATCGTGTCCTTCCCCATGATGTGCATCTTCTCTCAAATGATCGCTTAGTACGCTTCCTTCGATCACAGGCATCCGATTTACAGCATCGGCACAAGCCATGTCTAAAGCGACCGGATCAAAAGAGGCAAACATGCCGATATCCGGGATAATCGGTATATCGTTTTCTGCATGGCAGTCACAATTCGGTGAAACATCACAAATCAGTGACACGTGAAAATTCGGCCGCCCTTTGCACACTGCCAGACTATATTCCGCCATCTTACAATTTAGACTCTTTACTGAAGAAGATGAACTTGGCTGAATTACATCTTTCGGACATACCGCCAGGCATCTACCGCAGCCCACACATTTGTCATGATCGATGTACGCTTTTTTATTTTCAATGATTGGAGCTCCATGAGCGCAAATACGCTGACAGCTGCCGCAGCCGATACATCCGTCTGGATTCTTTACATATGGTTTTCCATCATTATGCATTTCCATCTTACCGGCCCGAGAACCACAGCCCATGCCAATATTTTTCAGTGTACCGCCAAATCCAGCCATTTCATGTCCCTTAAAATGTGTCAGTGTCAAAAATACATCTGCATCCATAATTGCCGATCCTATTTTAGCTTCCCTGACATATTCGCCATGAATCGGAACAAGAGTCTCATCCGTTCCTTTCAGTCCATCCCCAATCAATACATGACACCCGGTCGCATAAGGAGTAAATCCATTTAAATATGCCGTCTCTATATGATCCAGCGCATTCTTTCTGCTGCCAACATACAGCGTATTGCAGTCTGTCAAAAACGGTTTTCCCCCGCATTCCTTTACCAAATCCGCCATTACTTTGGCATAATTCGGCCTTAAAAACGCCAGATTGCCATATTCTCCAAAATGAATCTTGATTGCTGTATATTTGTCTGTAAAATCAATCTCTTTCATACCTGCTGTGACCATTAATCTGCGAAGCTTCTGCAGCAGATTTTCGTGGTCACTCGTTTTAAAAGAGGTATAGTATACTTGCGATTTTTCCATATTGTCTCCTTTTTCTAAAAAATGCTGATAATGCCACTTATAAAAATTTATTCTATCACATTTTTTGGATTTGCAAAACTATCTACGGAGAGAAATATTATAAATCTTTTGTAAATTTGTAATTCCTGCCCGAATGATTTGGTAATTTTATTTGTTCTGCGTTTACATCATGCTTTAAATCTGACATCTTACTGTACACCCCACTTCTAAAACTGATAAGAGTTTTCAAAGTCCTGTACACCTGCTGTAAAAACTAACACTATTTTTCACAGTCGCTATCGTAACGGAACATGACTTTGAAAATGATATTTTATGTTCAAAGCTATTATAATCAAGATTTTCTTATTTTGCACGCTACTCACTATTAACAATTTACTTTGTTTTCATCTAAACTACAATAGTATTTCAATCTTTTTCTAATTGTATAAAAAAATAACACAGACACTTTTCAGTATTGTCTGTGTTATTTTTATTATCTAATATTATGTTGATATAATATTAATAACTCTTATTTCCAGTCTCCAAATGTTGCTGATTCATTAACTGTATAGTTTTCTTTTTCACCCGCTGGAATCGTAATTTCAGCCGTTCCTGCAATAGACGGTCCTGCAGTTAATTTATCTGTTTCTTTTACTTTAAGTGTAAGAGTTAATTTAATCTTCTCACCAATTGGAGCATTCTTCATATTAACATTCATGTTAGGCAATTCATTCACATAACCTGTGAGTTTATCATTTTTATCTCTTATTGCATAACTCTGACGTAATGTACCAGTTGCTAAAGTCTGGTTCCACTTAGAATTAGTTGCTTTTGCTGTCAAAGTATATTCAATTGCACGCAAACCATTTCCACTAATCGTAAAGGCTTCTTTTTTGCCTTGCTCATAGATAAGCAGCGAAGCACTAGAAACTGTCGTAACACCATATACTGAACCTGAAACAACTACACTAAAAGCAGAAGGTGTAATTACGCTATCTGATGATGCAGTCTTATTCGTTGTAACGCCACTTGAACTACCACCAATTGTACCAGGTGTTACAGGTGTTGTTGTGTTTGTAGCATTTACAGTAGAATTCTGAGCGCCAACTGCAATTGTCTGCTTTGTATTGTCATTCTTTGTAACTTCAATAGCTTTTGTTGTATTGTTTGTTACTGTTGCAGAAATGTTTGTTGTTTCCAACTTAATTGTACTGTCTTCTGCACCTTTTTCAAATATAGCTGCAATCTTAGCAAATGTGCTGACTGCTACTTTAACTGCTGTTGTGATTTTAGCATTTGCTGCTGCGCTGGAGAAATTAACAGCAATTGCTGCTGCACCTTCCGGTAATTTACCTTCAACAACAAGTTCAACCTTTGCAGAAACGTTAATAGTAGCAACTGTACCTTCTTCTACCTTGACAGATACTTTAGAATTTGCTTTTGTAAGATTGATAGCTTTTACAGAAGCGCCTTTTGAAACTACAAATCTACCATTTGCTGCATTCCATGTAAATGTATTACCAACAGCTTTTTCAGTAAATGTTTCTGCTTTGATGTTTTCAACTGTAATGCTCTTGAATGTAGCGCTGTTTTCAACATCAGACTGTGGAGCATCTACAATCAGGTCAACATTAGGATAAGATCCCTGAGCAATTACAAAGTTTGCTGCTGCTGCAGGCTTAATTGTAATTTTTGTGATCTTTGTGTCTTTCAGAGCTGCGTCTAATTCAGCCTGTGTAGTTACTGTTGCATCTGTCTTTGTTGGTTCTGTTGGATCAACGACCGGAGTAGCAGTAACAACTTTTACTCTGCATCTCAGAGTCTTTGTGTTGTTCGCTTTTCTCTTAGATGTCTTAAGATGAACTCGAATTGTAGCTCTTCCTTCTGACTTACCTTTGATCATTACCTGGCTTGTTGTTTTGCCGTAAACCGTAGCAATGGTCTTGTCGGTTGTTTCAACTTTTTTAATTTTCCAGCTGACAGTATTGTTCTTCAGCGTCATTTTATATTTCTGGCCTACTTTTAAAGTTTTAAAAGTAGTCTTTAATGAAACATAAGGTGCCGCTGCGGATGCAGTCACTGGATTGGCTGCTGGTAATAATGAGCATGCCATAGCGATTGACAACGAAACCGCAAATACTTTTTTAATGAGATTTTTCTTCATCATCATCCTCCTCACATTTTTTACCCAAATTGGGTATTTTTATCGTTGCGTTATCATTATACTCTCTTTTCGATTTTATTACAACATCTTTTTTCAATTTTTACAATATTTTCTGCATAAAATAAAATACATACCAATTTCTTCCAATTGAAAAGAACTATAAACCTATTACTTTTGATTTGCTGGCTCAATATTTATGGATTTTCCTTTGATTTTAGCTTTTGACATAGCTTTCAGCACTTCTTTGCCGTACTCGCGCGGCACTTCGACAAATGTGTATTTGTCATACATATCAATTGCTCCTACAAGATCACCAGATATTCCTGCCTCTCCTGCAATTGCGCCGAGAATATCACCAGGACGGACTCTCTGATTTTTACCGATGTTGATAAAGAGACGAACCATCCCCTCTTCCGCTCCGGTATCGCCAAATTCAAAGAAATCATCTCCGGAACGGTCATTTTCTTCATACCCATATAATGCCTGCCGTAGAAACGCTGCCGCAATATCCATAGCCGTATAATCAGCTTCATTGATCTTATCTTCTATTAAATCCAGCATACGAGACAAATCGTACTCTTCCATAATATGTTCCAGCTGTTCCATAATTTTTTCAGTCTTAATAACTGTCACATCATCCATAGAAGGCAGCTTACGGGCAAGTATTTTTGTCTTGCAATAGCGTTCAATTTCTTTCAGTTTATATACTTCTTTTCCTTTTACAAACGTAAATGCCATTCCGGTTCGGCCTGCACGCCCGGTACGGCCGATACGATGCACATAATACTCGTCATCCTGCGGTAAGTCATAGTTAAATACTGCCTCTACGTCATCTACGTCGATCCCTCGTGCCGCCACATCCGTAGCTATTAAAATCTCCGTTTTACCAGTACGGAAATTTTTCATTACCCGGTCACGCTGTGCCTGCTTCATATCTCCATGCAGACCTTCTGCAAAATAGCCGCGGTCTGAAAGCTCTTTTGTAAGCTCATCCACACAGCGCTTTGTATTGCAAAAGATGAGGGACAGCTTTGGATTATAATAATCAAGCAGACGAGTCAGCATATCTACTTTATCACGTCGTTTCGCATCGTAATAATACTGTTCAATACTTGGAACTGTCAGCTCTTTTTTTACAATCTTAATAGTAACCGCATCGTGCTGATATTTTCTCGTAATCTCCAAAATCGGCTTTGGCATCGTTGCTGAAAAAAGCACTGTCTGATGCGCTCCTGGAATATATTCTAAAATTGTCTCAATATCTTCCCGAAAACCCATATCCAGCATTTCGTCTGCTTCGTCCAATATAATGGTAGCTACCTGCTCACACCGAATCGTTTTTCTTCGCAAATGATCCATAATACGGCCTGGCGTACCTACAATAATCTGGCAGCCACCTTTCAGGGAACGTATCTGCTTTGTAATTTCCTGACCGCCATATACCGGCAATACTTTAATACCATGCATATATTTGCTTAATTTTCGTAATTCATCTGCTACCTGGATCGCTAATTCTCTCGTAGGAGACAAAATCACTGCCTGTGTCTTCTTACAGGACGGATCTACTTTCTGCAGTACAGGGATACCAAATGCAGCCGTTTTACCTGTTCCGGTCTGTGCCTGCCCAATGACGTCCTTTCCTTCCATTAAGACCGGGATCGCTTTCGTCTGAATCGGCGTAGCTTCTTCAAATCCCATTTCTTTTATTCCGCGCATAATTGCTGGAAACAATTCTAATTCATCAAATTTCATGTTTGCTCCTTTTGTTTGTTGACTGCAACGTGTTCCATCATAGCAAACAATACAGAAATTGTCAAATAAAATCCATGTCCGATTCAGATACAGATATGATTTTCTATTAATATCTTTTCCAGTTCTCCCTGCCGGATCAGCTGTATTTTTTGTGCATGATTCAATTTTTTTATAGCTGCTTCTCGTTTCATAGCTTCTGATTTAGTATCTGATATTTCCAGATACCGCAGCTTTACCGGCCCTCTTCCGCGTGTAAACCTGGCGCCTTTTCCGCTGTTATGATCCTTTAACCTTTTTTCGATGCAGTTTGTCCATCCAGTATACAGGCTGCCGTCACTGCATTCAACCATATATGTATAATTTCTTAAATCCATAATATACTCCATATGTTATACTGATAAAACTTAGGAACTATCCCGAAATAACTTACCATATTCCTTGTCTTTTTCTCCGAGAGTGCCACTTAAAAAATATGTAAGGAGTCTTATAGACATTGCCCGGATATCCATTTCATATCCCTGACTCGCTTATAAGACTCCTGATTTCATATCTATGCAATCGACCAATTTGTGCACCAGGACAAGCTTTCAGAATTCCCGTCAGAATCCTGTTATCACTGATCCGGCACACCTGAGTATTCCACTCACAGTTGCATCGTATTTCAGCCGGCATTTTCTGCTCGTATTGGTTTAATCTGTAAGGATTGGTCGTTACATTAATATTATATGCTTTTTCTTTATCTGTGCCAATACATTATTGCATATACTGCATTGGATCTACCGGTTCTTCATCTTTTAACAGTTCAAAGTAAAGGTTGCTTCCTTCAACAGAATAATATTTCGTAGGTTCTGCAACATAACCAATTGCATTTCCTGCCTCTACAGTAGCTCCTTCCTTATATAATACTTCTTTTAACTGGCCATAGACAGCGCTATATCCATTTCCAAGATCCATCGTAACTGTAAGTCCGGTCTCTTCATTGGCAGAAATATCTGTAATTTTTCCTGTTGCAGCTGCATTTACCGGATCATTTACTTTTCCGGCAATAATCAAAGCAGGGTTGTACTTATACTGCTCGAGTGTCGCAAAATATACCGTCTGATCCATGCTGTAATTTAAAATCACATCTCCCTGTAACGGCCAGCTCAGATCAGATTCCGGGGAAAAATTCAAAGAAACTGCAGATTTGGAATGAGCTGCCGTTTCTTGTTGTGTTTGTTTCTGCTCTGGCTGTGTTTGTTTTGTCTGTTCCTGTTTTTGTAATGATTCACTTTCAGCCTGATTTGCTTGATCCTTCTTCTGTGTATCTGTATCTGATGTCTTACCTGATTCTTTTTCTTTTTGATCCTGTGTTGTATCTTTTGGCTTTATAATAGAAGTAACACTTGTGAAATCTTCCTCCTGCTCTGGAAGCTTTGTCGGATTAACAAATGGATCATTCTGTTCATTTAGGACTGCAGACTGTTCCATTTTCTGTTCATTAGCCAGTTCTTGTTCTCTTTTAGCCAATTCCTGTTCCTGGCGTTCATTTGTAATACGATTAGATACATAAACACCTGTCATAGCCGCAATTGCTGCAAACAAAACGAGGGAAGCAATTGCATACTGTTTTTGTTGAAAAAATCTTCGCATTCTATTCCTTTTCATTACACCATCCACCTTTTTCTTTGTTTTGAAAATAGTGTTGCCTGAAAACGGATAGTTATGCAGGATTTTTCATTTTAAAATTTTCCAGTATCACTTAATATTTTATCAATTTCTGACAACAGGCGATTTTTCTCCGCCGGCTTTAAAAAATATCCAGCAGGTTTTAACTTTAATACCGCTTCAATATTCTCCCTGTCATTAACAGCTGTCAAAAAAATGACCGGAATATCTTTCATATCCTCATCTGCACGAATCATCTCAAGTGTCATCCTTCCATCACAAACCGGCATCTCATAATCGAGCAATATTAAATCTGGTCTCTTTTTGCCAATGGAAGTCATTGCCTGTGCGCCTGACACTGCCAAAGCGACTTCATACCGATCCTGAAGCATTGCTTTCATTGTCCGCAGCGCTGTGCCATTATCATCAACTACAAGAATTAGCTTTTTTCCTGTATTTTCTTGTTTTTCCTGTATTTTTGCTTCTGCCGCTTCATTCTCTGCTTCATTTTGATCTATTCCAAGCCTTCTGCATACTGCTTCCATAATCATTGTATGTTCTACCGGACGAATCAAATTTTCAAACTGGCCGTTTTCATAATATTTAAAAAACGCATTGCTTTCTTCCTTTGTTCCAACTGTCAATACAGGTATTTGTGAGTACTGACTGCTTAACAGGAAGAAAATAGATGTATCAATATCATAAGCGCCAATCAGACTGATAACAACAAGATCCGGATTGACAATTTTTAACATTCCCTCCAAAACACCAGCGTTTTCTGAACAAAGCTGTACATGAAAAAACTGTGACAAATATGTATTTGTTTCCTTTACCACATGATTCAGCTTTCCTATCAATAATATTTTTTTCATTTTCCCCTCCAAATTTGTCATCCGACATTACTGTATACATTCTAAAAGTATGTCTGCAATCCGATTGGCTTCCTCTGCATCCAGATTTGTAACCGCATCTGCCAATTTACGGATATTTTGTTCTGTTTCCTGCGGATATTTATAGGATCTCAGCTGGGTCATCAGCTCGTCCGCCCGATCTATATCCATCTCCTGCATACTTAGCCGCAGCATTTCTACAAGCGCCAGTATCACAGAAGGATCTGTTACCTCTTTCCTTCCATCTGCCTCTATTCCAAATACTCCCTGCAGCTTGTCCTGATAACTGCGCCACTCCTTTAAAAATGCCGGCGTCATAGCTATCATTACATCTGTATTACCGTCTTTTGCCGCATACTCTAATATTTTAGCAACACCAAAAAGCGGAAGTATTCCTACCGTTGCCGCAAGACTTTTCATTGCATGTACTTGTATCCGATACGAATCCATATATTGTGCAGCTGTGGTTGTATCCTCATCCTGCCCAAATAACTCTGTTTCCTCTGGCAATGACGACACTCTCTGATAATAATTTACAATTTGTTCGAATGACTGCTCCAAATGATCTGCAGCAGATTCTATTTGAGCATAAAACTCCTTTACTGTATATTCCAGCAATTCTTTGTCTGGAAGATGCATCCAAGCATACTGCCAGTCCAGACCATCGATTTGAGGAAGCTCTTCCAAAAAACCACTTGCTGCATCTGTTTCTAAAATCCCGGACTCATGCTGCCCTTGCATATGTTCTGACTCTTTTGATAATAATTCTTTTGATAATAATTCTTTTGATAATAATTCTTTTGACAGTAATTGTTCCGGCAGCATTTTTTGTATCATCTGTTCCAGCTTTTCCGGTACGACAGGTTTTGATAAAAAATCATCAAAGCCTTCCGATAAATATTTCTCTTTCGCGCCTGCCACCGCATTTGCCGTCAATACAACGATCGGAGTATCTTTACATGGATAATCTGTCAGTTTTCGCATCTCGTGCAGCGTCTCTATCCCATCCATTTCCGGCATCATATGATCGAGAAAAACCAAATCATAATGATGTTCCTGCACCAGTCTCAGACATTCCATTCCGCTGCCTGCATCCGTAACCTGGATTTGTGTCTCTTTCAGCAGATTACGAAGAACCTTGCGGTTCATTGCATTATCATCCACAACAAGTATTTTTGCTTCCGGCGCACAGAACTTTGATCTGTAACTGTAATCTTCCGCTATCTTTTGTACTCTTGTCTCAAAATCTCCAATCGGTGTCTCATCAATTACCTTTTGTTCTACCGCAAAAGAAAATTTGGATCCTTTTCCGTATTCACTCTCCACCTGCAGTCTGCTCCCCAGCAGCTCCAAAAGTTGGATCGTAATACTCATACCAAGCCCGGTTCCTTCAATATTACGATTCCTGTCTTCTTCAATCCGTTCGAATTCGGCAGACAATTTCGGCAAATCCTCCTGTTTTATCCCAATCCCTGTATCCTCAACTTCGAAATCAAGTATCACATTTTCTGCAGCCTTACGGTTTTTTATACGAAACCAAACCGTTCCTTCTTGTGTATACTTCACCGCATTTGTAAGAATGTTTGTCAATACCTGACGGATACGCACATCATCCCCATACAATCTAGACGGAATATTGTGCTCAGCTTCTACTTCCAGCCTGATATTTTTATTTGACGCTCTCTGTGAAGCCATATTTGCCAGATCGTGAATCATACTGCTTAAATCATACTCTGCTGGTACAATTTCCATTTTGCCGGATTCGATTTTCGAAAAATCCAAAATATCATTGACAAGTGAAAGAAGCGTCTGTCCTGCCATATAAATATCCATGGCATATTCTTTAATATTTTGTTCTTTTGATTCCCGCAGTATCATTTCGTCCATTCCAAGTACTGCGTTGATTGGTGTGCGAATCTCATGAGACATGTGTGCGAGAAATTTTCCCTTTGCATCATTTGCAGCCAAAGCCTCGTGTCTTGCTTCCTCCGCTTCTTGTTTTGCCTGTTCCAGACATATATTTTGCTGCTCAGCTTCCTTTACCCGTTCCTCTACATCTGCCCGATACTCCTTTGACAGCTGAAACACATGCATAACTGCCATCATAATCGCAAATACTGTCATGCTATATTGTCCTGCGATATTGACATGTTGGTCTTGAAATACCACATTTATAATAATATTGGCAATTCCTCCAGACAGCAGAACAAGCATTGCGAATACAGAAAATAACGTATGATAACTTTTATTTTTATAATCAAATTGAATCAGGCTTATGATTGCAACTATGCAGACTACTCCTATCACGCCTGCAGATAGATTGACCATATTGCGCATATCCCGTATTCCAATCAAATGAAGCAAAATCTGCATAACCGCATGAATACTCACACAGCAAAGCAATACAGAGAAACGGCGCGGATAGATTGTATGAAGGTTTCGTTCAAAATATTGAGCTAAAAATAATGGAAGAAGCAATACCAGATATTCCTGCATCTCATAAGCTTCTTGTATATTATAAAAAATGCTCAAAGTATCTGTACCAATAAAACAATAAATACCCGCAGCAAAGCCTGCTAAAGCAAGATACATCTCTCCCCGCGGCTGCTGTCTGGTGTAACGCCTGATAAGCACTAGTACAAACATAATGATCGCCATAATTACAATCAGCAGACAGCATCCGATATCTGCAATATTATTATCAACTACGCTAATCAGAAGCATATCCCGGGTTTCTACTCTGGCTTCCTCAAATACTGCTGCCTTATCTGAATCAGACGATAAAAGAGTAATCATCAGCTCTCCGTCTGCAAATACATTTGGAATATCCACATAATGTTCATCTTTTCCTGATGTCTGATCTTCGTCCACTTTCTCAGGTTCCGAATGGTATATCACCTCATCATCCAAAAAAACATGCACAACGGCATCTGCAGCTGAAATACTTAAAGTCAGCCCTGCATATTCTTTTGGCACAATATTTTGAAAAATCATAATGCTCTCATATGCATTCCTGCTCTGTGCTTCATACGGCAAGTCTGTCTTATGGCATTCGCCCCGCGCCTGCGCACTTTCAAACAGCTCTCGCATATCCTCAGGATTCTCCAATTCTTCCTTGGATAACGGTTGTCTGTCCAAATCAAAGACTGCCATTATCCAGTCTTCATTCATAAAATATTCAATCTGATTTGGAAGCAGAGACATATCCCCCTTCGCCTGATATTGAATCAAAGCGATTACCATAAAAATAAGCGTCAAGATGATGGATATTCCTGCTATCCTTCTTAAAATCTTCATTTTGATTTACTTCCTGCTTCCTGTTTTCTTTTGTATCTTGTGTTTCATGCGGACAAAATACATTTTATAACTATCAGTCTACCACAAATTGGCATATACCTCAATTATTTGTTCTTATTTTAATTTTCGAAACCAGCAATCTCGAAGTAAAATCCTACGCACGCTTCACAGGTTATTTCTTAACACTTCCTAATATCAGAAAAATAACACAAAATCAGCAAATTTTCCCATAAGACGCTAATTTTGTGTTATACTACTAATTAGAAGCAAAAACAGACAGGAGGTTCATCAAAATGGGACATTTGACAACAAGAGACGCTTATAAAAATCTGGAGGAACGTATTAACTGGTTTACCCAGGGTGCGCCTCCTTCTGACACATTATACAAAATTTTACAGGTGTTATATACAGAAAAAGAAGCAAAATGGGCGTCTCTGCTTCCAGTTCGCCCTTTTACTCTTAAAAAAGCTGCAAAAATATGGGGAACTACTGAGGCCAAAGCAGAAAAACTACTGGACAGGCTTTGCGAAAAAGCTCTGCTTGTTGATTCCGAATATCATGGCCAGCGTCAATTTGTCATGCCTCCTCCGATGGCAGGATTTATAGAGTTTGCTTTGATGCGTACAAGAGGCGACATTGACCAGAAATATTTAAGCAATCTTTATTATCAGTATATGAATGTAGAAGAAGATTTTATCAAAGACCTGTTTTTTGTAACAGAGACAAGGCTTGGTCGTGTATTCGTCCAGGAGCCGGTGTTGACTAACAAAAAGACAAATCATATTCTGGACTATGAACGAGCCACACATATTGTAGAAGAAGCTGAATATATTGGACTTGGAACGTGTTATTGCAGACACAAAATGTACCATGCAGGCCATCCGTGTGAAATTGATGCACCATGGGATGTCTGCCTGACCTTTGATAACGTTGCTCGTTCTCTTGCAGAACATGGTGAATACGCACGTTTGATCTCTAAAGAAGAAGCAAAAGATGCATTGGAACGTTCTTATGCGAGCAATCTGGTACAGATCGGTGAAAATGTCAGAGAACATCCCGCATTTATCTGCAACTGCTGCGGATGCTGCTGTGAAGCATTACAAGCAGCCAGACATTTCAGCCCAATGCAGCCTGTAGCGACAACCAACTATATACCTAAAATTTCTGCAAATAAATGCATTGGATGCGGAAAGTGTGCAAAAGTATGCCCGATACTGGCCATTACTATGAAACACGAAGATCAACCAAAAAAGCACCCGCATATTGATACCGAAATCTGTCTCGGCTGCGGTGTCTGTGCAAGAAATTGTCCTACTGGAGCTATTCAACTGGAACGTCGTCCTGTCCAAGTAATTACACCTGTAAACAGTACCCATCGATTTGTCCTGCAGGCTATCGAAAAAGGTACTTTACAAAACCTGATTTTTGACAACCAGGCATTTGCCAATCACCGGGCTATGGCTGCAGTCTTTGGAACGATATTAAAGCTGCCGCCTTTAAAACAGGCACTAGCAAGCAAACAGTTTAAATCCATTTATCTGGATAAATTGTTGTCCATGCAGAAAAAGCAAAAATCTACAGATTAAATAAGCAGGTATGCAGAAGTATAAAACGATGAAGTTAGCACTTAGCCTTATCAGCGATATTTCTAATTCGACAAATTTGCTGGCTCTAAATGCTTCTATTGAAGCTGCAAGAGTAGGAGAAGCAGGGCGCGGATTTGCAGTTGTCACTACAGAGGTTGGAAATCTTGCAAATAGCACCCAGGCATCTTTAAAAGTAGTTCCGTTTTAATTCTATCAACGCCATGACAGAAAGCAATGCAAATGATACAGCCAATATAGCTAAGCAGTCTGGTATTATTAACGAAATGGTTGATAGAATGACGGTACTACTTAAACAAGATGAATGAGATACATAATTGCAAAAAAGGGTACTGAAAAATGTAAGGTATCATTTTCCAGTACTCTCTTTTATATTTAAAATAATCTAAAAAATACAGTATTATATGCTCCTCCCGAAAACAATCTATTATTTTTCTATAAATTCCTCTGCATGTGCACCTAAAGGATTTTCGAACTACCCTGAAAATTCCCCACATACCTGACTCCACATCCCATGCAAAACTTCCAGAGCGATTTCGAATATTTTTACATTTTCATCCTTATTACATGGACATGTATCTGTATATAACGCTTCGGGTACTGCATTTTCTACAAAATTAGCCTGCTCAAGCAATGTTGGTTCATTTGTTACATTTCCGTCTGCATCACGCACACCAAGCGGCGGCTGAAGCGGAGGTTCACCAAACACTCCTTCTATAAAATTTGGATATCCAGGATGCAGTTCATCCTTTTTCAATGGTTTTTCTCTGTCTTTTAATGGCTGCAGCGCTGCAATTGGCGTTCCATCAGGCAATTTTCCTGTTCTATCCTGCAGCCGGTCATAAATCCTCCATAAAGTCCACATTCCATCAATAAAATGCGGATAAAGATGACAATGTAAAATTGCATCTCCAATCACATGGTTAAAGCTTCCAGCTCCATATAAAATATCTAACGTAAAACATTCCTGCGGACTAATGGAAATCGAATCCAAAATAGTTGATGACGGATTCTCAGGTTCCAGCCTCCACTGATTCTTCTCCAGAATCTGCCCCGACTGTGTAAAACTTCCTTTCACTACCTTCATTGCTTCAATCGCTTTTACATCCGCTCTTGAAGGTTCCACCAATGCAAACCTCATTCTCGTCATACAATGTGATACCGCAGCAATGTTCTCTTTTCCACCTACCAGACGCAACAGCTGTTTTGCATCTTCAGCATATTTTCCCATTCTTTGCTTCCTCCTTTTTAACTTGTTTAAACATGTATCTTGCTTCTGTTATATCATACTTGTTTAAACATGTCAATACTAATTGCAAAATTTGTTTAAACAAGATATTGACTTTTGAGTTATCAATTTCTATAATAGTTTCATAAGAATTTGAGAGGTAGACAAATATGCCGAAAACAATATACGAAAGTATTTACAAAGACTTAAAACAGAAAATTGAAAACGATGTTTTTACTTATCAGGAACTTCTGCCATCGGAAAACTCGCTGATTCAAACCTATCGCTGTTCCCGTAACACTCTTCGCCGAGCCGTCAGTCGCCTAGTCACTGACGGCTATGTACAGACAATACAGGGAAAAGGTGTGCGCAATATCTATCAGCCGGTTGCACAGACTGCCTTTACAATTGGAGAAATTGAAAGTTTTCAGGAATCCGCCATTCGAAACGGCCACATCCCCCTTACAAAAGTTCTTTTATTTACTGAGTTTGAAATTAACGAAAGTCAGTCTTTAAACACAGGTTTTCCTGCCGGAACTGATGTTTATTATATCCAGCGTCTTCATTTTTTAGATGATACACCATTAATTCTTAACCATAATTATTTTTTAAAAGAGACTATTCCAGGTCTCACAAAAGAAATTGCAGAAACTTCCATTTATCAATATCTGGAACAGACATTACATATGACAATCGTAAACAGTAAGCGGGTTATGACTGTAGAAAAAATGACACAGATTGATGAAAAATACTTGAAAATGAATGCCAGAGACTATAATTGCATGGCTGTTGTCAGCAGTCAGACCTATAACAGCGACGGTATCATGTTTGAATATACACAATCACGCCACCGACCAGACTATTTTCGTTTTTATGACAATGCAGTAAGAAAAAACGGTTAAAAACCCCTGAACATATGCTCTTCAAAACCAATTTGACGCTGTCTGCTTGCTTCTTCGATCATCAACATCCATCCCTCCTTAAACAAAAAAGTAGATGTCCTGTTTCGGACATCTACTTTAAAATTCAAGTCAAAACAAAATGTCTAATAACTATAATAAAACTTCCTGCACAATTTTCTTCTCGGATGCATATTCTTCCTTGTATCCTGTTACTTTTCACAAAACGAGATAACAGTTTCAAAATATGTCTCTACGCATCATTCTGCTGCCCGATTCACACAATTCACCGCATTCAGGCTGCGCGGATATCCAATATATGGCAGACATTGGGATATCACCCGGATTAAAAAATCCTTATCATTTCCAAGATTCATGTTTCCTTTCGCGTGTGCGGTAAGCTGAGGCTCACACCCTCCCTGTGCTGCCAGAAAACAAAACGTAATCATTTCCCTCTGTTTCAAATTCAGGCCACCTCTTGTATAATAATCTCCAAAGCAGTTTGCAGCAAGCCACCGGTTGATATGTCCTGTCTTCCACGCTTCTTTCATATGCTCTCCAAAAATATCCGCCTGTGCCTGTGCTCCTTTTTCCAGACGGTTTTCCATCGTTGTTCCAGTTTGAGCTGGAAGCGGCAGCTGAACGCCACGTGCTGTTAAAATCTCATTTGTAGCGGACAAAAAAGGCATAACCCTGCCGATTCCAAGATAATCCACTGCCTGATAAACAATCTCTTTTGCCATAACAGGCGTCAACCCACCATCCAACGCCTTTACAAGAATATCCCTGTAAACCTCTATGCCCTGGCATCCAAGCAGTGTTGCAAGAATCGCCATATAGCGTGTTTCATCCGATAGCTCCTGACCCGGTTCATTTACTACTTCTTCAAACGTAAAATGCATCATCCGCTCCATAAATTCCGGGTCTGTTTCATAATAGTTCATCATCATATCTGCCTCCTATATAGATTTCCTTATACCATTCTGAAAATTACATTTATTTATTCTCGTAAACTGTCTCTTTATCACAGCGCATTTCATAGATGGAAAGTCTGTTTCATTATCTTTCTCCATTCTGTACCTCCTGCTGTAACACGATATATCAATGCTTATAAAATTTTCTTTACTTGTCAATATCCACAAGCGCATACACCCTGCTCCCAAGCCCTATTTCCTCTGCATGCTCCAATGTCCAAAATTCTTTCCGACATAATTTACGGAAAGCCTTGAGCCATTTTTCACTGGTATTTCCATAGAACCTTCCGCATCCTGGATATCCACATCTGCAATTTCTGTAAATCCATGATCTTTTGCTACCTGCATATGCATTGCAGTAGAAGCTCTTGAACCGCCATATGCGGTATTGCATTCTACAATCGTCCCATCCACAGACTGCACAAGCTCCCGGATCAGATCCGGATCAAGATAATTGCTTGCAGGCGGCTCCCCTGTACTCAATTTTACAGCAACCTTGCCTGACGATGCCCATTGAAGCGCCTGATAGACTTTCATAAGCCCTGCGCTGTCTATATTTCTAGTCACATAGACAATAGGCGTTCCTGCCGCTTCGCTGTTTTGGTCATCCGACGGTTTTTCATCTCCGCCAGAAGGCGGGTTCTCCTGTTTACCTGAACTGCTGCCTGTTACTCTGACTTTCATCCATGTACTCTTCTTTTTCCCTCTGCGGTTTACTGTAACAGTAACCTTCGCACTCCCGGAACGTTTCGCCGTAAGCTTCCCCCTGTTATTTACAGATACAACAGCCGGATGGCCTGACAGATAGCTGATTTTGTCTTTTGCTTCTGATGGCTTAATCATTACTTTGCAATTTTTTGTTTTTCCTGTCTTCATCCGGTACGTTCTTTTTGTTACATCTTTCTTTCCAATCCTAATACTTATGGATTTTTGTCTTCAGCTGTGCAGACATTCCAAAATAATATAACGGCGTTACAAATACCATCATATCCGTTTTCAGAATCAGCTCCCTTAAAATTTCCATATCATCTTTCTGGAAGCACGGCGCAGACATCCCACAGGCGCCGCATCCAAGACATGGATGCAGGTCTGCACGGGCAGAGTCAAAAATTTCCACTTGATGCCCCGCTTCCTCTGCGCCTGTTACAAAATTTTCTGCTAATAAATTTGAGGAACCCTTTTTATGCGGGCTGCTCTCTATCACTAAAATATTCATATCATGATCCATTCCTTTCCATAAATAAATATCAGATCAGCTAATACTGTTTCCATTTACCGCTTTTAAAGCGGATATAAAATATGACTGCCAGTATACACCAGTCCAGGAACATCGCCAGTGCAATCACACCCATACGGAATACAGCTACATACGGAACGGAAAATACAAGCCGCACGCCAATGTCCCTCCTATATTTATATTTGCATCTATAATCTTATCTACTCATGAATCTTCCATCCATTCAGAAATTTCGCGGTATCAGCCGCGCTGTGGTCAATAATCTCACTATGCCCCAGATCCAGTTCACGGATAGCTTCCATATCCGCATCACTCAGCACAAAATCCCAGATATTCAAATTTTCTTCCATACGTTCCCTATGAACAGATTTCGGAATAATGACAACCCCCCTCTGCACATTCCACCGCAGGGACACCTGTGCAGCACTCTTTCCATATTTCGCTCCGATTTCACTAAGAACCGGATGGGTAAAGATTCCATGCTTTCCTTCCGCCATCGGGCCCCATGCCTGCGGCTGCACACCAAATTCTTTCATAACGGCAAGCGCGTCTGTCTGTGCAAAAAACGGATGCAGCTCTACCTGGTTGACCATCGGCCTGATTTTTGCGTTCAGGCATAAATCAACCAGCCTTTCCGGATAAAAATTGCAGACGCCAATTGCCTTTATTTTGTTGTAATAAAAAGTCTTTCCTGATTTACTTACGTAAGTGACAATGTGACCGTTACATCACCGTTCCCAAAAGCTGCAAGAAGCTCCTGTCTTGTAACACCATCAATTTTCCCAAGCCTTGTAAAATTCCATGTATTCGCATCATAGTAAATGACCAGTGAATTACCCTGATAAAGAATCAGGTCTCCAGGGCCAGTCGTAATATTTTCATCATTTGCTGGCAGACTTTTTCCCAGCGACCCGACTTTTTCCATATCCCCGTAATCACTCATTCGTATGGTAATCGGCCCTTCCAAAAGCATTTCCCTGAAAGCCTTCGCAGAAGAATTATCTTCCAGCCCCGCATAAAAAACAGTATTTCCTGCTGTAATTTTCACTTTTCCTTCTTCACTCCCTGCCGTTCTTTGTGATTGATTTTCGCCAGTAATTCCAAGCCTGTCAATCCACCTGCTTACTGCATCCTGCGCTTTTCCCGCAGATGTTCCCTGTATCCAAAAACCTTCCAGTACTTCAGCTCCAGTTACGGACGCCCTCACACTTGCATAGCTTGTCTGTGGCGAACTGCTGCCTGACGTACAAAACGGAATAATTTTCTTTCCCGTAAAATCATAGCTTTCCAAAAAAGAATGAATCGCCATCGGGGTATCGCCAAACCAGATCGGATATCCTAAAAATACCGTTCCATAATCAGACATATTTTCCACACGTGTCTTTAAAAGCGGCCTCGCATTCTGCTCTCTTTCCTCGGAAGCCTGTTCAAGCACTGCGTCGTAATCTTGCGGGTATGCCGTTTCTGTCTCAATCCGAAATTTTGTTCCCCCGGTTTTGTCTGATATCATATCAGCGAGCTTTTCTGTATTGCCGCTGCGCGTAAAATATGCAATCAGTATTTTCTCACCAGATTCATCCGGCAAAGAAGGTTCTGGTACAGGCTCACGCTGCGGCGTCTCACCCGGCTGCTGTGGTGTTTCGCCTGATTCCTGATTTGGGTGTACTACATTTACTTTCAGCCATGCCGTCTGTTTTCCACGGTTTGTTTTCACTGTTGCCGTAATTTTTGCTGTTCCAGATGTCTTTGCACGGATGACACCATTTTTAGTAACAGAAACTATTTTTTTATTACTGCTGCGGTACTGGACAGCTCTTATTCTGACTGATTTTTTGTTTTCGAGAGCCTTTACCTTTAACTGCCTGGAAGTGCCCGCTTTCATTTGAAATGTTTTCTTTGTTACTTTCTTTTTTCCAATCTGCATCTGCACAGAAATTCCTGTTTTTGCTGATAACCTCATAGAATAAAAATTACCGAATGGCAGCGCTGTAAATAACAGACACGCTACTAAAAACATCAGAATTCTCTATTTCATTTTTTGATACATTTATAACTCCTCCTATAATCTGTATACACTTAATTTCAATGTGATCTTATTTTTATTCCTCCTGCCCCAGTTCTACCCGTTCATCATAATCAGACGGTTTATGCAGATATCTGCAAAAATATTTACTTATTTATTTTTCAGCCTGTTTGATATCCTCCTTTCGCTCCAGACACAGACAAAGCATCATCTGTTTCACCATTCACAAAAAAATTTCTGTTGAATTATATTTATTATAGAATGAGTTTTTGCAAAAATCTAATACCTATATTAAATAATCAAAAATGCCTAAACTGCATAAATCATAAAAAATAAATTATGAAAACTAATTTCAGTTTTATTCAATAAGTGACTTATTTGTTATAGAAGTCTTTATAAGCCTTCTCCTTCCTATAATGTCAAGTCCTAAATTATTGATTTTACAGACTTTTCTTTAA